>NZ_JBFBAH010000021.1:0-115546 GCF_040682115.1 Streptomyces sp. NPDC051364 | reverse complement strand
CAAGGCCAAGACCAGCCGCCACCGCGACTGGCCCCAGCCCACCCGGCCCTCACACGACGCCATCGTGATCCAACCGCCATAAATCAACGGCATTGTGACTAAGCGGCCTCGGTGAAGTGGGGCACGCCCCCGCGCCGCCCGGCACGGCGCCTCGCCGCGGTCTCGCAGCACCCCGGTACGTCCAGTACAAGCGTGCCGCTCCGCCTTGCGATGCACCGCACCGGACGACACGAAAACGCACCCCACTTCCCCGAGGCCGCTTAGCCGGTCACTTGTGCATCGTGCTCGGCCGACGTCCGGCGCTGCCTGCACCCGGGCCGGTCGCGTGTCGCTCGGCAGGGCATCGGACCCTGCTGCCGAGCACGGGTGACGTGGCGTGCGCCCGCGACGACTCCCGGCCCGGGTCGGCCACGTTTCCCGGCTGAGCCGCTCCGCGCATGTCCGCCGGGGTGGTGGCCGGAGCGTCCGGTACATCGCCGCCACCGGTAGAGCGGTTCCTCAGGAGGTCTCGCGGTGGACGAGGAGGGCCTCTATCGCGGGGACCGGGGGCGTCTTCCCCGTCTCGATCAGCTCGTGGAGGGCGTCGGCGACGCGGGCTGCCGGCGGCAGGTCCAGGCGGACCGTCGTCAGGGGCGGTTGCTGGAGAGAGGCGAGGACCAGGTCGTCGGAGCCGACGATCGCGACCTCGTCCGGTACGGCGATGCCCTCGGCCTGGAGGGCGTGCAGGAGCAGCGCCGCGTACTCGTCGTTGTACGCGAAGACGGCGTCCAGGCCCAGGCTCGGCCAGCGCCGGGCCAGGGCGGTCGCGGACTCCCTGGTGTACGCGAGCTCCACGGGGGTCACCGTGGCCATGTGCCGGGCCGCGACCGACTCGGCCCCGGCGAGGCGCGGGCCGGCGAGGGTGCCGAGGCCGCGTTCCTGGGGCATGACCACGCCGATCCTGCTCCGGCCCCGGGCGATGAGGTGCTCGGCCGCGGCCGCGCCGATGTCCGCGTGGTCGAAGCCGATGGTGTGGACGCCCTCGACCGGGCGGGCGGCGAAGGCCAGCAGGGCGCGTACGCCGGCGCGGCTCAGCAGCTCGGCGGCCTGGGCGGTGAAGCGGTCGCCGTCGAGGGCGATGACGGCCGCCGGGCGCAGTTCGGCCCAGGCCCGGGCGGCGTCGAGGGGGTCGGCGAAGCGGCCCGCGTGCAGGACGGCCGTGTAGCCGTGGCGGTCGAGCTCGCTGTACAGGTCGTCGACCCAGTCGCTGACGAGCCGGCCGATCGCGGAGATCGAGGCGGGCATCAGGACGAGGTTGCTGCGGCCGGCCCGCAGGGACCGGGCAGCGGCGTGCGGTACGTAACCGAGCTGCCGGGCGGCGTCGAGCACCCGCGTGCGGGTGCCCTCGCTGACGCGGTGGCCGGGGGTGTCGTTCAGGACGAACGACACGGTGGCGCGTGACACCCCGGCCAGCCGGGCCACGTCGGCGCTGGTGATCGACACGGGCGACGCGGGGGTGCTCGTCTCCCTGGGCTCCCTGGGCATGGTTCTCGATGCTCCCTTGGGTCGACCGATACCTCTCCTCCCAGGTTACACGAGTTAGATCATTGACCCCTGCGGGCTTCGTGCAGGCGGCGCGAGGGCCCTGCGAGATCGTCGAAGGCGGTGACGACCGAGTCGAAGCGCATCGTGGTCCGCGTCTGCGCGCCGTACGGCTGCCACTGCGGCATACCGGGGTGGTTCGGGTCGCCGGTGCGGACGAACGCGATCCAGGCCCGGTGCATGGTCCGCGCGAGGCCGTCGCGGACGGCGGGGGCGAGCCCGGCGAGGAAGGGCGCGTGCGACCACTGCTCGAAGTTGTCGAAGACGAAGGGGAGTTCGAGGCAGTGCGCGGCGCCGAGCCGGCCCTCGTACGCGGGCGTGGGGAGGTCGAACTGGTAGGCCCAGACGGGGTGCTGCGAACCGGCCCTGGCCTCCGCCAGCCCGACGGAGGGGACCCGGAAGAGCTCGTCCGTGATGAGGTCCGTGAGGACACCGGCCGGACCGGCGCCGGGGCGGGCCGTCTCGTAAGCGGCGTAGACCTCGGGGGCGGCCTCGGCCCCGAAGGTCTCCGCGATCCGGTCGGTCACCTCTTCCCGGGTGGCGGCCGCGTACCCCTCGTCGAGGCCGAAGCCGAAGTTGGCCTCCTCGCGGGTCCACCCGATCATGACGTCGATGCCGGCTGCGGCCCCGTGCAGCAGGGCCTGTGCCGGATGACGCTCGAGCGTTTCCCCGTCGACGACGGGCAGGAACGGCGTCGGCCAGTAGCCCCACCGCATCGTGCGGGCGAACAGGCCGCCGGCCGCGCCGATCAGGGCCGGCCAGGCCAGGGCGCGCAGCTCCTGCGCGGTCTTGGCGCCAGCCAGCTCCCGATAGGCCTCGGTGCGCTCCCGGTACGCGTCGGGATCGGGGAGGTCGAGCCCGAACGGCGGGCTCTGCAGGATCACCCGGCGGATCAGGCCGGCGGCCTGTGGGTGCCCCGCGAGGGCCGCGGTGGAGACGGCGCCGCCGGACTGGCCGGCGACGGTGATGTGGTCCGGGTCGCCACCGAAGGAGGCGATGTTCTCCTTCACCCAGTGCAGGGCGGCGAGCTGGTCGGAGAGCCAGGGGTTGGCCACCTCGCCGCTCTCGTCACCGTCGCCGCCCTCCGGGGGGAGGTAACCGAGCGGCCCGATGCGGTAGTTGATGCCGACGAACACCAGGTCGCCGTCCCGCGCGAAGGTCTCGCCGCCGTAGCCGGGCAGCGAGCCCGATCCGGAGACGAAGCCGCCGCCGTGGATCCACACCAGCACCGGACGGCGGGCGTCGTCCGCCGCGGGGGTCCAGACGTTCAGGGTGAGGCAGTCCTCGTCGAAGGGGGGTGACCCGTGGCCGCCGAGGACCGGGTCGCCGCCTTCCACGTACATCTGCGGGGCACTGGGGCCGTCGGCGCTCGCGTCGCGCGTGCCGCTCCAGCCGGGATGCGGCCGGGCGGGCCGCCAGCGCAGGTCGCCGACGGGGGGTGCGGCGTACGGGACCGCCCGGAAGACGGAGAGCCCGTCTTCGATCGCGCCGCGCAGTCGGCCTGCGGGGAGGTCGACCACGGGGGGCGGGGTGCGGTTCTCGGTGTGTGCCATGGGGCCCTTCCTTCGTCGCTCCGGGGCCGGCGGTGCGGTGGACGCACGCCGGCCCCGAACACGAGAATATGGCGATTCCTGGACGACCGTCAATGATTCTCGATATGCCGTTGGCCTACGGCCCTCACAGCCACAGGCTGTCGGCCGCGACCCGCTCGGCCTCGATCCGCAGCAGCGGTGCGAACGCCCTCCACAGCAGCATGCAGCTGCCGGCGCCGGCCAGCGCCCCGGCGACGGTGTCGCTGAGCCACTGCGCGTGCAGCCAGGTCCGGCTGCCCATCATGGCGACGACGTACAGCGCCGCGAAGAGCCACCACCAGCGGCGGGCCCGCGGCGGGAACACCAGGACGGCGGCCACGAACATCAGCGTCACGGCACTGAACACCTGGCCGGACGGGAACGAGCCGTCGTTGACCAGGACCCACGGATGCGACGGGCGGGGACGGTCGACGAGCTGCTTGAGCGGGAGCACCAGGAGGACGTTCGCCACGACGCCGGCGGTGAGGGCGAACAGCCCGGACCGCCAGCGCCCGTAGACGCAGAGGCAGCCGGTCAGACCGAGCGGCAGGACCGTGCCGAGCGGGCCGCCGAGCCGGTCGAAGACGGTGGCGAGGCCGGTGAGGGCGTCCGCGCGCGAGCCGTTCATGGACGCGGCCCAGCCGTCGTCGAGCCCCTGGAAGACGGGGCGTTCGCCGACCGAGAGCAGGAGGCCGATCAGCAGCGACCCGAGCAGGAGGCCGGCGCCGGCGGCGACCGCATGGCGGGGCGGGGCCGCCGGGAGGTGGTGCCGGGGAGCGGGGATCAGGGGCGGGGATGCGCGGTGCCCGGACCGGGGCACGGCGGAGGAACGTGGCATGGCAGGCCTTTCACGGTGGCCTCCCCAGGCGGTGGGGGCACGCGGAGAGCAGGCACAGGCGGAGGAGGGCTTCACAGGGGGCGGAAAGCCGGGGGGCCGGGGGGCCGGGGGGCCGGGGGGCTCGAGCCGGGGGCCCGGGAACGGGGGCCCGGGAACGGGGACGTCGGCCTCAGGCTCTTGCGGTGAGCGGTGAGCGGTGAGCGGCGACGGGAGTCGTCGCGATGCGGCACGGAGTATTGCGGATGCGTGACCGTCGCCACAAGCGCAAGAGGGATTCCGGACACAACAGCCCTGCTCAGTGGCCTTGAGGTGATGGTTACACGTCCTCGCAGAGTTACTTGCCGGTCGGTCACGATCCGCACATCGCCACGACTCAACCTCTAGCGACGCCCCGAAATGGGTGCTACACAGTGTCCAAGCGCCGAAGGTGACACGTGTAACAACATCACGTGAACCACAGCCGCCCGCCGAGCCTTCCCCGGGCGGCGGCACCTCGCCGCAGCCCCACGCACGGTGCACCCCTCTCCGCCACGGGCCCCCGCGCCGAGCCTCCGCACCCCCTTCTCGCCCCGTCCCCCGAGGAGTCGTCATGGCCCAGAACGAACTGATCGATTCGCCCGCCCCGGCGGATCCCGAACCTCCCCGCCAGCGCACGCTCCTGCCCCTGCTGCTGGTCGCGAACTCCGCCCTGCTGGCCGTCTACATGGGCGTCGGATCGATCCTGCTGCCCACTCAGGTCGCGGAGATCGACCCCGCCAACAAGGTCGCCGTACTCGGTGTGATCGGCGGGATCAGCGCGGTCTTCGCGACCGCCTTCAACCCGATCGCCGGCGCGCTCTCCGACCGCAGCGGCCGCCGCAACCCGTGGATCCTCGGCGGCGCCTTCGCCTCGCTCGCCGCCCTGGCCTTCGTCGGATACGCGACCACCGCGCTGCTGGTCGGCATCGGCTGGTGCCTCGTACAGGCGACCATGAACGTCTACCAGGCCGCGGTCACCGCGATCGTCCCCGACCGGGTGCCCGTCACCCGGCGCGGCACCGCGTCCGCGCTCGTCGGGCTGGGCCTGCCGATCGGCGGCACGGTCGGGGTGCTGATCGCCTCCAAGACCGCGGACCACCTGCAGACCGGATACCTGGTCTTCGGCGCGATCGTCGCCGCTTCCGCACTGCTGCTCACCCTCCTGTGCCGGGACGTCCCGCGTACCGGTCCCGCCCCGGCCGCCGCCCCGAAGCGGGCCCAACTCGCCGCGTTCCTCTCGGCGTTGGCGAACCACGACTTCCGGTGGGCGTTCATCGGCCGGGCCCTGATGGTCCTCGGCTACTTCTCCGTCGTCGGCTACCAGCTGTACATCCTGGACGACCACATCAGCCTGCCCTCCGGGCTGACCCCGCCCGCCGCGATGGCGGTGCTCACCCCCGTGTCGATGGTCGCGATGGCCGTCTCGACCGTGGTGGGCGGGATGCTGTCCGACCGGTGGGACCGCCGCAAGGTGTTCGTCGGCGTCTCGGCCGCCCTCGCCGGGCTCGTCATGGTGGTCCCCGTCATCAGCCCCACCTGGACCGGCATGCTCGTCTTCAGCGCGCTCAACGGGCTCGCGTTCGGCTGCTTCATGGCCGTCGACACGGCACTGGTCACCCTGGTCCTGCCCCGGGCCGAGGACGCCGCCCGCGACATGGGCGTCCTCAACGTCGCGAACGCCGGGCCGCAGATCATCGCCCCCTTCGTCGCCTCGGCCGTGGTGACCGCCCTCGGCGGATACACCCCGCTCTTCCTCGTCGGCGGGGCCCTCTCGCTGATCGGCGCACTCGCCATCCTCCCGATCCGCAGCGTGCGCTGATCCCCGGGCCGCCGCTGCCGCATCGCGGCGGCCCGGCTCGAACTCCGGCGGGCGCATGCCGAGGGTCGTGCGCCCGCCGGTCCTGCACCACACCCTCCTCGCACCACCCGTACCGCACCCTCGCCTCCCTCCCCTCCCCTTCCAAGGAGTTCTCTGTGAGACGCAAGCGAGTTCTGCCGCCGGCCGTGTTCATCGTGTGCACCGCAGCCCTCGCGGGTACGGCGCCCGCGGTCGCCTCGCCGCAGACCGCGCCCGCAGCGAGTACGGCGGCGCCCGCGGCCCCGCTGCGGATCCTGCTCACGAACGACGACGGCTACAACGCGCCCGGCATCCGCAAGGCGTTCGAGCGGCTGACCGCCGCCGGGCACGACGTCACCATCGTCGCCCCGCTCACCAACCAGAGCGGCGCCGGCACGAAGATGATGAGCGCCCCCACCATCGCGGTGAAACACCCCGAGCCGAAGGTGTGGGCCGTGGACGGCACGCCCGGTGACTCCGTCGCCTTCGGACTCTCCGAGGTCTTCGAGGGACGCGCCCCCGACCTGGTGGTCTCCGGCACCAACTTCGGCCCGAACGTGGCCGGTCTCGCCACCCACTCCGGTACGGTCGGCGGCGCCGTCGCCGCCCTCGAGAGCGGCGTCCCGGCGATCGCGCTGAGCACCGGCGGACTGGCCGTTCCCGATCCCACCGCCACCGTCAATGCGATGGGCCCCACCGTCGACTTCGCCGTGAAGCTGATCGACCGGCTGCGCAGCCGGGCAAGGTCGGGCCCGCTGCTGCCGAAGGGCGTCGGCCTGAACATCAACCACCCGATCGTCGGAGCGGACGGCAAGGGCACCGCCGCCGGTGTGGCCGCGACCTTCCAGGACCCGCAGGCCCCGCTCCAGCCGGACTTCACCGACTCCGGGGACGGCACCTGGAAGGTGAACGTGCAGTTCCGCCCGCAGCCGGCCGCCAAGGGCGGTGACGTGGAGGCGGTGAGTGCCGACAAGATCGCCATCAGCCCGATGAACGCCGACTGGAACACCGGGCCGGCCGACTTCGCGGTCACCTCGGCCCTCATCGCCGGGCTCCGCCCATGAGGCGGCCGCGTACGGCACGGTCGCTGCTCGCCGCCGCATGTGCGCTGGCGGCCCTGCTCACCCCGGCGCTCCCCGCAGCGGCGGCCACGGCGGCTTCGTCCGGCGGGTCTGCGCGCCCGCAGGCCACTGTCGCGCAGGGCGTGCTGCGCGGTCGGCACGACGACGGCTCCGGCGCCCAGGAGTTCCTCGGCGTCCCCTACGCCGCTCCCCCGGTCGGGGACGCGCGGCTGCGCGCGCCGCAGCAGCCACGCCGCTGGACCGGGGTCCGGGAGGCTGTCCAACAGGCCCCGGCGTGCCTGCAGTTCTCGCCGTTCGGGCTGCGTGATCCGCAGGCCGTCAGCGAGGACTGCCTGTACCTCGACGTGTACCGGCCCCGCACGGCCCACGCCGGAGCCCGGCTGCCGGTGATCGTGTGGATGCACGGGGGTGCGTACAGCCAGGGCACGGGCACGCAGTTCGGCGGCCGTACCATGGCCGATCTGACCGGCAGTGTCGTGGTCAGCATCAACTACCGGCTGGGGCAGCTCGGTTATCTCGGGCTGCCCGAGATAACCGGGGAGAATGCGCAGCGCTCCGGCTCCTTCGGGCTGATGGACCAGATGGCGGCGCTGCGCTGGACCCGGGAGAACATCGCCGGTTTCGGCGGGAACCCCGGGAACGTCACGGTCTCCGGGCAGTCGGCGGGCAGCGGTTCCGTCTGCTCCCTGCTGGCCGCGCCGTCGGCGGCCGGGCTGTTCCACCGGGCGGTGCTGCAGAGCGGGCCGTGCACACTGCTGCGTCCGCCGGACGGCGCGCGGGCCGAGTCGCAGGCGCGGGCTTTCGCCGCGGCCGCGGGCTGTACGGAGACGGCCGCGCTGGCCGGGTGCCTGCGGGCCGCTTCCGGGGCGGCGCTGGTCGAGGCGGCCCGTACGGTGCCCACCTCGGGTCCTGCGTCCGGTGACGGGCTGCTGCCGGTTGATCCGGCGACGGCCATCGGGAGCGGGCGCTGGAACAAGGTGCCGGTGTTGATCGGGAGCACCCGCTCCGAGGCGCGCCTGTTCGTCGCGCTGACCCAGCCGTACCTGACGCAGGAGCAGTACACCGCGCAGGTCCTGGCGGGGTACGGGGCGGCCGGCCCGGAGGTGCTCGCCCGGTATCCGGTGTCGGCGTACGGGTCCCCGTACCTGGCGCTGTCTGCGGTCACGACGGACTCGACGTTCGCCTGCCAGACGGCGTGGACGGCGCAGCTGTTCGCCTCCCAAGTGCCCACGTATCTCTATGAGTTCGACGACCCGAACTCGCCGACGCTGGCAGGGGCGCAGGTACCCGGTCTCGACGAGTCGAATGCGCACAGTGCGGAGCTGGCCTATCTGCACGACTTCACCATGGGCGACCGGCCGCTGACCGCGGAGCAGGTCGCGCTCGCGACCCGGATGAAGCGCTACTGGGGTGCGTTCGCGCGCTACGGCGTCCCGGCGGTGCCGGGGCAGACGGCGTGGCCGGCGGCGGGGGCCGGGGCCACTGTCACGGTGCTCACGCTCAACCCCGCGGCGACGCGGACCGGTACCTCGTTCGGGTCGGACCACCAGTGCGCGTTCTGGCGGACGCAGCCGCCCCGGCCGGTGTAGATCCAGCCGAGCGCATTGGTACGGGGCGGCCGCGGCACCGGGTTCTCGGCGATCCCGGTGCCGCGGCCGCGCTGTGCGCCGGGTCGGTCAGGCGCTCGTACTGCGGGACCTGCGTCGGAGCAGGGTGAAGGTGCCCGCCGCGAGGGCGACGAGGACGGCCCCGACGGTCAGCAGCCAGGCCGGGATCCCGCCGACGGTGAGTAGTTCGCCGGTGTAGATCACCTTGTGGTACGGGGTGTCGGCGGCGGTGGCGCGCAGTTCGTGGTCGCCGTCGATGCGGCCCGGCTCCGGGAACTCCTGGTCGATCGCCGTCAGGAACGCCGGCTTGCCGCCGGTGAGCGTGGCGAGGCCGCCCTCCGGGGTGACCGTGTCGGCGAAGGTGACCTTCGGCTTGGCGCCGCCGATCGGGGAGGCGGGCTCCATGCGGTGGTCGGCCAGGATGTACAGCCCGAGGGACTGCGGGGTCTTGGCCAGCCGGGACAGCCGCATCGGATAGATCAGCCGGTTGCTGTCGAAGCGGATCTTCAGCGGGTCGAGGGTGCCCGTCAGGGTCTTTCCCTGCTGCCGGGGGGCGAGGCGTACGGCGACGTACTCCCACTTCTGGTCGACGTACGGCTTCAGCTCGGCGGCGAGGCCCTCGGGCAGCTTGAAGCCGTTGGCTTCCAGCCAGTTGCGCAGTGCGTCGGGATCGGTCGCGGTGAGGCGTGCGACGTCGAAGTCGCCGAGCTGTTCACGGCCGACGACGCCGACCGAGGGGTCGCCCGCGCCGGGCATCGGGGCTCCGACGGAGTCGCCCGTACCGGAGGAGAACGGCCAGTCCCGGTCGCGCGGCCAGAAGTAGCTGCGGGTCTTGAACTGCGGCCGGGTCAGCCAGGTCAGCTGCCGGAACATCTCCCCGTCGCCCAGCTCCACCGTGGCCCGCCCGGGTACCGGCATGATCCACGCCGCTCGCGGGGCGTCCCCGCGGACGACGAACCGCATCACGATCTGTTCCGTACGGCCGTCGAAGCGCACGACGGAGGTCTCCCGTTCGACGCCGATGCGGGCGTAGCCCTCGGGGATCATCGCGCCGCAGCCGCAGGCGTAGGCCGGGCTGATCAGGGATCCCAGCTGTGTCGCGAGCAGGGCCAGCAGCAGGGCGGCAATTCTTCGTTTCATCCACACGGGGTCTCAGACGTGGGCCCCCGCGATCCGGTTCCGGCCATGATCCGGAACTCTGTCCGGTCCCCGCTCCCGCCCCTGGTCACGAGGCCGTTCCGACTGGCGGAACCCCCTGGTCAGTCCGGTCCCCGATCCCCATACTGCTCGCATGAGAGGGACGGACAAGCCGCGCAGCAGCCCCTTGGTGCCCGACGCGGTGGGGGCGGAGATCGCCCGGCACGACTGGGAGATCGTCACGTGCGGCTGCGGCCGCAGCGCGGGGCATCTCGTGGACACCCTGTGGGCGGTGGCCGAGGGACACCCGGCCGCCTTCCGCGCGTTGGAGGGCCACGCCTTCCTGTCCGGGCATCTGCACCCGCCCGCTCCGGCGGTGTGCGGGGTGCTGATGGCCGTCTGGTCGGCGGGCCCGCCGCGGCTGGCCACCCGCGAGGCGCTGCTGTGGACCCTGCTGTCCCTGCTCGGCACCGAGGACGACGGGTCCTCGCACGAGGCCGGGCTGTACGGGCAGTGCGCGGCGTTCGTCCGTGCCGCTCTGCCCTCGCTGCGCCACACGGCGGCCGCCGCTCCGGGCTCCGTGTCGGCCGCCTACGTGGACGGCGTCGTGGAGCTGCTCGGCCTGGTTTCCTGACGGTCCTGCCGCGGAACACCCCCGGCGAGGCAGCGCCGCAGCAGGTCCGGAGTCACGTCCTCCAGGGACTGCGCGAAGGTCCGTACGGGTGAGGCCGGCACCTCCAGCAGCGACGGGACCACCAGCACCCCGCACCCGGCGGCTTCCGCGGAGGCCGCCCCGTCGGGCGAGTCCTCCACCGCCACGCAGTCCCGTACCGCGGCGCCGAGCCGGTCGGCGGCCGCCCGGTACGGGTCCGGGTGCGGCTTCGTCCGGTCCGTGTCGTCGGCGGACAGGGTGAACGCGAACGGGACATGGGCCAGCGAACCGCCGACGACCGAGTCGACGACCAGCCGCGGCGAGGCGCTGACCAGGGCGAAGGGCACGCCCTCGGCCTCGAGCGCGGTCAGCAGGCGCTGGGCGCCGGGCCGCATCGGCGCCCCGGCCTCCACCCGGCGGAAGAAGTCCGCGGTCAGGGCCTGCGCCACCTCGGACGGATCTCCCCCTCCGGAGACCCGTACGAGGTGGGCAGCCGTGTCCTCGACGGCCCGGCCGACGACCTCGGGCGCGTCCGCGCCGGTGAGTTCGTGGCCGAGGCCCTGCGCGATCCGCTCGGTGGTCCGCCACCACAGCACCTCGGTGTCGACCAGGGTGCCGTCCATGTCGAACAGGACGGCGGCGAGGCCGGTCACGCGGACCGGGCCACGACGAGCACCGGACGCTCGGCCAGGCCGACGGCGGCCCGCGCACCCGGCGCCAGCTCGCCCGCGTCCCGCGAGGGCAGGTCCGCCTTGACGGAGGTGCCGCCGGGCAGTTCGAGGTGGAGCCGGGTCACCGCGCCGAAGAAGGACGCGGAGACCACGGTGGCCGTGCCTTCGGGGTCGGCGGTCGCCGTCACGTTCTCGGGCCGGACCAGCACCTCCACCTCCCGCGTCGCCGTCGGGACCGGGCCGTCGACGGGCAGCCGGGTGCCGGCCACCTCCACCAGGCCGGAGTCGGTGAGCTGTCCGGGCAGCCGGTTCATGGTGCCGACGAACTCGGCGACGAACGGCGTCGCGGGGCGCTCGTACAGCTCGGCCGGGGCCGCGCACTGCTCGAGGCGGCCGGCGTTCAGGACGGCGACGCGGTCGGCCATCGACAGCGCCTCCTCCTGGTCGTGCGTGACGAACACGGTGGTGATGCCGAGGGAGAGCTGGAGCCGGCGGATCTCGTCGCGCAGGTTGGCCCGTACCTTGGCGTCGAGCGCGGAGAGCGGCTCGTCGAGCAGCAGCACGCGCGGGCGCAGTGCCAGGGCGCGGGCGAGTGCGACGCGCTGCTGCTGGCCGCCCGACATCTGGTGCGGGTAGCGGTCGCCGTGGTCCGGCAGGCCGACCAGGTCGAGGAGTTCGGCGGCCCGCTCGCGGCGCTGGGCCGCGCCGACCTTGCGTACGCGCAGGCCGAAGGCCACGTTGTCGCGGGCGCTGAGGTTCGGGAAGAGGCTGTACGACTGGAAGACCATCCCGGCGTCGCGCCGGTTGGCCGGTACGCGGGTGATGTCCTCGCCGTCGACCAGGACTTCACCGGAGTCGGGCTGTTCGAAGCCCGCGACCACGCGCAGGGCGGTGGTCTTTCCGCAGCCCGACGGGCCGAGCAGGGCGACGAGTTCGCCCGGCTCGATGGTCAGGTCGAGCCCGTCGAGGGCGACGGTGGACCCGAACGCCCGCCGCAGGCCGCGGAATTCGACGCGCGCGCCCGCGGGGGTCGCGGAGTTCGCGGGCTCCTCGGGCTTCCTGGCCGCGGGAAGGGTGGTGGACATGGAGGTCAGGACTCCTTGCGGGAGGTGGGGGACGTGCTGGGGGCGGAGGACACCGTGGCGGCGTTGGTCCCGGCCCGCGAGAGGACGAGCAGCAGCAGCCAGGTGATGAGCAGGCTGAGGATGGAGACGGCGACCGACATCCGGGCGTGGGCTCCGGAGATCGTGACGATCCACACGGCGAAGGGCCGGAAGCCCAGCAGGGAGGCGATGGTGAACTCGCCGAGGACCAGGGCCAGCGTGAGGAAGGCGGCTCCGGCGAGGGAGGACCGCAGGTTGGGCAGCAGCACGCGCAGGACCACGTACGGCCAGCTCGCCCCGCAGCTGCGGGCCGCCTCGACGAGCGTCGGCACGTCGATGGCGCGCAGTCCCGCGTCGAGCGAGCGGTAGACGAAGGGCAGCGCCAGCACGGTGTACGCGAGGACCAGGACGACGGGGAACTGCTCGTTCTGCACGGCCAGGAAGGTCTGGTAGAACGGCGTCCGCGACAGGTGCTCGGGGCCCCAGCGCAGCACGGTGGTGATACCGGTGACCAGCGCGATCGGCGGGACCACCAGCGGCAGCATGCACATCACCTCCACGACCGGGCGCAGCCGCGGCGAGCCGAGCCGTACGGCGACCAGCGCGGGTACGGCGAGGAGCAGCGACAGCGCGATGGTGGCGGCGGCCAGCCCGAGGGAGAGCAGCATGCTCTCGGTGAACCCGTCGGCGGAGAGCAGCTGGGTGTACGCCTCGAAGCTGATGCCCTGGCCGGGCACGTGCACGGTGAAGACGAAGGAGGCGATGAGCGGGACGAGGAAGTACGCGCCCGCCGGCAGGAGTACGGCTCCGCGCCAGACCCGGGGACGGGGGCGGCGGCGCGGCCGGGAGGCCGGGGCCTGCGCCGTGGAGCCGGCGGGCGCCGCCCCTGTGTCCGGGGCGGTCGGTGCGGGCGTCGGGGTCATCGCAGCCATCGGGCGCTCCGTCGCTGGAGGGGCAGGTAGACCGCCATGACGAGGCCGGCGATCAGGATCATGTCGAGGCCGAGGGCGAGCGCCACGTTCTCCTGTCCGGTCAGTACGTTGCCGGACAACGCGTCGGCGATCTTCAGCGTGACCAGCGGTACGGAGCCGCCGACGAGGGCCGCGGCCGTGGCGTGCGCGGCGAACGCGGTGCCGAAGAGCAGCACGAACCCGCCGAGCAGCGAGGGCGCCAGGACGGGCAGTCCGACGTGGCGCCAGAACTGCCATCCGGTGGCCCCGTTGTTCTGGGCGGCTTCGCGCCACTGCGGGCGCAGCCCGTCCAGCGCCGGGGCGATCACGAGCACCATGAGCGGGATGAGGAAGTACAGGTAGACCACGGCGAGGCCGGTGAAGGAGTACAGGCTCCAGCCGAGGCTCGTGAGGTCGGCGAGCTGGGTGACGACTCCGGAGATGCCGACGGTGGCGATGAACGCGAACGCGAGCGGTACGCCGCCGAAGTTGGCGAGGACACCGGAGGCGGTCAGCGCGGCACTGCGCAGGGCCTGGGACCGGGAGGTGACCACGGCCTGGGCGATCAGGACCCCGAGCACGCCGCCGATCAGTGCGGTGAGCGCGGAGAGCTGCACGCTGCCGATGAGCGAGCCGAGGTAGGGCCCCTGGAGCGAGCGCGCGAGGTGCTCGCCGGTCAGCCGGGTGGCGCCGCTCGACGGGTCGGTCCGGGTGACCGCGCCGAAGGCGATGGCGCCGAGCGGGACGCCGAAGCAGAGCCCGGTGAAGACGAGGAGCGGGAGGGCGGCGAGCCAGGTGCGCGGGCCGCGCCGCCGGCGGCGGCTGGTGCTGCCGCCGGCGGTGCCCTCCGAGTGGGAGGCGGGGGTGGAGGGGGACATCAGGAGAGGGCCTTGTCCCACTTCTCGGCGAGGGTGGCCTTGGCCTTGTCCAGCTCCGCGGAGGCGGGGAAGGCCGGGGTGCCCTGGATCTGCGGGAGCTGGGCGGCGGCGTCCTTGTCGACGGTGCCGTCCTGGGTCATGACCGGGAGCAGGACCGGGCGGGCGTGGCCCTTCAGCCACAGGTTCTGGCCCTCGGCGCTGTACAGGAACTCCATCCACAGGCGGGCGCCCGCCGGGTTGGGGGCCTCCTTGTTGATGGCCTGCGAGTAGTACTGGGCGTAGACGCCGTCGGTGGGTACGGCGACCTTCCAGTCGACGCCCTTGCCCTTGAACTGCTCGGCGTAGCCGGCGTTCAGGTAGTCCCAGTCGATGGAGATGGGCGTCTCGCCCTTCTCGACGGTGGCCGGGGTGGACTCGACCGGGATGAAGTTCCCGCTCTTGCGCAGCTGCCCGAAGAAGTCGATGCCGGGCTGGATGTCCGCGAAGGAGCCCTTGTTGGCGAGGGCGGCCGCGTAGACGCCGCCGAAGGCCGAACCGGACTTGGTCGGGTTGCCGTTGAGGGCCACCTTGCCCTTGTACTCGGGCTTCAGCAGGTCCGCGAAGGTCGTCGGGCAGTTCGGGATCCTGGCCGCGTCGCAGCCGATGGAGATGTAGCCGCCGTAGTCGTTGTACCAGCGGCCGTCGGCGTCCTTCTGGCCGGCCGGGATCTTGTCCCAGGCGGTGACCTTGTACGGGGCGAACAGGTTCTCGCCGGCTCCGCTGCGCGCGAAGGCGATGCCGAGGTCCATGACGTCGGGGGCGCGCTTCTGGCCCTTGCGGGACTTCACGGCGGCGATCTCGTCGGAGCTGGAGGCGTCCGGGTTCTCGCTGTTGACCTTGATCTTGTACTTGGCCTCGAAGGCCTTGATGATCTCGCCGTAGTTCGCCCAGTCCGGCGGCAGCGCGATGACGTTGAGCTGGCCTTCCTTCTGGGCGGCCGCGACGAGGGCGTCCATGCCGCCGAGGTCGGCGAGCGAGGCGGCGGCGCCCGGCTGGACCTTGGACTTGCCGTCGGCAGCACCGGCGGCCTGGTCGGGAGCGGCGCCACACGCGCTGAGCGTGGTGAGGAAGGCGGCGCTGAGCAGTACGGCTGCACCACGGCGGGCGGAGGAACTGAGCACGGTCTCTCCCGGAGACGGGTTCCTGACGGGGGTCTACTTGTCTGAACAAGTTGGCTCCAGTTCGCCCGGCTTCCCTGTACGGACGATGAACGGAGCCTGGACCGTGGGGCACGGCTCGACGAAGAGACGAGAATGACCGAAAGAAGACGTGACAGGAGGGGTGTAATGATCTTCGAGGCCTAAGCTGGCAGGCACTTCGGGTTACGGTCGTCGGCAGATTCGACAGCAAGGGGGCGGCACGGAATGGGCACGGTCCGGTATCTGGAGATCGCCGAGGCACTGCGTACGGCGATCCTGTCCGGCGAGTACGCCGTGGGCGCCCAGCTGCCCTCGGAGAGCGATCTGGCCGCGCGCTGGTCGGCCTCGCGCGGGACCGTCCGGCAGGCGGTGGCCACGCTCGCCGCGGAGGGGCTGATCGGTTCCCGGCAGGGCGCCCGGAGGATCGTTCTGCGCCACGAGCGCCGGCACAGCTTCGGCGAACTGAACAGCTTCGCCCAGTGGGCCGAGGGGCTCGGCCAAGAGGTCACCAGCCGCTTCCTCTCCCGGACCCGCCGGCCGGCCACCGCCGAGGAGGCGGAGCGGCTCGCGCTCGCGCCGGGCACCGTCATCCTCTACGTGGTGCGGCTGCGGCTCCTCGACGGGGAGCCCACCATGGTGGAGCGGACCGCGTACGCCGACTGGGTCGCGGCCGCGGTCGAGGCGATGCCGGACGACGTCCGCTCGGTGATGGACGGCCTCGCGAACGACTCCGGGATCGTCGCCCATTACGGCGAGCACCTCATCGACGCCCTTCCGGCCGGCAGCGAGGATGCCCGGCTCCTGGAGATCCGGCGCGGGAGCCCGCTGCTGCGCCAGCGGCACGTTTCCGCCACCGCCACCGGTCGCCCGATCGAGTGGACGGACGACCGCTACCGCGCGGGAAGCGTCACGTTCAGTGTGAGCAACTCGGCGGTAGCCACCCCGTTGGAGCGCCGTACGGGCGACGGGTGAGTGGTCAGCGGGCCGCCTCGGCGAGCTCCTCGGTGATCGCCCCGGGCAGCCAGTCCGCGACCCGGCCGAAGCCGAAACCCAGGCCGGCGGCCCGGCTGTTGTCCAGGGCGTAGGAGCGGTCGAAGGAGAACGGCGAGGCGGGGGCGCCCTGTTCGACGACCCGGTGGCGAGCAGGCCGGCCGACCCGGTCGGCGACCAGCTCGCACAGCCCGAGGACATCGAGCGCTCCGTGGGAGGCGGCGTCGACCACCCCGGTGAAGGACTGCCCGGCCGCCCACTGCAGGAAGCGGGCGATCTCCCGGTGGTGGATGAAGGAGGTGGCGTACGCGGCTGCGTGGACGTCCACCGGGGTTCCGGCGGCGATCCGCCCGACGTAGTGCGCGAGGCGCCCGGTGAACTCCTCCCGGCCGCCGCCGAGGACGTGCGCGGTCCGTACGGCGGCGAAGCCGAACGGCGCGGGACCGCCGCCCTCGGGACCGACGGTCTCCGGTGCACCCTGGAGGACGGCTTCGGCCTGCCGCTTGCCCTCGGCGTAGGCGCGGGCCTCGGGGTTGGGCGGCGCGGGGTCGTACACCTCCATCGTGGAGGTCATCACGTACCGCGCGGTCCGGCCCGCGAAGACCCGGCGGGCGACGGCGGCCTGCCGGGGTGTGTAGCAGACCTGGTCGACGACGGTGTCGAAGGTGCGCGCGCCCAGGGCGGCGAGCAGCTGCGCCGCGTCGTCGCGGTCGGCGACGAGACGGCGCACGCCGGGCGGCGCAGCGGCGGAGCCGCGGTTGAGGACGGTGACCTCGTCGCCCGCATCGCGCAGGAGGGTGACGAGGTGCCTTCCGAAGTACCGGCTTCCGCCGATCACGAGAATCTTCTGCATGGCTTCGACTGTGCCGCTGTATCGTCCCCAGCAGAACCGATCACCTGCTGAACAGGTATGAAGGAAAACTGATGATCGATGTGCAGCGGCTGCGTATCTTGCGCACCGTCGCCGAGCACGGCAGCTTCAACAAGGCGGCCGGGTCCCTGCGGCTGACCCCGTCGGCCGTCTCGCAGCACATCGCCTTGCCGGAGCGGAGTCTGGGCCACCCGGTGGCGGTGCGCAGCACCCGCGGAGCCACCCTGACCGAGCCGGGGCGGCTGCTGGTGGAGGCGGCGGAGCGGTGACCGGGCACCTGCTGTCCGGTCTCGCCGCCAACCCGGCGCTGCCGGCCGAGCTGCTCGACCGGCTGATCGCCGGGCTGCTCGCGCGTTCGGCCTCGGACGCGGACACGGGCCCGGACGAGGACGATGCCGACCTCGCCCAGGCCCTCGGCGAACGCACGGACCTCGGGCCCGCCCGGGTGGCCGCGCTCGCCGCGAGCGACGAAGACGCCGCGCTCCATCTCGCCCACGCGGGCCTGCTGGACGCCGCGGACGTGGACCCGGCGGCCCGGCCGGCGGTGGCCCTCGCCCTGCTGGACGAGGGCGCCGGACCGCCCGGCTGGGCCCGCCTGCTGGCGGCCCATCCGGACCGGCAGATCCGCCGGCGGCTGGCCTCCCGGCCCGGTCTGCCGCTCGACGTACTGGAGACGCTGGCTGCCGATCCGGATGTCGAGGTGGTCGCCGAGCTGGCCTTCTCGACGACCGAGCCGTCCATCGCCGCACGCCTCGCGGCGCATCCGCATGCCGAGGTGCGCAGGGACGCCGCTTCCAACGAGGCGACGCCGCCCGCTGCGCTGGCCGCGTTGATCACCGGCGAGGGGCTCGCTCCGGCCCGCTCCTGCCTGGTCTGCGACCGTGAGGAGATCCCCTTCACGCACCATCCGAACTGCCCCCGGACGGACTGCGACCTGCGCGGCGGCGCGGCGTGCGCGGGCGGGCACGAATCTACCCTGCACGAGATCCGGCAGCAGGCCGCGCGGAACCCGGCCACGCCGACGGCCGCCGCGGCATCCCTCGCCGGCTGCACGGCGTACGGGTCCTCGCGCGGGTGGCGGCCAACCCGGACGCCCCGCCGGCCCTGCTGGTGGACCTGGCCCGGCACGATCCGCCGGTGCGGCGGGTCTTCCGCGAGATCGCCGGCCATCTGCACGCGACGGCCGAGGCGCTCCTGCCCGCTCTCGCCGACGAGAGGGCCCGGCCGCGCGCCGCCGGTCACCCGGCCCTGCCCGCGGAGGTCCTCGTCGGCCTGCTCACCGACGCCGATCCCGAGGTGGCGCGGGCGGCGGCCGCCAACCCTTCCCTTCCGGTCGACGTGATGACGGACCTGCTCACGGACCTGCTCAGGGATCCGCGGCGGCCGGGGCGCGCCGCCCGCAGCCGGTGAGCAGTACGGCGGCGGTCACGGTCACGGCGGCCGTGCAGGCATGCTGTGCGACAGTGCGGCGGAGCATCATCGGTGTCCCCCCCCTCGCGAACCGGTGCCGGTCGGCACCTCTGGAACGCGTGGCCCGCCGCAGCGGTTCCGCGCGCCCTGATGCTGGCTCGGCCCCGCCGCTCAGGCGCCCGGGCCGTCGACGATCCGGCCGTCGCGCAACTCCACCACCCGGTCGGCGAGTTCGATCAGGCTCTGGTCGTGGGTGGCGACCAGGACGGTGACGCCCTCGCTGCGCACCACCGCGCGCAGCAGCTGCATGATCGAGCGGCCGGTCTCGGAGTCGAGCTGGCCGGTCGGCTCGTCCGCGATGATCAGCGCGGGCTCGTTGGCCAGGGCGCGGGCGACGGCGACCCGCTGCTGCTGGCCGCCGGAGAGCTCGCCGGGGCGCTGGTCCATGTGGTCGGCCAGACCCACCAGGGCCAGCAGGGTACGGGCGCGCTCCTCGCGCTGCTGCGCCGGTACCTTGCGCATCCGCATCGGGATGCCGACGTTCTCGAGGGCGGTCAGTACGGGGATCAACCCGAAGGACTGGAAGACGAAGCCGATCCGGTCGCGGCGCAGGGCGAGCAGTGCGGCCTCGTCCTGCCCGGCGAGATCGGTGCCGTCGAGCGTGACCGTGCCGCCGGTCGGGGTGTCGAGGCCGCCGACCAGATTGAGCACGGTGGTCTTGCCGGAGCCGGACCGGCCCTTGAGCGCGGTGAGTTCGCCGCGGCGAATCTCGAACGACACCCCGCGCAGCGCGTGGACGGCCCGGGGGCCGCTGCCGAAGCTCCGGCGGAGGTCCTGCACCGCCACCATGGGTGCTGACATGCCGTTCTGATGCTGCGTCATGGTCTGGATCCCCCTGGAATCGGCCCGGCGGACACCGTCTGACATCCCGCCCCTTCGAATTTGCTCATCCGTCACATCATTCGCGCAAGTCCCTTCCGGTCCCTTCCACTCTGCATTCGAATCTGACAGCATCGTCCGCTATCCGGTGCCATCGGTCCGGATGGGGGAGGAAAACGGCACATGCTCGGCTTCGTCGTGCGCCGGCTCCGGGGGCGCCTGCCGCTCGCCGCCGCCGTACTGCTGACCGTACTGATCACCACGACCGTGCTGACGGCACTGCTCGCGTTCAACCGCGGCGTGGGCGAGGCCGGGCTGCGCCGGGCGCTCCAGGCACCGGGCCAAACCCGGACCACCGTCCTGGTCGCCGGCGAGCATCCGGCGGCCTCGCGCAGCAAGGACGACGAGGCCGTACGGGCCTTCTCCGACGAGGTGTTCGGCAGGCTGCCGGTCACCGTCGAGAGCGTGGCGCGCAGCCGCTCGTACGGGCTGCCCGGCGTACGCGCCCCCGGCCGGGACGCCGACCTGACCCTGCTCGCGACCCTCGCCCGGGACCGCGTACGCCTGGTCTCCGGGCAGTGGCCCGAGCCGGCCGCGGCGCCGGGCGGCCGGGTGCAGGCGGCCGTCCCGCAGGCGGCCCTGACCCGGCTAGGGCTGGCGCAGAGCGCGCTCCCCGCCGAGGTGCGCCTCGACGACCGGTACGGCGGCGCCCCGCTCACCGTGGTGATCACGGGCGTGTACCGCGCGGCCGACCCCGACGCCGCGTACTGGCGGCTCGACCCGCTCGGCGGCCGGGAGTTCCAGGTCGGCAGTTTCACCACGTTCGGACCGCTGCTCGTGGACGACACCGTCTTCGGCGCCGGCGGGCTCGTGCAGAACAGCCGCGACTCCCTCCTCACCGCCGACTTCGCCACCGCTCGCGTCGCCGAGACCAGGGCGCTCCGGGCCCGCGCCACCGGCGCGGCGGACGCCCTCGCCGGCGCCTCGGGGCTCCACGCCAGGACCGAACTTCCGGAGCTGCTGGGCGAATTGGAGTCCGGGCTGCTGGTCGCCCGGTCCACGCTGCTGGTCGGCGCACTGCAGCTCGCTGTCCTGGCCGCGGCCGCACTGCTGCTCGTCTCCCACCTCCTGACGGACCGGCAGGAGACCGAGCGCCTGCTGCTCGCCGCTCGCGGGGCCTCCCGGCGCCGCCTCGGAGCCCTCACCGCGGCGGAAGGCCTGCTGCTCGCGCTGCCGACCGCCGTCCTCGCACCTCTGCTCACCCCTCCGCTGCTGCGGCTGCTCGCCGGTTTCGGCCCGCTGTCCCGGGTGCCGCTGGACAGCTCCGGGACCTGGCTGCTGTGGCCGGTCGCGGCGGGCTGCGCCCTCGCCTGTGTCCTGCTGACCGCGCTGCCGGCCGTACTGCGCGGCGCGGCGGCCGCGGCCCTGCGCCGTGCGCGCGGCCGGCAGGTGCTCACCGCGCGCGCCACCCGTTCCGGGGCGGACCTCGCGCTGGTGGTGCTGGCCGCCCTCGCCTACCAGCAGCTGTCCCGGTACAACGACGCCGGGCACGGGTCGGGCCGGCCCGGGGGCTCCGGCGCGTCCGGCGCTCTGGGCATCGACCCGGTGCTGGTCGCCGCGCCGAGCCTCGCGCTGTGCGCCGGCACCCTGCTGGTGCTGCGGCTGCTGCCGTTCGCCGCCGCCCGGCTGGGCGGGCGGCTGGCGGCCCGCGGACGCGGCCTCGGCCCGGCGCTGGTCGGCTGGCAGCTCGCCCGGCGGCCCGGTCGCGCCACCGGGCCGGTGCTGCTCCTCGTCCTCGCCGTCTCCAGCGGGGTCCTGGCCCTCGGCCAGCAGAGCGCGTGGTCCGCCTCCCAGCGCGACCAGGCCGAGTTCGCCACCGCGGGCGGGCTGCGGATATCCGGGGCCGATCTGTCGGCCATGGGCCAGGGCGGCCGGTACTCGGCGCTGCCCGGCGGCGAGCGGGTGATCCCGGTGATCCGCGAGCAGCAGGAACTGGTGGGCGGGACTCCCGCGGAGTTGCTCGCGCTGGACGCCGGGGCCGTGGCGGAACGGGTGCCGCTGCGGGCCGATCTGCGGGACGGGCGCCCGATGGCGGAACTGTTCACCCCGCTCGCCGCCGACGCGGGCACGCCCGCTGCCGGCGGTGTCGTACTGCCCGGCACACCCGTGCGGATCGACGTCGACGTGACGCTGCGCGGGCAGCAAGGCAGCAACCCCGGCATCTCGCTGCTGCTGCGCGACCGGTTCGGCCTCACCTTCCGGACACCGATGATGACGATCCCCGCCGACGGCGAGGCCACCCTCTCCGCGCATCTGGGCGCCCTGACCGATGCCCCCGTCGGGTCGGCCGCCGCGCCGCTGAGCCTCGTCGGCATGGCGGTCGGATACTCCGCCCTGATGCCGGAACCCGGGGAGTTCCGGGTGTCCGCCGGAGAGCTGGCCGTCCGCCGGATCTCCGCCTCCGACACGGCGAGCGGCGCAGCCGTCCCCCTCCCCCCGTCCGCGACGGCCGGCTGGAAGCTGTCGGCGCCGGCCCTCAAGGACGGAGCCGCCGCCGCGCAGTTGCCGGGCGCCACCGACGGCTCGGAGCTGCTGCGGATGAGCTACCGCGGCGGGGCCGACGCCCTGGGCGGCGCCGGCATCATGCTGAACCCCGCCGCCATGCCGCCGGCCGCCCGCGAGCTCCCCGGCATCGCCACGCCCGGCTACCTCGACGCCGTGGGAGCGAAGGTGGGCGATACGATCCCCGTCCGGTTCGGCGTCTCGAACCTGCGGGTCCGGGTGACCGCGGCCGTGAGCTCGCTGCCCGTGGCCGGAGACACCGCGCTGGCCGTCGATCTGGCCGCCCTGGGCCGGATGTTCGCCGCGGAGAACGGGCGCGCGCTCCCACCGCCCACCGAATGGTGGCTCCCGGCGGCCTCCGCCGACGATCCGCGCCCTGCACAAGCTGCCGCCGAACTGCGCTCCGGCGCCGGCCTGCAGAAGGTGCAGCTGCGCGAGGAGGTGGCCACGGAACTGCTCGACGATCCGCTGAGCGCGGGCCCGCAGAGCGCGCTGGCCGCCCTCGCCGTCGCGTGTGCGGTCCTGGCCGCGATCGGCTTCGCGGCCTCGTCCGCGGCAGCCGCACGGGAGCGGACCCGGGAGTTCACCGTGCTGTCGGCCCTCGGTGCGCCCCGGCGGAGCCTGGCCCGCACGACTGCCGCCGAGAGTCTGCTCCTGGTAGGCCTCGGCAGTGCCGTGGGTGTGGGGCTGGGCGCCGCGATCGTGCACCTGGTCGTACCGCTGATGGTGCTGACGCCGGCCGGCCGCCGCCCGCTGCCGTCTGTGGTGGTGGATCTGCCGGACGGCCGGACGCTGCTGCTGGCCGTCGCGATCGCCGTGCTGCCGCTGCTGTCGGCCCTGGCCGGCGGCCGACGTGACCGAGATGTGGCCGCCCGGCTGCGGTACGTGGAGGAGATATGACCAGCCCGGCCACACCGGACGCCGGCACGGCGCCCGAGTCCCCGCCCGGCACCGCGCCCGGTGCCCGGCCCGGCACCCCGCCCGGGTCCGGCATCCGCCCGGCACCCTGGGTGCGTACCCGGCTGAGTGCGGCGCCGCTGACCGCCCTGCTCGCCGCCGCGCTGGCCTTCGTCACCGTGCTGCTGTCGGCCGCCCTGCCGCGCGCCATGGACCGCGGCGCCGATCAGGGGCTGCGCTCCTTCCTGCACGACCGCGGCGCGAGCGCGACGAGCGTGCTGGTCACCTCCCCCGCGCAGGACGGGCCGCAGAGCCCGGAGGGCCTGGACACGGCGCTGGCCGCCCTGCTCGCCCGGACCGGCCCCGGATACGGCATCGCGCCGAGCGGGCCGGTGTACGGCGCCCGGGGCGTCAAGCCGCGCTCCCTCGACAATCCCGAACTGGCCCGCCCCGAGAAAGTTGCGCCGATTCTCCACCTGATGCACGTGCACGGGGCCGAGGAGCACGTACGCCTGGTGGAGGGGCGCTGGCCGGGCGGCGGGACGCCCGACGGCCCGATCCCCGTCGCGCTGCCGCAACAGACTGCGCAGACCCTCGGTGCCAAGGTCGGCACGGTGCTGCAGAGCTCCTCCGGCACCTCGGACGGCATGAGCGCCGAAGTCGTCGGCCTCTACGCCGCGCACGACGAGGCGGACGTCTTCTGGACCGACCTGCCCTGCCCCACGCACGCCTGTCAGCGGTACACCCGCGCTGCCCTGCCGGAGATGTACTGGGAGGCCGCCGCCCTCGTCGGGCCGGACGCGCTCGGCCGGCTCGGCACGTGGGGCGGGAAGGCCGAGGAGTTCTGGCGGCTCCCGGTGGACACGGACGTGCTCCGGGCCGATCAACTGGCCACCGTCGGGCACCGGATCGCGGCGTATACGGCCGGGCGGACCGCCACCGACCTGGCGCAGGCCACGGGCCGGCCCAGGCTGCGGATCAGCTCCGGGCTGCCGGTGCTGTTCACCCAGGCCCGGGCCCGGGAGGCGGCTGCCGCGCCGCTGGCCGCGATCGGCCCGGCGGGGGTCGCCGGGGTGGCCGTCGTGGTGTTCTGCCTGGCCGGCGCGCTCACCGGGGACCGCCGCGAGGCCGAGCTGCGGCTACTGCACGCCCGCGGTGGGTCCCGCCGCGGCATCCTACTCCGCCTGCTCGGCGAGGGTGCGGTCACCGTCCTGCCGGCCGCCGCGTTCGCGACCGCGCTGGCCGTACTGCTGCTGCCGACCCCGCGGTGGACGGCCACCCTGCTCGCCGCGTCGGCCGCCGCGCTGTTCGCGCTGCTCGCCTTCCCCGTACGGGCCGCCGTGGTGCTGTCCGCGCGGCGCGGCCCGCGCCCCCGGCGCCGGCTGGCCGGCGAGCTGCTCGTCCTCGTCGCGACCGCCGCCGCCGTGTTCGAGGTCCGGCTGCGCGGGGTCGCCCCGGCCGGGGAGGGCGTGGACCCGCTGCTGGTCGCCGCCCCGCTGCTGCTCGCCCTGTGCGGCGGCCTGGTGCTGGCACGGCTCGTACCCGCCCTCGTCGGAGCGCTGGCCTGGCTCGCCGGACGGCGGTCCGGACTCATCGGCTTCCTCGGGCTGGCCCGGGCCGGCCGCGGCACCGGCGGCCGGCGACGCCCCTCCGTACTGCCGGTGGTCGCCCTGCTGCTCGCGATCACCACGGGAGGCTTCGGGGCCGCCGTCCTCGCCACCGTGGACAGTGCCAGGACCGAGGTGGCGCGGGTGAACGTGGGCGGCGACGCGCAGGTCACCGCGCCCTACGGGCAGATCCTGCCGGAATCCCTCCTCGAGGCCGCCGCCGCACTGCCCGGGGTGCGGCTGTCCGTACCGGTGTGGACGGACGACGACGCGTTCGTCTTCGGCACCGAGCAGGGTTCCACCAAGGTGCGGGTGGTCGTCGCCGACCCGGTGGCGTACGCGCAGCTGGCCCGGGCCGTGGGGTGGGGCGAGTTCGATCCGGCCCGGCTGGCGGGCGGCGGTGCCGGAGCGCCCGTACCCGCCCTGTTCAGCCGCGACTTCGCCCGGCTGGCCGGTTCCGGCCCGCACGAGCTGCGCCTCGACAACGCCGGGGCGTTGCCGGTGAAGGAGGCGGGAGTGGTCGAGGGCACGCCCGCCCTGCCGGGCGTCGGCGGCTCCTTCATCGTCCTGCCGGCCGGCCCGGCCACGGCGGCGATCGCCCAGACGGCCCGCCCGACCCGGTGGTTCGCCCTCGGCTCCCCCGACAAGGCCGCGCTGGACGAGCTGGTCCGCGCCGCGCCCCATAGCCCCACCTTCGATGGCTGGGCCGTGCACACCAGCGCCGACGAGAAGGCCCGGCTGGCGCGCGACCCGCTGGGGCGCTCGGCGGCCCGGCTGTTCTGGGCGTCGGTGGCCGGCGCGGGGGGCCTCGCCCTGCTGGCCGTCCTGCTCACCATGGTCCGGGCCGCTCCCGAACGGGCCGCGCTGCTCGCGCGGTTGCGCACCATGGGGCTGCGTCCCCGGCAGGGCGTGGCGTTGATCCTGACGGAGGCACTGCCCCAGGCCCTGGCCGCCGCACTGGGCGGCGCCCTGGTCGCGGCGGCCGCCGTGGCCCTGCTGGGTCCGGCCGTGGACCTGTCCGCGCTGGTGGGCTCGCGTGCGCACACCGGCGTACGGCCGGCCGTGCGGCCCGTGCTGACACAGGCCCTGATCCTGGCCGGGCTGGTCGCGGCGGCCGTGCTCGCCGAGGCGGCCGTGACCGGGCGGCGCCAGATCACCACCGACTTGAGAGCGGGAGACCAGCGTTGAACAGCGACCAGCCGACCTACGAAGAGCTGCGCCGGCGGGCCCTGGCCGCCGCCGAGCCCCGGAGCATCGGGGCGGACACGGCCATCGCCTGCGACCGCCTGGTCCGGATCTTCAGCAGCGACGGCATCGAGGTACAGGCCCTGCAGGGGCTGGAACTGACCGTCGCCCAGGGGGATCTGGTGGCCCTCGTGGGTGCCTCCGGCAGCGGCAAGTCCACCCTGCTCAACATCCTGGCGGGTCTGGACGTGCCCACCGCGGGCACCGCGACCGTCGGCGGCTACAACCTGCTCGAGATGTCCGCGAAGGACACCCTGCGCTACCGCCGCGAGGCGGTGGGCTTCGTCTGGCAGCAGACCGCCCGCAACCTCCTGCCCTTTCTGACGGCAGCTCAGAATATCGCGGTGCCGCTCCAGTTGAAGGGCGGTATGGGGCGCGGTGCGGCGAAACGCCATGCCGCCCGGGTCGCGGACCTCCTCGAAGCACTCGGGATCGGCCACCTCGCCGACCGCCGCCCCGCCCAGCTGTCCGGCGGCGAGCAGCAGCGCGTGGCCGTCGCCGTCGCCATGGCCAACAACCCGCCGGTCCTCCTCGCGGACGAGCCCACCGGCGAGCTCGACTCCGAGACCGGCGCCGCGATCTTCGAGGCGTTCCGCACCGTGAACCGGGAGCTCGGCGCCACGGTCGTCATCGTGACGCACGACCCGCTCGTCGCGGGCGAGGTCCGCCGTACGGTGGCCATCCGCGACGGCCGCACCAGCAGCGAGGTGCTGCGCCGCACGGTCACGGACGAGCACGGCGCGGAGTCGGTGAGCGAGCGCGAGTACGTGATGCTGGACCGGACCGGCCGTGTGCAGCTCCCGTACAAGTTCCTGGAGGCCCTGGGCATGGAACACCGCGTGGCGGTCGACCTGGCCCCGGACCGCATCGAGATCCGCCCCGACTCCGCGGAGGACCCGGCCTGAGCCGGGATCGGCTGTCCTGACCCGGGCGTCACTTCCGTGGGGCGGGTGTCGTTAGGGCCTCGGGGTTGACTCTGGGGGCGAAGGGATGACGGAATGCGGCAGTTTCCTCTGGAGATGCACCACATGGCACCCGGACGGGTCGTCGAGTGGCGGTTGCGGTCCACGGCCGGGGCGGCGGCGGACACCGACGGCACGGGCGATGCGCCGGGCGGTGCAGCGAGCGATGCGGCGGGCAGGAGGGCTTCGTTCAACCAGGACAAGCACTTCACCGTAGCCGAGGAGAGCCGCGGCGCCGACGATCCCGTGGCGTCCTGGGTCGCGGTCACCTTCGAGGTCGCGGGTGCGCTCGACGAGCAGGCCCTGACCCGGGCCCTGCTGGCCTTCGTACGCCGGCACGAGGTGCTGCGGTGCGAGTTCCGGCGCCTCGCGGGCGAGTTGGCGTGCGAGCCCATCGACGCCGGCGAACTCGCCCTCGACACCACGCCCGTGGCCGCCTTCGACTCCTCCGAGGCGCTGCGCGGCTTCCTCGTCGAGCGGTTCACGCGCAGCATCGACACGCTCTCCTGGCCGCTGTTCACCATGGGCGCCGTCCTGCGCGAGGACTCCGCGACCGTCTACCTGGCCTTCGACCACATCGTCTGCGACGGCCTGTCGATGCCGATCGTCGTCCAGGAAGTGCAGAACGCGTACGAGGCGCTGCTTCGCGGCGAGGACGTCGATCTGCCGCCCGCGCCGAGCTACCTCGACTTCGCCGAGGAGCAGCGGCGCCGCTACCTCTCCATCGACGCCGACGACGAACGCCTCGGCTACTGGAAGTCGTTCATGGCACGCGGCGACGGCGAGTTCTTCCCCCGGTTCCCGCTCGAACTCGGCGTGGAGCCGGACCGGATGTACCCGATCGTCAACGAGGCCTCGACACTGCTGGACGCCGCCGAGGCCGAGGTGTTCGAGAAGGCCTGCCGGGCCGTCGACGGCAAGCCGTTCATGGGGGTCCTCGCCGCCGTCGCGGTCTGTCTGCGCGAGGCCGGCGGGCCGGGCGCGTACCGGGGCTTCATGCCGCTCAGCGAGCGCGGCCGGGGCGGCTGGGCGAACTCGGTGGGCTGGTTCGTCAACACCCTCCCCATCGAGTTCGACGCCTCGCCGGGCCGGGACTTCGCCCAGGTCATCGCGGCGGTCCGGGCCGGGTTCGGCGAGATGATGAAGCACATCGACGTGCCGTTCGTCCGGGCCTGGCAGCTGCTGGCGCCCGCCGAGTTCGCCGCCCGCTCCTGGCCGTACCCGGTGAACTTCTTCTCGTACATCGACGTCCGCAAGTGTCCCGGCGCCGAGCGGCACGAGGACTGGCGCCCGACCTCGCACGTGTGGTCGGCGCGCGCCAACGGCGCCTGCTCCTGGTTCCAGCGGGACACGGACGGCCTGCACATGAACTCGCTCTACGTGGATACCGCCGCCGCACGCCGCACCATGGAGGACTTCCAGGAGGCGCTGCGTCAGACGGTCCGGGAGATCGCCCGGCACGGCGCGTTCCGCCGGCCGGTCGCGCTGACCTCGCCGCGCCGCGCCGTCGGCACCCCGCTCGACACGGCCCCGTACGCCCGCCGCTCCTGACGCCCCCGGCCGCCCGTGTTCACGCGCGGGCGGCACGCCCCAGCAGCAGCGCCTGTTCCCGTGCGTTGCGCGTGAGCGAGGCGGCGCGTTCGAACTCCGCCCGGGCCTCCTCCCGGCGGCCCAGCCGCTCCAGCAGGTCGCCCCGTACGCTCGGCAGCAGGTGGTAGGCGCGCAGGGCCGGTTCCCCGGCCAGGGCGTCGACCAGCGGGAGCGCCGCTTCCGGGCCCTCGGCCATCGAGACGGCGACCGCCCGGTTGAGTTCCACGACCGGTGACGGGACCAGCTCGACGAGCCGTCCGTAGAGGGTGGCGATCGTCGCCCAGTCCGTGTCCTCGTAGCGAACCGCCTCCGCGTGGCAGCCGGCGATCGCGGCCTGGACGGAGTACGGGCCGCTCCCCGCGTGCTGCATCGCCAGGGCTCCGCGGCGGATCAGCATCCGGTTCCACTTGGACCGGTTCTGGTCGGCGAGCAGTACGGGCTCGCCGTCGGGGCCGGTGCGGGCGGAGATCCGGGAGGCCTGGAACTCCAGCAGGGCCGCCAGTCCGTGCACCTCGGGCTCCTTGGGCATCAGGGCGGCCAGCACGCGGGCCAGGCGGAGGGCGTCCTCGCACAGGGCGGGGCGGACGAGGTCGTCGCCGGCGGTCGCCGAGTAGCCCTCGTTGAAGATCAGGTAGATGACCTCGAGGACCGAGGCGAGCCGCTCCTCGCGGTCGGCTCCGTACGGGACCTCGAAGGGCACGTCCGCCGTGGCGAGCGCCCGCTTGGCCCGGACGATGCGCTGGGCGACGGCCGGCTCCGAGGCCAGGAAGGCACGGGCGATCTCCTGGGTGGTCAGTCCGCCCATCAGGCGCAGGGTGAGCGCGATCCGGGCCTCGGTGGCCAGGACGGGATGGCAGGCGGTGAAGATCAGCCGCAGCAGGTCGTCGTCGATGTCGTCCGGGGCAGCGGGCTCGGCGGGCGGCGGCACGTCCTCCAGCGTCCGGCCGACCTCGGCGAGCTTGCGGGCGTACGTCTCCTTGCGGCGGACGAGGTCGATCGCGCGGTGTTTGGCGGTGGCCATGAGCCAGGCGCCCGGCTTGTCCGGGACACCCGACTCCGGCCACTGTTCCAGGGCGGCGACCAGTGCGTCCTGGGCGATCTCCTCGGCGATGCCGAGGTCGCGCACGATACGCGCGACACCGGCAATGATCCGCGCCGACTCGATCCGGAACACCGCTTCGACCGCCTGGGTCGCACTCACTGCCGTCACGGCCACCCATCAGAGCAGCCGTGACGGGGCAGGGCAAACGCAGCGCGGCGCGAGGCGCAGCCGCGTGCGGTCAGCCCTCGTCGATCTGGCGCAGCTCGGCGCCGACCGTCCACTCCACCGGGTGGATCTCGAGGAACCGCTTGGTCCACTCCAGCGCCTCGGCCTTGTCCTTGGCCTGGAGGATGGCGTAGCCGCCGACGACCTCCTTGGTCTCGGTGAAGGGCCCGTCGGTGTAGCTCAGCTTGCCGCCGGACCAGGTCACCCGGGTCCCCTCGGAGGTCGGGAGCAGCCCGGCGGTGTCCAGCATCACCCCGGCCTTGGTGATCTCCTCCATCAGCGCGCCCATTCGCTGCCCGAACTCGGGCGGGAACTCGGTGTCGGCGGGAAGGGCCTGCTCGTCGATACGGATCATGGAAAGGAAGCGCGGCACGGTGACTCCTCGGTCGGACGGGCGGAGGCTTTCCCCGCCTCTCACTCCTGCGTCGAACGGGAGACGCCCGGATCGACAGCTCCCCGGAGATTTCTTCAAAAGAAATCTTCCAGGCCGAAAAGCCCTACCCGCGAGTAGGATCGCGGGCTCCGGCCCCTCCGAGAGGACCTTCCGATGCCACGCACCCCTTCTTCCCCCGTCCTGCTCGCCGGCCTGCTGGCGACCGCGGGCGTGGCGCATGCGATCGCGCCGAAGCAGTTCGACGCGACCATCCCGAGTTCTCTGCCCGGCACCCCGCGGCAGTGGACGTACGCGAGCGGCGCGGCCGAGCTGGTGCTCGCCGCCGGTGTCGCCCATCCGCGGACCCGCCGGGTCGCGGCGCTGGCCGCGGCGGCGTTCTTCGTCGGGGTGTTCCCCGCGAACGTGAAGATGGCCGTCGATGCCCGCCGCCGCTCCCCCGCCGTGCAGGCCGTGACGATCGCCCGGCTGCCGCTTCAGCTCCCGCTGGTCCTGTGGGCCCGGAACGTGAGCCGCGGGGCGGCCGGCTGACGCCCCGCCACCGGGATCACGGCCCGGGTCACCGGCTGTCGCCCGACCAGTCCCAGCGGTCCGGGTCGGCCGCGCGGCGGCGGTAGTGGGCGCGGCCGCCGGCTCCGTAGCGCCCTATCTCGGTGGGGAGCCGGGCCTCCTCGGCGAGTTGGGGCGCACTCCAGCCCGTGATGTCCAGGAGGAGCCCGTCGAGGGGGCCGCCCACGAGTTCGCCGTAGACATGGCCGGGGCGCGGGCCGGGGTCGGGGTCGTCGTGGTCGGCGCCGTAGACCCGGCGCCGTAGCATCCTGTCGTCCATACCGCCCAGCTTCACAGGCACCACTGACAATGAGCCCGGGGCGGCGGGAGCCGGCCTGCCTGAGGGACCTCCGGCTTCAGCCTTCGAGCAGGCCCTGCCCGAAGTACTCCCCCGGCGCGGCCCCGCCCGGCACGGCGAACAGGGCGGACGTCTCGTTCCGGACACGGAACCGGAACCGGACCCGGCGGACGCAGCCGCCCCGGCCGGCCGGGTGAAACCGGACATCACCCAGCGGGTCCGTGCCGCGCCCCGGCCGGCCGCTGGAGGGCGTGCACGGCGACGAGCGGGTCGTCGGGAAACACCCATTCCGGACGGGATTTCGGGGTCGGCGGAGCCTGCGGCGATGATGGGGCCGACCGCCCACGGCCACTCGGCACACGAAGCAGGAGCACCACCCATGACACGTCGGGTACACCAGCCGCTGGAGAACCAGGAGTTCGACTTCATCCTCGGCATGACCGAGGGGCCGGTTCTCGCCTACTTCATCGGGACCTGGCCCAAGGCCCTGGAGGCCTGCCGGGCGATGGACGCGCTCGTGGCCGAGGCGGCCGAGGAGTACGGCACGCGGCTGACGGCCGTCCGCACCGACATGACCCGGTGCCCCGGGCCGACCAGGCGGTTCGGCGTGACCGGCGCGCCCACCGTCGTCATCGTCAAGGACGGCGAGGCCGTGGCGTGCCGGGCCGGCGCGATGAGCCGCGCGGAACTCCGGGAGTTCCTGGACACCCACCTCTGAGCGGCTCGGCGGCCACCCGGGCGGGCGGGCCAAAGTGGGCTATCTGGCCGAAACTGGCATAGGTCAGATAGGTGCCTAGGGCATGTAATGGGTTCCGGTGAAACGGACACACGGAACCATGCTTACGAGGTGCTGCATGTCAGAAACCGTTGCCTTCCCTCAGGACCGAACCTGCCCCTACCACCCGCCGGCCGCCTACCAACCCCTCCGCGAGGGCCGGCCGCTCTCCCGGGTCACCCTCTTCGACGGCCGCTCGGTCTGGGTGGTCACCGGGCACGCCGAGGCGCGCGCCCTGCTCTCCGACGGACGGCTCTCGGCCGACCGGCAGAACGAGGCCTTCCCCGCCCCCACGAAGCGGTTCAAGGGCCTGCAGAACCGCCGCACGGCCCTCCTCGGCGTCGACGACCCCGTGCACAACGCCCAGCGCCGGATGCTCATCCCGAGCTTCACCCTGAAGCGGACGGCGGCCCTGCGGCCCGCGATCCGGCAGACCGTGGACCGGCTGATCGACGACATGATCGCCAGGGGGCCGGAGGCCGAGCTGGTCAGCGCCTTCGCCCTGCCCGTGCCGTCGATGGTGATCTGCGCCCTGCTCGGAGTCCCGTACGAGGACCACGAGTTCTTCGAGGCGCAGTCCCGGCGGCTGCTGCGCGGACCGGAGCTCGCCGACGTCGAGGACGCGCGGTCCCGGATCAACGGGTACCTGGCCGATCTGATCGAGCGCAAGCGGACGCACCGGGGCGACGGACTGCTGGACGAGCTCGTCGAGCGGCGCCTGGAGACCGGTGAGACCGACATCGACGAGCTGGTCTCGCTGGCCGCGATCCTGCTGATCGCGGGCCACGAGACCACGGCGAACATGATCTCGCTCGGTACGTTCACCCTGCTGCGGCACCCGGAGCAGCTCGCCGAGCTGCGCGCCGACCCCTCGCTGATCTCGGTGGCCGTGGAGGAGCTGATGCGCTTCCTGTCCATCGCGGACGGAATGCTGCGGGTGGCGACGGAGGACATCGAGATCGCCGGGGTGACGGTCCGCGCCGACGACGGGGTGATCTTCTCCACCTCCGTCATCAACCGGGACGCGGCGGTGTTCGAGGAGCCCGACGCGCTGGACTGGCACCGGCCCGCCCGGCACCACGTCGGGTTCGGCTTCGGCGTCCACCAGTGCCTCGGGCAGAACCTGGCCCGCGCCGAGATGGAGATCGCCCTGGGGACGCTGTTCGCCCGGCTGCCGGGGCTCCGGCTGGCAGCCGAACCGGACCGGATCCCGTTCCGGCCCGGCGACACCATCCAGGGCATGGTCGAACTCCCCGTGGCATGGTGAGAGGCATGTCGCCACAGCGCATCGACATCGACACGGCCGTCTGCATCGGCGCCGGGCAGTGCGCCCTGACCGCGCCGGACGTGTTCACCCAGGACGACGACGGCTTCAGCCGGTTGATCCCGGGCCGGGAGCACGGCAACGGCAGCCCGCTGCTCCGCGAGGCCGCCCGCGCCTGCCCGGTCGCCGCCATCCGGATCCAGGAGGGGTAACCGGCGCAGGCGAAGCAGAGCAACCCCTTCGCGGGGGCCCGTACGGCTCAGAGCAGGCCGACGGCCCGGCGCTCCAGGTCCAGCGAGCGGTCCACCAGGTCGGCGCACGCGTCGAACAGGGCCCGCCGCCCGCCGGCGTCGGAGTCCGGGTCGGCCGTACGGGCCAGGGCCGCCAGCTCAGACCAGTGCCGGGCGGAGTCCCGCAGGAGCGAGGCCGCCTCCGGCCGCCCGGCGAGGTCGAGGAAGTCGGCGTACAGCGGCCGGGTGGCGCCGGGGGCGGTCCACTCCTCCTCCAGGCAGGCGTACAGCCGCCCGGTGCCCACCCGGAACGCCTCCGGGCTGCCGAACCGCCGCTCCCAGCCCGTCTTCGTGCTGGTGTCCCGCAGCTGCGCGGCGAACTTCGCCATGCCGGAGAAGCCGAAGTTGACGTCGAACTGGTTGCCGAGCACCGGCCCGGTGAGCCGGGCGGCGGTGGTGGCGACGGCCTCGTCGAGGTCCGGTTCGGCGGTGGCCGGCCCGGTGGGCACCACCATCTGGTGGTGGCCCTTGCGGTGCCCCGTCCAGGCGGCGCCGAACTCCTCCCGGCCGATCCGGTACGGGACATCGGCCCCGTCCTCGACGTACAGGGTCTCGCCCTCGGCGCCCTCGTAGCCCACCACGACCACGGTGTACGGATCCGCTCCGGCCATCTCCGGAACGCCCTCGTGCCACGGCAGCCGGGACCGGTCGACCGTGCAGAACACCGGACGCCCGTCGTCGAGGGCGACGCACACCCGCCCCCAGCGCGGTTTGGCGCTGCGTGTGGCCTCGTACGGGACGTGCAGCCGGCCCAGAGCCGTCTGCACCCAGGGCTGGGGGTGGGCCTGCGCGACGATCGTCGGCATCGGCGGGTGGCCCGCGTACTCGAAGACGAAGTACATGAAGCCGATCCCGCCCGCGAGGCCCGCGACCAGCACCTCGTCGTGCACGCTCCCGAGGGCGTGGCGGATGAGCGAGGCCTCACGGTGGCGGCCGGTGCCGAAGTCCGAATGGACGAGGGGGGTCATGCGGTCAGCGTAGCCGCGCCCGTCCGGGTGACCGCACATCCGACTTCCTGTACAGTTGTCCAGGAAGTCGCCCGCCGGCGCCTGTCCAACAGCCCGAGAAACGGAGGTGGCCGTGCACACGGTCGCTCAGGTCCTCATCGGTGTCGTCGCCGCGCTGCACGTGTACTTCCTGATCCTGGAGATGTTCCTGTGGCAACGGCCGCCCGGCCGGTCCCTGTCCGGGTTCGACGAGGACCTCGCCCGCCGCACCGCACCGCTCGCCGCCAACCAGGGCCTCTACAACGGCTTCCTGGCCGCCGGCCTGGTCTGGTCGCTGGTCATCGACTCGCTCGCCACGCAGATCTTCTTCCTCGCCTGCGTGATCGTCGCCGGGGTGTACGGCGCCGCGACCGCCAATCGCCGCATCCTGATCGCCCAGGCCCTGCCCGGCGCACTCGCCCTGGGCGCGGCGCTGCTGGCCGCGTGAGCCCCGAGCACCCCGTGAGCCCCGAGGACCCGCGGACCGCCCGCACCAAGGCCCGGCTGCGTGAGAGCCTGCTCGCCGAGTGCGCGGACCGCCCGCTCGGCGAGGTCAGCGTCTCGGCGGTGGTCCGCCGGGCCGGGATCGGCCGCGCCACGTTCTACCTGCACTACGAGGACCTCCCGGCGCTGGCCGTCGACGCGTGCGCCGATGTGGTGCACGCGGCGGTCGACGCCCTGCACGCCTGGCAGACGGAGCCCGGGGCGCGGGCCCCGGTCCGGCCCCCGGCCGCGCTGGCCGGCTTCCTCGCCGACGCCGCCGCGCATGCGGCCCTCTACCGCACCCTGCTCCTGCCGGGCGGCGGCGGCCCGCTCGGCGAGCGGCTCCACCGGGAGCTGCGCGCCCGCGCCCACGCCGAGCGCACGGCGGCCGGCGCCCCGCACGCCGACCTGGTGGCCTCGGCGGTGGCCGCGACCTTCACCGGGATCCTCGCCGACTGGCTGCACGACAGCGTTCCGGGCTCCCCGGCGGAGCTGGCGGACCACCTCTGGCCGCTCCTGCTGGCCCTGCACCGCGCGGGCTCCCGGCCGCCCGCCCCATGACAGCGATGAGCCCCGCCGGACCGACCGGCGGGGCTCATGTCACGGGCTGGGCTCGTGAGGTGGCGTCACTGGCCGGGGACCACGTTCTCCGCCTGCGGGCCCTTGGGGCCCTGGGTGACGTCGTACTCGACCTTCTGGTTCTCCTGCAGCTCCTTGAAGCCGGTGCCCTGGATGGCGGAGAAGTGCACGAACACGTCGGGGCCGCCGTCATCCTGCTGGATGAAGCCGAACCCCTTCTCCGAGTTGAACCACTTCACGGTGCCTGTTGCCATCAGTACTGATCCTTCTCAACGTTCCACGCGGGCCGCACGTGCGGTGCAGCCAGTTCCATCCTGCCCACCCGTCACGCCCACCACACCCCAGGCGCGGCCGATCGGGGACACTTCGAACTTTCGTTCACACACTGCCGTCCGCTGCGGGCGACAGTTCGGCGGGCCGGGGCAGCGTGGCCGCCGCCGCGGCGCGCCGGGGTCCACCGACCCGGCAGCCCAGGCACTGCGCGTGCCCGGTCCGGGCGACGGTGCCCCGGGTGCGCCAGTCCCAGTCGGCGCGGGGGCGGGGGCCGCCGGGCTTGCCCCAGCCGGCGAGGTGCAGGACCCAGGTGACGACTCCGGCCACGGCGACGAGGCCGAGGCCGAGCCAGATGCCGGGGGTCCAGGCCGCACAGACGGCAACCCCGGCTCCGGTGCAGCCCAGCAGGGCCAGGGCGGTGCCGCTCCAGCCGGCGACCGTGTGGCCCATGTCGACGTCTCCGTGCGCGCTCATGATTCTCCCCAGACGGACGGGCGGCAGTAGGGTCGAAGGGCGAGATGCCTTAGTGAGCAAGATAAGCATCTCACGAGCTAAGTTACTTAGACACTAAGGAGTATCTGCGTGCAGGGCAAGTCCCGCCCCGCGGCCACGCCCGCGGAGGCGCTGTCGCGCATGGACCGGTACGTCGCGCTCGGCCTCATCGGCCAGCAGGAAGTGGCACAGCTGCTGGGGCTGAACGTCACCGACCTGACCTGCCTGGGCCACGTCCTGGGAGCCGGTGACACCCCGCTGGGCGCCGGCGACCTCGCCGAGCTGACGAACCTGACCACCGGGGCCGTCACCGGGGTGCTCAACCGTCTGGAGCGGGCCGGATACGCCCGCCGGCAGCCGGATCCCGCGGACCGGCGCCGGGTGCGCGTGGTCGCCGACCCGGCGGCCGCCGCCCGGGTCTTCGCCGTGTACGAGCCCTTCTACGCCCGGCTCGGCGCGGTGTTCGCCGAGTACTCCCCCGACGAGATCGCCGTCATCGCCGACTGGTTCGCGCGGGCCACGGTCGAGATGACCGGCCACCTCGCCGAGGTGCGGTCCGGGCAGCTCGGCCCCGTGGCTCCAGGTGCCGTTGCGCCGTAGTCCCGTGGCGCCGTAGTCCCGTGGCCCCGATGGTAAAATTTCTCTTTTCACGTCTCACGGAAGGTTCTGCATGAGGAACCCGTCAGCTCACGGGCGTTTCGGCATCAAGGCCGGAGCCAAGGCAGGCCCCAAGGGCGGTGCGAAGTCCGGCGGCAAGACCCCCCGGACCGCCCCCCTGAAGGGCGAGTTCGCGATGCCGAAGACGGTCGAGCCGGCGCTGCCGCCGGTGGAGGCCTTCTCCGAGCTCGACCTGCCCCGTGAGCTGGTGACGACGATGACCGACCTGGGGGTGACGCAGCCGTTCCCCATCCAGGCGGCCACGCTCCCCAACTCCCTGGCCGGCCGGGACATCCTCGGCCGCGGCCGGACCGGCTCCGGCAAGACCCTGGCGTTCGGCCTGGCCCTGCTGGCGCGCACCGCGGGCCAGCAGGCCGATCCGAAGCGCCCGCTGGCCCTCGTCCTCGTACCGACGCGCGAGCTGGCGCAGCAGGTGACCGAGGCGCTGACTCCGTACGCGCGAGCCCTGGACCTGCGGATGGCCACGGTGGTCGGCGGACTGTCGATCGGCAAGCAGGTGAGCGCGCTGCGCACCGGCGCCGAGGTCGTCGTGGCCACCCCCGGGCGCCTCAGCGACCTGGTCGGGCGGCGCGACGTCCACCTGGAGCGGGTGAAGATCACCGTCCTCGACGAGGCCGACCAGATGTGCGACATGGGCTTCATGCCGCAGGTCACCGAGATCCTGGACCAGGTGCACCACGCCGGGCAGCGGATGCTGTTCTCGGCCACCCTGGACCGCAATGTCGACCAGCTCGTCCGCAGCTATCTGAAGGACCCGGTCTCCCATTCCGTGGACCCGTCGGCGGCCTCGGTCAGCACGATGGACCACCACGTGCTGCACATCCACTCCGCCGACAAGTACTCGGCCGCCACCGAGATCGCGGCGCGCGAGGGCCGGGTGCTGATGTTCCTGGACACCAAGCACGGCGTGGACCAGTTCGTGAAGCACCTGCGGGCCATGGGCGTACGGGCGGAGGGGCTGCACAGCGGCAAGTCGCAGCCGCAGCGCACGCGTACGCTCGCGCAGTTCAAGACCGGGGCCGTCACGGTCCTCGTCGCCACGAACGTCGCCGCGCGCGGCATCCACATCGACGACCTCGACCTCGTCGTGAACGTGGACCCGCCGGCCGACCACAAGGACTACCTGCACCGGGGCGGCCGTACCGCCCGCGCGGGCGAGTCCGGCAAGGTCGTCACCCTGGTCACCCCGAACCAGCGCCGGGACATGGTCCGGCTGATGGCCGAGGCCAAGATCCGGCCGACCACCACCCAGGTCCGCTCCGGCGAGGCCGCGCTGAGCCGGATCACCGGGGCCAAGCCCCCGTCCGGGGTGCCGCTGGCGGGCGCCGAGCCGACCGACGCGAAGGGCCGGCCCTCGGGCTCGGACCTCGGCTTCCGCGGGATCGGCACCCGCCCGGGCCGGCCGGGTGCGGCCAAGGAGTCCCGCAAGACCGCGGAGGCCCGGCAGCTCGCCGAGGCGCGCCGCGCGGCCCGCGTCCGCCGAAGCGGCTGAGACCCGACGCTTACAGTGCCGGCCCCCGGATGCGGGGACCGGCACCGTACGTGCATACGCGTGCGGGCGGCGCGACCGGTCAGCCGCGGCGGCGGCGCCGCCAGGACACGATCGCGCGGGTGACGACCGGCGGGAGCAGGTCCTTGGCCAGCCTGCGCCACGCGGTTCCGGCCCGCGGGCGGGGTCCGGGCTGGTGCACGGGCGGCGCGGGCGCCACGACGGGCTCGGGCTCGGGCTCGGGACGCAGCGGCTCGGGGGGCGCCGGCGGGACGGCCCCTTCGTCACCGATGCGGACGAGGGACTGGCCGGCCACGGCGTCCACCCCGTGCCACAGGTCCGTGCGGCCCTCCAGCCAGGCGAGCAGCGCCGACTGGTAGGCCGCCGGGTCGTCCCAGGTCGCGTACAGCTTCGACCCGGACACGGCGATCAGGTGCAGCTCGCCGGTGGCCACCGCACCCCACACGGCGGCGGCGACGCCGGGGCAGTGTTCGGAGCGGTAGTCGTCGAAGACGACCACGGCGCCCGGGGCAGCCACGACGCGCGAGGACGCGATGTCCTGGACGACGTGCTCGAAGAGGTGCGAGGCGTCGATGTGGATGAAGCGGCAGCTCGCCGGGCGCACCCGGTCGGCGACCACGAACGTCGGTGCCTGGATGAGCGTGGGCAGGGCCTCGTGGAAGGCCAGGTAGTTTGTCTCGAACCCGCGGCGGGTGAGGGTGGGGTACGAGTCCTGCATCTCCGCGAGGTTGGAGTCGTCCGGTGCGGGCGAGTCGAAGAGGTCACAGACGGTGAACTCCTCACCCTCCCGCAGGTACCCCCCGAGGAAGATCGCGCTCTTCCCCATGAAAGCGCCGAGCTCGAGAAGATCGCCCGGTTTTTCCTCTTCGCCGTTCTGGCGTGTCAGGAACCAGTCGAAGAGCACCTGGTCATAGTCCGAGAACCAACCCTTGACCTGGCTGTACTCGGTCGGGGCGGTCGGGGCCGGCTCGCCGTCGGGGGTGGTGACGGGAGCTTGGGAAACGTGCGACACGGAGAGCAGCCTCCAGTGGAACGGCATCGGATCAACGCTGATACCCGGCCAGGTAGGCAGACCATAAACCCCCGAACAGCCGTGTGACGAGACTCCTGTGTGGAGCGGACAAAACCGCCGGCGCTGTTTTCCCATCTTGCTCCCGATTGCCCCTTTCCTCCCAGCTGTACCGGGGGCGGGCGGGCTCGCGGCCTCAGCTCGCGATGTTGCGGCGGTGCAGGCGCTGGGCGGCGGTGTTGCGCACGCGGCGGGTGCGGGCCGTGGCGGCAAGCAGGTCGAGGGCCTCGTACGAGGGCAGCGACTGGGCGGCGGTGCGCTGGCACCAGTCGGAGGCGGCGGTGAGCTCGGCCGGCGACCACGGCACGCCGTCGGTGATCGCCTTGAGCAGGGTCCACTCGCGCAGCCGGCGGGCCGGGAAGGCGCGGGCGCCGATCGCGGTGTCCATGGCCCGGGCCCAGCCGGGGAAACCTGCGTCGGTCAGCAGGTGGGCGGCGCGGCGGTCGAGGTGGGTGACCACCGCGCTCTCGGCCATCACCGGGTCGCGATCGCGCAGCACTGCGGCCACGGCGTCCGCCTCGGCCCCGACCGTCGTACCGGCCGCGGCGGCCAGGGCGTCGAGGTGGCGGGCGTAGCGCCAGCGGTCGGGCGCTGTGGTGGTCGTGCTCTCGGCGCGGTGCGCCGGGCCGCCCCCCTCGCGTATCTGGTTCTCGCTTCTCCCCATGCCGCCCATTCCACACGACCGCCGTGAACGACCGGCGCGCAGGGGTGCCTCAGCCTGCGCCCGGGTCGCTGTTCACCGCGGCTGCTACTGCGGCAGCAGCAGGGCCTCCGAGCCGACCGGGCGGAACCCGGCGGCCTGGAAGGCGCGAATGCTGCGGGCGTTGCCCGCGGCCTGCTGGGACCAGACCGGGCCGCCGTCGGGGACGAGATGGCGGGCGGCGCGGGCCGGCTCCCGGCCCGTGCCCCGGTGGCGGACGGCCTCGTCCACCTCGTCGGTGAACACCACGGAGTGCGCGGTGAACGCGATGACGCCCGCGTCGCGAGGGCTCGGCTGCGGGATCACGGTCGTGCCGCCGTCGGGCGGCGGGAACCGCCCGTCGGCCGCCGCGTCCAGGATCACCTCGAGGGTGCGTCCCATACCCGTCAGACCTGCTCGAAACGGAAGGACTTGATGAAGCAGTCGCGGGGCTGGCCGATGGCGAAGAAGATGCAGTCCACCAGCGACTGGGCGGTGAGCGGGTCCTTCGCCGTGCGCGGGGCGCTCTCCCATTCCGGGGACAGCGGGTCGTGGTTGTCGAAGTCCGGTGGATAGAGGGAGATGACGCGAACGCCCTGGTCGCGCAGCCGACGCGAGAGGATCTCGGTGAATCCGGCCTGGGCGGACTTGGCTGCGTAGAACGCGTCGTGCGCGTCGGAGCGGTGGTTTCCGGTTTCGCCGCAGCCCGAGACCATCGTCACGATGTCGGGCTTGTCCGAGTTCAGCAGCAGCGGGAGGAAGGCTTTGGTGACGAGGACGGTGCCGGTGGCGCCCGAGGCGAGGGTGTCGACGACATCGGCGTCGGATGCGGAGAGCAGGTCCGCCCCGTGCTGGTAGCGGGAGCCGTTGTTCACGAGTACGTCGATGCGGTCGGTGCGGGCGGCCACCGCGGCGGCGAACTCCCGTACGGAGGCCGGGTCCGTGAGGTCGCACGCGAAGGCGTGGACGCGGTCGGCGGCGTGGCCCTGCGCGAGGATCTCCTCGCGGACGCGTTCGGCGGCTTCGAGGGTGCGCGCGGAGAGGTAAACCGCGGCGCCCCGGGCGGCGAACCGGAGGGCGAGGGTGCGCCCGAAGTCGCGGCCGGCGGCGGTGATGACGACGCGGTGGTGGTCGAGGGTCATGTCAGCGCTCCTGATTCCGTGGTCGTTACACATGATCTCAGGCGCGACGTACGACTGTTCGGGCGGGGCTGCGCGGCGCGGGGCGCGGGGCGGGCACGGCGGGGGTGGGCGGACCGGCGCCGGAGCCGCCCCCGGCCGGTGCGCCCGGGCTCAGCCCCCGTGGCTCTCGTACCCGCCCCGCCCCTGGTCCGTATCGTGCCCCGGTTCCGGCAGCGGAGCCCCGGTCTCCAGCAGGGTCTTGAGGCTGGAGGCGAGCATCGGCCAGGCCCGGCTGCACATGCCGATCAGGGTGCCGCCGGGTTCGAAGCCTTCGTGGAGGATGGTCAGCCGCGCGAGCGTGTCCCCGACGGGCTCGATCTCGTACGTCACCGTCGTACGCCGCTCCTGTGCCAGCTCGGCCCGCAGCTCCTCGGCGATGCCGACCGAGGCCGCCCACTGCGGGGTGAAGGTGTGCCAGGTGTACGAGAGCCGGCGGTTCGGGACGCAGTCGAGGACCACCTGCTCGGGATCGCTGGTCCGGGCCCCGCGCTCCACCCAGTCCATCCTCGATCCCACCGCCCAGTCGGTCTCGAAGCTCAGCCCCCAGTACCGCCGGGTGAAGGCGGGCTCGGTGAGGGCCTGCCAGACCCGGTCGGGATCGGCCTGGACGTACAGGGTGTAGGTGATCGTGCTGTCGCTCATCCCCCCATGCTGCGGGACCGGAACCCGCGGACCCCGGATTTCCCAGGTCGCGGCGGGGGCCGCCCGGTACCTGGCATCCGGCGAACACCCGGGCCATCGGGATGAACCGCCGCCTCGGCTTCACCGACGCCGCATGGGCCTACCCCTGAACCCGTGATCCCCCGCCGGGCCGGTCAGTCGACATGCAACGCGACCGCGCAGAGCCCGCGCCCCGCCGCGGCGGCGGACCGCCAGAGGCGGAGCGGACCGTCGGTGACGTGCTCTTCGCGGGCGCCGTAGTCCAGCCAGTCCCGGTCGGCGACGTGGGCCCGTTCCCCTGAGGTGAAGGTCAGCGCCTGCTCCACGCCCGGCAGCGTCCGGCGCACCTCGGCCGCGGTGAGGAGCACGTTGCCGCACCAGCCGGGCAGCAGGGCGGCCCGGTCCGGGCCGATGGCGTGGAACAGGGCGGCGACCGCGTAGTCCTTGCGGTGCACGGAGACGAACATGTCCGCCGGGTCCGGTTCGGGCTCCCAGAGGTCGTGCATGACATGGAACTCGGGGTCGGTGATGCCGCTGCAGACGTCGTCGACGTGCTCGCCGGGGCGGGTCAGGTTCCAGAACGAGTCGATGGCATCACCGTGTGCCCGGTCGGTGTACCAGGTGCGGTGGTCCGGCAGCGGGGCGCCCTGCCAGGCCTCCCAGCGGTGGCGGGCCGCCGGGTTCGTGCGGTCGGCTTCGAGGGCCGGCGCGAGGCGGGGCGCGAGCTCCTGGATGACGGAGTCGGGGTGGCTGCTGATCGACCAGGCGCTGGTGAATCCCATGCCGATCACGCTACGGGGCACCACTGACAGGGCCCGGTGGCGTCACCAGTGCGTGCCGTGTTCGGGGAGTTCCGTGAGGGGGGTACGGGGTGGGCGCGGGAGGGAGAGGTGGGCGCGGGCCGTGTGCACCGCGGCGAGTTCTGCGTGGCCGGCCGGGCCCCAGTCGGCGAGTTCACGGACCTGCTCGGGGGTGGCCAGCAGGCGCGCGTACGCCGGGTCCGCGGCCGGTGGCGGGGAGCCGAGGTGTGCCGCGCTACGGGGGTGAGCGGCCTCGTCGGCGTACCGGTAGCCGAGCGGGGCGGAGCCCGCAGTCGGGGGCGGGAGCTGGGCGGCGCCGGTGGTGCGGCAGACCAGGAGCAGGACCCGGCCGTCGGGGGCGAACAGCCAGGCCGAGGGCTCCCGTACGGGCAGCGCCGCGGGCATCGGGCCGGGGTGCCAGGTGCCGTGGTGCGGGGTGCGGCGGGTGCGCAGGACCCCGAGCCGGTCCAGGGCGGTCGGCGCGACGGGGCGGCCGTCCTCCAGCAGGGCCGGGCCGCCGCCGTTGATGCGGGCGCGCAGCGCCGACAGGGCGCGGCGGGCGTCGCCCGGGTCCATCAGGGCGGGCAGGTCGGCCGGTTCGGCGAAGTGGACGCCGGTGATCTCCTGGGCGGGGAGGCGGATCGCGTCGATCCGGTCCGGGGTCCAGGTGCCGCCGTCGTACACGTACAGGACCTCTCCCGGGAAGCGCATCTCGGGCGGGAAGCCGGGGGTGTCCGCCGGGATCCAGTCCACGGCGAGGCCGTTCGGGTAGCTGCCGTCGACGCCGAGCTCCTCCCGCATCTCGCGGGCCGCGGCGGCCGACGGGGCCTCGCCCGCGTCCACCGCGCCGCCGGGCAGCATCCGGTCGGCGCGGTAGTCGACGCTCTGGACGAGGACCCGGCCGTCGGTGTCGGTGACCAGGACGACGGCGCCGGTCCAGAGCGCGGCCCGCGAAGCCCCGTACTCCTGCGGGGTCATCCACGTGCCCGGCCGTCCGCCGTCCTCGTCGGTCACGGCCTCGTCGGTCAGCTGCGGCATCGGAACTCCGTTCACCGTGGATGGACCCTCTCCCTGTGCAACAGCCCGCACGGCCTGCGGGTTACGCCGGTCGCGCCACTCCGGCCACTGACCGTCGCTTTGCCGCCCCCATACCTGCTTATTACCTTGTTACGCCCTCCTTGGTACGTTCGCGTCGCGGACTGGCGGCCTGAAAACCGCCGGTCCGACCACGTCACCGGACCCGCACCGGAACCGCCCCCAGGAGAGACACCGCCATGCGACGCGCTTCCCGTCCGGACCCGTCACCGGCCAACAGGCCCGCCACCGCCGGGCGGTGGAGCGCGCCGCCCGCGGCGGGCGGCCGGCCCGCCCGCACGTGCGCGTGACGGCCGTGCGCAACGGCGCAGCAACCGGCACCGGAGACGGCACCGGACCCGGCACCGGGCGGCTCGCCGTCGTCGACGCCGTCCGCGGGCTCGCGGTCCTCGGCATGTTCGCCGTACACGTCGGCCCGGGCGCGCACCCCGAGGGCGCCGGCTACCTGCTGGTCGCGGCCGACGGGCGGGCCCCCGCGCTGTTCACCCTCCTTGCAGGGTTCTCGCTCGCCCTCGCCCAGCGCGGCCGCACCCCCGCGGAGCAACCGGACGGCTGGGCCCGGCGCTACCGCCCGCTGCTGATCCGCTGTGCGGTCCTGGCCGGGCTGGGCCTGCTGCTGGCCGCGCTGTGGCCGGGGATCCTGGTCATCCTGGCCTTCTTCGCCGTCTACTTCCTCGCCGCCGAGCCGTTCACCCGGCTGTCCACCCCGATGCTCACCGCCGTCGCCGGGGTCTGCGTGGTGGCGGGTCCGCTGCTCTCGTTCCTGCTCGGCCCGGTGTTCGGGTACGAGGCCTCCGGGCGCGGCGCGGTCCCCGAACCGACCGCCCTGACCGGCTGGGCCGGGCTGGGCCGGGTGCTGTGCCAACTGCTGCTCACCGGCGCGTATCCGCTCGCCACGTACTTCCCGTACCTCCTGGCCGGGCTGGCCCTCGGCCGGCTGTGCGATCTGGGGGAACGCCGCGTCGCCCGGCGGGTGGCGCTCTGGGGTACGTCCGCCGCGGCCGCGGGCTACGGCACCGCCTGGGTGGCCGCCCATGTGCTCGGCGGCCGGGAGCGGCTGCTCGACGCGGTCGCGGCCCGCCATCCGGAAGCCCTCGGTGCGGCGGATCCCGTACGCGAAGTGCTGCGCGGGCAGTTCGGAGCCGTGCCCAGCACCTCCTGGGACTGGCTGCTCGTGGCCGATCCGTACAGCCAGACGCCGCTCGAGACGATCGGCAACGCAGGGGTGGGCTGCGCGCTCATCGGGCTCTTCGTGCTCGCCGCGCGCGGCCGGGCCGGTGCACGGCTGCTACGGCCGCTGACCGCGCTCGGGGCGATGACGCTGAGCGCGTACGTCCTGCATGCGCTGGCCCTGGCCGGACCGGCCCACGGGGCCGCCTCCTGGGGTGCGCTGGCCGGCTTCGCGGGTGTGGCGCTGTCGGCGGCCTGGGCCTGGCAGCGGTTGTGGGCGGACAGCCCGCTGCGCCGGGGCCCGCTGGAACACCTGCTCCGGCTTGCCACGCCGGGGCGCCCGGCCGCGTAGCCGGTCCGAGCCGGGCCGTCACCCGTGAGTGTGACGGCGCGTAGGTTCCACGGGCTGCCGTACGGCAGGGTGGGCGGATGCAGTTACGCCAGATGGCTCTGCCCCTGCCCTTGATCCTCGCTGCGCTGGCGCTGACCGCCGGGTGCGTGACCGTACGGCCGACCGGGCCCGCGAAACCGGCTCCGGAGGTGGACCGGACCGCGGCCCGGGAAAGGGCGGTCGGGGCCCTGCCGTTGGGCCGGCTGCCGACGCCGGAGCCCCCGCCGGCCCCGCCGGCGGCCGAGCCCGAGCCGGAGCCCGAGCCGGAACCTCCCGCGCAGCCCGCAGCGCAGCCCGGGGAGAACCGGCCGCCGCAGCACCGGACCGGCGATCGCGCGCCTGTTCGGCTAGCGCGGCCCGAGCGCGCCGCCCCGGCGCCGAAGCCCCGCAAGCGGCCGCCCGTACGGCCGAAACCGCGGTCCGCGCCGCCGCGCACGTACGACATGGCACCCCTGTGCGAGGCGGCCAAGGGGACGGTCTCCCCGTCGATCGTCGCCCTGTGCCGGTAGTCACCGCGCCCGGCGGGCCGGATCATCCGAGTGGACCCGGCCCGGCTGCCGGGTGACGGCGGGCCGGTTCGCTTGGATGGGCGGCGCGGGTCCGACCGGAGGCCCGTACCGCCTCCACCCCCAGGGAGTCGCCATGGCGAAGATCGCCCTGTTCGGCGCGACCGGCACCATCGGAGCCCTTGTGCTGCGCGAAGCACTCGGGCGCGGCCACGAGGTCACGGCGGTGGTACGCGACCCCGCGAAGCTCGCGGATTCCGGCGCCGAGGTGCTGCGCGGCGACGTCCTCGACCCGCACTCCGTCGCCGAGGCGGCCGCCGGCCGAGATGTGCTCGTCAGCGCGATCGGCCCCGGGTCCGGGGATCCGGGCGTGCTCGTCACCGCCGCCAAGTCCCTGATCGGCGGCGTCTGCACGCTCGGCGCGGACGTCCCCCGGCCCCGGGTGATCGTCGTGGGCGGGGCGGGCTCGCTGCGCACCCCCGGCGGCCCGCTGGTCCGGGACGCGGCGGGCGTCCCGGAGCCGGTCCGCGCGCTCATGCGCGCCCACGGGGAGGCGCTGGACTTCCTGCGCACCGTGCCGGTGGAGGAGGTGCGCTGGACCTGTCTGAGCCCCGCCGCGCAGATCGGTCCGGGTGAGCGCACGGGCACGTACCGGCTGGCCCTCGACGATCTGATCGTGGACGAGGACGGCCGCAGCCACATCTCGGCCGAGGACTACGCCGTGGCGCTGGTCGACGAGATCGAGCGCGACGCGCATCCGGGCCGGCGGTTCACCATCGGCTACTGACCGGGCGACGCGTCCCGCGTGTCCCCCGCGTACACCGCGGTGAGTTCGGCGCCGATCCGGGCCAGCCACTGACGTACCTCCGGCGGCTCCAGGACCTCGACCCCCGCTCCCAGCCCGGCCAGGTGGCCGGCCAGCGCCTTGGGGGCCGGGCCGTCGACCCACACCTCGGTCCAGCCGTCGGGCAGCGGGCCGCCGACGCGTACCCGGCCGCCGAGGAACCGTTGCAGCAGGGCCAGCGCGTCCGGGTGGACGCGGGCCCGCGCGGTCACCGCGTACATGCCGTCCTGGAAGGCCCCGGACAGCTCCCGCCAGGCCGTGGCGAGGTCGAAGCCGGGCGGCCGGACCACGGGTTCGCCGGTCGGCTCGACGGAGCGGACGCGGCTGAGCCGGAAGGTGCGCAGGCCCTTCTCCGTACCGGCTACCAGGTAGTCGACCCCCGCCTTGGCGACGAGCCCGAGGGGATCGACCGTACGCTCGCCGGCCGGTTTGCCGACGCCCGCGTACCCGAGGCGGACGCGGATCCCGTCCACGACGGCGCCCTGGAGCGCGGTGCGGTGGGCGGCATCGGCGGTGACGGCGTTGCGGGACCAGTCCGTCGCGTCGACGACTCCGGCGCGGGTGGCGGCCTCGGCCTCCGCCCGCAGGGTGGACGGCAGGGCCCGGACCAGCTTGCGCAGGGTGGTGCGCAGTTCGGGGGTGGCCGTCAGCGGCCCGGTGACGAGGAACAGCGCCCGGATCTCGTCGGCGGTGAGCCCGGTGAGGTTGGTCCGGGCGCCGCCGACGAGGGACCAGCCGCCACCGCGGCCCCGCTGCGAGTAGACGGGGATGCCGGACGCGGCCAGCGCCTCCAGATCGCGGCGGGCGGTGCGCTGGGACACCTCCAGTTCGGCGGCCACCTCGGGGACGGTGACGCGGCCGCGTTCCTGGAGGAACAGCAGGGTCGCCACCAGCCGGTCGGCTCTCATATCCCTCTTCCCTGCCTGCGTGCCGGGCGTTTTCGCCGGTCCGTTCATTCTCCTCGGGAAACTGGCCACAAGGTGGCCAGTTTTGCTTCCAGGATGAACTCATGACCGAGATCACTCAGCTCACCGAGACCCCGTCCGCCTCCACCATCACGTTCGACCCGCGGCTCGACCTCGCCGCGGCCGTCGTGCTGGCGGGCCGCACCCTTGCCGCCGTCCGGCCCGACCAGTACGACACCCCCACCCCCTGCGACGAGTTCGACGTCCGGCGGCTCTCGAGCCACCTCGTCGCCGTCGTCCGCCGGATCGCGGTGATCGGGCGCGGCGAGGACCCGTTCAGCGTCCCGTCCTTCGCCGACGAGCTCGCCGACGGGGCGTGGGCGGCGGCCTGGGAGCCGGGCGCCCGCGAGGTCGCCGAGGTGTGGGCGGACGCGGCCGTCCTCGGCCGGCAGCTGCGCCTGCCGATGGGCGTCATGCCGGGCGCGGCCGCCGCGGCCGTCTACACGCACGAACTCACCGTGCACACCTGGGACCTGGCCAGGGCGACCGGACAGCACCCGGAATGGGACGCGGCCCTGATCGAGCGGGTGATCGCCGTCGTACGCAGGGCACTGCCGGCCGAAACCCGCGGCGGGCGGATCCCGTTCGCCGAGGTCGTGGCCGTGGACCCCGGTGCGCCGGCCATCGAACGGCTGGTGGCCTGGGCCGGGCGGCGGCCCTGACGGACCGGGCGACCCCGCGCGGGGGTTATTGATTGGATGCACCGGCTCCGGATACCTAGAGTGACGACGCACCACGTCGTCGAGCAGGAGCCGGTCATGCGCACCCACTACCCCCGTACGCCGCATCTGCCCTGGTCCCCCGGGGCGGCGGCGGACGACGTGCGCGCCTCCGCGCTCCCGGGGCTGGCCGGGCGCGAGGTCGTCGTCACCGAGAAGCTCGACGGGGAGAACACCACCCTGTACGCGGACGGCCTGCACGCGCGCTCGCTCGACTCGGGCCACCACCCCTCGCGGGCCTGGGTCAAGGGCCTCCAGAGCCGGATCGGCGCCGGTATACCGGCCGGGTGGCGGGTGTGCGGGGAGAACCTGTACGCCCGCCACTCGATCCCCTACGAGGACCTCGACAGCTGGTTCTACGGTTTCTCGGTGTGGGACGGCGAGCACTGCCTGGACTGGGACCGGACCGTGAGCTTCCTGCACGGCCTCGGGGTGCCCACCCCGCGCGTGCTCTGGCGGGGCGTCTTCGACGAGCGCGCGCTGCGCAGGCTGCGGCTCGACACCGCACGGCAGGAGGGCTACGTCGTACGGACGGTGGCCGGCTTCGCGCGTGCGGACTTCGGGCGGTACCTCGCCAAGTGGGTGCGCGTCGGCCATGTGCAGACCGACACCCACTGGATGTACGCGCAGGTGGTGCCGAACGGGCTCGGTCCGCAGGCACCGCTGTGGGCGGTGCGCTCGGGCTCCGAGCCCGATGCGGCGGAGCTGGCGGCCGCCCTCGGCCCGGATCCCGCACCCGATACCGCGCCTGATGCCGCAGTCGCACCGGTCGTCGCCGAAGTGGCGGGCCGGCTGGACGCGTCGGGCCGCACCGGTGAGGACCGGCTGGCCGGCGTACTGGCCGCCGTACTGCACCGCGCGCCGCGGGCCCGGATCGGGGCGCGGCTGGCGGCGGGGCCGCTCGGGATGCCGCTCGCCCGGCGGGTCGCCGACCTGGTCGGGCTGTACCCGTCTCTGCAGCGGCCGTTCCCGGACGAGGGGCGGCGGGCCGGGCTGGTCCGGATGGCCGTGGCCGCGGATCTCGGGGTGCTGCACGCCCTCGCCGGTGCGGCGGCCGCGGGGGATGCCGAGGCGCGGGAGTGCGTGGAGTGGTCCGCGCTGTACGCCGAGGAGGCGGGGCTGCTCGGCCCCGATCCGCTGGGCCCGCTGCGCACCGGGCTGCGGGAGGCCCTCGGCGGGCTCGGCGCGGACGCGGCGGACCGGTGCTGGGCGGAGGCACGGGAGGCATTCGCGCGGGGCGGGATCTCCACCGCCGAGGAGGCGGTGGCCGCGACCTGGCGGTGGCGCGACGGCGGCTTCCCGCGGCTGGTCCAGCTGTGCGGGCCCTCGGGCAGCGGGAAGAGCACGTACGCCCGGAGCCTGCCGGGCGTGGCCGCGTACATCAGTCTCGACGATCTGCGCACCGTCCGGGGTTCCCGAGCCGACCAGCGGGCCAATGCGGACGTGCTGCGCGAGGGCCTGGACCGGCTGAACGCTGCGCTGGCCGCCGCCGCGGGCGCCGGCGGCACGGTGGTGTGGGACGCCACCTCCCTCACCGAGCAGCAGCGCGGGCTGGTCGCCGCGGTCGCGCAGCGCCGCGACGCGCTGGTCACCCAGGCCGTGGTGCTGGTCGAGGAGGCGGAGCTGGTCCGGCGCAACGCCGTCCGACCCCATCCCGTACCGCCGCAGGTACTGGCCACCCAGCTGCACCGGTTCAGCCCGCCGTACGCCGGACACGGGCCGGGGCACCGCACCTGGTACGTCGGGGCGGGCGGGACCGTGGAGGACACGGCGGGAACCATCGGTGCGGCGGCAGTGACAGCGGCCGTTGCCGCGGCAGGGGGCGAGGACGGCTGATGCGTACCAGTGAGGAGCTCTACCACCAGGTCCGCTGGGACCCCCGGTTCGATCCGGCGCGCTTCGTGTTCGGGCTGCACCAGCGCGGGGCGCCGCCGAAGCGGATCCCGCTGCACTCCTTCGTGCCCGGCGGCGACATCCCCTGGCACCGGGTGCTGTTCGTCGAGGCGGACGGCGAGCTCGTCTGGGACCGGGCGAGCGGCATCGACCGGATCGACTCCACCGAGGCCGGGCGGATCCGCGAACCGCGGCTGCTGCGGGCCCCGTTCTTCACCTCCCGGACCCCGCACGCGTGGGATCCGGCGGACGGCGGCGCCTGGCGGCCGGCCGAGGTGCCGGCCGGCGGGTCTGTTCCGTCCGGCCCGGCCGGCGGCCCGGGGCCGCAGCAGGTGCGGCTGCTGACCTGGAACACCCTGTGGGACCGGTACGACGCCCCGCGCATCGACACCGCCCGGCGCAGGCCGATGCTGCTGGCCGACCTGGCGGGCGCCGACGCCGATGTGATCGCCCTCCAGGAGGTCGAACCTGCGCTGCTCGGCATGCTGCTGGCGGAGCCGTGGGTGCGGGCCGGATACACGGTGGGCACCGATCCGCGCGGCAAGGACGTCGCCGCCAGCGGGCTGCTGGTGCTGAGCCGGCTGCCCGTGCGCGAGGCGGGGTTGCACCTGCTGGGGCCGCACAAGGCGGTCGCCGCGGTGACGGTGGGCACCGCGAGCGGCCCCCTCGTCGTGGCCTGCCTCCATCTGACGAGCGATCACACGGAGAACGGCGCCGGGCGGCGGACCGTCGAACTGGCCCGGATCGCCGAGGGCTTGAGCGGCATCGAGGCGGACGCGGTGCTGCTCGGCGACTTCAACGACGGCCGCTCCGGCCCGGAGGGGCCGGCGGCCGCACTCGGCATGCGGGACACGTGGAGCGAGGTCCACGGGGCGCTGGACGCCACGCCGACCTTCGACCCGGCGGCCAATCCGCTGGCCGCGGTGGGCTCGCTCTCGGGGCGGGCCGCCCGGCTGGACCGGGTCCTGCTGCGCTCGGCGGGGGCGCGGGTGCGGGAAGCCGTCCTGCGCGGCAACACCCCAGGTCCGGAGGGGCTGTTCATCTCCGACCACTTCGGGGTCGAGGCGGTGGTGGACTTCGCCGAGCGGGACGCCGGGAGCGCGGCGCTCGACGTACGGGCGACCGTGCGGACGGCGGTTGCTTGGCTGCCGCCGCACGATCCGGCGGTCGAAGAGCTGCGGCGGGAGCACGACCCGGCGGTCCACCGCTGGCCGGCGCACGTGAACCTGCTGTTCGGCTTCGTACCGGAGTCCTCGTTCGAGGAGGCGCTGCCGCTGGTGGCCGAAGTGGTGGCACAGACACCGCCGTTCACGGCCCGGGTGGCCGGTGTGCACAGCTTCGGACACCGCGAGGACGCCACGCTGTGGCTGGACCCGGCGGCGGCCGGCGACGCGCCCTGGCAGCAGCTGCGGCGGGGGCTCGCCGCGCGGTTCCCGGGGTGCCGTGGGCGCGACGGCTTCACCCCGCACCTGACGCTGGGGCGCAGCCGGGATCCGCAGCGGGCCCTGCCCCAGTTCGCCGCGCGACTCGGCGGATCCGGGACGGGGACGCCGGCCCGGGTCGGGGAGCTCGCGGTGCTCTCACGGCGCGGGGACGGGCCGATGCAGGTCCGGGCGACCGTGGAACTCGGCACCGGCAGGTGGCGGTGGGCACAGGAACCGGAGCCTGGACCCGGGCCTGGACCGGGGCCTGGACCGGGGCCTGGACCGGAACAAGAGGTCGGACCGGAAGCAGCATCCGCACGTGACGCGGAAGCCGAGTCCCTCACCGCCCGGATCGCGGACGCGCTCGGGGACGGCGTGCTGCACCTCGCCGGATCCCGCCGCATGGGCTGCGCCCTGCCCGGGGCCGACCTCGACCTGGTCGCGGCCCTGCCGGGCACGGTCGGCATCGAGGAGGTACGGAAGCGGGTGGCGGCAGCCCTCCCGGAGGCCGAGGGGCTGCGGGAGGTGAAGGGCGCTCGGGTGCCCGGGCTGCGGCTGCGTACGGCCGGACTGGATGTGGACCTGGTGGTCGTCGCCACGGGCGCGGTGGACCCGGCTCAGGCGGTGGAACGCCGGGCGGAGCTCGGCGAGGCGGCCGCGATCGCGCTGAGCTCGGTGAGCGACGCCGATGCGGTCCGGGACTTCGCGGGCTCCGAGCGGCACGCGGCGTTCCTCCGGCTGGCCCGGGAGGTGAAGGCGTGGGCCCGGGCCCGGGGGCTGGATTCGGCGCCGTTCGGCGGACTGCCGGGGGTGGCCTGGGCGGTACTGGCGGCGCGTACGGTCCGCGAGGCCGCCGACCTGTCCCCCGCGGCCCTGCTCCGGGAGTTCTTCGGAACCTGGGCGGCCTGGGACTGGCGCGACCCGGTCACCCTCACGCCCCCGGCCGCGGACCCGCACGCGGACCCTCTTCCGCACCCGGATCCCGTCACCGTCCTCACCCCCTCCGCACCGGCCCGCAGCTGCACGGCCCAGGTCGGCCCGGGGGTGCGCGACCTGCTGGGCCGGGAGCTGTACCGGACGTGGGAACTCCTGGAGGCTGAACCCCACCCCCAGGCCCTGCCCCTCGGCACCCCGCCGCTGCACCGCCGGCACGCGGCGTGGGCGGTGGTGACCGTACGAGCCGATGCTCCGCGGGAGTTCGAGGAACACCTGGGCCGGGCGCGGGGCCGGATGCGCGCCCTGCTCGGTGCGCTGGCGGAGGCCGGTGTCCGGGACGCGCACGCCTGGCCGCGGCCCTTCGCGGTCTCCCCCGTCTCGGCCCGGTATGCGATCGGGCTCGGCGCGAGCCCGCCGGATGCGACCGGTCTCGACGCGCTCGCGGGTCGCTGGTCCGCCGGCCTCATGGGCGTCGAGGTCGCCTGGGCGGAGTGCGGGGCGGTCCCCCCGCTCGGCTGACGCATCCGCCTCCCTGACGACAAGTAACGAACGCACGGCAGCGCTTGCCCTCCGGCCTGGGCCACTCCCCGAAGACGGCCGAGCTCTGTCCCGCCCAGCGGGAACGGCGGGACGGAGCGGCCTGAAGTCTCAGTAGATTCCTGACACCTTTTTTCGTCAACACTTTTCACAAGGATTGAAGAAACTCCGAGTTCACAGGCCTCAAGGGCAATTGACACCCACTCAGGCCTTCACTTCATGAACGCTGAAACCCTTGACGGCCCTCGTGGCGGGCAGTTCACTCACGCTTCGATCCCCCCGGATCCACGACGTCAGGAGAGCCCCCCATGTCCCGCCTCTCGGACCATCCACCGCGACCGACGGTCGCGGCTCTCGCCGCCGCGCTGGTCGCAGCCCTCCTCGTACTGCTGCCGGGTACCACCGCCCAGGCCGCGCCCGTCCTCCTCTCCCAGGGCAGACCCGCCACCGCCTCCAGTCAGGAGAACGGCGGCACCCCCGCCTCCGCCGCCGTCGACGGCGACAACGCCACCCGCTGGTCGAGTCAGTTCGCCGACCCGCAGTGGATACAGGTCGACCTCGGCGCCCCCGCCGAGGTCAGCCAGGTGGTGCTGCGCTGGGAGACCGCGTACGCGACGGCGTACCGGATCGAGCTGTCCGACGACGGCACGCACTGGAGCACCGCCTACTCCACGACCACCGCCACCGGCGGGGTCCGGACCCACGAGATCACCGGGACCGCCCGCTACGTCCGCGTGTACGGCACCCAGCGCGCGACGCAGTGGGGTTACTCGCTCTACGAGTTCCAGGTCTACGGCACCACCGACGGAGGCCCCACCCTCCCCGGCGGCGGCGACCTCGGCCCCAACGTGATCGTGTTCGACCCGTCCACGCCCGGCACCCAGGCCCGGCTCGACGAGGTCTTCCGGCAGCAGGAGTCGGCCCAGTTCGGCACCGGCCGCTACCAGTTCCTGTTCAAGCCGGGTACGTACAACGGCCTCAACGCCCAGATCGGCTTCTACACCTCCGTCTCGGGACTGGGCCTCAGCCCCGACGACACCACCATCAACGGTGATGTGACCGTCGACGCCGGCTGGTTCGGCGGCAACGCCACTCAGAACTTCTGGCGTTCGGCCGAGAACCTCGCGCTCAACCCGGTCAACGGCACCGATCGCTGGGCCGTCTCCCAGGCCGCGCCCTTCCGCCGCATGCACGTCAAGGGCGGCCTCAACCTCGCCCCCGACGGCTTCGGCTGGGCCTCCGGCGGCTACATCGCCGACTCCAAGATCGACGGCCAGGTCGGCAACTACTCGCAGCAGCAGTGGTACACGCGCGACAGCGCGATCGGCAGCTGGGGCAACGGCGTCTGGAACCAGGTCTTCTCCGGGGTCCAGGGCGCGCCCGCCCAGTCCTTCCCGAACCCGCCGTACACCACGCTCGACTCCACGCCCGTCTCCCGGGAGAAGCCGTTCCTCTACCTGGACGGGGCCGAGTACAAGGTCTTCGTCCCGGCGAAGCGCGTGAACGCCCGCGGCACCTCCTGGGGCAGCGGCGCGCCGCAGGGCACCTCGATCCCGCTGAGCCGGTTCTACGTGGTCAAGCCGGGCACGACCGCCGCGACGATGAACCAGGCGCTGGCCCAGGGCCTGCACCTGCTCTTCACGCCCGGTGTCTACCACGTCGACCAGACCATCCGGGTGAACCGCGCGGACACGGTCGTCCTGGGTCTCGGACTCGCCACGATCGTCCCGGACAACGGGGTGACGGCGATGAAGGTCGCCGACGTCGACGGGGTGAAGCTCGCCGGGTTCCTGATCGACGCCGGCCCGGTCAACTCGCCGAGCCTGCTGGAGGTCGGCCCGGCCGGGACGACCACGGACCACGGCGGCAACCCGACGACCGTGCAGGACGTGTTCATCCGGGTGGGCGGCGCCGGCGCCGGCAAGGCCACCGTCGGCATGGTGATCAGCAACCACGACACGATCGTCGACCACACCTGGATCTGGCGTGCCGACCACGGGGACGGGGTGGGCTGGGAGACCAACCGCGCCGACTACGGTTTCCGGGTGAACGGTGACGACGTCCTGGCCACCGGGCTGTTCGTCGAGCACTTCAACAAGTACGACGTGGAATGGAACGGCGAGCGCGGCCGCACGGTGTTCTTCCAGAACGAGAAGGCGTACGACGCCCCCAACCAGGCGGCGATCCAGAACGGTCCGACCAAGGGCTACGCGGCCTACAAGGTGGCCGACTCGGTGACCACCCACGAGGGCTGGGGGCTGGGCAGCTACTGCTACTACAACGTCGACCCGACGATCCGTCAGGACCATGGATTCCAGGCGCCCGTGAGGCCGGGCGTGAGGTTCCACGACCTGCTCGTCGTCTCGCTCGGCGGCAAGGGCCAGTACGAGCACGTCGTCAATGCCACGGGCGCGCCCACGTCGGGTACATCGACGACCCCGTCCACGGTCGTCTCCTTCCCCTGATCCACCGCTTGCCCCCGGCGGCGGGGGCGGCTCCGGCCGCCCCGCGCCATCCGGGCCGGGGGCAACCTCGCCCAATCGGCTTGCACCGCAAAGGTGTTCTGCGAGACTCCGCTCAACGGGGCAGCGCAGACGGCCGGAAGGGTACGGGGAACCGCATGCAACCGATCATCATCGTCCTGATCATTCTGGTGGTTCTGATCTTCATCGCACTGGTCAAGGCGATCCAGGTGATCCCGCAGGCCAGCGCCGCCATCGTCCAACGCTCCGGCCGCTACACACGCACCCTCAACGCGGGCCTCAACATCATCGTCCCGTTCATCGACTCCATCCACAACCGCATCGACCTGCGCGAGCAAGTCGTGCCGTTCCCCCCGCAGCCGGTCATCACCCAGGACAACCTGGTCGTCAACATCGACACGGTCATCTACTACCAGGTGACCGACGCCCGCGCCGCGACGTACAAGGTCGCAAGCTACATCCAGGCCATCGAGCAGCTCACCGTCACCACCCTGCGCAACATCATCGGCGGCATGGACCTCGAGCGGACCCTGACCTCCCGCGAGGAGATCAACACGGCCCTGCAGGGAATCCTCGAGGAAACCACCGGCAAGTGGGGCATTCGCGTCAACCGCGTCGAGCTCAAGGCGATCGAGCCGCCGATCGCCATCATGAACGCGATGGAGAGGCAGGTGCGCGCCGACCGCGACAAACGCGCCGCGATCCTCCAGGCCGAAGGTGACCGCCAGTCCGAGATCCTGCGCGCCGAAGCGGACCGGCACGCGGCGATCCTGCGCGCCGAGACCGAGGTTGCGGTCGCGGAGATCCACCGACGCGGCGCACGGGCGACGGCGCCGGCCGGTGTGTCCGTACGCCCCGTGCAGCACGATCCGCTGCTGACGGGCGACCCGCGACGGGTCGGCCGCTACCGGCTCACCGCCAGGCTCGGCGAGGGCGGGATGGGGACGGTCTACCTGGGGCTGTCGCCCGGTGAACGGCGTGTGGCGGTGAAGGTCGTACGGGCGGACTTGGCGGCGGATCCGGGCTTCCGGCAGCGGTTCGCCCGGGAGATCGACTCCGTGCGCCGGGTGGGCGGCTTCCACACGGCGCAGGTGGTGGACGCGTCGGCCGAGGGAGAACAGCCCTGGCTGGTGACGGAGTACATCCCCGGCCCGTCCCTGCACACCGTCCTGCGGGAGCACGGGGCGCTGCCCGCCCGGACGCTGCGGACCCTGGCGCTGGGGGTGGCCGAGGCGCTGGAGGGGATCCACGCCTGCGGGATCGTCCACCGCGATCTGAAGCCCGGCAACATCATCATCGCGGAGACGGGTGCGAGGGTGATCGACTTCGGCATCGCGCGAGCGGTGGACGCCACCGCCCTGACCCGGGCGGACTACCTCGTCGGCACCCGGGGCTTCCTCGCGCCGGAGCAACTGACGGGGGCTCCGCTCACACCGGCCGTCGACGCGTACGCCTTCGGAATGGTGCTGGGCCACGCGTGCGGGGCCGCGCCCTTCCCTGCGGGAGCGGAACTGGAGACAGCCCTGCGGCTGCTTCCCGCGGACCTGTCGGCGATCGTGAGGGCCTGCCTCTCCCCCGACCCGGCAGCCCGGCCGACCCCGGCGCAGATCCTGGAGCGGCTCGGCGCCGGGGACGAGAAGCCGGCCGGGGACTGGCTGCCCCCGGCCGTACGGACGATGGTGGATCTGCACAACATGCCGACAGCTGCGGCAGGCTGACGGGATCTCGGGTCAGACCTCGAGAATGATCTTTCCGGCGGCGCGCCCGGTCTGACTGAACTCGAAGGCCGCCGCCAGCTCCGAGAGCGGGAACGTCTTGGCGACGGTGACCGTGAGCTGCCCGCCGTCGGCGAGCCGGGCCAGCTCCGCCAGGCCCTCGGCGTCGGGCCGGACCCACATCCACTGGCCGCCCGCACCGAGCACGGTGTGGTCGGCGATGGAGGCGTGCCGGCCGCCGTTCGCCAGGACCGCCTGGGTGACGTCGAGGACGCCGCCGACGAAGTCCGCGGCGACGGTGACACCGTCGGGAGCGAGCGCCCGCACCCGGTCGACCAGGCCGTCCCCGTACTCGACCGGCTCGCAGCCGAGGTCGCGCAGCCGGTCGTGGTTGCGCGGCGAGGCGGTGCCGATGACCCGGGCGCCCAGCGCGCGGGCGATCTGCACGCCGAAGGAGCCGACGCCGCCCGCGGCCCCGTGGATGAGGACGATGTCGTCCTTGCCGGTGGCGAGCCGGGTGAGCAGCTGGTACGCGGTGAGCCCGGCCAGCGGCAGGCCGGCCGCCTCGTGCCAGCTGAGCGAGGCGGGCTTGGCCGCGGCGGCGCGGACGGGCACGCTGACGTACTCGGCGAACGTCCCTCCGTGCACGTAGTCCTTGCGGGCATACGCCATGACCTCGTCGCCGACCGAGAACTCGGGTGTGTCGATGCCGACCCGCTCGACAGTGCCGGCGACGTCCCAGCCGGGGACGACGGGGTACACGACGTCCATCAGGGCGTCGAGCCCGCCCGACATGATCTTCCAGTCGACGGGGTTGACCGAGGCGCACTTGACCCGGACGAGGAGCTCACCGGGGGCGAGCTTGGGCATCGGCAGCCGGGTCTCGGTGAGCACCTCCGTCCCGCCGTACGTCTCGTACGCCATCGCCCGCATGGTGTCCTCGGACATCTACCCGACCTCTCCGTGAGCTGGTGGAAGCACTCGTTCCCCATCCCATCACGAAAGGCCGGGCCCGCCCCGAGAAGCGGGGCGGGCCCGGCGCGGCGCGGGGGCCTGCGGTCTCACAGGGCCCGGTGCGCGGCGATCACCTCGGCGTAGCGGCGGCCGCTGGTCTTGATCGTGCGGCGCTGGGTGGCGTAGTCGACGCGGACGAGGCCGAAGCGCTTGTCGTAGCCGTAGGCCCACTCGAAGTTGTCCAGCAGGGACCAGGCGTAGTACCCGGCCACCGGCGCGCCGCGGCGGGCGGCGCGGGCGCAGGCCGCCAGATGCCCGGTCAGGTACGCGGCCCGCTCGGGGTCGTGGACGCTGCCGTCGGCGGCGACGGTGTCGTGGTACGAGGAGCCGTTCTCGGTGACGTGGATGCGCCGGGCCCCGTACTCCTCGGTCAGCCGCATGAGCAGGGCCTCGAGGCCGTTCGCGTCGACCTCCCAGTCCATGCCGGTGCGCGGGACGCCGGGCCGGTCGATCTGGCGGGCGTACGGGGCGGGGCCGGCCGGGTCGGCGGTGACGGTCTGCGGGAAGTAGTAGTTCAGGCCGGTCCAGTCGAGCGGGGCGGCGATGGCGGCCAGGTCTCCGGGACGTTCGGGGAGGTCCACGGCGTAGACCTCGCGCATGTCGGCGGGGAAGCCGCGGCCGTGGACGGGGTCGAGCCACCAGCGGTTGACGTGGCCGTCCATACGGAGGGCTGCCGCCCGGTCGGCTTCGCCGCCGGTTGCGGGCTCGACGGTGGAGAGGTTGTTGACGATGCCGATCTGCGCGCCGGGGGCGGCGGCCCGGACGGCCTGGGTGGCGAGCCCGTGGCCGAGCAGCAGGTGGTAGGAGGCCCGGACTGCGGCGGTGAGGTCGCTCCAGCCGGGGGCCATCCTGCCCTCCAGGTGGCCGATCCACGCCGAGCACAGGGGCTCGTTGAGCGTGGCCCACTGCGTGACGCGGTCGCCGAGGCGGGCGGCGACGAGGCCTGCGTACGCGGCGAAGTGCTCGGCGGTCGCCCGCTCGGGCCAGCCCCCGCGGTCCTGGAGGGCCTGGGGCAGGTCCCAGTGGTAGAGGGTGACGGAGGGGGTGATCCCGGCGGCGAGCAGCCCGTCGACGAGCCGGTCGTAGAACGCGAGGCCCTTGGGGTTGGCGGGGCCGTCGCCGCCGGGGACCACGCGCGGCCAGGCGACGGACATCCGGTAGGCGTTCGTGCCGAGCTCCCGCATCAGGGCGATGTCCTCGCGCCAGCGGTGGTAGTGCTCGCAGGCGGTGTCGCCGGTGTGGCCGCCGTCGACGGCGCCGGGGGTGTGGGAGAAGGTGTCCCAGATGGAGGGGGCGCGGCCGTCCTCGTCCACCGCACCCTCGATCTGGTAGGCGGAGGTCGCGGTGCCCCAGGCGAAGTCGCGGGGCAGGGCGGCGAGGTCGACGGATGCCGAGTCGCGAGCAGTGTCGGAACGGGCTTCGGAACGCGTTTCGGAAAGGGTCACTTGACGGCTCCTGCCGAAAGGGTCATTTGACGGCTCCCGCCGTGAGGCCGGCCACCAAGTACCGCTGCAGCAGCAGGAATCCGGCGACGACGGGGATGCTGACGACGAGCGAGGCGGCCATGATCTGGTTCCAGTAGACGTCGTTCTGCGTGGAGTAGCCCTGCAGGCCGACGGCGAGGGTGCGGGTGGTGTCGTTCGTCATGACGGAGGCGAAGAGCACCTCGCCCCAGGCGGTCATGAAGGCGTACACGGCGACGGCGACGATGCCGGGGACGGCGGCCGGGACCACGACCCGCAGCAGCGCGCCGAGGGGGCCGCAGCCGTCGACGGTGGCCGCCTCGTCGAGGTCGCGGGGCACCGAGTCGAAGTAGCCGATGAGCATCCAGATGGAGAAGGGGAGGGAGAAGGTCAGGTACGTGAGGATCAGGGCGCCGCGGGAGCCGTAGAGGGCGATTCCGGTGGCGTTGCCGATGTTCACGAAGATCAGGAACAGCGGGAGGAGGAAGAGGATCCCGGGGAACATCTGGGTGGAGAGCACGGTGACGGTGAACAGGCGCTTGCCGCGGAAGCGGTAGCGGCTGACCGCGTAGGCCGCGAAGACGGCGATGACGACGGAGGCGGCGGTGGCCGCGCCCGCCACGATCAGGGAGTTCACGAAGTACCGGGCGAGCGGGACGGTGTGCCAGATGTCGACGTAGGGGCGGACGGTGAGCCCGCTGGGGATCCAGCGGAATCGGCCCGCGACGTCCTGGAGCGGTTTGAGCGAGCTGGTGACCATCACGTAGACGGGCAGCAGGACGAAGCCGGTGAGCAGGGTGAGGAAGACGGCGCGGACCACCCGGAAGGAGGCGGGCGGGGCCAGCGGGGACGATCGGCGGCGGTCAGGCACGCTCGTTCCTCCGTCCGCGTGTCGTGGCGAGCAGGTAGCCGGTGGTGACGAACAGCAGGAAGAGCAGCAGCAGGACGGACATCGCCGATCCGGTGCCGAAGTTCCAGGTGACGAAGCTGGATTGGTAGATGTGGAGGGAGATCAGGTCGGCGGCCTCGGGGGCGGATCTGCCGAACAGCACGAACGGTGTGTTGAAGTCGTTGAAGGTCCACAGGAACAGCACCAGGACCAGCACCTGGTTGACCGCGCCGACGGAGGGCAGGGTGATCCGGCGGATCTGCTGCCAGACGCCGGCGCCGTCCAGCGCGGCGGCCTCGTACAGCTCCGCGGGGACGTTCTGCAGGGCGGCCATCACGATGAGGAAGGCGAAGGGCCAGCCCTTCCAGACGGAGACGGTCAGCAGGGCCCAGAAGCTGTTGTCGCCCAGCAGCCAGAAGGTGTGCTCGGCGCCGCCGAGGCCGAGCTGGTCGTGGAGGACGTGGTTCACCAGGCCGTTGTCCCGCTGGAACATGAACGCCCAGGTGATGACGGCCGCGTACACGGGCAGGGCGTACGGGACGAGGAACAGGGCCCGCAGGATGCCGCGGCCGCGGAAGCTCTCCTGCATGAACACCGCCGCAGCGGTGCCCAGCAGCCAGCACAGGCCGACGGAGAGCAGGGTGAACAGGCAGGTGGTGAGGAAGGAGCGCAGGAGGGCCTCGCCGACGGGCCGGTTGACGTCGACGGCGAGTTCGTAGTTGGCCAGTCCGGTCCAGGGGGCGCGGGACCAGTCGCGGATGAAGAACTGGGTCAGCTGCCGGAAGCTCATCAGGATGCCCATCACCATGGGGACGAGGTGGATGAGCAGTTCGAGGAGCAGGGCGGGCAGGAGCAGGAGGTAGGGCAGGGCGCTGCGGCGCAGGCGGGCGGTCTTAGGGCTCATGCGGTTCTTGGGGATCTCGGGAGTCATCGGGCTCATCGGGCTCTTGGGGCTCTTGGGGCTCATCAGGCCGGACTCAGCTCGCCATCTGCTGCTGCGCCTTGGTGAGCTTGGCCTTGACCGACTCGGTGGTGACCGGGCGGCCCGCTGCCGCGTCGGCGAAGAGCTCCTTGACGGCGGTGCCGACGGCGGTCTCGAACTGGGACTCGTGCGGGACCTGCGGGAGCGGGGCGGCGCTGGTGCCCAGGGTGGTGCGGAGCACGGTGAGGTCGTCGGTGGCGAACGCGGGGTCGTTCTGGGCGGCCTTGACCGGCGGGACGGAGCCGTACGTCTTGTTGAGGAGCTTCTGTTCCTCGTCGCTGGTCATGAACTTCACGAACTTGAGGGAGCCGTCGATGTTGTCGGTGTTCTTGAAGACTGCCAGGTTGATGCCGGCGACCATGGAGTTGGTGTTGCGGCCGGTGCCGGGCACGCCGCCGGCGGGCACCGGTACCGGGGCCACGCCCCAGTCGCCCTCCTTCATGCCGTGGCTCTTGAAGGAGGAGGCGGCGCTCTGCCACAGGACCATGGCGGTCTTGCCGTTGGCGAAGTCCTGGACGGACTGGTTCTGGGCGTACTCGGCGTTGCCCGGCGCGATGATCTTGTCCTTGGCCATCAGGTCGACGTACTGCTTGACGGCGTCGACGGCGGCCGGGGAGTCGAAGGTGGGCTTGGCGGCCGCGTCGAAGAAGTCCGCACCGTGCTGTTTGGCGAGGACGAAGACCTGGTGGATGTTGTTGGCGAGGTTGCCCCCTTCGGCGCCGAGCGCCCACTTGCCGTCCTTGGACAGGCTCCGGCCGATCGTGACCATCTCGTCCCAGGTGGCCGGGGGCTTCGCTATGCCCGCCTCCTGGAACATCTTCTTGTTGTAGTAGAGCGCGTACGACATCGAGTAGAGCGGGACGGCGGCCGGGTCCTGGCCGGCGGCGCCCGCCGAGCCGATGGCCGACTCCACGAAGCGGTCCTTGCCGCCGATCGCGTCGAAGTTCTTGCCGTCCCACGGGAGCAGGGCCCCGGTGGCCTGGAGGGAGGCGGACCAGGTGTTGCCGATGTTGAGGACGTCCGGGCCCTGGCCGGAGGCGGTGGCGGCGAGGATCCGGTTGAGCAGGTCGGACCAGGGGACGACTTCGAGCTTGACCTTGATGCCGGTCCGCTCCTCGAACTTCTTCAGCTCCGGGCCGAGGGTCGCCTGGTCCGCCGCGAGGTCGGGGCCCTGGTTGGAGGCCCAGTACGTGAGCTCCTTGGGGGCGGTGTTGGAGCCGCCGCTGTTGTCCGCGGTGCCGCCGCCGCAGGCGGTGGCCGTGGCGGCGAGCAGGCAGGCGGTGACGGCGGCAGCGGCGGCTCGGGTTCTGCGCATGGCGGATCGGCCCCTTTCGGCAGGGTCGGGGGAAGGCCGGCGGATGGTCTCGGCTCGGGTGCTTCGAGGGCGCCCCACGCGCCAAAGCCTTAATTCAGGACGTGAGTTAAGCCTCGTGAAAGGGTCGCGTCAAGGGGCCCCGCACGGGTATGTTGCGAGCGACGACAGGGCGGACGGCAGGACGGAAGGAGCCAGATGACCACAGGGCGTGGCGGCCGTACGGTGCGGGACCTGCGGCGCGGCAACCGCAGCGCCGTGCTCCAGCGGCTGTACTTCGGCGGGCCGATGAGCCGGCAGGAACTCGGGCCCGCCACCGGGCTGAGCTCCGGTTCCGTCAGCAACGTGGTCGGCGAACTCGTCGCGGACGGACTCCTGGAGGAGGCCGGCATCGTCGACTCGGACGGCGGCCGGCCCCGCACCCTGCTGCGCGTGGCCCCCGGCAGCGCCCACATGATCGGGGTCGACGTCGGCGAAACCCGGGTCCGCGTCGAGCTGTTCGACCTGGCACTCACCGAACTGGCCCGCACCGAACTGCCGTTGCTGCCCCGCGGCTGCTACGACGTCGGCCCGATCGTGGACCACGTCCGGACCGGGATCGCCGCCGTCCTCGCCGAGGCCGGGGTCGGGACCGAGCGGCTGCTGGGCGTGGGCGTCGGCGTCCCGGGCATAGTGGACCGCGAGGCGCCGGGCGGAGCGGTCGTGCACGGGCAGACCATCGGCTGGGACGCGGTGCCGCTGGAGGCGCTGCTGCGCGCCACCGGGGCCCTGCCGGACGAGGTCCCGTACATCATCGACAACGGCGCGCGCACCCTCGGCCAGGCCGAGATGTGGTTCGGGGCGGGGCGCGGGGCCCGGGAGGCCGTCGTCGTCCTGTTCGGCTCGGGCGTCGGCGCCAGCCTGATCACGGACGGCTCGCCCGACGGGGGCACGACGGAGGGCACCCCGCTGGAGTGGGGGCACCTCACGGTGTCGGTACGGGGGCGGCGCTGCCGGTGCGGTGCGCTGGGCTGCCTCGAGGCGTACACGGGGGCCGAGTCCCTGCTGGCGCGCTGGGCGGAGCGGGGCGGGGGCGTTGGCGGCGCGGTGGACGCGCTGGACGAGGAGGAGGCCCTCTCGGCCCTGCTGGCGGCGGCGGTCGCGGCGGATCCGGTGGCTCTGGAGGTCCTGGAGGAGACCGCGGAGTACCTGGGCGCGGGCCTGTCGGACGTCATCAACCTGTTCCGGCCGGAGCGCATCCTGATCGGCGGCTGGGCGGGCCTGCTGCTGGGCCCGCACATCCTGCCCGCCGTACGGGAGCACGCGACCCGGTACTCCCTGCGCCATCCCGCCGACCGGGTCACCATCGACCTGGGTTCCCTGGGCCCGGACGCGGTCACGGTCGGGGCGGCGACGCTCCTGCTGTCGGCCTTCTTCGCCACGGGAGGCCGCCGCACGCCCCCGCAGCAGCAGGCCGAACCGCCGGGCTGGCGCACGGCCCTGGAGGTCCGCGGCGAATCGGCGGCCCGCCGGGGCTGAGCCTCAGCCGGCGCCGGCGCCCGCATCGCCCGCACCCAGGTCCGCGTGCTCGGCGAGGGTGTCCAGGAAGGCCGTGGTGAGCGGGTCGGGGTGCGGGCGCGTGTAGGCGGCCAGCATCCGGCGCACCGGCGGCTCGGGGCGCAGTACCCGGCCCGCGAAGCCGGGCGGCAGGACGCTCTCGGGGACCAGGGCCGGGCCGAGCCCGGTGGCGGCCAACAGTGGCGCCGCGGCCGTCTGTTCGGTCCGTACGGCGGCACGCGGCCGGAAGCCGGCCGCCGCGCAGGCCTGGTCCAATACCTCGGCCAGGCCGTTGCCGGGGGCGTAGTGCACCCACGAGCGGTCCGCCAGGTCCGCGAGGTGCACCCGCTCCGGCGCCGGGTCATCGGCGGGGACGGCCACCACGAACTCCTCCTCCCCCAACTCCCGTACGGGACCGTCCCATACGCGGGGTGCCGGGCCGACGGCGAGGTCGGCGCTGCCCGCGGCCATGGCGGCGAGCAGCGCGTCGGTGTGCGGGAACTCCCTCAGCCGGATGCGCACCTGCGGATGCCGCTCGTGCCAGCTGCGCAGCACCGGGAGGAGGATCCCGAGGGTGATCGAGTAGACCGCTGCGACCTGGATCTCGCCACCCTCCAGGCCGACGGCGCGACGGGCGGCGGTACGGGCCCGTTCGGCGTCGGCCAGCGCGGCGCGGGCGTGCGGGAGCATCGCGCGGCCCATCGGGGTCAGCCGGACCGCCCGCGGGAGCCGCTCCAGCAACGGGCCGCCCGTATCCCGCTCCAGTGCGCGGACCTGGTGCGACAGGGCGGGCTGGGAGACGTGCAGCAGCTCGGCGGCGCGGGTGAAGGAGCCGGTGTCGACGACGGTGACCAGATACTCGAGCTGCCGCAGGGTAGTCATGAGCAAAGGTTATGGCAGCAGTAGAAACCAAGTCTTGGACGTATGGGCTCCGGCCGACGGAGAGTCGAGTCGTACCCGGCGGCCATCCTCGGCACGCACCGGAACTCACACGACACAGGACCTCCGATGCCCACATCAGCTCTCTTCCAGGACTCCCTCGACGGCAAGCGGCTCGTCGTCGTCGGCGCCGGCTCGCACATCGGGCGCACGCTGGCCCGTACGGCATCGGCGGCCGGCGCCGAGCTGATCCTCGCCGGGCCCGACGCGGACCGGCTGGCAGCGACCGCGAACGCCCTACCCGCACCCGCCCGCATCCAGCCGACCGACCTCACCGACGAGGACTCGATCGCCGCCCTCGCCGAAGCGGTGGGCCCGGTCGACCACGTCGTCTCGACGGCCGCCGTCCCGGCCAACGGGCCCGTCTGCGGCCTCGTCCTCGCCGACGTCCAGCGGGCGTTCGCCGCCAAGGTGTTCGGCCCGCTGCTGCTCGCCAAGCACCTGGCCGGGCGGATGAACGAGGGCGGCTCCCTCACGTTCTTCTCCGGCGTCGCGGCCTGGCGGCCCGCCCCGGAGCGGGTGGTCATGGCCACCGCCAACGGCGCCCTGTCCTTCCTGGTGGAGGCGCTCGCCGTCGAGCTGGCGCCCCTGCGGGTCAACGCGGTCTCCCCCGGCATCATCGACTCCGGGGCCTGGGACCGGCTCGGCGCGGACAAGGAGGCGTTCCTGCGCGGCGTCGCCGGCCGCAACCCCGCCCGCAGGACGGGCACCCCAGACGACGTGGTGCGCTCGGTGCTGTACGCGATCGGCAACCCGTTCGTCACCGGGACCGTGCTGCACGTGGACGGAGGTGCGCGCCTTGTCTGACACCCCTGGTGCGCCGGCCGGCGAGCTGACCGGCTCCGGCTTCGACCGCCGGCCGTCCGCGCTGCGTGCGGAGTTCGAGGCGGGCGCCTTCAACGGGCGCGTCGGGCAGCGGCTGCTCAGCGAGACGGACCGGGTCCGCGTCCGGGAGATCCGGCTCGCGCCGGGCGAGCGGGTGCCGGCCCACCGGCACGTGCTCGACGTCCCCCGCACCCGCGCATCACCGCCGCCTCCGGCGTGAACAGCAGACAGCTCAGACCGGAAAGGCGGCCTGGAAGGCCAGCCGCCGGTCGCCGCCGTCGGCGATCCGGCCGAGCAACTCGTCCAGATCGAGGAATACGGCCCACGGCTCGGTGCCCGCGGCCTCCGCGATCCGGCGGACCAGAAGGTTCTCCAGTTCGGGCACGCGCTTGCCCTTCCACACCTTGTCGGCGGTGCTCACCAGCAGCTCCTCGACGCTGATGCCGGGCGCCGCCCAGCCGGCATGGGTGGCAGCGAAGCGGGCCTGCTCCTCGGTGAACCCGTGCGCGAGGAGCAGTTCCCGCCCGGCGGCCTCGTGCGCGGAACCGGGTCCGCTGAGCTCGGCGGTGTGGACGGCTTTGCCCACGTCGTGCGTGGCCGCGCCGAAGAGCACGGCCTCACGCGCGAAGGGCAGGCCGGGGCAGTACGCGGCCAGCCAGTCGGCGAGCTGGCCCGCCACCTCGTGCACGAGCCGCAGCTGCGCCGCCAGCCGGGGCGGCGCAGCCAGCTCACGCAGCAACGCGGCCACGCCGGGCGGCAACGTGCGCAGCGGAGGGTCCGCCTGGGTTTCAAGGGCCCGGGACAGCACATCGGAGTCGGCCATCGGGTCAGGCTACCCGGGGCCCCGCAGCGTGCGCCGGGGTCACTCGTACTCCGTGCCTCCCTTGCGGGTGAGGTACGCCGGACTGACCGCCTTCGCGATCGCGCGGCCGCCGACCACCGGGCTGTAGCGTTCCGCCGCCGGGCGGATCACGACACCCTCGCGCAGGTGCTCGGCCCGGCCGGACACCGTCTCCCGGCCGCCGGCCAGCTCCAGGACCGCGTCGAGCTCGTACGGGCCCTCGAACAGCCGGGGTACGAGCGGCAGCTCGCCGTCCTGGAGCAGCTCGTGCGGGTCCAGCCAGCGCACCTGCCCGTCGATCTCCGCGGACACGTCGAAGACGGCGTACCCCGGCCCCGTGGCAGCCGTCCGCGCGTCGGTTCCGTACGCGAGGTCCTGGACGCCCGCGCCGTACACCTCGCCGAAGACGCCGATCCGGGTGGCTCCCAGCCGGGCGGCCAGCTTCGCCGCGACCTCCGGGACGCCGTGGCCGCGTACGGCTCGCCAGTAGAGGTTGCGGTCCTCCTCCTTGAGCGCCAGCCCCTTGGACCCGAAGCCCTTGGAGGAGACCAGCACCCGGCCGCCTTCGACGACGTACGTCAACAGGCAGGCCGTGCCGTGCAGTTTCTCGGTGAGGACGACCGGCTCGCCGGGCTCGAAGAGGTGCGGGTAGCGCTGGAGGTTCTCGATGTCCACCCAGGGCAGCAGGTCGGGCGCGGCCTCCACCTCGCCGTTCATGGTCGTCGGCACGGGCGGCGCCCATTTGGTGATCCCGAGGAGCTCGGCGAAGTCCGTACCCTCCTCGGCCGCCTGCGCCAGGTCCACATCGGCCAGCGCACTCGGCCGGCACACCAGCCCCTGCGACAGCTCACCGCGCAGCCGGACTGCCTTGACCCGGTCCGCGGAGCCGCCGGCGAGGCGGCCGGTCAGGCCGAGCTCCTCGATCAGCTCGGCCGGCAGCACGGCCTGTTCGGGTATGTAGACGGCGAACTCGCCTGTGCTGTAGGCACCCTTGGCGACGACGGCGCGGTAGAGGCCCACTTGGGCCAGCTCCAGCGCGTCGGCGTTCGGATGCTCGTGGACGGTCAGCTCTTCGGCGGTGACTCGCAAGGTCGACATGTGCGCAACTCCTCGGACGTGACGGCGTCGTGTGACGGCGTCGTGTTGCCATGCCGTCCACTCTGCGGCCCGGCATTCTTGCTGGTCCAGCCGATATCACGGTGTTAACCTGACCCGCCCGCCACCCCGGCGGCCCGTCCCGTCGCCCAGGAGGCCCCTGTGCCACGTCGTCCGGTCACCGTCGTCACCGGAGGCAGCAGGGGCATCGGCGCCGCGACCTGCGTGCGGCTCGCCGCCGACGGCCATGACGTGGTGTCGGCTACCTCCGGGACGACGCAGCCGCCGAGGCCGTCGCGGAGCGCGTACGGGCGACCGGTGCGCGCTGTCTGACCGTACGGGGCGACACCTCCCGGGAGTGCGGGGTGGAGCGGCTCTTCGACATCGCTGGGGCCGAGTTCGGCGCGGTGACCGGGCTGGTGAACAACCGAGCAGAGCCGATGCCCCGGCCCCGGCGGGTCACCCCCCGAAGGCGGCCTGGGTGGCCGGGCCGTAGACGCCCGGCTGGTCGCCCTTGATGTCCCGGTCGCGCTGGAGCTGGGCGACCCCGCGCTTGGTCTGGCTGTCGTAGACGCCGGTGACGTCGACGTACGTGAACCCCTGGCCGCGGAGCCGCTCCTGCAGGGCGCTCACCCCGGGCCCGCGGTCGCCCATCCGCAGCGTCCCGGAAGGCCCCGTCGGCTGCCCGGCCGAGGCGCTCGGCGGGGGCGTCGACTTCGGCGTCCGGCTCGCGGACGGGCCGGCCGACGCCGATGCGGCCGCCGAGGACGCGGAGGCCTGTACGGACCCCTCGGGCGAGGGCTCGTCGCCCGCGCCGGGGCTGCGCGCCGGGAGCATCGGTACGGACAACTCCGGCGGCGCCACGGCCCGCTCGGGCCGCGGATCGGGGCCGCTCAGCAGGAACACCAGCCCGCCGGCCGCACCGAGGGCGAGCAGGGCGAGGACAGCCGGCGGGAGCGGGCCGCCGCGGTCCCGCCGGCCGGCGCGGGCATCGGCAGCGCCAGTGGCCCCGGCGGCCCGCTCGGGGTCGTCCTCGAGCAGGCCGTCGGGGGCGCGGAAGGAGACGGGGACGGGTCCGGTGTGCGGCCAGGCGGGCGTCGTCGCCCGGTACGGCCGCTGGGAGGGTGCGACGTACGGGCGTACGAGCCGGCGGTCGTCCGGGACGCTTTCGCTCTCATCGGGATGGTGGGACACGGTTGTCTCCCGGCAGGGGTGGGGACCGGCGCGGCGGTGCGGTGTCGGCCCCCACCCGGCCGGTCAGGCCCTGCGCCGCCGCGCGACCAGGACCATGCCCGCAGGGGGTGTCCCCGGCACGAGGGCGCCGCCGGTCGTCATGGGGTCAAGCGAGGAGCGGACCGATATGAACATATGAGATATCTCCGAAGTGCAGCTCATGCGGTGGTTCCTGAGTGCTTGATCGGCGCACTCTTTCCCCCCGGGACGGCCCGGGTCAAGCCAGGTGTCCGAACTGCCCCATCCGTCCGGTCTACCCATCGGCGGCGGTAGCCCTCGGCATCCGGACCGTGACGGTGAGGCCGACCGTGACCGCGGCCACGAGCATCAGCGCGGCCCCGGTGAGCGGGGCCGCCGGGGCGCCGATCCCGTCGACCGCGAAGCCGCCCGCCAGGGCGCCCGCCGCGATGGCCAGGTTGAACATGGCCACCATCAGCGAGGTGGCGGCCTCGGCCGCGCCCGGCGCCGCCTTGATCATCCAGCTCTGCAGACTCACCGAGACACCCCCGTACGCGAGCCCCCAGGCGATCAGCAGCGCGGTCCCCGCGGCCGCTCCCGGCAGGGTGGCGATCAGCCCGAGGACCACGGTCAGCGCGGTGCTGATCACCAGGACCGCACGGTACGCATCGCGCGCCCCGGCCAGGAAGTTGCCCGCGACGCCGGCCACCCCGTAGCCCAGGAGCAGCGTGCTCACGTACGCGGCGTCGATGCCGGACACGTCCTGCAGGACGGGCCGTACGAAGGTGTAGGCGGCGAACTGCCCGGTCACCACCAGGAAGGTGACGATCACCCCGGCCCGGACCCCGCGGTTCCCGCGCAGCAGGGCGGGCAGTTCACGGAAGGTGACGTCCCGGGTCGGCGGCAGCGGGGGCAGCAGCAGGAGCAGCGCGGCCAGCGCGAGGAGGCCGAGGACGCCGACCGCACCGAAGGCGGCCCGCCAGCCGCCGAGTTCGCCGAGCAGCGTGCCTGCGGGGACGCCGAGCACGGAGGCGGTGGGGACGCCGCCGAAGACGAGCGCGGTGGCCCGGCCGACGTGGCGCTCCGGTACGAGGCGTACCGCGAGCCCGCCCGCCAGCGCCCAGAAGCCGCCGACGCCGACCCCGACGAGCAGGCGCGCGGCCAGCAGCACGGCGAAGCCCGGGGCGACGGCGGCGGCGAGGTTGGCGGCCGCCATCAGGGCGATCAGTACGCACAGCACGAGCCGCCGGTCGAGCCGGCCCGCGCCGACGGTGACGAGCGGGGCGCAGAGTCCGGCGACGAGCCCGGGCACGGTCACCATCAGCCCGGCGGTGCCGTCGGACACCCCGAGGGCGTCCCCGACGGGGGTGAGCAGGCCGACGGGCAGCAGTTCGGAGGTGATCAGGCAGAAGATCGCGAGCGCGACGGCGAGGACGGCCGCCCAGCCCTTCCAGGGCGCGGGGTGGGTGGTGGGTGGGAGGGGGTCAGGAGTCGGTGCGGGTTCGCCGGGCGCGTCGGCTGCGGTCATGGATCGGTACTCCGTACGGTCCGTCGGGATGTGAGGGCAGGGCAGCGCGGTGCACCGGGGGTCGCGCCTCCCCGGCCATCGCACTGTCGTTCCCGTCCTCCGGCAGACTACGGAAATTCCCGGTCCGGGCAATCGTTTCGGCAATCGGTGCCGGGCCGGGAGCGACGCCGGGCGCCCCAGGTGACGCCGGGCCGACTCCGCGATCGCCCCCGCGCCGGGCTCCGCGGGCCGGCTTCCGGGCCTCGTCACCCGGACGCGTGAGCGCGCGGACCGGCCGGCCGTGCGGTACGGCATGGTGGTCGGATGCAGTTACGCCGGGCCCTGCCCCTGTCCCTCGCCGCGCTGCTCGCGAGCAGCGGCTGCGTCTCCGTCGGCTCGGGCGCGGATCCGGCCCCGGCGCCCGGCACCTCGGCGCCGCTGGACGCGCGGGATCCGGCCGATGCGTCGCCCCCGACGGCTGGTCCCGACCTGCCGCCGCCCGTCCCGGAGTCCCGGCCCCTGCCCCTGCCCCTGCCCCTGGGGCACCTCCCGCAGCCCGACGAGGAGCCGGATCCGGAACGTCCGCCGGCCGGGGCCGCCCGGCAGCCTGCCGCGCGCAGCGCGAAGCCGCCGGCTGCGCCGCGCCGGGCGCACCCGCCCCAGCCCGCGCCGCCGCGCGGCTCGCGGCAGGCGGCCCCGCTGCCCCGGCCGGACGAGCTGTGCGCGGCGGCCGAGGGCACCGTACCGCCGTCCATCGTGGACCTGTGCATCCGGCAGTATGGCCGCTGACCAGCAGGTATCGCTCAGGACTTGACCCTCCCCCCGTGTCAGGGCCTGCACTGGAAGGCGTCATGTTCACCATCGGAGACTTCGCCAAACACGGCCGGGTATCGGTCCGCATGCTGCGCCACTACGACGCCATCGGACTGCTGCACCCCGCACGTGTCGACCCCGCCAGCGGCTACCGCTACTACGAGGCCGAACAGCTCGCCCGCCTCAACCGTGTCATCGCGCTCAAGGAGCTCGGCTTCAGCCTGGACCAGGTGGGGTCGATCCTCGACGAGCGGGTGGGCGCGGAGGAGTTGCGCGGCATGCTGCGGCTGCGCCGGGCGGAACTGGAGTCGGCCATGGCCGCCGCGGCGGCCCGGCTGACCCAGGTCGAGGCGAGGCTCCGGACCATCGAGAGCGAGGGATCCATGTCCACCGTCGACATCGTCGTGAAGAGCCTCCCGCCCGTCCGGCTCGTGGAACTGACCGGGGTCGCCGGGAGCTACCAGCCGCAGGACATCGGGCCGGTCATCGGCCCGCTGTACGACGAGCTCTGCCGCCGGATCGAGGCTGCCGGGGTGGTTCCGACCGGCCCGGGGACCGCGTACTACGAGGACGCGCCGGGGGCCGAGGCCGGAGCCGTCCTCGTCCACGCCGGGCTGCCGGTGGGGGCCTCGGTCCGCGCCGAGGACCTCGGGGGCGCGGTCCGGGTGGTCGAACTGCCGGGGGTCGAGCGGGCCGCGACCGTGGTGCACCGCGGCTCGATGGACCGAGTCCTGCCCACCGCCCAGACGCTCGCGCGGTGGATCGACACCAACGGCCACCGCTCGGCGGGGTATGCGCGTGAGCTGACCCTCGCCTGCCCGGAGGACCGGGACCAGTGGGTCACGGAACTCCAGGAGCCGCTCGCGCCCTCCGTGTAGGTCGTCGGACGGTCGGGCGGCGCGGTCAGGCGGCGCGGTCCCGGGGGACGGCGGCGGGGCGGCGGCGGGTACGGACCGAGGCGCAGCGGCGAGCCGTGTCCCGGCGGGCGGTGCGCAGTCGGCGCATCGTGGCGCGGCCGCGCCGGCGCCACTCGGCCCGGGGCAGGCCCGCCCGCTGGCCGCCGTTGGTGATGAGGGCGTTGACGGGGGTGTGCGGATCGGCGGCCATGCCCTTGGCGACCAGGACGCCGACCACGAGCGGGACCAGGGCCACGGCCAGGGCCGAGCCGGCGGTGGTCACGTGCTGCATGCGGCGCGGGCGGGGCGCGGTGCGGGCGGCGGCGTCGAAGGTCATGCCCCTATTCGATCAGCGGCGGGGGCCCGGGGAATCGGGGCGGATACTCAGGTCGTTGGGTGTGAGGTACTCAGACCGAGGGAGGGCGGTGGGTGGTGACGTCACCCGGGCAGGGCTTCGAGCCCGCGACCGGCGACGGACCGGAACGGCCCGCCACGGCAGCGCGGACGGCCGAGGTCCGCACGGCGTACGAGGGCCTGCTGCAGATCCGCCGCCTCGTGAACGGCCCGGCGGGGACGGCGGTTCCCGCCCCCTGGGAGCTGCGGCAGATGCCTCGCGCGGTGGCCCTCGTACTGGAGGCAGCGGGCATCACGCCGTCGGCGGTGGACGCGGAGGGCCGGCATACGCGGACGGGGTACCGGGTGGCGCCCGGCCCGTCCGAGTCCGGGGACGCACGGGTCGAGGTGACCTGGGCCGGCCCGCCGGGCGGCGGCGCGGCCGAGGCGGAGCAGGAGCGCCTGACGGCCTGCGCGGCCGCACTGGAGCCCCTGGGCTGGGGCTGCCTGCTCTACCGGGGCCCACGCCGCCGCCGCTTCCTCGAGGTGGAACCCCCACGCTGACCGGCCCGGCGCGTACCGCGCCCGAGAAAAGCGGCACTAAGCGGCCTCGGGGAAGTGGGGTGCGTTTTCGCGTCGTCCGGTGCGGTGCATCGCAAGGCGGAGCGGCACGCTTGTACTGGACGTACCAGGGTGTTGCGACAACGCGGCGAGGCGCCGTGCCGGGCGGCGCGGGGGCGTGCCCCACTTCCCCGAGACCGCTTAGCTCCGGCGGAAGGGTCGGTCGGGGGCGGCAGGGCCTGGGGCGATCTCTGTGCCGGGGGCTCCGGCGAACTCGCGGGCATCCTGGCCCCGGCCGGCCGCGGACTCGCCGATCCGGTGCAGGGCCCCGCGGGCGGCCGCGGCAAGGCGCTCGTCGCCCCGCGTGTCCTGTTCGAAGCTGCCGGTGTGGAGCGCAACGCGGACCCGTCTCCCGGCCACCGCACGCAGGGCGGGGACGGCCGGTGCGGCGGCCGCGCCCATGTCCCCCAGGACCGTGCAGGCGTACGGGCCGTACAACTCGCCGTCCAGTGCGCGCGGCAGGACCTCGAGGGCGAGAGCCGCGGCGGCCGCCCCCTCGTGCCGCCACAAGGCGGCGGCCCACTTCGGGTGCACCGCGCCTGCGGTGTCCACGGCCTCCCACAGGTACGCGACGTGCTGCGGCTCAAGTCCGCCGTGCTCGGCGAACCACTCCAGCAGGTCCGCGGCCAGGCTCGCGTTCCGCCGCCACGCGGGCAGCCGCGCGAACAGGCGCTCCGCCCGGCGCCGTTCCCCGGTGATCCGGATCAGGGCCATCTCCACATGCCCCTCGAAGCGTGTGCTGCCGCCCCCGGCGAGGCCTTCGAGCAGCGGCACCGCAGCGGCCGCCCCCGGACCGATCTCGCCGAGGGCGAGGGCGGCCTGGGTCCGCAGCCATCCTGCGTCGTCCGCGCCGAGCAGGCACAGCAGCTGCGGTACGGCGACCGCCGAGGCCGCCCCGCACACCCGCAGCACGCCCACCGCGGCGGCCGCGTTGCGGTCCGTCGCGCCCTCGTGCCGGTCGAGGTGCCGGTCGAGGAACTCCGTGGCCGCCGCCACGAGCGGCCCGGCATCGGCGCCCGCCCCGGCCAGGCCTTCCGCTGCCTCCCCGACCACCGCCACCGTCCTGCCCTCGGCGACGAGCCGGCACAGCTGCGGCAGCGCCCGAACGTCCCCGATCCGGGCAAGTGCGGGGGCCGCCGCGTCGGGCAGTTCGTCCAGCAGGCCGGCGAGTTCGCCGGCGCAGAGCCGGGTGGTCTCCAGCAGGCTCCCGAGCAGCGCGGCGGCGGCCGCCCGCACCCCGGGGTCGGCCGCGGCGCCCAGCAGCGGCCGCAGGTGCGGGACGAGCGCTTCCGGAGCCGCCCGCCATTCCCGCACGGCCACTTCCGCCATGTCGACCGCGGCGCGCTGCGCCACCGCGGTGTCCCGCGCGGCCAGCAGCCCGACGTGCTCGTAGCAGGTGTTCTCGTCACCGGACCGGGCCGCCAGGCCCCATACCGTGCCCGCTCCCCAGCTCATCCGGCCGCCGGGACCGCCGAGCCGTGCACCGGCCGCATCGAGGTCCGCGAGCACGGCCTCGGTGTCGGGCCGCCGGGCGGCCCTCAGCCGGATCGCCGGGTCGCGGTCGGCCGCCGGCAGCTGCCGTTGCGGCGCGTCCGGCCGTACGAGCAGGGCCTCGGCCAGTGCCAGCCGGGCCACGGGATCCGGTTCCTGCCCCGCGCCGGTCAGCAGTTCCACGGCCTGTCGGTGGTCCGCCTCGGCCAGCAGCCAGGCGGCGGCCCGGCGCACCGGCTCGTCGGGATCCCGCAGCCGGGCAACGGCGGCGGCTGCCGCTTCGGGCCACGGGTCGTGGATGCACCCGCTCAGCCCGGTCACGATCTCCAGCAGGAGGAGACGGACGTCGGCCCGCTCGTCGGCGGTTGCGTCGAGCAGCCGGACGGCCACCGGTCCGGTGCGGTCCGCCAGGACGGCATCGAAGATCACGCGCCGTACGAGACCGCAGGCCGCGCTCGCGGGATCGCGGCGTGCCTCCCGGATCCAGGTCTCCACACAGTCGGCCGGTCCGTGGACCGGCGGTTCGGGCCTCACAGGCCCGGGCGCATTACGCCCTTCGACGTCACAGTCATCAGCATCGTCATGCCGTGATCAGCACCGCCCGGCGGGCCGTGGCACAAGTGATTTCAGCCGTACCGCTCGGCCAGCGCCGCGACCGTGTCCGCGAGGGCCTGCCGGAGCTCGGGCGGGCCGAGGACCTCGGCCTCGGTGCCGAGCCGGAGCAGGTCGCCGACGGCGACGGCCTGGGATTCGACGTCGAGGTCGACGCGGACCCAGCCGTCCGGGTCCGCGGGGCCGGCCGGGTCGGCGCCGGCCAGCGCCCGTACGCCGGCGGCGCCGAACTGCATCGGCAGCAGCCGGCGGCCGCGCGGGGACAGCAGCAGCCGGGCGGTCCCCTGCCGGGTCGCCTCCTCCATCCGGCGGGCGGACTCCGCCCAGTACGCGCCGAGTTCGAAGCCGGCCGGACGTTCGAAGCCCTCTTCCGCGGTGTCCACGGCGAGGAACCGCGAGACCCGGTAGCTGCGCACGCGCTCGTCGGCGGCCTGCGCCACCAGGTACCAGATGCCGCCCTTGAGGACGAGGCCGAGGGGGTGCAGCGGGCGCCCGGCCCGCTCCTCGCCGTTCCAGCGGCGGTAGTGGGTGAGCAGTACGCGCTGGTCCCAGACCGCCTGGGCGATCTGCGCGAGGTGCGGGACGGGGTCGGCGTCGCGGAACCAGGCCGGGGCGTCCAGGTGGAAGCGGTCCTGGAGCCGGCGGGCCCGGTCGGCGAGTGCGGCGGGCAGTGCGGCCTGGAGCTTGAGCTGGGCGGCGGCCAGATCGGCGCCGAGGCCGAGCTCCTGCGCGGGGCCGGGAGCACCGGCGAGGAAGAGGGAGCCGGCCTGGGCGTCGGTGAGGCCGGTGAGCCGGGTGCGGTAGCCGTCCATGAGCCGGTAGCCGCCGTCGGGTCCGCGGTCGGCGTGGACCGGGACACCGGAGGCACCGAGGGCTTCGACGTCCCGGTAGACGGTGCGGACCGACACCTCGAGCTCGGCGGCCAGTTCGGGTGCGGTCATCCGGCCGCGGTTCTGCAGCAGGAGGAGCAGGGAGAGGAGGCGGTCGGCGCGCATGGGCCCATTGTGTCCGGGATACCTGACAGAGGATGTCAGGTATCCCGGACAGACTGTTCTCGTGCCGGAGGGACCGAGCCCGCCCGGCCGTGAACCAGGAGGTCCGCCATGTCCGCCCGTACCACCACCCGTACCACCGCTCGTACCACCGGCAGTTTCACCTTCGCCGACTGGGAGGAGCAGCCGATCGGTTCGCCCGACTCCACCCCGCGCCTCGCCCGTTCCACGGTCGTCAACTCCTTCGCGGGCGGGATCGAGGCCGGGGCGACCAACGCCGGCTACACGTTCACCTACACCGGGGAGGGCTCCGGCTCCTACGCCGGCATGGAGCTCCTGTCCGGCACCGTCGACGGCCGCAAGGGCACGTTCGTCATGGAGCAGCGCGGCACGTTCGACGCCGCCGGCACCCGGTGCACGTTCGAGGTGGTCCCGGGCTCCGCGACGGGCGAGCTGGCCGGGCTGGCGGGCTCCGGCTCGTTCACGTACCGCCACGGCGAGACGTCCGTCCCGTACGAGTTCACCTACACGGTGGCCTAGCTAGTGCCGCGCGGACGGCGGCCGTACGACAGAGGGGGCGCGGACCACAACCGTCCGCGCCCCCTCTGTAGCAGTCACTCCTACGGCGCGCCGAAGGTCAGCGTCAGCTGCGGCGTGCCTTCGTTCGCCGTCGCTTCGGAGGACCACAGCCACAGCGCGTCCGTACCTGGGCTGGTCAGGGCCAGGCTGTAGTTCGTGCCGAGTGCGCCCGCGAGGGCGGCCGTGGACAGGCCGGTGGTGTGCACCGCCGAGCCGTCCGGGAACCCGGCGAAGCTGCCGAGGGCCGGAGTGCCGGTGGCGGGGCGGTTGTTGTAGGTGGCGCCGGCCTCGGTCCAGCTGCCGGTGACCGGGACCACCGAGACGGTGTCCGCCGTACCGGCTCCGCTCATCGTGCTGGTCTTCACGCTGAGGGCGGCCGACTTGAGCACGGTGCCCGCGGGTGCGGCGGGCAGGTTGAAGCGCAGGTAGCTCGAGTACAGCGAGGTGCCCCGTACGGCGAGCGAGGACGAGGTCCCGTAATTCGTGTCCGGGGCGCCCGCGTTGGCGTACGTGTCCTCGGCGGCCTGCACCTGGACGACCGAGTCGGCCGGGGCGGTGGCCAGGGCGTAGTGGTTCTGCACCTGGGCCGCGCTCAGGACGCTCGGGTAGACGGCGGTCTCGTCGAGCTGGCCCGCCCAGAACTCGCTGGCCGGCCGGTCGGGCCAGCCGCCGAGGCTGTCGCCGCCGGCGTGCCAGTAGCCGGCGTAGTTCTCGTGCGTGGTGACGGCGAGGGTGCCCTTCTGGGCGCCGTCCACGTAGAGGACCATGCCGCCCGGTCCCTGGGTGGCGATGGCGTGGTGCCACTCGTTGTCGTTGTACGCGGCGGCGGTGGTGACGGTGCGGGTGGCGCCGGTGTAGACGCCGAAGACGATGCGCCCGTCGTTGGTCATGTAGAGGTGCTTGTCGTACTGGTTGCTGCCGCGCACCTGGTTGTTGCCGAAGCCGAGGAGCTTCCCGCCCCGTGTGGTGTTCGTCTTGAACCAGGTCTCGATGGTGTAGCTGCTGCCGATGTTCTGGCGCAGGTCGCCGTAGACCCGGGTGTCCGTGCCGTTGAAGCCGATCGCCGTGCTCGCGCCCGAGACCGCGCCGCGCGTCTGGCGCAGGGCGGGGGCGTTCAGGTGGACGCCGTTCTGGTTGCCGCTGCCCGAGGAGTCGGCGACGTTCGGCAGGGCAGACTCGTCGTAGCGCCAGAACAGCCGGGCGCCGTCCGTACGGACCTGGTTCGGGTACGCGTCGACCGAGGTCGGGACCGTCACGCTCGCGGTCGCCGACAGGGCGCTGGTGTTGCCGGCCGCGTCGGTGGCCGTCACCCGGTACGTGTACGACTGCCCCGCGGTGACGGTGGTGTCGGTCCAGGAGGCCTGCGGACGCTTGAAGAACAGCGAGTCGGCCGTGACCGTGGCGATCGGCGTTGCCGCGCCGTTGCGGTAGACGCGGTACGTCAGCGCGCTGTCGTCCAGGTCGAGACTGGTGCGCCAGCGCACCTGCACCTCGCCGGGCTTGAAGCTCGCCGCGGTCGCGACGGGGACGGTGGGCGCACCCGTGTCCCCGGTGGACGCGAACCGGGTCAGGCTCTGCTGTGCGGACCCGTTGACCGTGGTGAACTCGCCGCCGACCCACAGGTACTGGGCGCCGCCCTTGGAGCCGACCGCCATCACCCGCGGGCCGATGCCCTCGCCGATGCCGTCGTTGGTGTCGGGGGCCCACCCCAGTTTGCCGACGCCGGTGGTCGGCTGCGCGAGCAGGTGGTGGCGCTGGCCGTCCGGGTACTCGCCCACGCTGGAGCAGTCGTGCGCGTGCGAGGCGCTGTACAGCACGTTCTGGTACGGGAGCACGGCCTGCGTGGCGCCGAGGCAGGTGTCGCGCCAGCGCTGGTTGAAGTCGCTCAGGTTGAGCGCGATCCGGCCGTCGAAGACACCGCCGCCGGTGCCTTCGTTGGCGGTGTAGAAGCCGGTCGCGTCCGTCGCGATGTCCTTGACGACGGAGTTGGTCTCGATGAAGCCGGGGTACGTCTTGGTGAGCGCGCCGCTGGTGGCGTCGACGACGGCCAGCGCGTGCGTGTTCGTACCGTTGAGGGTGAAGAAGTCGCCGCCGAGGACGACGTTGTTGCCGTCGGGGGTGACCTCGACGGCGCGGCCCGGCTCGTCGGCGTCGGCCGTGAAGGGCCGCAGCGCGCCGTCGGCCGCGTCGACGGCGGCGAAGCGCTCGCGCTGCTGGCCGGCGACGGTGAGGAAGTCGCCGCCCGCGTAGACGGTGTCGTTCGTGACGGCCAGGGCGCGGACGGTGGCCGCGAAGGCCGGCCGGAAGGAGGCCTTGACGGTACAGGTCGCCACGTCGATGGCAGCGAGGCTGGAGACCGGGGTGCCGTTGACGGCCCCGAAGTAGCCCCCCGCGTACAGGGTCTTCTTGTCCGGCGAGAGGGTGAGGGCGCGGACGGTGGCGGTGCCGCCGCCGACCGTGAAGGAAAGGTTGCAGGAGGTCGGGGCGCCGGTCGCGGCGTCGAGTGCGGCGAAGTTCACCGCCGGCTGCTCGCTGCCGCCGGCGCCGTCGGGAGGACGTACAGCGGAGAACGTGCCGCCGACGAACACCGTGCCACCCGCCTCGGCGAGGGCCCAGACGACGCCGTTGGGCTGCCAGGTGGACAGCGCGTCGGCGGTGAAGGCAACGGGCGGGGTGATGGCCGCCGCCTGCGGGACGAGGCCGAGGCCTATCCCTGCGCCGGTGCCGGCCAGGGACAGGGCGAGAGCGGCCGCCAGCCCTCTGGATCTACGCATGAGCCCCCCAGTTCGGTTCACTGTGCGGTGGTGGCCGAAAACAGCCGTACAGCCGTTCGCAACCGTGCGTACGGGCGCACCCTAGGCCCCTTTGGGCACGTGTTCAGCACACTTGACGCATCGGATGCCAAATTGCCGGATCCAGGCTCTCCCGGCCTGCCTATCCTTCCCTCATGATCACTTCCACCGAGCCGTTCGAGCTCGTCATATTCGACTGCGACGGGGTCCTCGTCGACACCGAGCGGATCGCTACCCGCGTGAACGTCGCCCTCGGCGCGGAATTCGGCTGGCCGCTCACCGAGGACGAGGCGATCAGCCTGTTCATCGGCCGCTCCAGCGCCTCGAACCGGGAGCTGGTCGCCGACCGCCTCGGCGCGGAGGCCGCCCGGGAGTGGGAGGAGCGCTTCGCGCAGATGCACACGGAAGCGGTGGACGCCGGACTCACCCCGGTCGACGGCCTGCCCGAGGCGCTCGCCGCGATCACGCTGCCGACCTGCGTCGCCTCCAGCGGCAGCCACGAGAAGATGCAGCACACCCTCGGCCGCACCGGCCTCTACGAGCGCTTCGCGGGCCGCATCCACAGCGCCACCGAGGTCGCCCGCGGCAAGCCCGCCCCCGACGTCTTCCTGTACGCCGCGCAGCGCATGGGCGTCGACCCGTCGGCCTGTGCGGTGGTCGAGGACAGCCGCCCGGGCGTCGAGGCGGCCCGCGCGGCGGGCATGCGCTCCTTCGGCTACGCGGGCGGCCTGACGCCGGCGTCCCACCTCGCCGGCCCGGGCACGGTCGTGTTCACCGACATGCGCGACCTCCCGGGCCTGCTCGCCGGCGCCGCTGCCGACGGCGGTCGCTGACGTCGCCGACCTCGTGGGTGAACGGATCAGGCGGACGGCAGCGGGCGGCACAGGAGCGCCGCCGGGCCCGGTCGGGAGGCCGCGCGGGTGGTGAAGGCGATGCCCGCCGCGTACTCGGTGGGCAGGCACTGCCCCTTGTAGTCGCCGTACGCGTACTCGCCCCCGGGGACACCCGGCGGGCGGTTGTCGCCGCGGTCGAACCAGAGCGTGCGCCCGCCCGCGGGGAGGGCCGTCCGGGACGGCGCGCACAGCGCCGCCGAGACCCGCTCGCCCTGCAGGCTGTACCCGATCAGGAACTGGCCGGCCGGACACTGGAACTTCGTGTACCCGGTCGCCCAGTCGCCGCCCGCCGGGACGTACGCCTCGTCGCGGACCACGGTGTGCCCGCCCGTCGGGGCCCGCAGGTCAGAGGTGGTGCACAGGCCGCGGCCCCCCGTGTGCCCGAGTCCGGCCAGGCGGGCGCCGTCGGGGCAGACCGCCTTGCGGGCCCCGCTGTCCCAGTCGCCGGTGGCCCGCGTGCGCAGCGAGGCGTTGTGGTCTCGGTGGTCGATGGTCAGCTGGTACCAGGCGGGGGTGGCGGGCACCTGCCCGGTGCGCCCGGCGGTGGCGGCGAGGGCGGTCCACGGCTGCGTACGCCAGTCGGCCGCGTCCAGTACGCCGGACCGGCGGCCGGAGGAGTCGTAGCGGAGCATCGCCCAGGTGTCGCCGCCGGGGGCGCCCTGGGCGGTGGTGCTCCAGCCGACGAGCGGCCAGTAGGCGAAGTCGGCGTCGGCGGCGGTCAGATAGCCGGTGAGGTTCTGGAACCAGGCGCGCGGGACGGCGCCCGTCTCGTCGGCGCCGATGCCGAACTCGCTGATCCAGACGGGGGCGGTGAAGTGGGTGCCGGTCTCGGCGGATACGTAGAAGGCCTGGTCGTAGAGGGTCTGTTCGAGCTGGGCCCGGCTCATGTCCTGGTAGCGGAGGTCGCTGGTCTCGCCCATGCCGGTCGCGCCGCTGTGCCGGGGGCCGGTGTACCCGTAGAAGTGGGCCGAGTACACGAGCTTGTTGGACACCACGAGCGTGTGGGACAGGGTGCGTACGGGGGTGAGGGTGGGGCGGCCGTGCGGGAAGCCGTCCACGGGGATGCCGGTCCAGTTGATGCCTTCGACCACGATGAGCAGGTTCGGGTTGGCCTCGGCGAGGATCCGGTCGCCGGCCTCCTGGGCGGCAGCCTGCCAGTCGTGGCCGTCGCCGAGGCCCCAGTTGGGGTCGTCAAGGAAGTCACGGCGGACCTCGTTGTAGAGGTCGGCGCCGACCACGCGCGGGTTGTCGCGGTAGCGGCGGGCCAGGAACACCCAGTCGTCGGCCCACTGGGCGGTGGACCGGCCGCTGTTCCAGCGCTCGTTGCCGTCGAGTCCGCAGCACCAGCGGGTGGTGACGGTGTGGTTGTTGAGGATGACGGCGAACCCGGCGTCGGTGAGCGCCGTGACGACGGCGTCGTAGACCTGGAGCGGGGTACGGCCGCGCAGCGCCGGGTTGGCGGCGACGGCCGTGTCCGGGACGGGGGCGGTGGTGCGGAGCATCTCGTTGGAGAAGGGCAGCCGGATGCTGTTGAGGCCGAGGGCCCGGAAGTCGGCCAGCAGGGTGGGCAGCGGCACCCGGTCGAGTCCGAGCGGGATGCCGTGGGAGTCCTGGCCGCTGTGGTGGGTGGCGGGGTCGTTCCGGTCGCCGGAGCCGCCCCAGGAGCCCTGGGCTCCGTCCCAGTTGCCGGAGCGGAGGCGGAACCGGTTGCCGTTCGCGTCGACGATGTAGCGGCCGCGGGTGGACAACGGCGCGGTCCACGCCTCCCCCGTGGGCGCGGCCGGCGCGGCCACGGCGGGCACCGGAGCGGCCACCGCCGGCAGGACTCCCACCAGCAGCAGGAGGGCGGTGAACAGCGCGCGGACGAGGCTCTTCATGTCGCTCCTGGCGGGGTCGGGCCGTCCGGGCCTGTCTGGCAACGGACGGATGCCGCGGCCAAGTTACCGGCCGGTCGCCGACCAGGGAACCCAAAGGAGCGCCGACTTTCCGGCCGCCGCCCCGCCGGCGCCCATGCCGGTCGCAAGGCCGGGACGGGCGGTGGTGCGGGCCCGCCCCTTACGTGCGGTCACCCTGGCGAAACCGCCCCGCGCGGGGCCCTCAGCGCCTACCGTGCCCCTGAGGGGGACGGGAACGCACGGGAGGGTGGGGCAGATGGACGAAGAGGAAGACCTGCGGCTGGCGAGGATGACGCCGGAGATCTCCCGCCGCACCCTCACCATGCTGCGCGGTCTCGCCGGGCTCGAGCCACCGGAGCAGGTTCCCGAGGACGCGATGATCGTCGCCGACGCGATCCTGGCCGAGCACGGCACCGACGGGCTGCGCGTCCTGGTCATGACCCTGGCGGCCTGGGCCACGGCGCAGATCGAGAACGTCGCCGAGCTGAGCCGGCGCAGCCACGAGGCGGTCCTCGACGCGATGGAGCTGGCCTGCCTGGAGGCGAACGCCGAGGACTGACCCTGCGCCGGGACCCCGGACAGCAACCCCGCGCAGGGGCTCTGCGGAAGGACCGCCCGGACGGACCGCGCGCGGGTGACCCCCGGGAGGGACTTCGGGGAGTCGTCGGCGATGCCCCCGTCCGGGGTGTGCAGGGCCGCCTGTGGGGTACTCGGACAACCGGGTGATGCGCCGGGCCTGCATTCGTACGGGCGTCGGCGACACTGGGGGTAGTGGGGGGCCCTGATCGGAGGCCGTCGTGAGCACACCTTCCCCCATCCGAATCGCCGCCGTCCTCTCCGCCGAACATCGCGGACGGCTGATGTCACAGGCCCGTGAGGTCAACTTCCCCGAAGGCGCGACGATCTTCGAGGAGGGCGGCCGCGCGGAGGCCTTCTGGATCGTGCGGTCCGGCACGGTGACGCTCCAGATCCCCCTGCCCGGCCGCCGGCCCGCCCCCGTCGAGAACCTCGGCCCCGGTGAACTGGTGGGCTGGTCCTGGCTCTTCCCGCCGTACGTGTGGCAGCTGAGCGCGGAGGCGATGACCCCGGTGCGCTCGTACGAGTTCGACGCGACCGCCGTACGGATGCTGATGGACGCCGACCCTGCCTTCGGCTCCGCCGTCGGCCATTGGGTCGGACGCGTGCTCGCGCTCCGGCTCCAGCAGACCCGCACCCGGCTCATCGACCTCTACGCCCCGCGCATCTCGACGACCCGCTAGGACGCCGAAACCGCCCCCGGGGGCCGGTCCCGACCCGCCCCCGGAATGTTTCAGCGCGTGTGTTCGGCCGATTCGGCGGCCCGCTCCCCCACAGGTCAGCACCCCTCACACGGCTGCGGTCTGCATACATTCGCTTACGATCGGTGACGAGAAATGGCCATACGAACGGGCGTTCACGGTCCGTGTCGGCAAGACTCCTGTCCGCTATCCGAAGCAACCACTCAAGGGAGTTCGAAATGCGGTCCATCGCAAAGGGTCTCGGCCTCGGTTCCGCCGCCATGGCGCTCACCGCTCTCACGGCTCTGGCCTGGCCCGGAGCTGCCGACGCCGCACCGTCCGGTGCGGAGAGCCTGTACGCGCCGTCCGCCCTCGTCCTGAGCATCACGGCCGGGGAGGACACCACGTACGGCACGGTGCTGCGCGCGGTGACGCTCGTCTGTGCGCCGGCCCCGGGCGGGACGCACCCGGCCCCGGCCGCCGCGTGTGCCGAACTAAGGGGGCACTCGCACGAGTTGGACGCGGTCGCGGCACCGGGCGCCGGCGTCGACTGCACCAGGGAGTGGAACCCGATGACGGTCACCGCCGTCGGGGTGTGGCAGGGCCGCCGGCTGAACTACTCGTACACCTTCGGCAACCCCTGCGGCCTGCGGCACACCAGCGGCGCCCTGTTCGGATTCTGACCCGGCACGACGCGACCGGCCGGGCGGCGTCGTGCGACCGCCGTCCGGCATCCCGCCCCACGCCGCCCCACGCCCGCCTCACGCCCGGCGTCCCGTCGGGCCGTCAGTCCGTCGGCCCATCAGCCCAGTTCGAGGCTCGTCACCCCGTACACCCCGGCCAGCTCGACCTCCGGGGCAGGGCCGGTGTACATCCGGGCGGCCTCGAACGAGGGGGCCAGCCCCATACCGGCCAGCAGGGCGGTGGCCGCCGGATTGGCGTCGGGCACGTCCACGGCGACCGCCCCGTCGGGGGTGTGCTCCGCGAGCCGGTGCAGCAGGGCGGCCGCGATGCCCGGGGTGGAGGCGTACAGCGGGCCGATCCGGGAGGCTCCGCTGCACGGGCGGATCACGCCGAGGCCCTCGATCCGCCCGTCGCGGACGGCGGCGAGGGCGGTGCGGCCGGGCAGGCCGGTCCAGGCGGACAGGAAGGCGTCGCGCGACGCGGGGAAGAACCGGCGGTCGTAGGCGGCCAGTTGCCCGAAGGGGAGCGCGGCGGCGTCGACCACCTCGACCCCGGCCCCCTCCGCGCCCGCGCCGTTCACCCGTGGGGCGCCCTCGTACCGGACGTTGTTCCAGGCCGAACGGAACCCGGACTTGCGGTAGTTGTCCTGCTGGTCGACCACCCCGTCCAGGCCGACGAGCCGCCCGTCGAGCCGCTCCATCCCGGCGTTCCACAGCCGGATCCCGTAACCCTGCCCGCGGACGGCGGGGCGGGCGATGTAGAAGCCGATGAACCCGAAGGCGGACCCGTACCGCACGGCCGAGATGCAGGCGACCGGTTCACCGTCGATCCGGCCGACGAGGAAACCGGCCGGATCGGCGACCGCGAAAGCGAACCGGTCGGAGTCGCCCGGGTTCCACCCTTCCTCATCGGCCCAGGTACGGATCATTTCCATGTCGGCGGCGCTCGCGCCGGTGATCTCGAATCCCGTCATGTCCGGTGTTTTACCAGACGGCGTACGGGCGGTCAGCCCGCGCAGATCACGTCGTCGAGCTTGATCGGCCGCGAGTCGAGCCGCACGTATGCCGTGAACGTGTCGGTGCTGTCCGCGCTCCAGTGCGTGGTGACGGTGGCCCAGCCGACACCGGCCGACTGGGCGACGGTGACCGCGCCGATGGCGATGTCCCAGGGCTCGTTCCGGGCGCAGAGCAGAACGTCGGAGTACGGGCTGTGTGCCTGCTTCTCCTTGAGCTGCTGCGAGACGCGCTGGTCGCGGTCGTGCGGGGAAGGGCCGTGGTGGCCGTAGAAGGTGGCGAGGAAGGTACTGATCTCGGTGGCGTTGTGCCGGTGGCGGACGCCGACCGGGGCGGGGTCGGCGACGGCGGTGGTGGTCGGGGCCGGCAGCGCGAGCAAGGGCAGCAGCAGGGCACCGAGGCTGTACGGCATGATCTTCATGCGGGATGTGTAACCACCGCGGGTCTTCGCGGGCAGGGGTGGACCGCGGATCTCACTCCTGTGGGGGGCGGGATTCACCGCAGAAACGACCCTCTCGGACGAAGGTAATCCAGTCGCGGGTCGGTACCGGCCGTACGTAGGGTCGGGGCATGGGGAAGCCGCTTGTCGCAGTGTTGAGTGGGGCCGGGATGTCCACCGACTCCGGGATTCCGGATTACCGGGGGCCGCAGGGGTTGTGGCGCCGTGATCCCGGGGCCGAGAAGCTCGTGACGTACGAGTACTACATGGCCGATCCGGAGATCCGGCGCCGCTCCTGGCAGATGCGCGCCGAGGTCGGCGCCCTCGGGGCGCGGCCGAATGCCGCGCATCTGGCCGTGGCAGCGCTGGAGCGCGGCGGCACCCCGGTCCGGGTGATCACGCAGAACGTGGACGGGCTGCACCAGCTCGCCGGGATGCCGCCGCGCAAGGTGTTCGAGCTGCACGGGACCGCGCGGGCGGTGGTCTGCACGGCCTGCCACGCCCGGTCGGGGATGGACGAGGCGCTGGCCCGGGTCTCCGCCGGGGAGCCTGATCCGGCCTGTCTGGCCTGCGGCGGGATCCTGAAGTCGGCGACCGTGATGTTCGGCGAGCGGCTCGACCCGGAGGTGCTGCGGCAGGCCGTGGCCGTGGCCAAGGGCGCTCACGTGTTCATCGCCGTCGGGACCACGCTCCAGGTGCAGCCCGCCGCCTCGCTGGCCGGGATGGCCGCCGAGGCGGGGGCCCGCCTGATCATCGTGAACGCCGAGGAGACCCCGTACGACCCGCTCGCCGACGAGGTGATCCGCGAGCCGATCGGGACGGCCCTCCCGGCGCTGCTGGCCCGGATCGGCGATCTCGGCCCGGCCGCCTAGGCTTCGGCTCGGGCGCGCCGGAGCTCCTCCTCGGGCATACCGGAGCCCTGTTACCCGGCGTCGGCCGCCCGGCGCATCTCCGCCACGTCCAGCTTCTTCATCTTCATCATGGCCGCGGTGGCGCGGGCGGCCCGCCCCGGGTCCGGGTCGGTGACCAGGTCGATGGCGCCGGCCGGGACGACCTGCCAGGACACCCCGAACTTGTCCTTGACCCAGCCGCAGGCGGACTCCTGGCCGCCGTCCTTCGTCAGCTCGTCGTAGTAGTAGTCCGACTCCGCCTCGTCGCCGCAGTGGATCTGGAACGAGATCGCCTCGGTGAAGGGGAACTGCGGACCGCCGTTGAGGCCGACGAACTTCTGGCCGTTGATCTCGAACTCGACGACCATCACGTCACCGGCCGTGCCCGGCCCCGCCTCGTTGTAGTAGCCGGTCCGCCCGATCTTCCCGTCCTTGAAGACGGACACGTAGTAGTCGGCGGCGGCCTCCGCGTTGCCGTCGAACCACAGGCACGTGGTGAATCCGTTGCTGCTGCTCATGACTGCCTCCAGGCGGGTGCGTGGTCGAGTCCGTGCGGTGGGGCACCGTCTCGCTCCTATACAGACCGGCCCCGGGCCCGAAATTCATCGGTGGGCCCGGGGCCGGTCTGTAACGCGTCCTGAATGCACTCCTACGGCTTACACCGCAGGCCTGCGGCTCACACCGCGGGCTCGGCCGCCATGCCGAGCATCCGGTCGACGACGCGCTCGGCGGCGCCGCCGTCGTCCAGGTCGCAGAACTCGGCGCGGAACGCGGCCCGCGCCTCCTTGTACTCCGCTGCGACCGAGTCCGCGCCCCGCACGGCCTCGATCAGGCTCGCCGAGTCCGCCAGCAGCGGGCCGGGGGCCTTCTCCGCCAGGTCGAAGTTGAAGCCGCGCAGCGTGGCCCGGTAGTGATCCATGTCGTACGTGAAGAGCAGGATCGGCCGGTCGGTGAGCGCGAAGTCGAACAGCGCCGAGGAGTAGTCCGAGATCAGCACGTCGGCGACGAGCAGCAGGTCCGTCGCGTCGGGCCAGCGGGACACGTCCACGACGAAGCCGTCGCGCACGTTGTCCCGGACCTGCTCGGTGACGTGGTGGTGGCCGCGGACCAGCAGGACGTGGTCCTCGCCGAGCTCGCGCCGCGCGGCGTCCAGGTCGATCTGCAGGTCGAGCTTGTAGCCGCCCGACCAGCCCTCGCGGTTCTCGCGCCAGGTCGGCATGTAGAGGACGACCTTCTTGCCCTCGGGCAGGCCGAGCCGGCGGCGGACCTCCGCGATCCGCTGCGCGTCGGGCTTGACGAGCGCGTCCGTACGCGGGCTGCCGGACTCGATGACCTCGCCCTTGTAGCCGAGGGCGCGCTTCAGGAGGGGCGTCGCGTACGAGCTCGGGGAGGCGAGCAGCGACCACTGGGCGCTGTCGTGCTCCAGCGCCTCGAGGATCTCGGGGCTCGTGTAGTAGTCGTGGATGAAGTCGTGGCCGATCTCCTTGATCGGCGTCCCGTGCCAGGTCTGGACGACGATCTGGCCGGCGCGGCGCCGGAAGCGCTGCGGCACGTTGTCGTTCACGACGTAGTAGCGGGCCCGGGCCAGGACCTCCCAGGCCTCGACGCTGTCGTACTGCACGGCGCGGGCGGTCGCGGGGACCTCGGCGCGGCCGTCGCGGACGAGCCAGACGTGGTCCAGCTTCTCGCCGCGGCGCAGCAGCTCCTCGTGGATGGCGCGGGGCGAGTCGCCCGCGCCGTTCCCCTGGAAGGTGTCGTAGACGACGATGTCCTTGACCGGCAGGGCGCGCTGCGCCGGGTAGGTCTCGTACCGGGTGACGCGCTGGGCGTACCGGGTGCGGTCGTGCGGGCTGAGCAGCGGGTCGGCGACGAGCACCATGCGGTCGTAGAAGCGGGCCTCGACCCGCATCCGGCGGCCCTCCACGGTGAGGGCGTGCGGCCCGGCGTGCAGGGCGGTGGGCGCGAACTGCACCGGGGCGCCGCGGTCGACGCCGAGCAGGCCCGCGGTGGTGCCGCCCTGGGCGAGCGGGCGCAGGGTGGGCCACCAGCGGCCCTGCGGCAGCGTGGTGCGGCCGGCGTAGGCCTCGGGGAGCACGGGCTCGAACGAGGACGCGAAGCGGTCGCCGTCGCGGGTGAGGGGGTAACTGAACTCGGTGCCGTGGGCGTCGTGCAGGACCAGCTCGTACGGCTCGTCGGACGGGGCGACGAAGCGGCCCTTGAGCGTGACGGTGCCGTCCTGGGTGGCGACCGAGTCGACCAGCGGCGGCGAGGGCTGCACCGAGAGGGTCAGGTGTCCGGTGTTGCCACGCTTGGCGAAGAGGGCGCGGCCCGCGTCCCCGCCGGTCAGGGGCACGACCAGGCCGGCGAAGCCGCCGCGCTCGTCGTGCACGAGACGGTGGTCGGAGCCGTCGGCGCCGACGATGGTCAGGCTCCACGGCTCGGGGGTCCACTCGCCGGGCTCGCACGCGGCGTCCGGTACGGCGGCCAGCTCGGCCAGCGGTACGCGCACGGTGAACGGGATCCGCCCGGCGCCGCCGGCGGCGGTCTCGAGCGGGAAGGTGAGGACGGTGCCGGTGGAGACGTGCTCGGCGCGCAGGGTCGCGTCGGTGCCGATCTCGGCGGCGAGCTCGCCGGCCACCTCGACGGCGTCGTCACCGGCCGGGCGGACGTCCAGGGCGCGGGCCCGGACGACCTCCACCTGGATGGTGAGGGCACCGGTGGAGTTCGGGACGACGCGGACGTCCGGGGCCACCCAGTGGGCGGGCGGGTTCTGGGCGGTGTCGGACTCGCCGCCCTTGAGACGGGCGCGGTGCAGGCCGCCGGCGCCGGTGACGGCGATGGACGTGGTCCATATGCCGTCGTTCCACTTGCCGCCCGACTGGAAGACGGTGGGGTCGACGACGGCGGTGAAGCCGGCCCAGTCGGCGTGCCGCAGGGCGAGGTGCGGGGAGTTCACGGTGGCCATCGGGGAGGCGACCGTACGGGTGCTGACGACCGTGCGGCGGCGCTTGCCGCCCTCGCGGAAGACCAGCACCTTGCGCGAGCCGAGGCGGCTCTCCGCGCCGAGGTGGCCGGGCAGCGCGTAGCCGCGCAGCAGCAGCTTGCCGTCGCTCCAGACGGCCTGCTCGAGGCGGCTGACGACGCGGCGCTCGCGCGGGCCGAGGGTGAGGATCTTGGCGGGGACCGGCGGACGGCCGTGCAGGAAGGGGTAGTCGGCCTGCGGGCGGGCCAGCCCCTTGACGGGGACGCTGTAGGAGTAGTCGCTCTGGTGCTGCGTGAGGGCGATGAAGTCCTCGACGCGGCCTTCGCGGGCCAGGTACGCCTTGAGGCGGTCGGCGACGGTCAGGGCGGACCAGGGGCCGGTGCCGATCTCGCGGACGAGCCCGCCGACCTCCTTGACGAAGGCGGCCCGGAAGTCGGCTCCGCCCTCACCGACGTACTTGTAGATGAGCGGGAGCTCCTCGCTCAGCACGTTGTAGTCGTAGTCGCGCAGGTAGCGGACGTACTTGGCGCCCTCCTTGGCCTTGAGGGCCTCGCGGACCAGGCGGACGGAGGTGACGCGGTCGATCAGGGAGACCGGGTCGGTGGAGCGCTGGGTGATCGAGCGCTCGCCGGTCTCGCGGACGCGCCAGTGGTAGACGCAGTCGCTGATGACGTCGACGCTGGACGCGAAGTAGTGCGCGGGGATGCTGACGGGGGCGTCCTCGTAGAGGATGCCCTCCGGGTACTGGAAGCCGTGCTCGTCCCAGAAGCTGCGCCGGTAGACCTTGTTCCACGCGGTGCGGTCGGTGACCAGCGCCGGGAACTTGGAGATGTGGGTCTTCAGCTGCGTCTTGGCGAAGGCGGCCCGGTGGCCCCAGGACTGCTGCATGCCGACGGAGCGGAAACGCTTCACGTTGCCGCCGGCGAAGTCGGAGCCGGTCTCGTCGAGGGCGGCGATCAGGCGCTCGTAGGCGTAGTCCGGCATCGTGTCGTCACTGTCGACGAAGGCCAGGTACTCGCTGTCCTTGGACGCGTGGCGGGCGCCCACGTTGCGGGCGGCACCGAGTCCGGCGTTGTCCTGCATGACGACCCGGAACCGCTTGTCCCGTGCGGCGAAGGCCTTGGCGATGACGGCGCTGGTGTCGGTGGACCCGTCGTCGACGAGGATGCACTCGAAGTCGTCGAACGTCTGGGCGGCAATGGACTCCAGGCACTCGTCGAGGTAGAGCTCGACGTTGTAGACGGGGACGACGATGCTCAGGCGCGGGGGCATGGGTGGCGGGTTCTCCAGCGTTTTAAGCTATTTCGATGATCAGGTGATGACAGCATCCTACTCGGTAACGGGATGATAAAATCCCCCCATCATGGACATATAGCCCTTGTCCCCCGGGGCGGACGGCAAAGAATTCAGCCGCCCGCCACCTCTGCGTCGGGGTCGGACCGAACGTCTGCTCAGACTTCGAGCTCCGCCTCGATCTTCTTGAGCTGGTGCCGGGCCATCGCGAGGTTGGCCCTGCCGCGGTCGAGCGCGAGGTAGAGGAAGAACCCCTTGGAGTCGCGGCTCTTCAGCAGCCGGATGAGGTGGTACTGGCTGCCGAGGGTGATCAGGATGTCCTCGATCTCGTCCTTGAGGCCGAGCATCTCCATGGTGCGGACCTTGGCGCGGACCACATCGGTGTTGCCGGCCGCGGCCACCGCGAGGTCGAGGTCCTTGCCGCCGCCGATGGTGCCGAGGGCCATGCCGCTGCCGTAGTCGACCAGGGCGGCGCCGATCGCGCCGTCGATCGTGGCGAGGGTTTCCTTGAGTGCGGTCTCCACGTTGGCCATGAGGGGCCCTCCTTCTTCTTCTACCGTTTCTACGGTGTCTGCGGTTTCTGCGGTCTATCGGTGGTGGGTACGGGGTGTGGTGCCGGCAGCGCGGCTCAGGCCGACGGGATCTCGGGGCCGCGGCGCCCGAGGACGTGGTCGATGAGCTCCGCTATCCGGAGGCTGGAGCGGCGGGCCTCCAGATGGAGCCGGCCGACGTTGACGCGGGGCTCCGCGATCAGGGTGAGGACGGCCGCGTCCCCGGCCGCGTAGGTGGCGACGTATCCGTGTTCGCCGCGTATCAGCAGCTCACGGAATCCGCCCTGTCCGGTGCAGTCGCTGAGCCGCTGGGCCACTCCGAGGGCGGCCGCGGTCAGTGCCGCGACGGACTCCACCTCGGTGGCGGCGCTGTCCTGCGCGAGAACCAGGCCGTCGGCGCTGCCGGCGAGGGCGCCGGTGAGCTGGGGGACCCGGGCGCGCAGCCTGCGGAGCTCGGCGAGTATGTCGGCCTCGGCCTCGGGGGGCACCATCGCCGTGCTCATGTCGGCCTTTCTCGTTTCGGGCTGCCTCCGCTCGGAGCGGTCGGCGCGCTCGGAGCGCAGAGCCGGTCGCAGCGGGAGCCTCACAGGCTTGCCTCCAGTGCGTCGCGTAACCGGCGAAGCAGCGCCACGTCCGGGGATTGGGTCTGGGTCATCCAGTCGGGCAGGGGTGGTTCGACCGGTGTCAGGACCGGCGTGTGCGGGGTCTCGACCAGTCCGGCCGCCGCGAGGCGCCGTACGTCGAGCAGCGTGTGGAACGCCGGCCGGCCCAGCACCCACGCGAGGTCCGCGGGGGTCCGTACGCCGTCCGCCTGGGCCAGCAGGATCCGCTGGCGCGCGGTGACGGTCTGGCCGGGGGCGGCGGCCCGCGGCACCACGGGGGAGGTGTCCAGCAGCGGGTACGGCCACACGGCGTCGAGCAGCTCCCGCCTGCGCCGGGTCTCCCGCTCGACGGCGGCGGCCGGGACAGAGCGGACGGAGCCGATCCAGTGGGTGGCGCCGCGGCGGAACCGGGAGGGGCCGGTGCCCGGGGACAGGGCGAAGAAGGCGGCGTCGAATATCGCGGCGAGATGGCAGATCTCCAGTTCGCCGCCGGCGAGGCCGCCGCTGTCCACGAGGAAGCGGGCGACCTGGCGGCGGGCGCCGGCCCGGTCCACCGCCTCGCGCCAGCGCTCGGGGGCGAGGCCGCCGCCGGTGGTGAGGAGTACGTCGAGGCCGGGGGTGGCCGGGCTCTCTGCGTGCACGATGCGGCCGTCCTCCAGGAAGAGGGTGCCGCGGTCGCGGAGCAGGGCGCCGGTGGCGCGCTCGGCGGCGAGCCGGGTGAGCAGGGGGGAGACGGCGACGGCAGCGAGGCCGCCCACCTGGGTCCCGGTCATCTGAGGACCAGCCCCTCGGCGAGGACGCGGAGTCTGTGCCGGGCGAGGGCGAGGTTGCCGTCGGTGCGGTCCAGCCACAGGTGGAGGAAGACGCTGCTGTCGAAGCTGGTCTCGACGAAACGGAGGACGTGGTATCCGGTCCGGGTGGTGACGATCAGGTCTTCCACGGGCTGGCCCGCGGGCTCACCCTGGGCGGAGTCCGGGGCCGGCTGGGCGAAGGACTCGTACTCGGCGGCCGCCCGGGCCAGCTCGGCGGTCTCGGCGGCGGTGGTCTCGTGGTCGCCGACCGGCGAGTCCCCGGCGGTGCCGAGGGCCAGTCCGCTGCTCCAGTCGACCAGCGCGGCCCCCCGCGCACCAGGCAGGGCCATGGCTTCGAGCAGGCATTCGTCGATCCCGGGCACGCGGGCTCCCCTCCCGGCCAGACGTGCGAAGTGCACGGTCTACGGCGCGACAGGAGGGAACTTACTCACGTTCCACAGCACGGATGGGGCTTCTGGCATTTTCCGCTGGAACATGCACAGAACCACGCGGCAGCTTGGCCGGAACCCGTCGACTTCTGATCACGAATGTTGATCACCGCCGCCGGTCGCGCAAGGGCGCCCGGGGGCTCACGAAGCAAGCGGAAGGTGCTCCGCGAGCCGGAACGCGCCGCCCTCGCGCTCCACGTATCCCTCATGGGTGAGGGTGCGCAGCAGGTGGTACACGGTGGGCAGCGGAATGCCGGTGACCCGCGCGAGCCGTTTCGCCGTCGCCCCGCCCTCGGCGTGCATCGCCTCGACGAGGCGCAGCGCGCGCTGCACGGAGCCGATCAGGGTGGGTGCGCTGTCCTTCTGGCTGCCGTCGGTGCCCATGAATACTCCCCCTGCTCCGGTACGAGTCCTGGCACCCCCATAAAAGTCGCTTACCGCCCGCAATCCCAGCTGACTCGCGCACTTCCGGGCATAAGATCACCACGCTTCGGGTCCGCTCCCCCCACACTCGCGCAAAACACCGCACTCCGGCCCCGGTTCGGGCCGCATCGCCGCCGCGCGGCGCAGGCTCGCGCAGGGGTACGGGGAACAGTTCGCGGCCGAGATGGAGCGGGGCGGGGCGCCGGGTCGCTGCTCGGCGCGGGCACAGTGTGGACAGCACCCACCCGCCGGCCCATCTGCGCCGGCAGTGCACGGCGGCGGGTCGGCCCGTACCCGGCTCAGGTCGTCTACGACGCCCGCGCGGCCGCAGTTGCCGCCGAACTGGCCCCGGTCCGCGCCGCGCCGGCCCGCCGCGTCATCCGGGACTTCGCGGGCTGACCGGCCGCGGCGGCCCCGCCGCGGGGTATCGGGTGCATTCGGACACGCCGGCGGATGCGGCACGGTCCGGGCCCTCCCCTCGAACCCCTCCCACGTGTCACTCTGCCCGTCATGGAGCGGATCATCGAGGAGATACGAGAGGACCTGTCCCGCCGCATCGCGGTGACAGCGGACCGGCTCGCCGACCGGACGCTGGCCGAGGACCCCGCGTACGCCGCCCTGCTCGGCCGGGCCGAGCTGCGCGAGCGGATCCACCACAACCTGCGGCAGGCGGTCGAGGGCCTGGTCCTCGGCATCCGCGGGCTGCCTGTGGAACTCGCCGATGCACGCGCCACCGGTACGCTCCGCGCCGAACAGGGCCTGCCGCTCGCCTCGCTGCTGCGCACCTACCGGCGCGGCGGCCGGCTGGTGTGGCAGGCCCTCAACGAAGCCGTGGCCGCGCACGACCCGGCGGCGCTGCCCCGGCTGCTGCCGGCCGCGGGCGTGCTGTGGGACGTACTGGACCAGCTGACGGACGCGGTGGCCGACGCGTACCGCCGTACGGAGGCCGCGCGCTGGGACCGCGACCGGGAGCGCCGGGCGGCCCTCCTGGACGCGCTGCTCGACGGCGCGGGTCCGTCGGACGGGCCCGCGGTCTCGGAGGCGGCGGCCCAGCTGGGTCTGCCCGAGCGCGGCCGGTTCGCGGTCGTCGTACTCGGCTCGGGCGGGTCCGGCGATCCGGGCGGCCCCGGCCGGCCCGGCGCCGAGCCGGCCGCGAGCGGCCTGCGCGTGCTGTGGCGGATCCGCGCCGACGGGGAGACCGGCCTGGTGGAGCTGGGCCACCATCCGCTGGAGTCCGTACGGGAGCTGCTCGGCCCGCTCAGAGCCCGGGCCGGGGTCAGCCCGGTCGTGGAGACCCCCGGCGACCTGGCCCGGGCACGCTGGCTGGCCGCGCTGGCGCTGCGCACCGTCCCGGCGTCCGGCGGTCCGTGCACCGCCCTGCTGGACGAGCGGCTGCCGACGGCGCTGGTCGCCTCCCAGGCCGAACTCGCGGGCCGGCTGCGGCAGGTGGTGCTGGGGCCGGTGCTGGCGCTGCCCGCGGAGGACCGCCGGGTGCTGCTGAACACGCTGGGCACCTGGCTGACCTGCCACGGCTCGACGACGTACGCCGCCCAGCGGCTGTACTGCCACCGCAACACCGTCTCGAACCGGCTGCGGCGCCTCGAGCAGCTGACCGGCCGCACGCTGTCCGACCCCGCGCACGTCGTGGAGCTGGCGCTGGCCCATGCGGCGGTGCTCCAGCGGGCCGCGGGCGAGCCGGCCGCACCGGGAGCGAAGCCGGCCGGCCGCGCCCCGCGCCGCAGCAACTGACCTCAGGCCTTGGTCGATTCCGCCGGCTCGTGCGGGGCGGCCGGCCGGGCCGACTCGAGCAGGTACGGTACGTCGATCACCGCGACGCCCGGGGTGAACAGCAGCCTCGCCTTCAGCCGGAACGCGTTCTGGTTGTGCAGGGGCTGCTCCCACCAGTGCCCGACCACGTACTCGGGGATGACCACGGACAGGATGTCCGTCCCCTCGGCGGCGGCCAGCTCCTGGATGTGCGCGAGCACCGGCCCGACGACCTCGCGGTACGGGGAGTGCAGGATCTTCAGCGGGACGCCCGGGTCGTGCTCCGCCCATGCCTCGCGCAGCCGGCGCGCGTCCTCCTCGTCGGCGGCGACGGTGACGGCCGTCAGGGTGTCCGGCCGCAGTGCCTGTGCGTAGCCGAGCGCCTTCAGCGTCGGGGCGTGCACGTTGGCGACCAGCACCAGCACGTGGTGGCGGGAGGGTTTGCGCGGTCTGACCCCGGGGGCGACGGCGACCTGGGCCGAGACCCGGTCGTAGTGCCGGCGGACCCCCTTCATGCCGAGGAACAGCAGCGGCATCGCGATGACGACCAGCCAGGCGCCGTGCGTGAACTTGGTGAGCAGGACGATGACGAGGACCACGGCGGTCAGGGTGGCGCCGACCGCGTTGATCGCCAGCCGGCGGTGGATGTGGATCCGCTGCTCCCGGGGCGTGGCCGGGGAGGCGAGTTCGCGGCGCCAGTGCCGGACCATGCCCGCCTGGGAGAGGGTGAAGGAGACGAAGACGCCGATGATGTAGAGCTGGATGAGGCGGGTCAGCTGGGCGTCGAAGGCGATGATGAGGGCGACGGCGGTGAGCGCGAGCAGCACGATGCCGTTGGAGTAGACGAGGCGGTCGCCGCGGTTGAAGAGCTGGCGCGGTGCGTACCGGTCCTTGGCCAGGATCGAGGCGAGCATCGGGAAGCCGTTGAAGGCGGTGTTCGCGGCGAGGATCAGCACGCCCGCGGTGACGGCCTGGAGCAGGTAGAAGAGGAAGTGCCAGCTCCCGAAGGTGGCACGGCCGATCTGGGCGAGCGCGGTGGACATCGGTGTGCCGGCCGGCAGGCCCAGTTCCGTCGGGTCGGCGGCGACGTGCACCTGGTAGACCATGGCGAGGATGGTGATGCCGAGGAACATGGTCACCGACAGGACGCCCATCACGGCCAGGGTGTTGGCGGCATTGCGGCTCTTGGGCCTCCGGAAGGCGGGCACTCCGTTGCTGATCGCCTCGACGCCGGTCAGCGCCGTACAGCCCGAGGCGAAGGCCCGCATCACGAGGAGCACCAGGCCCAGGCCGGTGAACGTGGCCTCCGCGGTGATCGGGAGGTCGGCGGACTCGGCGCGGATGGTCTCGCCGGTCGCGAGCCGGACCGCCGCCACGGCGAACATGACGTAGATGACGAGGACGAACCCGTAGGTCGGAATGGCGAAGATGCGTCCCGACTCCCGTACGCCGCGCAGGTTCATCAGCATCAGCAGCACCACGAACCCCACCGACAGGCCGACTTCGTGGTCGCTGAGCGAGGGGATCGCGGAGGTGATGGCGTCCACGCCGGAGACCACGGAGACGGCTACGGTCATGACGTAGTCGACGAGCAGTGCGCTGGCCGCCGTCAGGGCGGCGGTCTGGCCGAGGTTCTCGGAGCTGACGATGTACGCACCGCCGCCGCCGGGATAGGCGTAACAGGTCTGCCGGTAGGAGGCGACGACCACGATCATCAGGAAGACGATGGCGGCGGCGGCGTACCAGGCGAGGTGGAGCAGCGCGACACCGCCGAGGGCGAGGATCAGCAGGATCTCCTCGGTGGCGTAGGCCACGGAGGAGAGCGGGTCGCTGCAGAAGATCGGCAGCGCGAGCCGTTTGGGCAGCAGGGTCTCGCCCAGTCGCGCGGTGTCGAGCGGTTCACCCACCAGCACGCGCTTCAGATTGATACGCCTCATCCCGGCATGATCGTGCATATTTCATGCACTTCGCCCCTTATTGGGGCTGTGTCATGCCGTGAACCCGGCCAGTTCCTCAGCCCGGTGAGCCAGCCAGAGGTCGTAGCGGGCGCTCGGCGAGCGCAGCAGCGAGCGCTCCAGCAGCGCCTCGATCCGGGCCAGCCGCTTGCGCGTGCCCGGCACCGAAATGCCGAGCGCGGCCGCCGCCGGGACCAGGTGCGCGTCGTGGCGCAGCCAGGCCCGTACGGTCTCCCGGGCGCCGGGCGGGGCGTCCCGCCCGGCCAGCGGCGCCAGATGCGCGTGGGCCCAGGCCGCCAGGTCGGGGTGGCGCAGTACGCCGTCCAGATCGGCCGGAGCGCCGGCCGCGCCTCCGGGGGAAACCCCGGCGGCGGCGCCCGTGGCGGCCCCCGCGCCGCCGCCCGCCCCGCCCGGGGTCAGCCGCAGCGCGAGCGAGAGCGCCGCCTGCTCGGGGAGCCGCGCGAGGTCCACGCCGAGCACCGACTCGATCAGGCGCAGCCGGGTGGCCAGGGTGTTGCGGTGGATCTTCAGCAGCCGCGTCGCGTGCGAGCAGAAGTTCAGCCAGGCGTGCGCGGTGGCCCGCAGCTCCTGCGGGCCGGGGTCCTGGGGGCGCCGGGGCACGTACGTGTGCAGGGGCGCGAGCAGGGCCTCGGCCCAGCCGGTCCCGGCCGCGTGGGCGGCCAGCTCCAGTTCGGGCCCGGGGCCGAAGCGGGCGTGGCGCCCGCCGCGGCCTCGGGCGACGGCCAGGGCGTGGAAGGCCTGGGTGTAGGCGGCCGGGGCCTCGCGCAGCCGCAGTTCCGCGCTGACCCCGACCGTGCAGTCGCGGGCCACCGCCGCCAGCGCCTCGGCCAGCGGATCGTGCGCGGCCGAGGTCGCCGCGAGGTCGCCGGGGACCAGCACGATGAGGTGGCGCACGTACACCGGGCAGCGCACGATCCAGGCCCGGCCGCCCGTCAGCTCCTCGCAGAGCCGGGCCACCTCGCCGCGCTCCCCGGCCCGGCACTCCACGACGTACATCCGCATCGGCTCGGGCAGCGAGGGGCAGAGCGCCTCGGCGATCTGGTGGGCGGTGGAGAGCCGGCCGTTCATCAGCAGGTGCAGGACGGCCTCGCGGGCCCGTGATTCGGCGAGTTCGGCCCGCTCCTCGCGCCGCTCGGCCTCCTCGGCCCGCAGGACGAGGGCCAGTACGGCGGCGGCGTCCGCGAGCAGCGCGGACGCTCCCGGGTGGTGCGGCGGGTCCGGTACGGCGGCCAGTGCGCGGCTGCCGTCCAGCGCGAACAGCAGCGCGGCCGGGCCCTCGCCGTGCAGGACGGCCGACCGCGCGCCCCGGGCGCGCAGCTCCGCGGCCCCGCGGACGGCGAGTTCCGGGCCCGCGGCTGCGTCGGCGTCCACCACTCCGGTCCAGCCGCCCAGCCGGGCGGCGAGCCACTGCAACACCGCGGCCGAACCGCCCGAGTGGGCGAGCCGGTGCAGCTTGAGGATGTCCTCGGACCGGCTGCGGGCCCGGTCCGCCGACGTTTGCGGGATGCGCGGGTGCGAAATGAGAGGTCCCTTCGGTCCGGGTCGCGCTGTCGCAGTCGACCACCCGGTGTATCACTGTGCTGAGTGATACCCGCCCCGCCCGGTCACTGTGCACGGCGGACCCTGCGAACCGGCAGCCGGCCGCCTAGGTTTGACCGCGAGCGGTCGGGCCCCGGGAACGACGGGGGAGTCCCCGGGGCCCCTCTCGCTCACGCCCGGATCACTCACGCCCGGTCGCTCACATCCGGGCGGCCGCGCTGCGGATGGCCTCCCGGATGCGGAAGTAGGTGCCGCAGCGGCAGATGTTGGCGATGGCGTCGATGTCCTCGTCCGTGGGCGTACTCGTGCGCTTCAGCAGGGCGACCGCGGCCATGATCTGGCCGGGCTGGCAGAAACCGCACTGGGAGACGTCCTGTTCGAGCCAGGCTTCCTGCACGGGGTGCAGCTCGTCCCCGTTCGCCAGTCCCTCGATGGTGGTCACCGTCTTGCCGGCGCACTCGGAGACGGGCACCACGCACGGGCGGATGTCCGTCCCGTCGAGATGGCTGGTGCAGGCCTTGCAGACGTCCACGCCGCAGCCGTACTTGGGGCCGCGTACGCCCAGCATGTCGCGGAGCACCCACAGCAGGGGCAGATCGTCGGGCGCGTCCACGGTGACGCTCTGCCCGTTGACGGTGAAGGTGTGCGAGGGCACGGCGGACTCTCCTGAACTGACTGGCTGTTGCTGTTCTAGCGGGGGTACGGGGTGAAGTCGACGTCGAAGTCGAGGGGGAAACTGCGCGGCTTGCTGCCGGTGGCCCGGGCCCAGGCGTTGGCGATGGCGCCCACCGCGGCGGGTACGCCGAGCTCGCCCGCGCCACCCGGCTCCTCCCCGGTGGCCGGCAGCACGAAGACCCGTACGTCGTGCGGGGTGTCGCGCTGCCGGGCCCAGTGGAACTGGCTGTAACTGCCTTCCAGCGGCAGCCCCTTGTCCAGGTGCAGCCCGGCCTTCAAGGTGGTGGAGATCGCGTCGGTGAGGCCGCCGATCATCTGGGCCTCCAGTCCGCGCGGGTTGACGGGCAGGCCCACGTCGACCGCGATGACGGCCTTGGTGACGCGGACGTGCTCCGGGTCGCGGGTGTCGATCTCGACCAGGCAGGCGGTCCGGGACTTGTACTCGTCGTGGAAGGCGATGCCCTGCGCGCAGCCCGCCGGCATCGGCCGTCCCCACTCCCCCTCCGTCGCCGCCTTGTCGAGCACCGCGCGCTGGGCGGCGGTCTTCAGGAAGGCGCGCCGGAACTGGTACGGGTCCTTCCCGGTCCGCGCCGCGAGTTCGTCGACCACGATCTCCTCGGCGCCCCGGGTGTTGGCGGAGTACACCGAACGCCAGGAGCCCGTCGGGATGCCGGTGGGCACCTCGCTGAGCCCGTGGGTGGTGAGCCCGAAGTGGTAGGGGGACTTGATTGTGGTGTGGAACAGGGTCTGCGCCAGGGTCGCGTTGCCGATGCCGAGCGGCAGGCTGGCGGCGGTGGCGGTGATGATCTCGCCGAGCCCGTGCCGGAAGTCGGTCTCGGCGGCGGCCACCCGGTGCTCGAAGCTGAGTACCTCGCCCAGCAGGTGGGTGGCGCGGATCTTGTGGTGGGTGGCGGGGCGCATCCGGCCGTGCCGGGTGTCGTCGACGCGGGTCCACATCAGCCGGACGGGACGGCGGCAGGCCTTGGAGACGCGGGCGGCCTCCAGGGCGGCGTCGAAGAAGAGCCGCCGCCCGAAGGAGCCGCCGGCCTGGACCACGTGCACGGTGACCTTGTCCAGCGGCAGGCCGAGCTCGGCGGCGATGGTCTCGCGGGCCACGATCGGGGACTTCAGCCCGGACCAGATCTCGGCGCGGTCGTCCCGTACGTCGGCGACGGCGGAGTTGGTCTCCATGGCCGCGTGGCTGACGAAGGCGAAGTCGAACTCGGCGTCCACGTACAGGGTGAGCAGCGGCGGCACCAGCAGCGGCGGGGTGGCGGCGCGCAGCTTGGCGCGGATCTGCGCGTCCGAGAGCTCGTCGGCGGGGCCGGGCCCCCAGGTGACCTGGAGGGCGGCCTTGGCGTCGAGGGCCTGCCCGAAGGTCTCGGCGACGACGGCGACCCCGGTCGGGACGGTGACCACGTGCAGGACGCCGGGCATGGCGCGGACGGCGGCGAGGTTGGCGACGGCCTTGACGCTGCCGCCGAGGGAGGGCGGGCGGCGCACCACGCAGGGCTTGGCGCCGGGCACGTCGAGGTCGAGGGTGTACTGCTGGGCGCCGGTCACCATGGCGCGGGCGTCGATCCGGCCGGTGGGCCTGCCGACGAGGGAGTGCTTCGCCGCCTTCTTCGGGGTGGCGCCGAGGACGATCAGGGCGGGGTCGGCGGCGGCCGCGGAGAGGCTGCCGTAGTCGGCGGTGCGTCCGTCGGGGGCCCGTACGGCGCCGTTCGCGGTGGTCAGCGAGGAGGCGGCGAGGCCCCACCGGCGGGCGGCCGCCGCTACCAGGCGGGCCCGGGCGGTGGCGGCGGCCTGCCGGACCGGCCCGTAGAGGGAGCGAATGGAGTTGGAGCTTCCGGTGAGCTGGTTGAACAGCAGCTCGGGCCGCGCGTCGTCCAGTTCCACGCGGACGGCGGCCAGCGGCGCGTCGAGCTCCTCCGCGACGAGCATGGCCACGGCGGTGGTGAGCCCCTGGCCGACCTCCTCGCGCGGCAGCCGGAAGCGGATGGTCCCGTCCGTCTCCACGGAGAGCGCCAGCAGGGCGGAGGTGGGCGCGCCGGCCAGGATGAACAGGTCGCCGAGGTCGACCAGATCGGCCGGGGCGGGCAGGCTCGGGACCACGGCGTGGGCGGGCTGCGGGGCGAGGACGTCGGCCCCGGCCCGGGTGACGAGGGCGAGCGTCGGCGCCGCGACGAGGTACGTGAGGAAGGAGCGGCGGCTCTGCCCGGTCATGTTGCTGTGTCCCCAACCCTGCGCGGGCCCGCGTTCGCGGGCCTTTCCCCGGCTCGTTACCGACACGTAGAGTAGCGATCACCTGGCGGGGTGGGAAGCGGGGCGACGGTAACGGCCGCGCGGGGAGGGGGTCCTTCGTTCGGGGGGGTACTCCCGCGGGGGTGTTGATCCGGCTCGGGTACAGGTTCTGCCGCGCGGAGGTCTCGTACATCTCGTCCGTACGATCGATCCACGCCCTCCGAAGGGCCGGTTTCCGGCCGCGGGAGGACGATGGGAGGAGATACGGCTGCACTCCCGAAATACGTGAGGAGGTGTGCGGCGGTGACGATGTACATGGATGTCCACCACGGCATGAAGGGCATCACGGAAGCCGAGCTGATGGCCGCCCACAAGGCGGACCTGGCGATCGAGGGCGACGAGAAGGTGCACTTCGAGCGCGCCTGGGCCGACCCCGCGTCCGGGACCGTCTACTGCCTGTCCGAGGCTCCCTCGGCGGACGCGGTACTGCGGATCCACGAGCGCACGGGACACCCGGCCAGCGAGATCCACCCGGTGCCGCTCAGCGTGTGAAACCGGACGGCGGCCGGAGACCGCCGACGGGAGCCCGGCAGGGCTGACCGGAAACGTTCGTACAGGCGAAGGGGGGGCCGGAAGGCCCTTGGCATATGCCAGAAGCAACGACGTTACGGATGTTGCCAAACGCCTTACGGCCCGTCGCGGCCTGTGCAACAGTCGTAACCGGTCCTTCCTTCAGACTTGGCCGTGCCGCGCCGCCTGTATCGGAGTTCTCATGCCGTCCCACCTCTTCGCGGACCGTCCCGCGCAGCCGTCCGAGCCCGGTTCGGTGGACGCCCTGATCTCGCAGACCCGGCGGCTTCGCGGCGAGGTGGACGCGGTGCGCCGCGACACCGTGGTCGACGACGACGACGCCCAGGGCCGCTGGCAGCGCGCCCTGTGCGACCTCGCCGTCCACCACCTCGACGACCTGCGCGAGCACCTGGGACAGCTCAAGGAAGGCCTGCCGCCGGCCCCCGAACTCGACGAGCTCCCCGAGGGGGCGCCCGCGACCGGGGCCGAGCCGCAGCAGACCCGCGTCGGCAGCGCCGAGTGGAACCTGCTCACCGACGAGGTCAACTGGTCCGAGGAGCTGTTCCAGATCTTCGGCCGCTCGCCCGAGGCGGGCCCGCTCCCCCTCGACGAACTCGGCTCCACCCTCTTCTCCGAGGACCAGCCGCTGCTCACCTCGATGGTGACGGCCTGTCTGGTCGACGGCAAACCGATCGACGGCGAGTTCCGCATCGTCCGGGCCGACGGCCGCGTCCGGACGCTGCACATGCGAGGCGAGCCGGTACTCGACTCCGACGGCTGCACGGCCTCGATGTGGGCCGTGCTCCGGGACGTGAGTGAGCTGCGCCGAAGCCAGCGCGCCGAACGCGAGTCCCGTGACTCGCTGCAGCGCCGGCGGGAGATCGCGCAGACCGAGCACCGGCTGGCGGTCGAGCTGCAGGAAGCCGTGCTCCCCCCGTGGCGCGGCTCCCTGCGGTTCCCGCACCACACCACCGGAGCGCTCGACGTCGCCGCGCACTACCTGCCCTCCGCGACGAGCGCCCTGATCGGCGGCGACTGGTACGACGCGCTCGAACTGCCCGACGACCGCTCGCTGTTGACGGTCGGCGACCTGACCGGGCACGGGGTGACGGCCACCTCCGGGATGGCGATGATGCTGGGCGCCCTGCGCGGCATGGCCATGGCCGGGATCGAGCCGGGCCCGCTGATGGGCTGGCTCAACCAGCTCCTGGAGACCTCCGTACAGCCGGCGCTCGGCTCGGCCGTTTGCTGCCGCTACGATCCCGCGCGCCGTGTGCTCTCCTGGGCGCAGGCCGGCCATCCCGCCCCGCTGCTGTTCCGTGGCAGCTCGGGCCGCGCCCTGCAGCCGCCGGAGGGCGTACTGCTGGGCGCGACCTCCGGGGCGGCGTACGGGCAGGCCGAGGAACGGCTGCAGGCCGGCGACGTACTCGTCCTGCACACGGACGGACTGACGCCGCGCAGCATCGAGTTCAGCCGGGCGGACGGCACCGAGCGGCTGCTGGCCCTCGCGCCGCGGTTCACGGCGGCGCGGTCGGCGCAGGACTGCGTGCGGATGGTGGTCGAGGAATTCGGTGAGAGCGAACGCGAGGACGACGCCTGCGTCCTGGTGGCCAGGGTCGGTGGCTGAGCGCCCGGTACGACTTCTCAGGGCCGCGCCGGAAGGCGCGGCCTTTCTCGTCTCCGTACGGGTGCCGATGGCGGTGCCGGTGCACGCACCGGCGCAGGGTGCCCGCGCAAGGCTAGACGGTGTGCTGCGTCGGGCTGTTCGGCAGGGCCATCTCGATCTCCGCGCGCAGGTCCTCGATGCGCCCGTACCCGGCGTACTGGCCGGTGAGCCGGTACATCTCGCGCAGCCGGTCCCAAGTCCGGTGTGAGGAGGTCTCGTTCATCGAGACCAGCGCGAGCCGGGCGTAGCGGTCGGCCTGCTCCGGGTCGTCGGCGATGAAACAGGCCGAGGCCATGGAGATGTAGTCGAAGATCTGCGAGCGCTGGTGGCCGCCGGACCGCAGCCGCAGCGCCTCCCGGGCGTGCCGCTGGGCGATCGGCGCGACCGAGGGGTCGTGTTCGGCGAGGGTGCGGAACGCCAGGGCCTGCATGCCGTGCATGTCCGCCTCGTCGAAGTTCTGCATCCACGACGGCGGGGGCACGTCGCCCTTGTCCGACACGAACAGGTCCTCGGCCTCGCCGAGGGTGCGGCGCATGGCCTGGCCCTTGCCCATCGAGGCCTGTGCCCAGGCCTCGATGGTGTGCAGCATGGCGCGGGTGCGCGGCAGGGTCTGCTCGCCGGAGCCCGACTGAGCCAGTTTCATGAGGTCGAGGGCCTCGTGCGGCTTGCCCAGGTGGACCATCTGGCGCGCCGCCCGGGACAGCGCTTCGCCGGCCCGCGGCCGGTCCCCGCCCTCCCGGGCGGCGTGCGCGGCGATGACGAAGTACTTCTGCGCGGTGGGTTCGAGACCCACGTCGTGGGACATCCAGCCCGCCAGAACGGCGAGGTTGGCCGCCACGCCCCACAGCCGCCGCTGCAGGTGGTCGGGGTGGTGGTACGCGAGCATGCCGCCGACCTCGTTGAGCTGGCCGACCACGGCTTTGCGCTGCAGTCCGCCTCCTCGTGAGGCGTCCCAGGCCCGGAAGACCTCCACGGAGCGCTCCAGGGCCTCGATCTCCTGGGAGCCGATGGGGGCGGCCTCGTAGCGGTCGTAGCCGGCCGAGTCGGCCTGGAAGGAGTCGCCGAAGGTCTGCGGGGCTTTGGCGGGGGCTGGATCGGTGTGCAGCCAGTCGTTCATGGCGTGGGTGAGGGCGGAGCCTGCGGTGAGCGCGACACCCGCGCCCATCAGACCGCGTCGGTTGAGCATGAGGTCCATTCCCGTGAATTCGGTGAGGACCGCGGCTGTGCGTTCGGGCGCCCAGGGCATTCCGTCGGGGTTGTCCTTCGCCCCGTCCGGCTGCCGTTTGGAGGTGCGCCGCTGCCGTACGAACCCGAGGTCCTCGATGGTCACGACACGACCGAGCCGCTCGGTGAACAGGGCTGCCAGTACGGTGGGCACCGGTTCGCGCGGGGTCTCCCCCATGTCGATCCAGCGCCGTACCCGCGAGGTGTCGGTGGCCAGTTGGTGGTGGCCCATGGCCGCCGCCTGCCGGTTGACCATCCTCGCCAGCTCACCCTTCGACCAGCCGGCCAGGCCGAACAAGTCGTTCAGGCGGGTGTTTGGACCTTTGCTCACGTCAAGCCCCCAGGTTCTCGGCTGATTTGACACTAGCCCGCCGTCAGAGGCCCCGCGCATATTCGCCAGGCTTCGCCAGGGCACGCTTCGTGGTCCGCCACCCACGGCCCGGTGTAAGGTAGGAATGCGCCTCCCCGACCCGGTCTCCGGGCGGAACTCCCCAGGGTGAAGTACGGGACCGGCGGGGTGGCGTACGCAACTCGTCGGCGCACGAAGGGATCCGTAACGCCATGTACGCAGCAACGTCCTCCGTGTCCGCCCCGGTCCGGCCGCACCGCACGCTCCAGGCGGGCGGCAGCCCCTACCTCGACCCCGGCCGCCAGGCGGCACCGGCGCAGGGCGGTGTACGGGCGCGGCGGATGCCGGGGGCCGGATCGCAGCCGCTCAGCGGAAGAATCGACCTCTCGGGGCCGCAGGGTGCGCAGCTGCGCACCGCGCTCGCCTCGGTGCAGCGCATCTGTCCGGAGTTCGCGCCGGTGCAGGTGCTGCGGCGCAGCGGCCGGTCGGTCCTCCTGGTCGGGACGACAGGCCGGATGACCGCCGTCGCCAAGGTTTTACTGGACCACTCGCCGGAATGGCGCGAGCGGTACCGGCACGAAATAGGGTCGTACCGGGCGTTCGTCCGGCACCGCCCGCCGGTCCGGGTGCCGCGGCTGATCGCCGCGGACCCCGAGAACTGCACGCTGGTGGTCGAACGGATGGCGGGCCGGGTCGCGGCATTGCAGAGGCACCCCGTGGAGGCCCCGCCCCGGGCCGACGTACGGGCCGCGCTGGGCGCGGTGTGCCGGGTGAACCAGTGGCGTCCGCCGACCGATCTGTTCGGGGACCCACTGAACTACGCGCAGCGGGTGGCGCGTTACCACGAGCTCGGACTGCTCACCGACCGGGACCTGGGTGATCTGCAGAAGCTGCTGTGCGGGCTCAAACTGGCCGGCGTGCAGCGGCAGTTCAACCACGGTGACGCGCTCCTGTCGAACCTGCTGCTGTCCCCGGCCGGGCCGGTGCTGCTCGACTGGGAGCACGCGGGCTGGTACCTGCCCGGCTACGACCTGGCCACGCTGTGGACGGTGCTGGGCGACGCCCCGGCCGCCCGCAGCCAGATCAGCCGGCTCGCCCAGTCGGCCGGTCCGGCCTCGCGGGACGCCTTCCTGGTCAACCTGATGCTGGTGCTGACCCGGGAGATCCGGATGTGTGAGTCGGCGGTCCAGCGCTCCATGCTGGCGACCGCCCCGACCCAGCCCCTGGCGATGGGCGCCCTGTCCTCCGGCGAGGAGCAGCGGCTGCTGCTGCGCCGTCTGCACGACGACTGCGGCATGGCCCGCAGGGCGGTACGCGCGGCGGTCGGAACCCGCTGATCCCGGCGGCCCGCACCCCGTACGAAAATCCCGTGGTGTACGCACTCGATGTGCGTACCACGGGATTTCGTGCGTTCGGGGCCGTCTCGGCCCGTCTCGCCACCCCTGCGTATGCCTTGACACCACATGATCCCCCGAACACCTTTTCTGACTCAGCATCAGACATGCTGGAGCCGCCGTCCCGCCCTCCCCACTCCGCTGGAGCCCGCCCATGTCCGCAAGCGCCGGTCCCGTACGCCCTGATCCCGCGAGCCCCGGTCCCGTGCCGGCCGATCCCGCGAGCCCCGCGCTCCCCTCCCGCCGCACGGTCCTCGCCGGGGCCGGGGCGGGGGTGGTCGCGGCCGCCGTGCTGCCGGCGGCCGCCGCGCTGGCCGCGGACGGGGTTCCGCTCGGCGAGTACGACGTCGTCGTGGTCGGGTCCGGGGCATCCGGGATGACCGCCGCGCTCACCGCCGCCAAGCGGGGGCTGAGCGTGCTGGTGGTCGAGAAGGCCCCGGCCTTCGGCGGTTCGGCGGCGCGTTCCGGGGCCGGCATCTGGCTGCCGAACAACTCGGTGATCCTGGCCGCGGGGGTGCCGGACACCCCGCAGAAGGCGGCGGCGTACCTGGCGGCGGTCGTCGGCAACGGCGCGTCGGCGGACCGGCAGGCTGCCTTCCTCGCCAACGGCCCCCGGATGCTGGACTTCGTGATGGCCAACAGCCCGCTGCGCTTCCGGTACATGGACGGGTACAGCGACTACTACCCGAACCTCCCGGGCGGACTGCCGAACGGCCGCTCCATCGAGCCCGACCAGATCGACGGCCATCTCCTGGGCGCCGAACTGGCCCGGCTGAACCCGGCGTACCTGCCGGTCCCGGCCGGGATGGTGGTGTTCAGCCAGGACTACAAGTGGCTGAACCTGGCCGCCGTGAACGCCAAGGGGCTGGCGGTGTCCACGGAGTGCCTGGCGCGCGGCACCAAGGCCGCGCTGTGCGGGCAGAAGCCGCTCACGATGGGCCAGGCGCTGGCGGCCGGCCTGCGGGCCGGACTGATACAGGCGGGGGTACCGGTGTGGCTGAACAGCCCGCTGGTCGACCTGGTGCAGGAGGCGGGCGCGGTCACCGGTGTGGTGGTGGAGAAGGAGGGCGTACGGGGGGTCGTACGGGCCCGCAAGGGCGTGGTCGTCGGCTCGGGCGGATTCGAGCACAACGAGCAGATGCGGGCGCAGTACCAGCAGCAGCCGATCGGCACCCAGTGGTCGGTTGGCGCCAAGGAGAACACGGGAGACGGGATCCGGGCCGGGCAGCGGGCGGGGGCGGCGCTGGCGCTGATGGAGGACGCGTGGTGGGGTCCGTCGATCCCGCTGCCGGGCGAGCCGTACTTCTGCCTCGCCGAACGCACCCTGCCGGGCGGGCTGATCGTGAACGGGGCGGGCGCGCGGTTCGTCAACGAGGCGGCCCCGTACAGCGATGTGGTGCACGTGATGTACGAGAAGGACCGGGGCGCGGTCGGCTCGCACATCCCGGCGTGGCTGATCGTGGATCAGAACTACCGCAACAAGTACCTGTTCAAGGACATCCTGCCGACGATCGTCTTCCCGGACTCGTGGTACCAGGCGGGCGCGGCGAACAAGGCGTGGACCTGGGACGCGCTGGCCGGCCAGATCGGGGTCCCGGCGGGAGCACTCCGGGCGACCCTCAACCGGTTCAATGCGCAGGCGTGGAACGGCACCGACCCCGACTTCCACCGGGGCGACACGGCGTACGACCACTACTACACGGACCCGGGGGTGCAGCCGAACTCGTGCCTGGCCCCGATCTGGGCGCCGCCGTTCTACGCCTTCAGGATCGTGCCGGGTGACCTGGGCACGAAGGGCGGCATCGTCACGGACGCACGGGCGCGCGCCCTGCGGCCGGACGGCTCGGTGATCCGGGGCCTGTGGGCGGCGGGCAACGCGAGCGCGGCGGTGATGGGGCACAGCTACGCGGGGGCGGGGTCGACCATCGGCCCCGCGATGACGTTCGGCTATGTGGCGGCGAACGACATCGCGGACACCCCCTAAGCGCCGGTGGCTGCTATCCCTGCTGGAAGAGCTCGGCGGGGAGCGGCTTCAGGAGGGCGTACAGGTCGTCGGTGATGGGCCGGTCCCAGCTCGCGATGGTGACCAGCACGTTGTCGCTGCGGTCGAACTGCACGCAGCTGATCCGGCCCTCGGAGAGCTTGATCTTCCGGACGATGAGGAGGTTGTCGCCCTGCATGACGGGGCAGTCCTCGGTGCCGGTGACCTCGACGTCCTCGTCGTTCTCGAGGGCGTCGAGGAGCTGGGCCACCTCGAAGGGGACCTGGCCCTCGGTGAGCTCCCGGGCCGGGGAGCCCTCGGGGAGGTTGCCGATGATCATTGCGGGGCCGCGTCCGCCGAACAGGTCGTAGCGGAGAAAGACGCCCTGGCAGCTGCCGTCGGGCGCGGGCAGCAGCCCGGCCCCGAGATTGCCCGGCCAGTCCCCCGGGTCCATGGCCAGGACGTCGAAGTCCGGGCCGGCGGGTGTGGCGGCGCGGTTGCGGCGGAGGAAGGACATGCCGCCATGGTACGTGCCCGCCCACGTTTTCCGGCCCCGGGCCCCGCCCATCCCCCGGAGGGCGCACCTCCGGAACCGGTCCGCTCGCGGCGGGGGTGGGGGGCCGCTGCGCGGGGCGCGGAGAGGCTTCACGCAGCGGTCAGACCGGCGGGACCAGGGTGAAGTAGTGCGGCAGCAGGTCAGCGTCCCCGGTGACCGACAGGTCGGTGGACGGGATCCGCCGCCAGAGGAACAGCATCAGGTCCGACGCCGTGCCCGCGGCCTCCACATCCACCGGATCCGTGACCCCGTGCTCCACCAGGACCCGCTCCCCCGAGAACGTGACCGTCCAGGACTCGGGACCGTCCGTCCGCCGGAAGCGGTACCGCTCCCCCGCCCCGGCCGGGGCCCCGGTCATGGCACGCCGGAACGGGGCCATCGCCTCGAAGGTCTGCGGGACCGCGTCCACCGCGATCTCCGCGTCGATGGGCGCCGGCGCCCCGGTCGCGGACTCCGCGTCCCACCGGTGCACCGCCAGCTCGATGGTCTGCATGCGCAGCCAGAAGCCACTCGTGTGCGCCGCGGAATCCGCTGCATCCGACCACGTCCACACCGGCACGTCCGGCCCCAGCTCCCGGAACAGGCCCTCCAGCTGCCGCGCGCCCTGCGCGAACCACTCCGTCAGCGCCTCCGGCACCGGCCCCCGGTTCGGCTCGGTCTCCGGCTTCGGCCAGGCCGCCCGTACCGCCGGGTCCTCCGGGATCGCGAAGATCGTCAGATCGGTGTGGTCCGGGGCCTCGGCCAGGCGGTCGCGCAGGATGCGGCCGACGAACCGGTGCACCCCGCCCAGGTGCCCGACGAGGTCGGCGGCCGACCAGCCGGGGCAGGACGGCACCAGCGGGACCGGTCCGTCGCCGGCTTCGGCGATCGCGCGCCGGATCGCCTTCTCGAAGGCCAGCGTCTCGTTGCGGAAGTGGGAGAGCCTCTGACTGTGGTCGATGACGTCCATGACGTCACCCTGCCCCCCGCCGGCACCCGCCGTATCACCTTGAGCCCTGGGCGAACGCCTCCAGCGCCTCCGCGAGCCCGGACCGGTCCGTGCCCAGCTTCCGGTAGACGGGGGACAGGTCCCGGCCCCGCGCCGCCTGGTCGTCCCGTACGGCCAGTTCCGCCACCCGGAATTCCTCGTCCGTCAGCCCGTCCTCCCGGACCGGAGCACGCGTCGCCGCAGCACCCTGCGCCGCCCCGCCCAAGGTCACCACCATCCCGTCCGCCCCGCACTCCCGCGCCGTCTCCGCCGCCCGCGCCAGCAGCTCCGCGTCCCCGAGCTCCGTACCCAGCGCGGCCAGCGCGCACGCCAGCTCGTACCCGGCCGGCGAGGCCGACAACAGCTCGACCGCCTCCGTCAGCAACCCCACCCGCTCCTCCGGGGCCGCCACCTCCGCCGCCACCCGCAGCGCCTGCCCCACACCGGACGGGGCCCCGAAGGCGCGGGCCCGCCGTACCGCATCGGCGGTCAGGGCGCGCGCCCTGGCCGGTTCCTCCGCCGCCACCGCGCGGGCCAGGTGCAGCTGCCACGGGCACCAGGACGGGTTCTGGATCCCGCGCCGGCTCAGCCGGCGGTCCACCGCCTCGAGTTCGGCCGCCGCCGCCTTCGTCTGGCCACGGGCCAGCAGCAGTTCGGCGTACACGGTCTGCGGGTCGGGGAAGACCACGGCCGCCGGGACGGACTCCCCGAACGCGTGCTCCCGGGCCAGCTCCCAGGCCTCGTCCACCCGTCCCCGCGCGAGCAGCGTCGTGGCGAGGATCGCAATGCTGTACCAGTGCACGGGCGTACCGCGCCCCACGCGCTCGGCGAGCCGCAGCCCCGCCCGGGCCAGCTCCTCGGCCTCCGCGAGGCGCCCGCGCCGGTAGCGGATGTACGCGCGCAGGCTGTACGCGAAGGACAGGTGCGCCCCGCGCCAGCCCTGCCGTTCGAACTCGGCGGTGCCGGCCTCGAACAGCTCCTCCGCCCTGCCGGGCCGGTCGGCGTACATGTGGACCATGGCGGCGAGCACCGGTACCTCGAAGCCGCGGTCCTCGTAGGCCCAGCTGAACTCCGTGCCCAGGGCCCGTACGGCGTGGTGCAGGACCACGTCCACGGGTTCGCCGCGCAGGCAGGCGTCCCAGGCACGCAGCCCGATGATGTACCGCTCGGTGAGGTCGCGCCCGGTCAGCCGGTCGGCGAGCCGGGTCAGCCGGCGCGAGCGTGCCGGGGAGTCGGGCTCGACGGCGTCGAAGGCGTCCCACATGAACTGCTCGGACTGCAGGCGCAGTCGGGTCCGGGCGTCCGGGGTGTACGGGATCTCCCGCGCGAGCGAGTCCGAGGCCTCGGCGAGGCGGTCGCTGTGGGCGAGGACCTGGGCGAGCCGGATGACGATGCCCTGGCGCAGCGCGGGGTCGTCGAAGGGTTCGGCGAGCGCGGCCCGCAGGTGGTTCACGGTGTTGGCGGGTTCGGTGAGCAGGGAGGCGCAGCCCAGCTCGTACAGCACGGCCGCGCGCTCGTCGAAGTCCGGGGGCTCGCGCAGGGCTCGGGCGAGCTGGCGGCGGGCCGCCTCGGGGGCGCCGGCCCGCAGGTTCTCGGCGGCGGCCCCGCGCAGGGTCCGTACCACCCAGGGGTCGTTCTCGGGGTGGGTCTCCAGCAGGTGGCGGGCGGCGGCGGAGGCGCCGAGTCCGGCATCGACCAAGGCCACGGCGGCCTGTCCGTGGAGGGCGACGCGCAGTGTGTCGGGGATGGCCCCGTAGAGGGCGGTGGCGACGAGCGGGTGGACGAACTCCAGTCCGGCGTCGGGCTCTTCGCCGGGGCCGGACAGGATGCGGGCCTCCCGCAGCCGTCCGGTGGCGTCGGCCGCCTCCTCGGGGCCGAGTCCGGCGACCCGGGCGGCGAGCTCGTGCCGGATGGCGGTGCCCAGGACGGCGCAGGCCCAGGCGAAGCGGACGGTGGAGGGGCCGAGGCGTTCGAGGCGGGCGACGAGGCCGCTGCCGCGCTGGGCGGCGGCGAGTTCGCGCAGCAGCGGGGCGCTGGCCGAGGTGGGGGCCAGGCCCTTGTCGCGGACCTTGGCGGTGAGCTCGACGGCTTCGAAAGGGTTGCCGGTGGTGACGGCCCAGGCCTCCCGGCAGAAGGCGTCGTCGGCGTGGTCGCCGACGGCCTCGCGGACCAGGGTGGACACGGCGGCCTCGGTGAGCGGCGCGAGGGCCAGCGGGCGGTGTCCCGCGCGGCCCGGCAGCGTACGGAACGCCTCGGCGTGCGCCGGCAGTTCCTCGGGGCGGTACGCGACGACGAGGAGCAGCGGGAGGTGTTCGGCGCGCGGGGCGAAGGCGGCGAGCCAGGAGAGGGATTCGGGATCGGCCCAGTGGGCGTCGTCGAGGACGAGGGCGACGGGGGCGCGCTGCACGGTCAGGTGGGTGAGGACCCAGTCGAGGCCGTCGCGCAGGCCCTGGGGGTCGGGCGGGGCGCCCTGTTCGGGGGCGCACAGGCCGAGCGCGGGGCCGACGATGGAGTACCAGCTGCCGAGGGCGGCGCGCAGTTCCGCCTCGGAGTGGCCGGCCAGCTGGGGCTGGATGAGCTGGCGGGCGACGTGGAAGGGCTGGCTCTGCTCCTGTTCGCCGCCGCGGGCGGCCAGCAGGGTGTAGTTGCGGGCGAGGGCGCGGCGGCGTACTTCGGCGAGGAGGGTGGTCTTGCCGAGGCCCGCGGGCCCGGAGAAGGCGAGCAGCGCGCCACCCGCGCCGGGGCCGGCACCTGCATCCGTGCGGCCGTTGCCGTTGGAGCCGGTGAGCTGCTCCAGGGCTTCGTCCACGGTGGCGAGTTCCGCCTCGCGTTCGAACATTTTTCGCCGTTTGCGGGTCCGGCGCTCCGTCATGGCTGGTCCCCCCAGGCCTGTTCGGGGCATCAGCGTACGCCCGCGCACCCGTGGGGGAAGGCCCTCTGCCGGGAAAGATCGGAATCTTTGGTATCGGGCCGTTGCAGGCCTCTACGGGTGTCCCTCTTGCGTCGAACGGGTTGCCAGTTGCTCCAGTACCGCGACGGCCTCGGCCGCCCGCTCGGCGGGTACGAAGAGGTGGTCGTGGTGGTGGCCGGCGATGACGTTGCAGCTGAGTCCGTGCGCGGCGAGCTCGGCGGCGAAGGCGCCGGTGAGGCCGACGGCGTCGAGGGCGGAGTGGATGCGCAGGGTGATCCACCCGGCGGTGTAGTCGTAGGCGAGGCCGGCGGCGTCGGCGTCCTCCTGGCGCAGGACCAGGGTGAGCCCCTCGGCTTCCAGGACGGTGGCGACGGGGGCGGTTCCGGAGGGCGGTGCGGTGGCTCCGGGGATCGTGCAGAAGACGTACCGCCCCTCGTGCAGTTCGGGGCGCATGCCGCTCAGCAGTTTCCTCAGGTCGCTCTCGCCGCTCATACGGCCACCCTACCTATCATCCCGTTATGACCGATTCCGCGCCGCCAGGGTCGGCGCCTGCGGAGGGCGAACGGCACGCCTCCTGGCTGGAGCTGTTCTTCGACCTGACGGCGGTGGCGGGCGTCGCCCAGCTGGCGCACCTGCTTGCCGGCAGCCCCGGCCGCGGCGATGTCGCGCTGTACGTGGTGATGTTCCTGGCCTTCTGGACGGGCTGGATGCTGTTCACGGTGTACGGGAACGTCAGCGGCGAGGAGGCCCGCACCTGGACGGTGCTGGCGGGGATGTTCGGCATGGCGGTGATGGCGGCCTCGGTGCACGGCGTACGGGAGGACCGGGCAGGGGCGTTCGCGCTGGCCTACATCCTGGTGCGGTCGCTGGCAGGCAAGGCGTGGGAGCGGCGCGGGGAGTACGTGCCGGACCTGCCGATCACGCAGCTGGGGCTGGGGCTGACGCCGTGGATCGTGTCGATGTGGTTCGACGGGACGGCCCGGTACGCGCTGTGGGCGCTGGGGCTGGCCATCGACCTGGCGGTGATGTTCTCGGTGTCCGGCACGAGGCTGGCCGCCCGGGTGGACGCGCAGTACGCGCAGGAGGCGGCGCGCAGGCGGCGGGCCGCGCCCAAGCCGGTGGCAGCGCTGATGGACGCGCCGCATCTCGGGGAGCGGCTGGGCCTGTTCCAGCTGATCGTGCTCGGCGAGGCGGTGGCCCAGGTGGTGGCCGCCGCCTCGCAGGTGGAGTGGGACGCGGCACTGTACGGGGTCGGCATCGGCGCGTTCCTGCTGCTGCTCCTGCTGTGGTCGCTGTCGCTGCGGCACGGGGCGGACGGGGTGCCGCTGCTGGCGTGGGACGTCCTTCCGGTACGGCTGGTGCTGCCGCTGCACTGCTTCGTCGCGGGCTCGGTGGCGGCGCTGGCGGCGGCGCTCGGCAACGCGGTGGAGTACACGGACCATCCGGTTCCGGAGTCGGTGCGGTGGCTGCTGTGCGGGAGCCTCGCGGTGTACCTGGCGATCGCGGGGGTGGCGGCGGTCGGCTCGGGCCGCGGGACGCGGGAGGTTCTGCTGCTGGTGGGGCCGTCGCTGGCCGTCGTGCTGGGGGCGGGGGCGGTGGCCCGGGAGGCCGCGGCCGTGCAACTGGTGTGGCTGCTGGTGCTGGCGGCGGCGTGGCCGCGGGTCATGCTGGAACGCCTCCCACGGACGCCGCCGGCCCCTCAACAGGACTGTGCGGACTAAGCGGCCTTGGGGAAGTGGGGTGCGTTTTCGCGTCGTCCGGTGCGGTGCATCGCAAGGCGGAGCGGCACGCTTGTACTGGACGTACCAGGGTGCTGCGACAACG
>NZ_JBFBAH010000020.1:0-121196 GCF_040682115.1 Streptomyces sp. NPDC051364 | reverse complement strand
GCACACCCACCCCGGCCAGATCCGGCAGAGACGACGCCATGCCACCACCCCCGATGACGTCGTCTCACCGATCCAGATCTATGTCAACGGCATTGCGCTTAGGCCGATCGCGCGGGGGCCGATCGCTGCCGTCGGGCGTGTTCCCGGGCGAGGGCGGGGGTGAAGGCCCACCACGCCAGCAGTGCGGCCCCCGCGCCGGCCGCTGCACCGGCCACCGTGTCGGTGAGCCAGTGGGCGTGGAGCCAGGTGCGGCTCCACATCATGGCCAGCGTGAACACCACGCCACCGGCCCACCAGGCCCGCCGCCGGGCCGCCGGGACCAGCAGGACGCCGACCAGTACGACGAGCAGCGCCGCCCCCGCCGCATGGCCCGAAGGGAAGGAGCCGTGGTCGACACGGACCAGCGGGTGCGCCGGGCGCGGGCGGTCCACCAGGTGCTTGAGCGCCTGCACCACCAGCATGCTGCCCACGAGGTAGACCCCGAGCAGGAAGCCCGCCGAAGTCCAGCGCCTGCGGACGAGCAGGAAGACCAGCACCCCGAGCGGCACGACGACGCCCAGCGGGCCGCCGAACCAGTCGAGGACGGCCGCGGGGGCCGCAGGGAGCCCGTCGTGCGGGCCGCCCATCCAGCGCAGCCACCGGTCGTCCGCTCCCTGGAACGGGGGGTTCGCGACGTCCGTACGGACGGTGAGGGTCAGCGCTGCGGTCAGCCCGAGCAGCAGCACGGCCAGGAGCAGCGTGCCGGGGCGGCGGCGCAGGTCCGCCGCCTCCGGCCGGGCCGCGGTGGGGCGGGCCGAAGTGATGGTGTGCCGGGACATGGCTGCCTTTCGACGTACGCGTGGGGGCGCGGCCGGGCCGCGCCCCCACGGTGGGACCGGTCTGTGAAGCGGTGTGTCCGGGACGGGACGGGGTTCAGGCCCCCGCGCCCAGGTGCCGGGCCAGGAACGCGACGCTGTCCGCGACGATCGCGGGGATGTCGGGTGAGCCGAGGAAGATGTGGTCGGCGCCCTCCACGGGCTGCAGCGCCACCTCGCCTCCCGCGCCCGTCAGCGCCTCGGCGAGGGCCTCGCTCTGGCTGTACGGGACGAGCCCGTCCGCGGTCCCGTGCACCAGCAGGAACGGCGGCGGGTTCGAGCCGTGGACGGCGTACGTGACCGGGCTCGCGACCCGGGCCGGCTCCGCCTGCTCGGCTGCGGGAACACCCAGCAGGGCGTCGTACGGGTTGGGGAACTCGGCGCCGGTCGGCATCGGCAGCGGGTGTGCGGCCAGGGCGGGGAGGTCATGGACCCCGTACCAGTCGACGACGGCCCGGACACCGGTGTCGCCGGAGCCGACGCCGTGGGTCCCCTCCAGCGCCTCCAGCGTCCCGGCGTCCGTGCTGCCGGGGCGGACGAGGCCGGCGAGGGCGGCCAGGTGGCCGCCCGCCGACTCGCCCCAGACGCCGATCCGGTCCGCGTCGATGCCGAGGGGGGCGGCGAAGCGTCGGACGTAGCGGATCGCGGCCTTGACGTCGTGCAGCTGCGCGGGGAACGGGGCCTCGAGGCTGTGCCGGTAGTCGATGGAGACGAGCGCGAGCCCGGCGCCGAGGACCGCACCGTGCAGCAGGGCGGCGGGCACGGTCGGCGGCGGGTAGCGGCGGTCGCCGTCCAGCCAGCCGCCGCCGTGGATCCAGACGACCGCCGGGAACGGGCCTTCGCCCGCGGGGAGCTGTACGTCGAGGAGGCGGGGGCGGTAGCCGGGGGTGGTGGCGTACGTGATCCCGTCGAAGCGGCGTATGCCGTCCGCGCCGGTCACGGGCGGTACGGGCTGCTGGAACGGCGGGGGCGGCCAGGTCATGTCGGCGATGGCGAACTCGGCCTGGGGAGACTGCGTCATTTACGGCTCATCCCATTCGGTGTGCGGCCTCGGAGGCAAGCGGGTCCCGGTGCGGGCGGCCCAGGCTTCGTAACGTTTGTCCGAAATGCTTGCGCGGGGCACCGGGGAGACTTAACGTGTTACACGTGTAATCGCGACTCTAGCGACGCATTTCCGCTGACCACAAGCCCATTGGGTATCCGAGTTCCTGGGTAGTTACACGAGTCACTCGTGGGCGGCGTCGCATTCCCCCTCCGGGAGTACGCCATGTTCACCACCGCCACCCTCCCCGCCGAGGCCGCCTCGGTCGCCGCCGTCCCTGCGCAGCCCGCCGGCGCCCCTGCCCCTGCCCCTGCCCCTGCCTCTGCATCTGCATCTGCCTCTGTCCCGGCCCCGGCTCCTGCCCGGGTCCGCAGCTTCGCCCACTGGGCGGTCGAGCCCACCGCGGTCGCCGTCCCGCTGGTGCGGGCCCGCGTCCGGGCGGTGCTGGAGGGCTGGCGCATCGCCGCCGAGGCGGTGGACGTCCTGCTTCTGGCCGTCAGTGAACTCGCCGCGAACGTCGTCCGGCACGCGGCCGCTGCCACCGGGCGGATGCGGGTCGCAGTGGCCTTCGGCGGGGGATGGCTGCGGCTGGAGGTCGCCGACCAGGGGGCCCGGCTGCCCCGGCTGCCCCATCCCGCCGCCGAGATCGCCCCGGATGCCGAAAGTGGCCGCGGGCTGCTGATCGTCCAGCTGCTCGCGACCGAGGCGGGCGGCGAACTCTCGGTCGTGGCAGACGAGTTCGGCACGTCCGTGCGGGTGTTCCTGCCGGTCGCGCCGGCCGCCTGAACCGGTTCGCGGGCGGTCCGGAGGCCGCTCGGCGTTCATCGAAATATCGAGCAATCTTGACGGACGCAAAATTATCGAGATAACTTGCTCCGCATCTCCCCCGCTGCTCCCTGATTGAGGTGCCGCCCCATGGAGCTCTCCCCTTCCGCCCACGCCGACCCCTTCTGCAGGGACCGGCTGCCGGCCTTCCCCCTCTGGCCCGAACTCCACTTCGATCTCCCGGAGTTGGCCTACCCCGACCGCCTCAACTGCGCCGGACGCCTGCTCGATGAAGCCGTCGAGCGCTGGGGCCCCGACCGCACCTGTCTGCTGACCCCGACCGAGCGCTGGACCTACGGCGAGCTCCAGCAGCGCGCCAACCAGGTCGCCCAGGTCCTCACCGAGGACTTCGGCCTCGTCCCCGGCAACCGGGTCCTGCTGCGCGCCCCCAACAACCCCTGGCTCGTGGCCGCCTGGTTCGGCGTCCTCAAGGCCGGCGGCGTCGCCGTCACGACGATGCCGTTGCTGCGCGCCTCCGAACTCGCCGAGCTCTGCGAGATCAGCCGCCCCACCGTCGCTGTGTGCGACCACCGCTATGTCGACGAGCTCGCCGCGGCTGCCGGCCAAGGCCCCGCCGACCTGCCGGTTCTCGCGTACGGCGGCCCCGGGGTCATGGACCTGACCGCGCGCTGCGCGGCCAAGAGCGGCGTGTTCGCCACCGTCCCCACCGCCGCGGACGATGTGGCGCTGATCGCCTTCACCTCCGGTACGACCGGGCGCCCCAAGGCGACCCTGCACTTCCACCGCGACGTGCTCGCCAATGCCGACACCTTCTCCCGGCATGTGCTGAAACCCCGGCCCGACGACGTCTTCACGGGTACGCCGCCGCTCGCCTTCACCTTCGGCCTCGGCGGGCTCGTGGTCTTCCCGCTGCACGTCGGGGCCGCGACCCTGCTGATCGAGCAGGCGGGGCCGGAGCAGCTGGCCGACCTCGTCGCCGAGCACGGCGTGACCGTCCTGTTCACCGCGCCCACCGCCTACCGCGCGATCATGGCCGCCGGCGCAGTGGGCCGACTGGCCGGGCTGCGCCGCTGCGTGTCCGCCGGAGAGGCGCTGCCCGCCGCCGTGTGGGAGGAATTCCACGCCGCCACCGGACTGCGCATCATCGACGGCATCGGCGCCACCGAGATGCTGCACGTCTTCATCTCCGCGGCCGACGGGGACATCCGGCCCGGTGCCACGGGCCGGCCCGTGCCCGGCTACCGCGCCGCCGTGGTGGACCGGTACGGCGACCCCGTCCCCGACGGGCAACCGGGGCTGCTGGCGGTCACCGGACCCACCGGCTGCCGCTACCTCGCCGATCCGCGCCAGACGGCGTACGTCAGGAACGGCTGGAACATCACCGGTGACACCTACATCCGCGATGCCGACGGCTATTTCTGGTACGTGGCCCGCAGCGACGACATGATCGTCTCCTCCGGCTACAACATCGCGGGCCCGGAGGTCGAGAAGGCCCTCGCCGCCCATCCGTACGTCGAGGAGTGCGGGGTCGTCGGCGCCCCCGACGACCGGCGCGGCATGCTGGTCAAGGCGTACGTCGTGCTCGGTGCCGGTGTCCCGGCGGACGAGGCGACGGCCCGTGAGCTGCAGGCCCACGTCAAGGGGGCCATCGCCCCGTACAAGTACCCGCGTGCCGTCGAGTTCGTCGCACGGCTCCCGCGCACCGGCAACGGAAAGCTCCAGCGCGGCGAACTGCGCGAATGGGCCCGCTCCGCAGCCGAGGCCCCGGCCCCGGATCCCACTCCGGCCCTGGTCGAAGCCGACGGCGGCTGCGCCGCCGGCTGCCCCGAGGCCCTCGTTCCGCACCTGCCCAGCGTGGTCATCGAGCGCCGCGTCGAGTGGCCCGACACCGATGCCGCCGGGCACTACCACCACTCCACCGTCGTGCGCTGGGTCGAGGCGGCCGAGGCCGTGCTGCTGCGCCGCCTGGGCCTGGCGCACCTCTTCGGCAGCACCCCGCGCGTCCACTTCGAGGCCGACTACCGGGCCCGGCTGTGGTTCGGCGAGGCCGTGCGCATCGAGCTGAGCGTCGCCAAGGTCGGCGCCAGCTCCCTGCACTACGTGTTCACGGTCCACGGCGAGGGGGACGTGGAGGCCGCCGCCGGGCGGATGGTCATCGCCCACTCCGCCTCCCGCGCGACCGGGACCACGCCCTGGCCCGCCGACGTACGCGAGGTGCTGACGAAGTCGGGCCCGCAGGCACCGGAACTCCTCACGAGAGATATCGAGCATTGTTGACGGTCGCTAAATCTGCACCATATGTTGTTCCGGAACCACGAGGAGGTACGCCGTGCGCGTAGCAGTCATCGGAGGAGGGCCCGGCGGGCTGTACTTCGCAGCCCTGGCCAAGCAGCTCTCCCCCCACTGGGACGTCACCGTCTGGGAGCGCAACGCCCCCGACGACACGTTCGGCTTCGGGGTCGTCTTCTCCGACGAGACCCTCGACGGCATCGCGCAGGCCGACCCCGAGATCTATGCGGCCATGTCGGCCGAGTTCGCCCGCTGGAGCGACATCGACGTCACCTACCGACGCCGGACCCTCACCTCCGGCGGCCACGGCTTCGCCGCCCTCGGGCGCCGGCAGCTGCTGCGGATCCTCCAGGAGCGCTGCGCCGGCCTCGCGGTGGACGTCCGCTACCGCACGCAGGCCCCGCCCGCCGCCGAGCTGGCGGCCACGTACGACCTCGTCGTCGCCTGCGACGGCGTACGGTCGGCCACCCGCGCCGCCTACGCCGACACCTTCGGGCCCGACCTGGACGAACGCTCCGGCCGCTACATGTGGCTCGGCACGGACAAGGTCTTCGAGGCCTTCACCTTCCTTGTCGAGGAGCGGGACTTCGGCACCCTCCAGGTGCACGCCTATCCCTACGACTCCACCCGCTCCACGTTCATCGTGGAGATGGACGAGGCCGCCTGGCGGCGCGCGGGCTTCGCGGAGTTCGCGGAACGCGACCACCCGCCCGGCACCAGCGACACGGACAGCATCCGCCGCTGCGAGGAGATACTGGCCGGCCACCTGGACGGGCACCGGCTCCTTCCCAACAACTCCAAATGGCTCCGCTTCACCACGGTGCGCAACCGCACCTGGCGGCACGAGAACGTCGTCCTCCTCGGGGACGCCGCCCACACCGCCCACTTCTCCATCGGCTCCGGCACCAAGCTGGCCATGGAGGACGCCCTCGCCCTGGCGGCCTGCCTGCACGAGCACCCGGACGTGCCCGGCGCGCTCGCCGCGTACGAGGACGAGCGCCGCCCGGTCGTGGAATCGACCCAGCGCGCCGCCCAGGCCAGCCTCGAGTGGTTCGAGAACATCGGCCGCTACACGAGCCAGGAACCGCCCCAGTTCGCGTTCAACCTGCTGACCCGCAGCCGCCGCGTCACCTACGACAACCTGCGCGTGCGCGACGAGGAGTTCACCACCGCCGTCAACTCCTCCGCTACGGTGCCCCCGATGTTCCGCCCCTTCCCGCTCGGCGGGCTGCTCCTGCGCAACCGGGTCGTGGCGGCGCCCACCGCGCTCGGCACGGCGCAGGGCGGCATCCCGGGGGACTTCGACCTCGTCCACCTGAGCACCCAGGCGCTCGGCGGCTCCGGCCTGGTGCTCGCCGGGATGACCGCCGTCAGCGCCGGAGGCCGGGACACCCCCGGCTGCCCCGGTCTCTACACCGACGAACAGGAAGCCGCCTGGCGGCGGATCACCGAGTTCGTCCACGGCCAGTCCGACACCTGCCTCGGCATCCAGCTCACCCACGCCGGCCGCCGCGCCGGCACCGGCGACGGCCCGCCGATCGCCGCGTCCGCCCTGGCCTGGGACGAGCGCAGCCCGGTCCCGCGGGAGGTCACCCGGGCCGATATGGACGTCCTGGTACGGGACTTCGTCCGCGCGGCCCGGCGCGCCGACCGGGCCGGCTTCGATGTGCTGGAACTCCAGTACGGGCACGGCCAGTTGCTGTCCGGGTTCCTCTCGCCGCTGACCAACCTGCGCACCGATGCGTACGGCGGCGACCTCGCCGGGCGGCTGCGCTTCCCGCTGGAAGTGCTGGACGCCGTACGGGCGGTGTGGCCCGCCGGCAAGGCCCTGCTCGTCCGGATCTCCGCGGCCGACTGGGCCGAGGGCGGACTGACCGAGGCCGACGCCGTGGCCATCGCCCGCGCACTCGCCGAGGCGGGCGCCGACGGGATCGACGTCTCCACCGGTGAGGTCGTCGCCCACGAGCGGCCCCGCTACGGCCGCAGCTACCAGACCCCGTACGCCGACCTGATCCGCAACGCCACCGGGGTCCCCACCATCGCCGTCGGCGCGATCTCCACGTACGACGACGTGAACTCGATCATCCTGGCCGGCCGGGCCGACCTGTGCGGGGTGGGCCGAGCCCAGTTGCACGACCCGCTCTGGACCCTGCACGCCGCGGCCGCCCAGGGCTACCACGGGCCCGCCGCGCCCTGGGCGCCCTCATGGAAGGCGGGCAGCGGCAGACCGCCGGCCGCCCGTACCGACCGGGTCCCGCCGCGCCTGGAGCTGCTGCGGCAGCCCGCCGCGCCGGTGCACCAGCGCTGGCTGCCGCGCCTCGCCGCCGCCGCGCCGGCCAACTGAGGAGACCCCTGATGGAGACCCTGCCCCCGAACCGCCCGCCCCTGCACCACCTGCCCCGCTTCACGGCGGCGGCCGTCCAGGCCTCGCCCGTCTACCTGGACCCCGCCGCCACCGTCGACAAGGCCGTCGCGCTGATCGCCGAGGCGGCCGCGAACGGCGCAGAACTCGTCGTCTTCCCCGAGGTGTTCGTCCCCGGCTACCCGTACTGGAACTGGACGATGAACCCCGTCCAGGGCTCGCCCTGGTTCGAGCGACTCCAGCGCGCCTCGGTCGACATCCCCGGCCCGTACGTCGACACCCTGCGCGCGGCGGCCCGCCAGTACGGGGTCGTACTCGTCATCGGCGTCAACGAGCGCGCCGCGCACAGCCTCGGCGTCCTCTACAACACCCTGCTCACCATCGGACCCGACGGCGAACTCCTCGGCATCCACCGCAAGCTGGTGCCCACCTGGGCCGAGAAGCTCACCTGGACCGGCGGCGACGGCAGCTCCCTGCGCGTCCACCCCACCCCCGTCGGCCCGCTCGGCGCCCTCGCCTGCGGCGAGAACACCAACACGCTGGCCCGCTTCACCCTTCTCGCGCAGGGCGAACTGGTCCACGCCTCCTGCTACATCGCCCTGCCCGTGGCCCCGGCCGACTACGACATGGCCGACGCCATCGCCGTCCGCACCGCCGCCCACAGCTTCGAGGGCAAGGTCTTCTCCGTCGTCGCCTGCTCCACCGTCTCCCCGGAGATCGTCGACCTGCTCGCCGGGGACGACGAGGAGCTGCGCGCCCTGTTCCAGCGGCCCCGCAGCGCCCTGTCCGGGATCTTCGGCCCCGACGGCCGCCCGGTCACCGAACCCCTCGTCGACGACGAGGGCATCGTCTACGGCGAGATCGACCTCGGCCGCTGCATCCAGCCCAAGCAGATGCACGACATCACCGGCCACTACAACCGCTTCGACATCTTCCGCCTCGAAGTCGACAACCGCCCCCGCCTGCCGGTGACCTTCACCGCGCCGCCCGTGGGTCCCCTGACCACCACCGCTGAGGAGGACGTATGACCATCGAGCAGGACGACACCGTGCTCGGCCGCGCCCGGGTCGCCGACACCCCCGAACTCGAGCGCTACTACGGCGAGCTCGAGGCCCTGGACGCCGGCGCGCTGTGGACCGTCGCCAACGACATCGAGCCCTGGTACCCGCAGCCCAAGTCCGTTCCCGTGCTGTGGCGCTACGAGGAGCTGCGGCCCCTCGTCCACAAGGCGCTCGGCCTGGTCAAGGCCGACGACGCCGGCCGCCGCGTCGTGATGCTCGTCAACCCCGGCCGCAAGGACGTCAGCGCCGCCGCCGGCCTCCTCTACACCGGGCTCCAGATCATGGGCCCCGGCGAGGCCATGACCGCCCACCGCCACCAGGCCGCCGCCCTGCGTTTCGTCCACGAGGGCACCGGCGCCTGGACCATCGTCGACGGCCAGAAGCTGAAGGTCGGCCCGCGCGATTTCGCGATCACCCCCAACGGCACCTGGCACGAGCACGGCAACGACGCCGCCGACGCCCCCGTCATCTGGCAGGACGGCCTCGACATCCCGCTCGTCAACGCCCTCGACGCCGGGTTCTACGAGGTCCACCCCGAGCTCCACCAGACGCCCGGGAAGGTGGTCAACTCCTCGGTGCTCCAGTACAGCGCGAACCTGCTCCCGTACGGCTCGGAGCGCTGGAGCAGGCCCTACTCGCCGCTGCTCGCCTACCCGTGGGAGCCGACGTACGAGGCCCTGCTGGGCCTGGCGAAGGCGAGCGAGGGCTCCCCGTACGACGCGATCATCGCCGAGTACACCAACCCCGTCACCGGCGGCCCGGTGATGCCCACCATGGGCGCCCACATGCAGCTGCTGCGCCCCGGGCAGGCCACCCGCGCCCACCGGCACACCGGCTCGGTGATCTACACGGCCGCCAAGGGGCACGGGGTCTCGGTCATCGCCGGGCAACGCTTCGAATGGCGCCAGGGCGACATCTTCTGCGTCCCCTCCTGGGCCTGGCACGAGCACCACAACCTGGACCCCTCCGAGGACGCCTGCCTGTTCTCCTTCAACGACTTCCCGGTCATGCGCTCGCTCGGCTTCCACCGCGAAGAGGCGTACCCGGACAACGACGGCCACCAGCCGATGCCCGCTGCCGCGCCGAACGCTGCCGCCGCCCCGACCGCCTCCGCCTGACCCCGAGGAGCCCCACCATGCGCCTGCTGACCTTCACCACCGCCGCCACCGGCGATTCCGCGCCCCGCCTCGGCGCCGACGTCGACGGCCTCGTGCTCGACCTCGGGGTCCTGGCCGACCACGTCGGCGTCGACCTCCCGCGCGATCTGCTCTCGTTCGTCCAGGCGGGCCCCGCCGCCCAGGAGGCCGCCCAGCGCCTCGTCGACGCCGATCCCGCCGCCCGCCCGGCCGGGGCCGTCCACCGGCTCGAAGGCGTCACCCTTGCCGCACCGCTGCGCCCCGGCAAGATCATCGGCGTCGGCCTCAACTACGTCGAGCACGTCGAGGAGTCCAGCCGCAGCCTGGACACCGACAAGGAACTCCCGCCGCGTCCCGTGCTGTTCAGCAAGCCGGCCACCGCCGTCACCGGCCCCGGCGCGCCGGTCCTGCACAACGGCGACCTCACCCGGCAGCTCGACTGGGAGTGCGAGCTGGCCGTCGTCATCGGCCGCACCGCGTTCCGGGTGAGCGAGGAGGAGGCGTACGACCACATCTTCGGCTACAGCATCGTCAACGACATCAGCGCCCGCGACCAGCGCCGCTCCGGCCAGTGGTTCTTCTCCAAGGGGCAGGACTCGTACGCGCCCTTCGGCCCGGTGGTGGTCACGGCGGACGAGATCCCCGATCCGATGGCGCTGGACCTCTCGCTGCGCGTCAACGGCGTCACCAAGCAGAAGTCGAACACGCGGCACATGCTGTTCCCGATCGCCCGCCTCATCGCCGACATCAGCTCCGGCGTGACCCTGGAGCCCGGCGACGTCATCGCCACGGGATCGCCCTCCGGCGTCGGCGCCGGCATGGTGCCGCCGGAATTCCTCGTCCCGGGTGACACGGTCGAGGCGACCGTCGAGCGCATCGGCACCCTGGCCAACCCCGTCGTCGACGCCCGCTGATCCCCCCTACGCCCAGCAAGCACCGAGGAGTACCCGTGCCGCCCCGCACCTACCGCATCGGCCAGATCGTGCCGAGCTCGAACGTGACCATGGAGACCGAGGTCCCCGCCATCCTGCGCGCCCGCCAGGCGGTCGTGCCCGACGAGAGGTTCACCTTCCACTCCAGCCGGATGCGCATGACCCATGTGACGCCGGAACAGCTCAAGGCCATGGACGCCGACTCCGACCGCTGCGCCGTGGAACTGTCCGACGCCCGCGTGGACGTGCTCGGCTACGCCTGCCTGGTGGCGATCATGAGCATGGGCCTCGGCTACCACCGCACCTCGGAGCAGCGGCTGCACACCCGTACGGTCGAGAACGGCGCCCCCGCACCCGTCGTCACCAGCGCGGGCGCCCTCGTCCACGGACTGCACACCATCGGCGCCCGCAAGATCGCCCTGCTCGCCCCGTACATGCGCCCGCTCACGCGGACCGTCGTGGACTACCTCACCCACGAGGGCATCGAGGTCCTCGACTACGAGGCCCTCGAAATCCCGGACAACCTCGACGTGGCCGCCCACGACCCGGCCAAGCTGCCCGGCCTCGCCCGCGCGCTGGAGTATGCGGACGCCGACGCGGTCGTGCTCTCCGCCTGCGTGCAGATGCCCTCCCTGGGCGCCATCGAGGAGGCCGAACAGCTCCTGGGCAAGCCGGTGGTGTCGGCGGCCGTCTGCACCGCCCACCAGATGCTGCGCGCCCTCGACCTGCCGGCGGTGGCCCCGGGGGCTGGACACCTGCTCTCCGGCGCGTATGCGCAGGCTCCGCTGCCGCAGTAGTCTCCGCCGGGCTCGGGGCGGGCTCGATATGATCGCGACCGCGTACAACGGAAGGCGATCATGTCGGACAGCCCCCTCAGGCCCAGCTCGTTGATCAACACGGTCTACGGAGCGTTTCTGCGCCGCCTCGGCGGCTGGATCTCCATCGCGGACCTGATCACGCTGATGGGCGAGCTGGACGTCGACGGCCCGGCGGTGCGGTCGGCGATCTCACGGCTCAAGAAGCGCGGCGTCCTCGAACCGGAGCGCCGGGGTGCCACCGGCTACCGGCTCAGCCCGGCCGTGCACCCCGTCTTCGACGAGGGCGACCGCCGCATCTTCGCCAGCCTCGAACCCGCCGACCTGGCCGACGGCTGGGCCATGGCGGTGTTCTCCGTACCGGAGTCCGAGCGCTCCCACCGCTACCAGCTGCGCACCCGGCTGACCTGGCTCGGCTTCGGCAACATCGCCCCGGGCGTGTGGCTGGCCCCGGGCCGGCTGCTCGAGGACGCCCGCGGCATGCTCGTACGGCTCGGCCTCAGCGAGTACGTGCACCTGTTCGCCGCCGACTACGCCGCCTTCAGCGACCTGGCGCAGACGGTGAGCGAGTGGTGGGACTTCCCGGCGATCCAGACGCAGTACGCGGCCTTCACCGACACCTACGCCCCCGTCGCCAAGCGCCTCGCGGCCGAGGGGGAGCCCGGCCCGGCCGAGGCGTTCCGCCACTACGTGCCGCTGCTCACGCAGTGGCGCCGCCTGCCGTACCTCGACCCGGGCCTGCCGACCGAACTCCTGCCGGCCGACTGGAACGCGGTGGCCGCCCGCCAGGTCTTCCAGCAGCTCCACGCGGTCCTGCTGGAGCCGAGCCTGCGCCACGTCCGGGAGGTCACGGGCCTGGAGGAGGCCGCTGCCCGGCACTAAGCGGTCTCGGGGAAGTGGGGCACGCCCCCGCGCCGCCCGGCATGGCGCCTCGCCGCGTTGTCGCAGCACCCTGGTACGTCCAGTACAAGCGTGCCGCTCCGCCTTGCGATGCACCGCACCGGACGACGCGAAAACGCACCCCACTTCACCGAAGCCGCTTACGGCACGAGGACGATCTTGCCCTGTACCCGGCCGGTCTCGCTCAGCTCGTGGGCCTTCGCGGCCTCGGCGAGCGGGAAGGTCCCGGAGATCGTGGGGCGTACGCCGTGGGTGTCGACGAGTTCGGCGAAGGCGGTCAGCACGGCGGGGGTGGGCTCCAGGAAGAACTCCACGAACCGTACGCCGAGTTCGGCGGCTCGGGCCGTCACCTCGGTGCGGTCCACGCCGACGCCGACGACGTCGACCAGGATGCCGCCCGGGTTGAGGGTGGGCAGGCTACGCGGGCCGTAGTCGTTGCTGACGGTGTCCAGCACCGCGTCGATGCCGCGCAGCGCCGAGAAGTCCTCCACCGTGTAGTCGATCAGCTCGTCGGCGCCGAGTCCGCGCAGGTAGTCGTGCTTGGCGGCGCGGGCCGTGCCGATGACGTACGCGCCCCGGGCCTTGGCGATCTGCACGCCGAGGTGGCCGACCCCGCCGGCCGCGCCGTGGATCAGCACCCGCTGGCCGGGCCGTACGTCGGAGAGCGCGACCAGGGCCTGGTAGGCGGTGAAGCCGGAGATCGGCAGGGCGGCGGCGCCGACATGGTCGAGGGTGCGCGGCTTGGGTGCGATCCGGTCCTCGGGGACCACCACGTGGTCGGCGTGGCTGCCGTGCGGCGGGATGGTCCAGCCGTAGACCTCCTCGCCCACCACGAAGCGGACCGCGCCCTCGCCGACGCCCTCCACCGTGCCGCTGAACTCGTGGCCGAGTACGAACGGCGGCGGGCCGAAGAAGTCCACCTTGCCGATGCGGACCTTCCAGTCCGCGGGGTTCATGCCAGTGGCCCGAACCCGGACCAGGACCTCGCCGGGGCCCGGCGAGGGGAGGGGTATCTCGGCGAGTTCCAGCACGTCGGAGCCGCCGAGGGCCTGTTGAGTGATCACCCGTGTCGTCTGCATGCGGATCATTCTGATCCTGACGATCATGGAAGGAAAGCAGTTTCTCCTCCGCCCGCGTCCCTACGGCAGTGGCGGGACGGTGTACGTCGGGACCGACGGGTCGTTCGGGTCGGGCCGCAGCGCCCCGGACCGGTGCGTGAACCGGGCTGCGTCTGACGCGCACACCTGCTGGTCGCCGGCCGCGCAGTCGGCGCAGGTCCCGCAGGCGCAGACGAACGGCACGGTGACCCGGTCCCCGGGCCGCCGGCCCACGACCCCGGAGCCCACCGCCTCCACCACGCCGGCGAGTTCGTGCCCGGGCACGTGCGGCAGCACGATGTCCGGATCGTGCCCCATCACCCGTGCCAGTCGCTGCGGCACAGCCCCGTCGCCTCGACGCGCACCACGACCCCGCCCGGGGACGGACTCGGATCGGGCACCTCTCGGACCTCGGCCGGCTGCCCGTACTGCTCGAACACCACCGCGCGCATGGGAACCGCCCTCCAGTCGACTGCTCCGCACGCTACCCCGCACCCGCCGTCAGGGAGCACCCGTACCGGCCCGCGCGAGGGCGACGACGCCCGCACAGATCAGTGCCACGCCCAGCACTTGGGGGAGGACCCACCATCCCGCCCGCAGGTGCTCCTCGTACAGGACCACGCCCAGCGCGACGCTGATGCCCGCATCGCCCAGAGTCAGCGCCGGCTGCGAGGCCACCAGCGGCCCGCCCTGCATGGCGTGTTCGAGCAGCAGCAGGGCGCAGATACCGGTCGCGCCGAAGGCGTACGTCTGCCACGTGGTCAGGAACGCCCCGATGCCGCCCTCGGTCAGGACGTATACGGAGTGCTTCATCAGGGCGGCCGTCAGCGCGTAGCAGACGGCGGTGGCCGCGCCGAGGCAGCCGGCCCGCGCGCGCCCCGGCGGCCTGCGCAGCCCGGCCGCCGCCAGGGCCGCGACGACGGCCGCGCACACGGCGAGGGCCGGGATCCACCGGTCGATCGGCACGTGCGTCCGGTTCCCTGCGGGGGAGGCCGCGGCCAGCGCCACCCCCAGCCCGGCCACCACCCCCGCCACGGCGAGCCACAGGGCCCCCGGCAGCCGCCGCCGGGCCACCAGCGAGGCGATGAGCAGCGCGAGCGGCAGCTCCAGTACGAACAGCGGCTGTACGAGGACCAGCGCGCCGGTGGTCAGCGCCGCGGCCTGCCCCACCCCGGCCGCGATCACGGCCAGGATCCCGGCGATCCACACGGGCCGCTTCAGCAGATCGAGGACCAGGCCGAACCGGAAGCCCTTGCTCTGCGGCACGCTCAGCGCGGCCCGCCGCTGCAGCACGGTGGCCAGCGCATTGCTGAGCGCCGCGAACAGCGCGAAGGAGACCGGCAGCACGACGCCCATCCGCCGATCCTCACGGCGCCCGCCGCACCCCCGGCCCGCCGACACGCCCCGACGGGGCGGATTCCCCCTGTCCGGTCCTCAGCCGACGGGATCAGCGGCGGGCGGCCCGGTCCAGGGCGAGCGCTGCCAGGGCCTCCGGGGCGCCGGCCTGGCCTCGGATGCCGGGGAAGGCGTTGACGTCCACGATCAGCGGGGTGCCGTCGCCGGTGTCGATGAGGTCGACCCCGTAGACGTCGAGCGCGAACACCTCGCCGGTCCGGCGCACCACGTCCGCCCAGCCGGGCGGGAGTTCGGACAGGGCCAGCGGCCGGGTCGGACCCCGGCCCTCCGGTGCGAGCTCGGAGCGGCGAAGGGCGGCGAAGACCCGGTCCCCGATCGCCCACAGCTTGTGGTCCCAGCCGCTGTTGGGCGCGAACTCCTGGACCACGACCGGCTCCTGCGGCCAGGCGTTCGCCAGCTCGCGCAGCCGGGCCCGGTCGTCGACCCGGGCGACCAGGTCGTGCCTGCGGCTGTGCCGGCTCTTGACGACCAGGGGCGAGGCGACGAGCGGCTCACCCGCCGCCCACACCGCGAGGGAGCCGTACGTACGGGTGCCCGCGAACGGCAGACCGCCCCGCAGGGCCAGCTCCGCCATTTCCGTGCGGTCCTGGCAGAGCGTGGTCGCCTCCGCCGAGTTCAGGACCGGGGCCCCGCGCCGCTCCAGCTCCCGCGCGAGGGCCAGCGCCTGCGGCGTGCGGGACTTCAGCAGGTAGACGTCGGCCAGGTCGGCAGGGGCTTCGCCCACCGCACCCGGATCCAGCGACTCCACCCGGTGCCCGGCGGCCTCGAGCAGCGCCGCCGCGGCGGCCAGCAGCGGATGGCCGGGCTCCGGCGTGACCAGGCAGACCCTCACAGGGCGGCCTCGCCGGCCCGCGCGGACGCCTGCACCGCAGACGTCTGTACCGGCGGCCCCTGCACCGGGATCGACACGGGCAGTCCGTGCGGCGCCCGCGGCCGGCACACGGCTGCCGCCGCGGCCACCGGGCTGCCCGTCCGCGCCAGCCCCAGCACGGCCCGGGCCACCCGGGCCGCCGCGTCCGGGACCTGACGGAAGCTCGGGAAGTCGTTCACGTCCACGACCACGGGCCCGTCCGGCCCGAGCAGCACGTCGACCCCGTACAGGTCGAGCCCGTAGACCGCCCCCACCTGCGCGGCGATCGCCGCCACCTCGGCGGACAGCGGCACGCGCCGCTCCCGCACCGCCGGATCCGGGTGCAGGGGCGAGCAGCGCTCGGTGGCGAACTGCTCCCCGCCGACCGCGTACACCTTGATGTCGGTGCCCGAGTTGGCCACGTACGGCTGGGCGATGAGCATGTGCTCGCCCGCCAGCTCCGGGAGCAGCGCTTCGAGCTCCCCGGGCGAGGACACCAGGTGCACGGCCCGACCGGAACTGCCGTCCGCGGGCTTGACGACGAGCGGGTACTCCGCCGCCGGTATCTCCCGCAGCAGTTCCGGCAGCGCCACGGCGTACGTCGGGGGCATCGGAAGCCCCCGGGTCCGGCCGATGGCGGCGGCCAGGGCCTTGTCCCGTACGCCCCGGATCGAGCGGGCGTCGTTGACCGTGGTCATCCCGGCCGCGGCCGCGGCCTCGAGCAGGGTCAGCCCGGGCCCGCCCGACACGGTCTTGAGCACCCAGGCGTCGTGCGCGCCCGAGCCCATGACCTCGTCCATGCGCAGCAGTGAGCCGCCCGGCCGCACCACGTCCACCTGGTGACCCCATGCGGTGAGCTGCCGGATCACCTCGTTCGGCATGCCGTCGTGGCGGTAGTGCTCCTCCACCAGGAAGCAGAGCCTCATCGACCTTCCCCATATTCCCCGGACGTCCGCCGATCCCGTCCGGCGAGTTGTGACGCCACAGGATGTCATGGACCGCAATGTGATGATCGGTCCGGATGGGGATGTGGGCCGCCGAGCCGCCAACCACCGGTCACTCGTCGTGCGTGACCGCCACCAGGGCCGCGTCCCGTACCTCCGGCTCCGAGTGCCGCCTCAGCTCCCGGAGCAGCGCGCGCCACTGGGCCGGCCAGCCGAAGCGCCGGCCCATGGCCGTGGTGAGGGCGACGGCGAACATCCCAGGTACCCGGGCCCCGTTCTCCGCGAGACCGCGTGCGGCCTCCAGCACCACGGCCGGGTCCGGGACCCGGCCGCCGTGCCGGCTCCCGTCGCGCAGCGCACTCGCCGTCGACGCGGCCAGCCCGGGCCGGCCCTCATGGGCCGCCACGAGGGCGTCCAGGGCCGCCCGCAGCTCCGCCAGGTCCGCGCACAGGTCGACCGAACGCCGCAGCAGCGCCACGCGGGTCGTGGCCAGGGCGGGTTCGCCGGCGAGCTGGCGGACCAGGGCCGCACGCAGTTCGTGGTGTTCCCCGTCGATGCCCTGGCTCATGAACCGCACCCGCTGCAGGGCAGGCAGATCCCGCTCCGCCTCGGCCTCCGGGTCGTCCCCGGACCGTACGACGGCCAACAGCTCGGCCACGGCACCATGGAACTGGCTCCCGGGCTCGCCGCCGCCGACCGGGTGCGGCAGCCCCGAACCGGCGATCTTCCCCAGCGCCGCCGCCGCGGCCTTCCAGCCGGGGTCCGGCTACAGGCCGCAGACCGCCAGCCGCACGGGGTCCGCCGCCTCGGGCGCGAAGGCGACCCAGTCCGGCAGGGCCGCGACCGCCTGACCGGCCACGGACCGGTGGGGAGAGGCGGCGACGAGCGCCACCAGCCGGGCGTAGCGCGGCCGGTGCGGCCGCGCCACCCGGAGCGGCGAGGCGTGCGCGATGGCCGCCCCCGCCTCCCGGGTACCGCTCGCCGCGGCCGTCTCGAGCAGGTTCCAGACCTCCCCGGTCTCCAGGAGCCCGATGGCGAGGCCCACGGCGGCGGTCACCACATCGGGGTGGCTGACCTCGTCGCCGGCGATGCGCGCCAGCAGCGCCGCGGCCCGGCGGGCCGGCAGGAACCGGACGGTCAGCCGGGCCGCCTCCTTGCGGCTGGTCACCTTGACGCCCGAGGAAGCGCCCAACAGTCCGTCCAGCAGCTCCGCGAGCCGGGTCGGCGAGGTACCCGCCGCTGCCCGCCCGGCGGCGTACACCGCGACGCGGGCGTGGTCGTCGCCCGCGTGCGCGAGCAGTTCGGGCAGGACCGCCGCCGGCTCCACCGTCCGCGCCGAGGCGGCGAGCGCGGTCTCCGCGAGCAGCGTGTCCGCCGAGTGCGCGTGCCGTCGTGAGCACGGGCGCCAGCGCGACCGCCGACGGCTCCTGCTCCAGCAGCGCGGCCACCCGCTCGCCGCGCGTGGCCGGGTCCGCGAGCCAGACCCGGACGAGCTGCGGGAACACCCCGTCGGTGCACCGCTTGCGGGCCTCGTCGAGCATCCGCTGGAGCTCCGGCATGCGGTGGCAGCGGTCCCCGAGGTGGATCGCGAGCGTGATCAGCGGCCGGTGGTCGCCCTTGGCCGCGCGGACGTCGAGCCAGGGGCGCAGGACGTCGAAGATCCGCTGCTCCCGGCCGCGCGGCAGCGCGCCCCCGTGCGCGCCAAACGCGAGGTGTCCCGTGTGGACGGTGAGCTCGTGGAGGGTGCGCAGCGCCCAGTTGAGCAGCACGGAGGAGGCAGCCCGGCTCTCCAGCACCTTGAACACCAGGCGCTCCAGGGCCCAGCGCGTGTCGGCGGAGCAGTCGCGGGCCTCCACGGCGTCCATGGCGATCCGGTCCAGGCAGGCGGCCGATGCCTCGCCGGCCAGCAGCGGCACCGGCACCCCGGCCAGTGCCAACAGCGCGGTGGCGCGCACGGGGTCGCGGTTGTTGCGCAGCCGCCGTGTCATCAGTTCGAGCACCTCGCCCAGCGCCTCGGCGTCGCGCGCGCGGACCGCGTTCTCGACGAGCCGGGCCCAGGCCACCCGGCGGGTGTCGGCGTCGGACCGCTGTATCGCGGCCAGGAGTTCAGGCCGGGCCTCGTCGACCGGAAGGTGCGCGACCACTTCGAGGAGCCGGTCGGTCGCCCACCCGTCGCGGCGGGCACGCTCCGCACGGCGCCGCGCCTCGGCCTGGCGGCGCCCGCGGGGGAGCACGGCCAGGACGGGGTCGGGGACCAGACCGTCGGGCGCGGGCGTGTGCGCGGTGGCCGCGTCGTGGAACGCCTCGCGCCGGCCCGGAGGCAGCGCCTGCACCAGCGCGGCCAAGTACGCGGGGCGTCCCGCCCAGCGTCGGCCAAGGGCGAGCAGGGACGGCGGATCGGCCCGGACGAGCCGGCGCAGCACGGACTGCGGAAGGAGGTACTCGCTGTGGCCGGCCATCCGTTCGGGCGCGGTCAGCCAGCGCACGAACCGCTCGGCGTCCACCGCGATCAGGTCGCCGATCCGGTCCTCCAGGGGCCGGGGCAGCCGCGGCGGCCGCGTACAGCGAAGAGCCCGGACGGCCGCTGGCGGCCGCCCGGGCTCCCCGACAAGGTCCCGCCTGATTACACCGGCATGGGCACGGACACGAACCGCTTGCCCGATTCGTTCTCGACCACGACCTCCTTGACGTTGGCCGGGTCCACCGCCGCCGAGCCGTCCAGCGAGGCGCCCTTGCCCTCGCCCATCTGGCTGCCGACGACCCAACTGCCGGCGGAGGTGCGCTTGCCGTCCTTCCCGACGACGATCAGCACGCAGCGCTCGCCCGGCGGAATCCCCGCGACGGCCGCGTGCACCCGTACCCACTTGGCGGCGGGCGTGACCTGTACGGTCATCCGCGCGTTGGTGCCCGCGTCGGTCGCCGAGGCCACCTTCGTGCCCGCCACCGGGGGCGACGGCTGCGCCGTGGCCGTCGGCGGGGGCGGCAGCGGCTGGGCGACCGGCCCGCCGTCCGCTGAGCCCAGCTGCGCCCCGGCCCAGAACACGGCGGCCAGCGAGGCCGCCGCGGCCAGTCCCGCGACGCTCCATCGTCGGCGCCGCTCGCCATCCGCCTCGTTGCGCATCTGCCGCAGGGTGCGCTGGAGCAGCAGATCACCGCCCTGCGGCGGTCCGTCGAGGAAGGCCTCCGCAGGCACCTCGCCCAATGCCGCTTCCATCTCGCGCAACGCGGCCACCTCCTCACGGCATTGCACGCAGCCGCTCATGTGCTCTTCGACCCGGCGGACGTCCTCCGCCTCCAGGACGCCGAGAACGTACGGGCCGAGCAGTTCCTCCTCGTGCCGCTGCCGGTTCATGCCACCACCTCACGCAGTCCGGCGGGCTGCTGGGGCGGCCTGCCCATTCGATTGCCCTCCCTGGTACTGCCTTGTCGGAACACCTCGCGCAGCGCCTTGAGGGCGTAGTGCGCGCGTGATTTGACCGTGCCCGCCGGGATGCCGAGGCTGTCGGCAGCCTCGGCCACGCTGAGCTGGCGGTAGTACAACTCCTTCAGCACGTCCCGGTGCTCCGGGGACAGCTGGTCGAGCGCACCGAGCACGGTCATCGTGTCGACCACGGAATCGGCGTGGTCCAGCTCGACCGGCGGAGCGGCCGCGGCCCCGGAAACCTCCGCGGGGCGGGCGGCCTTGGCCCGGTAGCGGTCGGTGATGATGTTGCGGGCCACCGTCAGCAGCCAGCCGCGCACCGAACCCTTCCCGTTGACCAGGACCTCGGAATGCCGCCAGGCCCGGATGAGGGTCTCCTGGACGACGTCCTCGGCCGTGGCCCGGTCCCCGGTCAGCCGGGTGGCGTACGCGAGCAGGGCGTGGCCGTGCTCCTCGTAGACCGACCTGATCAATGCCTCGTCGGTCGAGCCCCGCCGCGTGCGGGGCCACAGTGGTCCGGCCATCTCACCCTCTCCGTCTTCCTCGCCCATCTGGTGCGGACAGAACACGCCTCCCGACGGGACCTGGTTCATGTGACGCGCATCACTCATATGTGGCAGTACTTCGAAGGGGCGGCCCTCAGGTGCGGCAGCCGAGCCCCTCGTTGAGGCAGTCGACGATCGCGGCCATCTGCCCGTTCGTCATGGCGTCCACGAACATGGCGTGGTCCGTCTTCGGGCTGTGCCGCTGCTCGGGGAAGGAGTCGACGGCGACCGGCACGCCCGGCGCCACCTCGTACGCGAGGGAGATGCGCAGCTGCGGCACGGCGAAGGTGCCCTGCGGGCAGACGCCGTTGGCCGCGGGGAAGGCCAGGTGCGAGCGGTGGCCCGGGCTCTCGGTGTCCAGTCCGTTCCAGCAGCTGGGGAAGACGAGCGTACGGGTGAGGCGTTCGCCGGCGGGGCAGCGCGGGTAGCGGGTGGTGAACCGGTCGGGGAAGCCGGAACAGCCCCAGCGGGCGCGGACGTCGGCGTTGCTCGCGGCGGTGTACGCCACTGCGTCGCCGGTCATCGCGCGCAGAAAGCGCGGCATCGGAACGACCTTGCCCACCGGGCTGCCGCGGAACTCCACGGAGACCGCCGCCTCGGGCAGGATCTCGCCCGAGTTGCCGTGCCCGGCGGAGCTCTCGTGCGGGTGGCTGCCCGCCCGGTCCAGCCGGCGCAGGACGGGCCAGTAGTACGTGGACCGGTCGCCGCCGCGGCAGCTGGTCGCGGCGGCGGCCAGGGAGGCATCGGTCGACATCGCGTCCGTGGACAGGTTCCCCACGTACGCGTGGGTGTGGTGGGCGCCCGAGCGCAGTCCCGGCGACACCACGAGGTTGTCCTCGTTGTAGTGGCGCTCCTCGTTGCGTCCGCAGTCCACCGTCACGGTGCCCGTCGAGGCGTCGGGCCCGGCCGACGGCTCGCGGGGACCGGGCGGTACGTCCTGTATGTCCACGTAGTCACGGGAGTTCATCCCGGAATGCGGCGTCCCGTCGGGGCTCGCCACCCGGGTAGCGCCCAACACGGCGGCGGTCAGCCCGATGCCGAGCACCAGGCAGACGAGCAGTGTGAGCAGTCGGCGTTCGTTCCGCATGCGGGTCACGGTTGCCGCTGCGCGCCGCAGCGTCAACCTGGCATCCACATGTCGGCCAGGCCGCCGCCGGGGAGCTTGCCGAGCCGGCGGGCGACCGCGCACAGTTCCCGGCATGACACCCGCTGAGCTCCTGCACGCGTTCGCCCGCACCCGCGCCTCGCTCGACGGCGCCGAGGTGACCTTCTGGTGGTCGGGGGACGTCCACTCCTGGGCCCCGGACCAGCCGTACCGGCGCCTCTTCGGCTTCGAAGGCGTCAACGTCGCCCGCCTCGTCGAGGACCCGGAGAGCGGCGGCTTCCAACTGCTCACCAGGGAGGCCGCGTTCTACCTGGATCCGCAGACCCGGGAGATCCTGGACACCTGGGAGGGCAAGCCGGTGACCCACATCTGGAACGATCCGGCCAACCTGCGGCTGCGGCCGTTCCCGGTCCCCCTGACCGAGCTCGGGGACCAGGTCTGCTTCAGCCTGGAGATCCCGCTCGCCTACCCCTCGCCGCTGTCGGTCGCCGAGTACCCGCTGAACTCCGCCGACGACACGTACAGGGCCCTGGAGCTCTTCCAGTTCTTCGCGCCGCGCTCGGCGCTGACCACCGACGAGCCCGGCGTCCCGTGCACCATGTCCTGGATGCGGATGTCCCCGTGGCTCCCGTGGATGGAACAGGGCCAGAGCCCGGGCGGACTCACCTTCCACTGCCGGGGCGGCAAGCTCGCCTCGTACGCAGAGGTGCCGGAGCGCACCCGTGCCTACATCGCCGCCCAGCACCCCGAGTACGCCCACGCCCCGGAGAAGTGGACCGAACCCAACGAGACCAGCTGGACCTACTTCCGCAGGCACCACGAACCGCAGCCTCGGCCCTGACCGGCCTTCGGCCCCGTACGGCGCAGCCCGGGATGCGGCACGTGCCCGGTTCTGGCGATGATGGCCAGGACCCGGCAGCGGGCTCGTACGTGCGCGTCGATCGGCCGATCGCACGTGCCGCCGACGCCCGACGCCATCGCCGCCCCGTTCGCGGCCATGAGCGGCCTCAGCCCTACAAGCGCGGGTGGAGGAGGAGTTGTGGCGCCTCTGGCTCGGATTCCCTTGGACGGCGGGGGCAGCCTTCTGATCGAGGCCCCGGCCGGATCGGAGGCGTTGGAGGGGCCGGTGAAGGCCGGTCGCCTCGGCGACGCCATCCACGACCTGCCGGAGACGCTCCAAGAGGCCCTGGTTCCGATCACGGAGGCGGTCCGCGCCACCCTCGAGCAACTGCGCAAGGCGCGTCCCGACGAGATCGTCGTCGCGTTCGGTGTCGACCTCGCGTTCGAGGCCGGGGCCGTGATCGCGAAGACCGGCGCCGGCTGCCACTTGAACGTGACCGTGGCATGGAAGGCGTCCGGCGCTGCCCGACCGGGCCCGGACGGCAGCGCGGGCTGACCCCGGTGGACAGCGCTGCCGAGGGGCCGGATGCCACCGGGGGGCCGGAGGGCGGTCACACCCCGGGAGCGGGAATCTCGCCCGCCGTGGCCCAGATCCTCGGCGCCGGCGGGGCGGTGGCCGGCGCGGGCTTCCTGGTGGCCAGGGACGTCCTGGTCACCTGCGCACATGTCGTCACCGGGGCGGGATCCGGGCCCGGCGGGAGCGTACAGCTGGTCTTCCCGCGCGCGGCCGGCGCGCCTCGGGTCGAGGGACAGGTCCTCGAGGAGCCGTGGCGGGCCCCGGAGCACGAGGACGTGGCCGTCGTCCGCCTGAGCAGCGCCCTGCCGGACGTGGAGCCGCTTCCGTTGGGCTCCGCCGCAGGCAGCGAGGGCCACGAGGTGCTCTCGTTCGGGTTCCCCGCCCAAGCCCCGCCGGGCGGACACTGGGGCTACGGCCGGGTCGGCAACTGGCTACCGGCCATCGAGGGCAGGAGCGAGCGCCTCCAGCTGACCGGCGCCAACGACCTGACCACCGGGTTCAGCGGCGGGCCGATCCTCGACACCAAGACCGGCCTGGTCATCGGCATGCTCACCGAGATCACCGCCCCGGACGAGCGCGAGCGGGGGCTGGGCATCGCCTACGTCACCCCTGTACGCGTCCTGCGCGAGGTCTGGCCCGATCTGGTGGAGCGGGACGTGTGCCCCTACCAGGGGCTGGAGCCGTTCACCGCAGAGCAGGCCCACTGGTTCGAGGGCCGTAGGGACGCCGTACGGCAGGTCATCGCGAGCCTCGCCCGGCAGCGGCGGGTGACCCTCCTGCTCGGCCCCTCCGGTTCGGGCAAGTCCTCCTTGGTCGAAGCCGGCGTCCTGCCCGTGCTGGCGCACGGTGGACTGCCCGGCAGCGACCGTTGGCTGCAAGTCATCGCCCGGCCGCGGCAGAACCTGCTGCTCGAAATCGAGCGCGCCGGGCTTCCGGGGGCCGCCACCGACGGGATCGCCGCAGCCGTCACCCGCAGACTCGAGGCCGAACCTGTGCACGAGCGCGTCGTCCTGGTCATCGACCAGTTCGAAGAGCTGCTCGCTCCGTCCGGCAACGGCCGGCAGCACGCACACCGCCAGGCCGCGACGGACCAGATCGCCGAAGCGGTGAAGTCGCACGCCGAGCTCAGCGTGATCCTGGTCATGCGTGACGACTTCTACCCCCAGCTGGCGGCCCTGGCCCGGATCGTGGAGGCGGCGATGCCGGGGCTCCTCAACGTACCGAGTGCGCTGAGCCAGGAAGACCTGCACGACATCATCACCAAGCCCGCCGAGGACCTGGGAGCCCATTTCCAGCACGGGCTGCCCGAGGAGATCATCAGCGACGTCCTGGACATCGCGCCCGAGGGCGCTGCGACCCGCGAGGCGCCCGTCACCGCGCTCCCCCTGCTGGAGCTGGCGCTCAGTCAGCTGTGGCAGAGGCGCCAGGACGGATACCTCACGCACGAGGCGTACCGGCGCATCGGCGGAGTCAGGGGCAGCATGACCACGTGGTGCGAGACGGCCCTGAACCAGTTGCCCCCCGATCACCGGCTCATCGCGCAGCGGATCCTGACCTCTCTGGTGCGGCCGGCCGACCCCGCCCACCACATTCCCGCCATCCGCGCGCAGGTCCCCTTGCACGACCTGCGCGACCTGGCGGCCGACCCCCTCGCCGGCCCCGACGCCGGCGAGGCCTTCGACGAGGTACTGGAGGCCCTCACCGGCTACCGCATCATCACCACGCACACGCCCCGCACCCCCGGCGGCGCCGACGCACCAGCCGGCCCGCCGGTCGCCGAACTGATCCACGACGCACTCATCCAGGACTGGGGCACGCTGCGCGACTGGGTCAGCCAGGACCACCGCTTCCAGGATTGGCTCGAGGGCACCCGCGAACGGCAGGAACGCTGGAAGAAGAGGAGCGATCCGGGGGACCTCCTCGGGGGAACAGCACTCGCCGAAGGCCTCGAGTGGCAGCAGCAACGCCGTCTGCCGCGCGATATCTGGGACTTCCTCACGGCGAGCCAGCAGCGCCAGCTGGCCGTCATCCGGCGCAGCAAGATCACCATCGTGATCCTCGCCGCCCTGCTCGTCATGGCGCTCGTCGCCGTGGGCGGAGCCGTCTGGGAGTGGCGGACGGCCGAAGTCCAACGCCGTACGGCCCTCTCCCGCGAGCTCGCCGCCCAGTCCGACACGCTCATCAGCGCAAACCCCGACCTTGCCGCACTGCTGGCCATCAAGGCATACCGCACGAGGCACACCCTCGAATCGATCAAGAGTCTGGACGTTGCCGCCGCCCTCCCGCTGCGGCGGCGCCTGTCCGACCACACCGGACCGGTGTGGTCGGTGGCGTTCAGCCCCGACGGGCACACACTCGCCACCGGCAGTACCGACAGGACGGTGCGGTTGTGGGATGTGGACGCAGGTACGAGTCGCCCCCCGTTGTCCGGCCACGGCGGCGTGGTGCGGTCGGTGGCGTTCAGCGCGGACGGGCGCACGCTCGCCTCCGGCAGTGGCGACAAGACGGTGCGGCTGTGGGATGCGAAGACCGGCGAGTTCCGTAAAACGCTGCCCGGCCATACCGGCGCAGTCCGGTCGGTGGCGTTCAGCCGTGACGGCTTGCTCGCCAGTGGCGGGGAGGACGGGACGGTGCGGTTGTGGGACGTGGACGCGGGTACGGCGCGTACGCTGCCCGGCCACACCCGACCGGTGGTCTCGGTGGCGTTCAGCCGTGACGGCTTGCTCGCCAGTGGCGGGGAGGACGGCATGGTGCGGTTGTGGGACGTGGACGCGGGTACGGCGCGTACGCTGCCCGGCCACACGGGACCGGTGGAGTCGGTGGCGTTCAGCCCCGATGGGCGCACTCTCGCCACAGGCAGCCTCGACGGCACCTTGCGGTTCTGGGACGTGGAGGCGGGCACGAGTCGCCCGCCGCTGTCGGGCCACGGCGACGGCGTGTGGTCGGTGGCGTTCAGCCCGGACGGGCGCACTCTGGCCACAGGCAACTCCGACCGCACGGTGCGGTTGTGGGATGTGCACGCAGGCACGAGTCGCCCCCCGCTGCTCGGCCACGGCGACGGGGTGTGGTCGGTGGCGTTCGGACGGGACGGCACGCTCGCCAGCGGCGGTGACGACAAGACGGTACGTCTGTGGGATACGGACACGGACATGAGTCGCCCCCCGCTGTCCGGTCACACCGGCGCGGTGTCGTCGGTCGCGTTCAGTCCGGACGGGAGCGAACTCGCCACCGGCAGCGAGGACAAGACCGTGCGGCTGTGGGACGGGAAGACCGGCGAGCACCTCAGGACGCTGCCCGGCCTCGGCGCTCCGGTGCGGGCGGTGGCGTTCGGCCCGGATGGGCGCACCCTCGCCAGTGGCGGCGACGACGAGACGGTGCGGTTGTGGGACCTGGACACAGGCACGGCCCGCGCGCTGCCGGGGCATACCGGGGCGGTGCGCTCGGTGGCGTTCAGCAGGGACGGCATCCTCGCCAGCGGCAGTGACGACAAGACGGTGCGGTTGTGGGACGGGAAGACCGGCAAGTACCTCAGAACGCTGCACGGCCGCACCGGCAAGCCGGTGAGCTCGGTGGCGTTCCGTCCCGACGGACACACCCTGGCCACCGGCAGCACCGACGGCTCGGTGCGGTTGTGGGACGTGAAGACCGGCAAGCTCCTCAGAACACCGTCCGGCCACACCGACGAGGTGGGCTCGGTGGCGTTCAGCCCCGATGGGCGCACCCTGGCCACGGGCAGCCTCGACGGCACCGTGAAGCTGTGGGACGGGGACACCGGCACGCATCGCAGCACCCTGCCGCGCTCCACGTACCCGGTGCACGCGGTGGCGTTCAGCAGGGACGGACAAACGCTCGCCACCGGCAGCGACGACTCGGACGTGTGGTTGTGGCACGTGGCCACGCGCAAGGTCCGCAGCAGGCTGTCCGGCCACACCGCCGTGGTGGGCTCGGTGATGTTCAGCTCCGGCACCCTCGCCAGCGGTAGCAAAGACGGAACGGTGCGGCTGTGGGTCGTCCGCGATCCCGATGCATCGATCAAGGAGATCTGCCGGTCCGTCAACCGGAGCCTCACCGAGGACGAACGCAAGTCGGTCGGCCGCGTGTGCCCGACCCGCTGAGGCCGCGTCGCGGCGCACAGGACCTTGAGCGAACGCAGCCCTGCACGGCCTGACCCGTAGCCCGGGACAGGCCGTGCTGCGCTGTGGACAGGGGTCTTGCCCGAGTTCGGGTGACATATTCGGCTTTGCCCCAGACCGGCTCTCCGGCTGCTGCTGGAGGCCGCCTCGACGCGTGGTCGGCCCGCGCCGTACGGGGCACCCCCGCAGGAGGGCCCAGAGGGGCTGGAGGTAGGGTCCCGGGGAGGTGTAGGGGGGCGTCAGGGGGGTGGACAAGGGTTTTCCCGGTATCGGGTTCATCCTCGCGTTGCCTACTGTCTGCCCACCGGCGATCTTTCCCGCCCCGAACGGACCCCGCGCCAACCCCACATGGTGTGAAGCCGTACGGCCGGGAGGATCGCCCGCACCGCCGTTGCCCCTGCCCCGCCGAAGCGGCCGGGGCAACGCGGCGAGCAGCGGTGGCCGGGACGGGCGTGACCAACCCGTCCCCGGCCCCGTAGCCGCCGGTTCACCTCCCACACAGCTCCAACCGCCGGCTCCGGCTTGCCCGGAAACGGCCCGCGAAAGGGAACACCGTGCACGCAACGAGACGCAGGCTCATATCCGTGGTGGCGATGTCCGTCACCCTGCTCGCCGGCTCCGCCACCGCTTCCGTGGCCCTGACCGGTGCGGAGCCCGCGCCGGCCCCGGCCGCCGCCTCCACCCTCCCGGCCGCGGGCGCGCCCGCTTCCCCCGCCGCCGCGCCGGTGCAGAACCTGATCGTCGGCTACAAGTCCTCGGCCACCGAGGCCAGTTCCAACAAGGCTGCGGCGGACGACGCCACCGCCAAGGGCAAGAAGGCCGGCAACAAGAAGGCGAAGTTCGACCGCCGCCTCGGCACCGGTGCCGCCCTCGTCAACCTCGGCGGCTCCGTCGCCCCCGCCGCGGCGGCCGACGTGATGGCCCAGTTCCGTGCCGACCCGGACGTCGCGTACGTGGAGACGGACTCCCGCGCCTACGCGATGGCCACCCCGAACGACACCGAGTACGCCAAGCAGTGGGACCTCTTCGAGCCCACCGCCGGCATGAACGTTCCGGCAGCCTGGGACAAGACCACCGGCTCCGGCGTCACCGTCGCCGTGATCGACACCGGTTACGTGGCCCACTCCGACGTGGCCCCGAACATCGTCGCCGGCTACGACTTCATCAGCGACTCCACCGGTGCCCGTGACGGCAACGGCCGCGACAACGACCCGGCCGACCAGGGCGACTGGAGCGCGGCGAACGAGTGCGGCACCGGCTCCCCGGCCAGCGGCTCCTCCTGGCACGGCACCCACGTCGCGGGCACCATCGCCGCCGCCACCAACAACGCCAAGGGCGTCGCGGGCATCGCGTACAACGCGAAGATCCAGCCCGTCCGCGTGCTCGGCAAGTGCGGCGGCACCACCTCCGACATCGTCGACGCCATCACCTGGGCCTCCGGCGGCTCCGTCGCGGGCATCCCGGCGAACGCCACCCCCGCCAAGGTCATCAACATGAGCCTCGGCGGCTCCGGCGCCTGCACCGCCACCTACCAGAACGCGATCAACGCGGCCGTCGCCCGCGGTACCACCGTCGTGGTCGCCGCCGGCAACAGCAACGCGGACGCGGCCGGCTTCTCGCCCGCCAGCTGCAACAACGTGGTCTCCGTGGCCGCCACCAACCGCACCGGCGACCGCTCGTTCTACTCGAACTACGGCAGCAAGGTCGACGTCTCCGCGCCGGGCGGTGAGACCCGCCGCGCCACCGACACGCCCGGCACCGTCACCACCCCCGAGAACGGCATCCTCTCCACCCTGAACAACGGCGCCACCACCCCGGGCTCGGAGATCTACAAGCCCTACCAGGGCACCAGCATGGCCGCTCCGCACATCGCGGGCCTCGCCGCGCTCGTCGTCGCCGCCAAGCCCTCGCTGACCCCGGCGCAGGTCGAGTCGGCCATCAAGGCCAACGCCCGCCCGCTCGCCGGCACCTGCACCGGCGGCTGCGGCGCCGGTCTCGCCGACGCGGCCGCCACCGTCAACGCCGTGACCTCGCCGACCACCCCGGGCTTCGAAAACGGCACGAACGTGAACATCCTTGACAACATGACCGTGGAGAGCCCGATCACCGTCAGCGGTGTCGCGGGCAACGCCCCGGCCTCCCTCAAGGTCAACGTGAACATCGTGCACACCTACATCGGTGACCTGAAGGTCGACCTGGTCGCCCCGGACGGCAGCGTCTACACGCTGCACAACCGGTCCGGCGCCGGCACCGACAACATCAACCAGCAGTACACCGTGAACGCCTCCTCGGAGGTCGCCAACGGCACCTGGAAGCTCCGCGTCAACGACAACGCCGGCGGCGACACCGGCTTCATCGACGCCTGGAGCCTCGGCTTCTGAAGGCCCGATAGTACGGACCATTGAGCCCGCGGACCTGCTGATACATCTCGTATCGGCAGGTCCGCAGCCGTTTCCTGACAGCTGACTGAATTCTGCGTCACAATCCGTGTCCACCCGGCATCCGACCTCGTATTGTCGCCTCTCACAGGAAAGGCACAGAGCGGGGACCGAGAGGCTGGTGGCTGTGCGTGGTGGCGGCGACGGGGAACGCTGACACGACCGTCGGACACGGTGAACTGATCAAGGCGGTCGAACGCGCGCTGACCACGCACGGGCGGGCGCTCCTCACCGGACCCGCCGGCGCGGGCAAGACGGAGGCGGTCGGCGCGGTCGCGGCCGCGGCCGCGACCCGCCACGAGACCGTACTCCGCCTCGCCCCCGAGGCCGCCGACCAGTGGATACCGGAGGCCTCCGCCGCCGCGCTCCTCGCCTCCGTGCCCTGCGCAGCACTGGAACGGCTCTCCGGGCCCCAGCGCACCGCCATCGCCCTCCTGCGCCGCGAGGCCGACGCACCCCGGGCCGGCCGCGACCACGTCGCGCTGCGCCTCGCCCTCGTCGAGGTGCTCCGTACCCTCGCCGCTCGCACCCCCGTCCTGCTCGTCCTCGACAACGCCCAGTGGCTGGACGCGGAAAGCACCGATCTGCTCCGTTTCGCCCTGCGCCTGACCCCGCCCCGCGTACGGGTCCTCGTGGCCGAGTGCGTCCAGGGCGGCGCCCCCGTCGGCGGCCCCCTGTGCGGGCCCGGCACCCCCGGGATCCGGGTCCCCCCGCTCGGCGCCGACGAGGTGGCCGAGCTCCTCGCCCGCCACGGCCTCCCCGCCCGCCTCGCCGGCCGCATCCACCAGGCCAGCGGCGGAAACCCCCGCCTCGCCCTCGCCCTCGGCCACTCCCTCGCCGAAGCCGCCGAGGCCCGCGACGCCAGCGCCCACCACGCCGACCCCCTGCCCCTGTCCGGCCAGGCCCGCGAGGTCGCCCGCCGACTCCTCGCCGAAGCCCCGGCCCGGGCCCGCCGCACCCTGCTGCTCGCCGCCCTCGCGGCCCGCCCGACGACCGCCCTGCTGCGCCGGGCCGGCCGGCCCGACGCCGAGGCCGAACTCGCCGAGGCGGAACGGGCCGCGCTGGTCACCGTCGGGGAGGACGGCGCCGTCGCGTTCACCGCCGGCGCCCTGCCCATGGCCCTGGCCGCCGACGCCGGCTGGCCCGAACGCGCCGCCGGACACGCCGCGCTCGCCGCCGCCGTCGACGACCCCGTCCAGGCCGTACGCCACCGCGCGCTGGCGGTGGACACCCCCGACGAATGGCTCGCCGCCGAGATCACCGAGGCCGCCGCGGCCTGCCGAAGGCGAGGCAAGCGCGCCCTGGCCGCCGAACTCGGCCTGCTCGCGGCCGAACGTACGCCGAGCAACCGGCCCGGGGACGAACTGGCCCGCCTCGTCGCCGCCGCAGAGGACGCAGGCTGGGCCGGCCGCGCCGATCTCGCACGCCGCGCCACCCGCGCCGTACTGGCCCGCGACGCCTCACCCGCCGACCGGGTACGGGCCCGGCTCGCCGTGATCGACGCCGCGGGACAGGCCCTCGCCGCCCTCGACGAGACCTTCGCGCACGCCATGGACGACGCCGCCGGGGACCCCGTCCTCCAGGCGGCCGTACAGCTGCGGATCGCCACGAAGTACAACCTCAGCGACGGCGACCCCGTCCGCTCCCGCGACGCCGCGGCCGAGGCCGGCCGGCTCGCCGCCCGCGGCGGCGACCAGGTAGCCGAGGCCATGGCACTGACCGTACGGGCCCGGATGGGCCGCATCCTCGGGGACCCGGACGCCGAGGACATCCTGGCCGAGGCCCTGGCCCTGCCCGCCCCCGAGGTGCCGCTCGGCATGCGCAACGCGCCGCAGTACCTCGCCGTCCGGCACGCCCTCTTCGACGACCGGATCGCCGACGCCCGGCGCCAGCTGCTCGTCCTGCTGCCCGCCGTCCGGCGCACCGGATCCGCGGAGGACGTCTTCGAGGTGCTGCGCAGCCTCACCGAGGTCGAACTGCGGCGCGGCCGGTGCGCGGTCGCGTCCGCGCACGCCCGCCGAGCCCTGGAACTGACCATCGAGGCGGGCCTCTCGCCCGGCCCCGCCTGGTACGCCGCCGCGATGGCCGAGGCCATGGGCGGCAGCTTCGCGCGCGCCGCCGGATACGCCCGGCGCGGCATCCAGGCCTCCGAGGAGGAGCACGACCAGGTGTTCCTCTCGCGCAGCCTGTACGCACTCGGCCTGACCGAGCTGGCGACGGGGGAGGCCGCGAAGGCCGTGGCCACCCTGCGCCGGGTGGCCGAACTGGAGGCGGCCCAGCAGGTCGTCGACCCCTCGATCCTGCGCTGGCACGGAGAGCTGGCCGAGGCCCTGGTGGCCGCGGACGCGCCCGACGAGGCCGCGGAACTGCTCGGTGCCGTCCGTACGGTCGCCCTCGGCCTGGGGCGCACCGCGGTGGTGGCCGCACTCGACCGGGCCCGCGGGCTGTGCCTGTCCGCGCACGGCGATGCCGAGGCGGCTGTGCACCTGCTGCAGGCCACGGCGGACCGGTTCGGCGCGCTCCAGCTCCCGGTCGAGCGCGGCCGTACGCTGCTCGCCCTGGCCCGGGTGGAACGGCGCCGCCGCCGGCGGGCACCCGCCCGCGCCGCGCTGTCGGCGGCGGCCGAGGTGTTCACCGCGGCCGGCGCGAAACCCTGGGCGGAACTCGCCTCCGAGCAACGGGAACCGGCACCCTCCGAGGGCGGCCCGGCCGTGGCCCTGGCCGCCCTGACGGAGGCGGAGACCCGGCTCGCCCTGCTCGTCGCCGAGGGCGCCAGCAACCAGGAGGCGGCCGCGAAGCTCTTCGTCAGCGTCAAGACGGTCGAGGCCCGGCTGACCCGGATCTACCAGAAGCTCGACGTACGCTCCCGAGCGCAGCTGGCCACCACCCTGCGCACCCGCTGAGGGGGCGCAGAGCGGTGGCCGGACCGGTCAGCAGCCGAGGTTGTTGCCCGGTGTCACGCCCAGGATCTGCGTGAAGCTCTGGTACGCGTTGATCCGGCTCTGGACCTGGGCGGGGTTGCCGCCGTTGCACTCCAGGGAGCCGTTGATGGAGCGGATCGTCTCGCCGAAGCCGGCTCCGTTGACCATCGCGGCGTGGGCGGTCATCGTGCCCGGGCCGTTCTGGGTGTTCCAGTACCACAGGGCCGTCTTCATGGCGATGGCCGGATCCTGCTCCACGAGGTACGGGTTGGCGAGCAGGTTGATGCCGAGTGCGTCGCCGGCCGCCTTGTAGTTGAAGTTCCAGCTGAGCTGGATCGGGCCGCGGCCGTAGTAGGCGGCCTGCCCGGCGGGACAGCCGTAGGGCTGGCTCGCGTCGCAGTAGTGGGGGTAGTTGGCGGTGTTCTGCTCGACGATGTACACGAGCCCGCCCGTCTCGTGCGAGACGTTCGCCAGGAACGCGGCCGCCTCGCGCCGCTTGACGGTGTCATCGCCGGTGTTGGCGAAGGCGGGGTACGCCGACAGTGCCGAGACCAGGCCGTTGTACGTGTAGAAGGAATTCCGGTTCGGGAACATCTGGTTGAACTGGGCCTCGGAGACGACGAATCCGGACGGGTTGCCGGGGTTCGGGTCCTGGCCGCCGCCACCGCCGCAGGCGCCGAGATCGGACCAGACGCCCCACTGCCCGGTGGTGCCGGGCGTCTCGCCCTGGGTCCACCACTTGGCCTGCCAGTTGTGCCCGCTGTAGGAGGCGCTCATGCCGTTGGTGTAGACGGCGGACGAGGCCCACGGGGTGACGCAGGCCGCGGCCGCGGAGGCGGAGGAGGCGGGGAGGGCGACCGCGAGGCCGAAGGTGGCGGCCGCGGCGGCGGCCAGGGCGAGGGCGCGGCGGCGAAGCGCACGTATCACGTAACTGCTCCTTCAGTGGGGGGAGTTGCCGTGGGGGGCAAGTACCGCCACTGAAGCGAAACTGGTCTGGACCTGTCAAGGTCTAGACCAGTTTTTATCGTGTTCGGGCAAACGGGCAGGGCCCGTACACGCCATGGCGTGTACGGGCCCTGCCGGCCGTCGAGGGGCGGTTAGCTGAAGGCGGAGCCGTTGCCCGACAGGACCGGGATGTTGTCCAGGATGTGCGAGAGCGGCTCGTCGCCCTTGGCCTGGGTGGAGTTCTCGGTGCACTGCTGGTCCTGCGGGTTGGACAGGACGTTGATGTCCGCGACGTCGATGGGGACTGCACTGAGCAGGGCCTGGACGTTGGCCTTCACCGGCACCCCGACACACAGCTTGTTGAGCGAGCCCTGGACCACGCTGAGCTGCGGGCTCATCGCACCCTTGGTCTCCTGGTTGCCGTAGATCTGCGCGGAGTCGTTCCCGTTGACCGTGGTGACGCCGCCGTCGTTGCCGATCGCCATCGCCGGGGCGGCCCATGCGGCACCGAGGCCCAGGATGGAGGCAGTGACTACAGCGGTGGCCATGAGCTTCTTGGGCACGAGAGGATCCTTCTGTCGCACTGTTGCATGGGATGGCTGTCCCCGGCGGGACAAACTGATCAACTGCTTCAGACGCTCTTGGTAATCGTGCGTCACCTGAGTGGCCCAGTGCACGAAGAGGGCCGCCTCCGGCTCTGTGAGCTGGAGGCGGCCCCCTCGTCCGACATCTTCAGGGCATCGCCGTGGAGACCGCGGCAGGTCAGCCCGTCTTGCGGCGGGTCTTCTTGTTCTTGCCGCCGGCGCCACCGCTGGCGCCCTGGATCTTCGCCCGGCTCTGGTGAGCCTGCTGTGCATGGGCACTGCGGGCGTTGCGGTCAAGGGCCTCCCGGAACTTGCGCTTGGCCTCTTCGGCCGCCGATTCGCCCTGCGGGGTGTCCGACTCTTCTGCCATGTTGTCCTCCTGGGTTGACCTGAAGCCGTTTCAGTCTGTCACCCCGCGTCCCCCCTGACCAGCGGGTTCGGTTTGCAGGGCCGAGTCGGGCCGCGTGATGCGGGTCAGGAGCGGGTGGTGGGGCGGGCCCAGGCCTCCAGCTCGCCGAACGCCGCGACGAAGGACGGCAGCATCGGCTTCAGCCGGTCCTTGTCGAGCAGGACCAGCCCGTCGGTGTGCGCGCCGCCGTCGACGTGGACGTATCGGTGCAGCGGCGCCCGCCCGGCGTCGGTGACCATCCGGTCGTACACGTCACCGAACGTGGCCGGCGGGGTCAGTGCGTCGAGCGTCCCCTGGATGCTGATCAGCGGGCGCTGGATCTTCCCGGTCAGCGAGATCCGCTCGACCGCCCGGTGCACCGACTGCGGGCGCGAGGCGTAGTCGTAGTCCGTGTCGCAGCCGGGACCGGTGCCCGCCGGGCAGAGCGGGGTGCCGCCCTGCTGGGCGCCGTCGTAGCCGGGGTCGAGCTCCTCGCGGATCACGCGCTGGAGGAGGTCCCACTGGTTGTAGTAGTGCTAGCCCCACTGCTTCTCGGAATCCCTCGGATAGCCTGCTGCGACGATCGCCTCGCGGGCGGACTGGTCGCCTTTGGCGAGGCGGGGGTAGGCGCGCAGCGCCGGGCGGGAGCGTCGTGAGCAGGCTGCCCTGCTGGGTGAAGGTGAGCGCGTTCCAGTCGATGCCGCCCGTGTAGAGCTCCGGGTAGTGCTCCAGCTGCCAGCGGACCAGGTATCCGCCCGCGGAGAGCCCGGCGGCGTACGTGACGCGCGGCGTACGTGACGCGCGGCGTGCGCCCGTAGTGCCGGTCGGTGACCCGCTTCGCCGCCACGGTGAGCTCCGCCACCCGGCGCTGCCACTCCATGATCGCGTCGCCGGGGCGGCCGCCGTCCTTGTAGAGCTCGTCTCCCGTGTTGCCCTTGTCCGTCGCGGCGTAGGCATAGCCCTTGGCGAGCACCTGGGCGCTGATGATCGGGTCGTTGGCGTACTGCTCACGGGTCCCGGGCGGGGCGGCAGGCCGAGGCCGCCGAAACGGCCCCGGCCTGCCGCCCCGACGTGGTGCTGATGGACGTCCGGATGCCCGGGATCGACGGCGTGGCCGCCACGGGGCTGCTCCGCCGCAGCCTGCCCGCATGCAAGATCGTGATGCTGACGACGTTCAACGACGACGAGTACGTCACCCGGGCGCTGAAGGCCGGCGCGGTCGGCTACCTCCTGAAGAACCCGCCCGCCGCCGAGCTGGCCCGGGCGGTACGTCTCGCCCGCGCGGGGGTCGCCCAGTTCGACCAGACGGTCATCGCCAGCCTGGCGGCCGGGCTCCCGGCCCCCGAGCTGCTCACGCCCCGGGAGACGGAAGTGCTCCGCCTCATCTCGGCCGGGGCCACGAACAAGGAGACCGCCTCCCGCCTCTACCTCAGCGAGGGCACCGTCAAGAACCACATCTCCCGCGTCCTGAGCCGGCTGGGCCTGCGCGACCGCACCCAGGCCGCCCTCTACGCCAGGGACAACGGCCTCGTCTGACCCGGAACGGCACGGCGGCGGCACACGAAGTCCCGGGCCTCGCGGGGAGACCCGGGACTTCGCTGGTGCACTTCGCTTGACCGCCGTGTTCAACGACGGACCGCGCCGGAAGTCACCCACCGTCCTGGGGCTGCACCGCGCGCCGCTGGTGCACCCGCAGTTGCAGGGTCGCGAGGTCCAGCAGCGGGGTGGGCACGGCGAGCGCGCGGGCCCGGGCGACCAGGTCGCCGAAGACGTGCTCGACCTCCGTGGGACGGCCGGCGATCAGGTCCCGGTACATCGACGGGGTGAGCGGGGAGCCGGGCGTGGTCACCGTCCGGGTGGTGAAGCCGAGTTCGGTCTCCGGTACGGGATGGCCCGCGGCGGCCGAGACGGCCGCCGCCTCCGCGAGTACGGCCGGCCCGAGACCGGAGCCGCCGGGAACGGCGCCGACCTCGCCGACGGAGCCGCGCGCCAGGCAGGTGACGGCCGCCAGGGTGGTGATGAAGACCCACTTGTGCCACATCGCGGCGACGACGTCCGGCGTCTCTGGGCTGTCGATGCCCGCCCCGGTCAGCAGGGCGCGAACGGCGTCCACGCGGGCGGAGGCCCGGCCGTCGAGTTCACCGGTGAGCAGGGTGGACGGCGGGGCCATGCGCACGATGTCGCCGTGTTCGTTCAGGGTGGTGACCACCTTGGCCACGCCACCGAGGACCGGCGCGCCGCCGAAGTGGCCTATGAGGTGGTCGAGGTGGGCCATGCCGTTGAGCAGCGGCACGATCGCGGTCCGCGGGCCGACCGCCGGGGCCAGGTCCTTCGCCGCGCGGTCGAGCGCCGTGGACTTCACCGAGAGCAGGACGAGGTCGTACGGGTGCGACAGCGCGTCGGCGGTCACCAACTGCGGGGTGAGGGTGAGGTCTTCGCCGAGGCCCGTGACCCGGAGCCCGCGCTCGCGCAGGGCGGCGGCCCGCTCCGGGCGGACCAGGAAGGTGACGTCCTGCCCGGCATGGGCGAGGCGGGCGCCGAACCAGCCGCCTGCGGCGCCGGCGCCGACTGTCAGGATTCTCATACGGGAGAGCCTTTCGTGAGGGGCAGCGGCTGCAGGAGCCGGTGAGGCCGGTGCAGGGCCGCGGTGACGGGATCGTCATCGGCGGACGGTGGCGGCAGTCCGGGCCCGGGCGCCACGAGGAGGTCGGCGACCTCGACGGGTGCGTGGCAGCCCGTGCAGCGCCCGTCGACGGCGACCGGGGCGTCGTCGTCGGCGTGCAGGAAGACCCGGCGCGGCCCGCCGGGTGCGGGCCGGTGTTCCTCGCCCCAGAGGGACAGCGCGCGGACGGCCGGCCAGAGGCGGACCCCCTTGTCCGTGAGGGCGTACACCTCGCGCCGGCCGTCTCCGGGCACGCGGGCCAGCACACCGGCCCCGGTGAGACCGGCGAGCCGGTCGGTGAGGACCGCGCGCGGGATGCCGAGGTGGGCGGCGAAGTCCCCGAACCGCCGGACTCCGAAGAAGGCGTCCCGCACGATCAGCAGGGTCCAGCGCTCGCCGACGACCTCCATGGCGCGGGAGAGCGAGCAGGACTGGCCGCGGTAGTCGCGAGGGAGCGCCATGGGCCCACCGTAGCAAATCAGTTCGGTGACCGAACTGATTCTCAGATCGTGAAGGGCTTCTGACCGAGGAACCGGGTGTCGGGGCTGCCCGTCGTGAAGAAGTTCGGCATCTGGGTGGCGGGCATGCGCTTCTTGATGTCGCGGTGGAAGGCCTCGTAGTCGCCGCTGAACTCCCCGCCGTTCCAGACCCGGAGCAGGGTCTCGGTGAACTTGCCGTTGACGCGGCCGTCCAGGGCGACCTGGTCGTCCTGGCAGGCGGAGATGAGCACGACGCCGGGTTCCCCGCCGTCGCCGTTCGTGCTCCGCAGCTCGCGCTGGAGATCCTGGAAGAACGCCTTGTCCCGTTCGAAGATCTGCTGCTGCTTCAGCACCGGCATGAGGCGGACCGCATCCCCCTGGGCAGGGGCGTCGATCAGTTCGGTGGCGGTGCCGCTGTGGCAGCAGTCGAGGAACGTGATGATCCGGACGTCCTTGTGGAACCGCTGGAACTCCCGGTGCAGCTCGTCGTCGAGGAACTGGCGGTCGAAGAACACGAGGGTCTCGTCGAGCTCGTCCGGCTCGTCGCCGTCGCTGTCGGGCATCTGGCCGCCGTGGCCCGAGTAGGTGAGGAGCAGGATGTCCCCGCCCCCGAGCTTCCCGGCCGCTTTGCGCAGTGCGGTGGTGACGGTGTCGACGGTGGCTTCCTTCGTCAGGATCACGGTGTCGTCGAACCCGGCGCCGCGGGCCAGTTCGGCCATGTCGCGGGCGTCGTTCTCGCATGCCATGAGCTGTCCGTCCCAGCCGTCGTACTTGCGGGGGTCGACGTTGTTGAGTCCTACGTGGATGGACACGCCTGCGGGCATGAGGTCCTCCTCGGATGGGGTGAGCACGGTGGCACCGGATGGGGCGACACCTCGGGCATGGGTTCCGCGGCAGAGGGCCGCCGAACCGCGCGGCTCGCAGCGACGCCCGATCGGGCGCGGCGGCCGGAGCAACGCCCGCGATCTCCGCGACCCCGTGCGGTCGACCGCGGTCGACCGGCGGTCACTCTGCGACCGGCCGCCTTGCCACCGAACAGACCGGGTGAAACCATGACAGATAGCAATCAATCCGTCTGCTGCCCGTCAAGGGCGGCCGGGTAGGTGCGGTATGCCGCTCACCGAAACGGAATGGGGCCTCGTCACCCAATGGGTGGCGGAATATCTCCTCGACACCCCGGACCCGCATGACAGGCTCGACCAGCACGGCTTTCCCCCGGAATTCATCGGCAGCCTCGCGCTGACCAACAAGAGCGGGGAGAACGCCGTCACGCTGGTGCGCGCCTCACGGAAGGACATCGCGGCGCAGCTCCATCTGCTCGAGGTCCTGGTCAGCCTCGACCGGCTGGCCTCCCTGCCGGACGGCAATGAGGCCAAGAGGTTCCAGGCCAGGCTGCTCGAGGACGCGAACGTGCACACCTCCGCCCCTGACCACTTCCTCGCCGGCGTGCTCAAGAACGGCACCGAGGTGTTCATCGACCGTGCCGACCTGCGGGCGCGCCTGCGGGAATTCCTCGCCGACCCCGAGAAGACCGTGCTGGTGGTCGACGGCGAGGCCGACAGCGGGCGCTCGTACTCGTACAACCTGATCCGGTACCTCGGCCAGCACTGCGGATTCCGCCCGGTGCGGGTGACGCTGTCGCGCACCTCGACAGCCGCCCAGGTGATCCGGCGGCTGGCCGAGTTCGTCGGGGACCGGGACCCTGGCATCTCACCGTTGAACACGACACAGTTGAACGATCCACTGCCGTCGGTCGACGACGCCGTCCACCGGATCGTCGGCCGCGCCACGGCCGCGGAGGAGCGGTTCTGGCTCGTCCTCGACGAGTGCGACAAGCTCGACGCCAACTCCGACGTCTGGGACTGCATCGGCCGGCTGGCCCTGGCCGTCTACGAGTACACCCCGGTGCAGGAGGAGACCGTGCCCCGGCTCGTGCTGCTGGGCTACGGGTCGGCGATGCGCCAGCTGCCGTACGACGTCCGCAAGAACGAGTGCCGGGACACGGCGCGGATCGCCGGTCCCGACGATCTGCGCAGCTTCTTCCTGACGTTCTTCGCACAGACGCCCGAGCCGCGAGGCACGGCCGGGGTCGAGGGGCTGGCCGACGCGGCCGTCGCGACGATCCTCGACGCGGCGCAGCGACCGGGGGACGACAGCTACATGCGGAAGATCTGCACGGCGGCCGAACGGACCGTACGCCTCTACCTCTCGCTGCGGCCCGGCGAGGACTTCGCCGCCCGGCTGCACGGGGAACTGCTCGCCGCGGAGGGCGAGCCCGAGCCCGCCGTCCCGGACCGCCGCAAGGCGTACCGGGAGACCGCAAGCCTCCTCACCGAGTTCGATCCCACGCAGCTGCGGCTGCCGGGCGAGGGGGAGAGCAGCGGCCGGGCGGCGCTGGAACTCGTCCACGACTGCACGACCCTCGGCATGCAGCCCCGGGCCGGCTGGGTCCTCAAGCAGGAGGTACGCGAGACGGCACTGCGCGGCCTGGCCGGCCCGGAAGCCGCGCGCCTCGGCCTCGAGGCCAACCTCGGCCAGGTCCCCGAGGGCCCCGGACCGGAGCGGTTCGCGCTCGCCTACCTCTCCGGTGCACCGCCGGCCCTGGGGGAGCAGGATGTCGAGGGGCTCGCCGACATCCTCCAGGCGGTGCTGTGGCTCGTGCAGATCCCGCACACGAGCGGGATACCGGACCCTGAGCACGTCCAGCAGCTGCTGGAGCGCGCCAGACTGCGCCAGCCGTTCGAACGCCTGGTCAGGGGCAGATTCTGTGGGCGCGCCGCCGAGCTCGACGAGCTGCGGGCGTACGTCGGGCTGCCGGCCTCCGCGCCGGCAGCTGCCCCTCCCCTCGACGGCGCCGGTTCCGTCCACGAACCCGTCAGGGAACTCGTCAAAGATCCTCCCTTGCTCATCCACGGGCTGGGCGGCATGGGGAAGAGCACCCTGCTCGCCAGGTTCCTGGTCGACCTCCCCGCGGACTTCCCCTTCGCCTATGTCGACTTCGAGCGGCCCACGCTCTCGGTCCACGAGCCGGTCACCCTGGTCGCCGACATCGCCCGGCAGCTCGGCATCCAGTACCCCGAGCACCGCGCCGCGTTCGACGCACTGGCCGCAGAGTGCGAGGAGACCGCCCGCACCCAGCGGGAGGAGCAGAACACCGTCGACGAGCTGTACCGGCTCTCCACCACCCGCTCCGGAGCCGGGCGCGGAGCCGCCGAACAGTTCCACAGCCGGGCGCGCGCCCGTGAGACGGACCTGGTCCGCCGGGTCGGCGCATGCCTCGTCCAGGCGGTGGCGGGCGCGGGTGGCGGCGCCGAGGGCGTCCCGCCGCTGGTGATCGTGATCGACTCGTTCGAGGAGGCCCAGTACCGCGCGAACCCCGTACTCGGCCGTATGTGGGCCATCTGGTCGGTCCTCCACGAGGGGTATCCGCGGCTGCGGTTCATCGTCGCCGGGCGGGCCGGCGTCCACCACCCGGCGCAGGCCGCGGAACCGAAGACGATCGCGCTCGGCGACCTCGAACCGGACGCCGCCGTGGACCTCCTCATGTCCAGCGGGATCGAGGACGAGGGCGTGGCCCGGGCCCTGGCCGAGCGGGTAGGCGGCCACCCGCTCAGCCTGAAGCTGGCCGCGCAGGCGGCCGTGCTCGCCGGCCAGGAGGCCGGTTCGCTCGGCGAGCTGGTCGAGAGCCTGCCCGCCCGGCGCCGGTACTTCTACCGCAAGGTCGACCAGATGCTCGTCCAGGGGATCCTGTACGACCGCATCCTCAAGCACATCGCCGATGTGCAGGCACGCGGCCTCGCGCAGGCGGGCCTGGCGCTGCGCACCATCACCCCCGAGCTCATCAGGGACGTCCTCGCACCGGCGTGCGGACTGGACGTGGACTCCCCGGAGCAGGCGCGCCGCCTCTTCGGCCGGCTGGCCCGGCTCGACCTGATGGAACCGGCCGGCCCGGGCGCGCTGCGGCACCGCTCCGACCTGCGGGCCATCATGCTGCGCCTGTCGGACTCCGCGCGCACCGACCTGATGCGTACGGTCGGGCAGCGCGCGGTGGAGTACTACGCGGCCCGCGAGGGGCTCGAGGCACGCGCCGAGGAGATCTACCACCGGCTGCGCCTGAACGAGAACCCCCGCTCCGTGGAGCAGCGCTGGGAGCCCGGCGTCGAGCGCTACCTCGACCGCGCGGACCATGACATGGCGTCCCGGTCGGCCGCCTTCCTGACCGGCCGCCTCGGCGGGCACATCCCCGACGAGGCACTGCACGAGGCCGACCAGGAGGACTGGGAGCGGAACGCTGCACGGGAGATCGAGGACCTGCTGGCGCAGGGCTTCACCGGCGAGGCCGCGGCCCGGCTCGCCGAACGCCGCCCCTGGACACCGGGCAGCCCCCTCGACCCGCTGCTCGTCGAGACCCTGGCCCGCAGCGGACGGCGTACGGAGGCCAGGAGCACGGCGCAGGAGGCCGTCGACCGCGCGGAGGAGGCGGGCGACGTCGATGCGCAGCTGGATCTGCTGCTGCTCTCCGCGCGCCTCGCGGAGGAGGACGGTGACGTGCAGGAGGCCGAACGCGACCTTGTCGAGGCGGAGGACATCGCGACCGGCCTCGGCCGGGACTTCGATGCCCTGGCAGCCACGCTGGCGCGGGCCCGGCTGGCCGCCTCGCACGAAGGCGACGCCGACATCGACCGTCGCCTCGCCCGGCAGTTGCGGCAGCTGCCCGACGAGGCACTGGCGGAGCAGCCGGTCCTGGTCCGGGCCGTCGCGGCCGAGGTGTCCCGGCACGATCCGGCCGCGCTCGGCCACACCCTGGACGTCGTGGGACTGCCGGACACCGACGACGGGGCCCTGGACGCGCTCGCGGACACGATCGTCCGGGTGCTGGCGGAGCAGCCCGAGCTCCGGTTCGCCCTCGCGAAGATCCTCCAGAACGCCGTCGGCCCCGTACCGGCCCGGCCCGTGCAACAGCAGCTGCCCCCGCCCCCGCCGTCGCCCTCCATGGCCGGCATGCTCCGCGAGGCCCGCGACCGCGGCACCCTCGACGTGCTCGCCCAGCGGCTCCTCGTGCTGCACGACGACAGCGGCGTACTCGTCTCCGGCGTGGCGGCCGCCATGGGTGCGGGTACCCCCGGCCCTGCGCCGTCGGCACCGGCCCGCACAGCCGAAACAGCCGAAAGGAACGGCCCGCGAGCGGCCTGAACCCGTATGAGCGACGCGTATCTCCCCTCCGAGGAAATCGTCCGGCTGGTCGACGCCTCGCTGGAGGCCGGGCTCGCCGATCCGTCGGTACGGCGGCTGCTCCTCGACGGCATCATGCCCAAGTACCGGGGCACGCTGCCGTTGATGGCCGCCCCCGGCATGCAGGTGCACTCGGACCTGAACGAGATGAACCGCGTGGAGCGGCTGGTCGACGGCTCGGTACCGCTGGAGATCTGGCTGCGCAACGCCGTCGCCCAGACCGTGGAGGCCGGACCGCTCGCCGTCTTCCAGAAGGCCCTGGACGAGGTGGCGCGCGACGCCGCCGGTGAGCCCGACGTACCGGCCGGGCTGCCCGCCGGGGAGACCAAGGAAGAGATCATCCACCGGGACGACACGGTGCCCTTCGAGTTCCTGCGCGGCGGCGAGGAGGCGGGCAGGGCGGTCGCCCGGATCAAGGTCCTGCCGTACCAGGCCGGCGCCCCGCTCCAGCCGAACGGCTTCCCGCACTCGGGGACGGGCTGGCTCATCGCCCCGGACCTGCTCGTCACCAACCACCACGTGGTGAACGCCCGGACCCGCAGTGCGACGGACCGCGGCATCGTGGATCCCGCGGACCTCCAGCTGCAGGCGCAGAACTCCCGCTCGCGCTTCGACTTCGGCGCGGACGACACGGAGACCGAGGAGGTGGCCGCCAGCGGCCTGGTCGCCTGGGACGAGGCCCTCGACTACGCGGTCCTGCGGCTCACCGGCCAGCCGCAGCGGGCCGCTCTGCGGGTGGCCACCGAGCCGTTGACGGTCGCCGGGGAGCCGGTGGCGGTCAACATCATCCAGCACCCGGGCGGTCAGCCCAAGCGCGTCGCCCTGCGCAACAACCTCGTCTACGAGGCGAACGAGAACGACGTGCGCTACTTCACCGACACCCGGGGCGGGTCCTCCGGATCACCCGTCTTCACCGACGACTGGCAGGTGGTCGCACTCCACCGCGGGACGCGGCGCGTCGAGGACGTCAACTTCCAGGGCAAGACCACTGCGTTCGTCAACGTCGGCACCCAGATGAGCAGCGTCATGCGGCACCTGCGGGAGCACAGCCCCGAGGTCCACGCCGAGATCACGGCGGCGCAGTCGGCGCCGGCGCAGCAGGGCCCGGCCTGAGGAGGCATGAGATGGGCGGCAGCGGCAGGTCACCGGTGGCGACCGGTCCCGCGCAGATCTTCCGGGACCTGGGCGCGGTCGCCGAACGGGTACGCCAGGGCCTGAAGGCGGACGCGGACGCGGAGATCCCCGAGTCCTCGGAGAGCCTCCCGGCGGACCGGGCCCCGGCCGGGCAGATCGGCAAGTTCGCCCGCCGCGAGCGGGCGAGGGTACTGAACGCGGGCGTCAGCGGGCTGGAGAAACTCGCCGCCGGGCGGGCCGACGAGGTCGACGAAGACGAGTACTTCGGCGTCGAGGCGATCGTCCTCCTCGAAGGCCGGCCCGCCCTGCTGATCCAGGGCCAGGACTTTCCCACCCAGCAGGGCGACTGGGTGGTGCTCGAGGGCCAGCGCGCCGCCATCCGGGAGTCCATCGCCCGGGTGGGCCGGGTGGAGGTCACGGGACACGCCAGTCTGGACTGGCTGGGCACCGCGTTTCTCGTCGGCCCCGACGTCGTGATGACGAACCGTCATGTGGCCGTCGAGTTCGCCACTGGCGACGGAGCCGGCTGGACGTTCCGGCCGGGCATGAGCGCGCGGCTGGACCTGGCGGAGGATCTGGCCGCCGTTCCCGGCGACGGCTCGCTGGAGTTCGCGGTCACCGAAGTGGTGGGCATCCACCCCGACGTCGACATGGCCCTGCTGCGCATCGACACCGCCCGGGGCGGCGGGGCTCGGGCGACCCCGGTGGCGGTGGCGGCCGATCCGCCCGCCGACGTGCCCGGCCGGCCGGTGTACGTGATCGGCTACCCGGCGGAGGACGGCCGCCGCAACGAACCGGAGGCCATGCGCCGCATCTTCATGGACGTCTACAACGTGAAGCGCCTTCAGCCCGGCACGACGACGGGGCTGGTTCCCGGCGAGCTCACGGTGAAGCACGACTGCTCCACGCTGGGCGGCAACAGCGGCTCCCCGGTCTTCGACCTGGTCGACCACCGCGTCCTCGGCCTGCACTACGGCGGCCGCTACGGCTTCGGGAACTACGCGGTCCCGCTGTGGGAGCTGGTGGACGACCCCCTGTTGAGCCGGGCGCAGGTCAACTGGGTGTGACGCGGGAACCGGCGCGTCAGCCGGATGTGACGCGCAGCGCGTCGCCGACGAGGCGCACCGCGCGGGAGAGCCGGCCCAGCTGCTGGAGCTCTACGGCGTACATCCGGATCGAATTCTCGATGACGGACTCGGCCACGCCCATCGAGGGAAGTTCGGCGCGGCTGGTCTCCAGGGCGACCCGGACCGCGCGCATCTCGTGCTGGAGCTGGAGCTGGGCGTGCCGGGTGAGGAGGACGGGGCTCCGGGTCAGCGTCGAGTAGCTGCCGTAGCGGGCCGGGAGCAGGTCCCGCAGCCAGCGCATGGCCGTGCGTTCCCAGTCATGGGTACCGGGGGTCTTGACCTGGCAAGGCCAGTCCGGGCTGAGCGTGGTAGAGGCCGTCTGGCGCATTCTCGTCGCTTCCGAATGGTGTCGAACACTGATCGAGAGGTTGGTGGGCGGCCTCGGCCCAGGGGTTGACCGAGGCCGCCACAAGCGCTCTGGTGGATCCCAGTGCCGGGAACCGGCACCGAGGCGGAACGTGAGGAGGAGCGTCCCGCGCGGGTGCCCGTTCTGGGAGGGCGTGGGGTCGCTCTCCTTGGCGTCTGGTGGATCCGGCGCGCTGCTTAGTAAACATATATACCGTCGAGTAAACAAGAGAATGAAAAATTACATACGAGGAGACGGCGTGAAAGTGGACTGCCTCGTACCGGTTGAAAATCGTCCTTAAAGGAAGAATCCGTGCTGGTCGGCGACCTGCTCGTACCCTTCGAGGCGCGCCTGCGTCCGCCCGGGATCCGCGTCCGCCATCGCCTGCAGCAGGGCCGCGGACAGCATCCCCGGCGCCGCGTACGAGTCGAACACCAGGCGTGCACCGGTCCCGGCGGTCAGCGCCACGTCCGCCTCGTCCACCAGCGGACCCAGCGTGGTGTCGGTGATCAGCGCGATCTTCAGCCCGGTGCTGCGGGCGGCCCGGAGCGCCGCCAGGGTCTCCTTGGCGTGCCGGGGCATGGCGAACGCCAGCGCCCAGGTCCCGCCGGCCTCGCGGGACTGGAGCAGCGCGTCGTAGGCGACGCTGCCTCCACGTGTCACCAGCCGGACATCGGGGTGGATGCGCCGTGCCGCGTAGGCGAAGTACTCCGCGAGCGAGACCGAGATCCGCAGGCCCAGGACCGTCAGCGGCACCGAGCGGGCCAGCTCACGGCCGATGTCCAGCACCTGGTCGGTGTCCGCGAGCAGCCGCCGTACGTTCTCCAGGTTCAGGATCTCGGCGTCCACGGCCGCCTGCAGCTCATTGCGGCGGAACTGCTCGCGGGTCTCCGGAGAGCCCGCGACCGCGCTCAGCGCCATCGGCTGCAGGGCGTCGCGCAGGGCCGGGTAGCCGCTGAACCCGAGGGAAGTGGCGAAACGTGTCACCGACGGCTGGCTGACGCCCACCCGCTCCGCGAGCTCGGTGATCGACAGGAACGCGGCCTCGGTGAGGTGGTCGATCAGGTACTGGGCGATCCGCCGTTGCCCGGGGGACAGCCGATGGCCGTCGAACAGGGCCCGTACCCGGTCGCCGGGGGCGCGCTCATGGACCGGCGGCGCCTGCCCACTCGGCGTGATCGCAGCCGCCTGTGCGCGTGCCTGCTGCCCCGATGACACCGATGGGCCTCCCTCTCATGTCACTCGTCTTCAAACATAGCTCACGCCCTGTGGTCGGCCGACCCGCAGCGGCCGGGCCCCGCCCCGGGTTGAGCGGCCCGCATCTCTCGCGACCCCCGGAGGCCGGAAATATGATGTGCTCGGGTTTTCGGCGCAGCGTGCGCACCGCGCGCGGCGGGAACCGAGAGCCGAGAGCAGGGACGGGACGTATGGATGCACCCGGGAGCGGTCCATGACCCCGCGCCGTCCCCCGAAGTCGGTGAGCGCCGACGACCTGCTGACCACGCTGGGCCGGCTCACCGCCAGGGTCCGCGCCGGGGCGGAGATGCAGCAGGCCCGGGTGGAGCTCGCCGAGGCGCTGCAGCGGGAGATGCTGCCGGCCGCGCTGCCCGCCCTGCCCGGGCTGCGCAGCGCGGCCCGCTACGTACCCGCCCGCCACGGCCTGGACATCGGCGGCGACTGGTACGACGGCTTCCCGCTGCCCGAAGGAGCCCTCGCCTTCTCCATCGGCGACGTACAGGGTCACGACGTCGAGGCCGCCGCCTTCATGGGGCAGGTCCGCGTCGGCCTGCGTGCGGTGTCCGCCGTCGTCGAGGACCCGGGGGAGGTGCTCAGCCGGGCCAACGACGTACTGCTGTCGCTGGACTGCGAACTCTTCGCGACCTGCACCCTGCTCCGCTTCGACCCCGAGACCTGGGAGCTCGAGAGCGCCCGGGCCGGCCACGTGCCCTCCGTCTGGGCCACGGTCGACGGCCGGTACGGCATCACCGACGACGAGGGCGGCCTGCCGCTGGGGGTGGAGCCCGGGGCGGGATACGCGGTGACCCGGCGCCGGCTGGACCAGGCGGGCTCCATCGTGCTGCTCACCGACGGCGTCGTCGAAGGGCCGTCGTTCCCGATCGACGTCGGACTGGCCCGCGTGGCCCGGGTGGTCCGGGAGGCGGCGGGCGCCGATCCCGACGAGATCGCCGCCGAGATCATGAAGGTGGCCGACTCCACCGGCCACGCCGACGACGCGGCCGTGCTGGTCCTCAGCCATGACGCGGCGGGCCCCCGGCGCTGGTAGCGCGTGTCACGCTCCGCCCGGAGGCGGCGGTTGTTGTCTGATGCTGTGGTGCGCACCGAGGAATGGCGACGTCCCGCAGGAACCCTTCTCGGGATCCTCGGCGTCGCCGCCGCCTACTACGCCACGGGACGGATCGGCCTCCTGCTGCGCGTGGTCGTCGAGGGCGCCGAGGTCACGCCCCTGTGGCTGCCTACGGGCATCGCGGTCGCCGCCCTGCTGTGGTTCGGACCGCGCATCTGGCCGGGGATCGCCCTCGGCACGTATCTCGTCATCGAACACCTCAGCAGCTTCCGGATCGAGGACCTGGGGATCGTCCTGGGGAACACCCTCGCGCCGTTGTGCGCGTACCTGCTGCTGCGCCGTGTGGGCTTCCACACCGAGATCGACCGGCTGCGGGACGGCCTGGCCCTGGTCTTCCTGGGCGGGCTCGTGCCGATGCTGATCAGCGCGTCCATCGGCACCGGGGTGCTGGTGGCCACCGGCGATCTGGCGCCGAGCGGGTTCTGGCCGGTGTGGTCGGCGTGGTGGGCCGGCGATGCAATGGGGGTGCTCGTGGCGACCCCGGTGCTGCTCGTCCTGCCCACGGTCCGGATGCCGGAGGATGCGTACCGCGTCGCCGAGGCGGTGGCGCTGGGCGTCGCCACCGGGCTCGGAGCCTTCATGGCCTCCCGCAGTTCCCTGTCGCTGCTCTTCCTCGTCTTCCCGCTGCTGATCTGGGCGGCCGTGCGCTTCCAGCTGGCCGGCAGTGCCCCCTGCGTCCTGATCATGTCCGTCGTGGTGATCTCGGCGGCGACCGATCAAGCCGGACCGTTCGCCGACCACACCCTCTTCGAGATCATGGTCAACCTCCAGGCGCTCAACGGCTCGGCGGCCCTGACCGCGCTGCTGCTGTCCGCGATGGTCACCGAACAGAACAACATCCGCCTGAAGATCGAGCAGGTGTGCGAGGACCTGGCCGAGGTCGTCGAACGGCTCGCCCCCCGCAGGCCGGGGGACTGACTGACCAGAGGCCTCAGGTCCGTGCGTCCGCGGGCGGCAGCGCGTCCGCGACGGCGCGCGCGAGTGCGTACGGATCCCCGCTCGGCTCCGTCGGATGCGAGCTCGTACGGCGCGCCCAGGCCTCCTCGACGGCGTACCAGTCGATCGTCTCCGGCGCCTCACCCGAGACCAGAGCCCGGTCCGGCGAGGCGAAGTACCGGGCCCAGCGCGGCGCGTAGAACTCCTCCAGCAGTCCCGCCCATTCGCGGTTCGCGTAGTCGTGCAGCGCGAACGGCGGCTCGCTGGTGGTGCGGGTGCCCCATGTGGTCAGCAGGGAGCGGACGTCGTACTCGTAGCGGTCGCGCTCCGCGGCGTTCACACCCCAGGAACGGGCGTCGGCAGTCCACCTGCCGAACAGGAAGTTCCGGTCGGATCCGGTGACGGCCGCCAGCAGCCGCTCGTCGCACTGCCACTCCGCCACCAGCAAACGGAACGCCGGCGTACTGCCCCGGACGACGACGGCCCCGGCCCGGCCGGACACCGTGAAGCTGTCCTGGCCGTCGGCGCTGCGGGGACCGGGCAGGAGGGTGAACTGGCCGGCGTGCCGGGGCAGCAGCCGCCGCAGCGCGGCCCGGGCGGCGGGGACGCCCGTGCGTACCGGACCGGAGACCGGGGCGGATGCGGCGGACGGGGCGGGTTCTGCCGACGGGGTGACGGGCAGCGCGGCGGCCCCGCCCGGCTCGGCCGCGAGGACCAGCAGCACGAGGAGGGCCGGGAGCCCGGGGCGGCGGGACGGCCGGGGCCGGCCGGATCGTGGCATCGGAGGTCCTCCCGAGTCGGTGGCCCCGCAGGGCGGCAGCCCCATAACGCAACCGGGGACGACGAGGTGACGGTCCGTCGCCCCCCGGGCGGACACCGCCGCCAGGACCGGGAATCGGCCAGCCGGGGGCCTGAGCCGGCACCTGCCGCGGGCGGGCCGGATTACCGTGGCCGCCGAGTCCCGTGCACGCACACCCACACGCACCGCCGTCCGCATGCACCGCCGTCCGCATGCACCGCCGTCCGCACGGCGCAGCCCAGCGCACGGTGCAGCGTGAGGCCGTCACCACCCCAGGACCCGTCACCGGAGGAGCCGATGAGCCCGATGAGCCCGATGAACCCGATACTCGAGGCGGTCCGCGAAGGCCGCACCGACCTGATCCCCCGCCTGCTCAAGCCGCTCACGCCGCCCGAGCGCCGGGAGCTGCTCGCCCGACTCGCCGATCTGCGCCGCGAGATACGCGGCTGGGACTGGAACCACTGGCAGGAGCGCGACCGCATCCGCTCCGGCCTGCTCGTCGCAGGCGTCGGCTGCCACACCGGCGCGGCCGCCGCGGCCTCCTGGATCGGCGCGCCCGATCTGCGCGACGGGCAGCAGTTGCCGACCGGGCTGCTGCTCGACCTGCTCGCCGACCGCGACCCCGGCTGGCTCGGCGACCTCGCCCACCTCCTCGCCGACCGCCCCGCGACCGCCGAGGCGGACTATCCGCTGATCCGGGAGCTGGTCCGGCTCGCCGGCTGCCCCGCCCCCACCACCGACGCGTTCGTGCACGGCTGGGTCCGGTCCATCTTCACGATGGACCGTGCCCGTTCCACGCACAGCCCGCTGTCGATCGTCCTGCGCCAGGATCCGTACGCACGCGAGCTGGTGCCCCAGCTCTTCGTGACGGCCGAATCCCCCGAGGCGCTCCACTGGTGCAGCGATCCGACGGCCCCGAACCACTGGCCGTCCGAGCTGGCCGCGCTCGCGCAGGAGGGGATCGTCGAACGCCGCGTCCTGGTCGACGGCTGCGTCGCCCGCCTGCTGCGCGGCGGCCGGCAGAACCAGCTGAAGTTCTTCCTCGCCATGCTGGAACGCCTCGAACTCACCCCGGCCGAGGAGCGGGAGCGTACGGCCGACTGGATCGCGATGGCCGCCGACGGGCCGTCGCCGCTCGCCGGACACGCCCAGCAGGTGCTCGCCCGGCTGTCCGAGGCCGGCGAGTTGCCGGCGCAGCAGCTCGCGGAGATGTCGTGTGCCGTGCTCCGCCGACCGGAGAAGAAGCTCGTACGCGCCCAACTGGTGCTCCTGGGCCAGGCCTTACGACGCGACCCGGCCGCCCGGCACGCAGTGCTGCCCACCGTCGCCGGCGCCTTCGGGCACGAGGACACCGCCCTGCAGGAGCGCGCCCTCGGGCTGCTCGTGCGGCACCTGCGGCCCGGCGACCGGGAGCTGCGCCGGGAACTCGCCCTCCACACCGATGCGTTGAGCCCCGCCCACCGGCGCGCCGCCGCGGAGCTGCTCGGGTCCGCGGGCGGCAGCTGCGCGGAGCCGGCGTACGAGGAGGTCCTGCCCCCGGCGCCGGTACGCCGCCGCCTCGCCGTCGAACCCCCGACGCTCGCCGGGACCGCCGACCTGGTGGCGGCCTCCGTCAGGTGCGGGGAGCAGACCGCCGCCGCGTTCGAGTCCGCCCTCGACGGCCTCGTCCGGCACGCCCACCACGACCGCGCAGCCCTGGCCGAAGCCCTGCGCCCGGTCCTCGGCGGCCGCTGGTGGCATCCCGAGCGCGGCCGGCCGGTGGATCCGGAACGGCTGTCCGGGCTGGAGCCGATGGCGGCCGCGGTGCTCGGCCGGGTCCGCGCGGACGACCTGCGACCGGATCGGGGCCCGCGCGGCGACGGCTGCCGGCCGGACTGCGTCCACGCCGCGCTGAGCGCCGTGACGGCCTCCCGGGTGGCGGAGGCCGCGTACCGCGTCCTCACCGACCCGCTGCCGTTCCTGCTCGCCACCCCCACCTGGGAGACGGGCTCCCTGGAGCCCGAGGAGCTCGTCGTACGGCTCACCGCGTACCGGCGGCTCGGCGCGGAGCCCGCCCCGGCCGACTTCGCCCAGGCGCTGCTGCGCGTACGGCGCGACACCGGGGCCGCGCCCGCGGCAGCCGCGCTCGGCACCCCCGAGGGCGAGCGGCTGGCGGCCTGGCTCACGGGTGCGGGCGAACCGCCCGCGGTGCTGCGCCGCGTGACGGTCCCGGCGGCGGCACCGGACCCGCAGGCCGGTCACCTCTGGTGGGACCGGCCCCCGGCGGCGGCCCGGCAGATCGTGCTCGAGCCCCGGGAACGGTGCGTCGTCCGGCAGGAGTTCCCGGCGGCGTTCCGCAGGCTCGACCTGGCGCTGGCCGAGCCGGGCCGCAACTGCTGCCGCGCGTGCGAGGGCGGCCTGGTCCAGCAGGCCGTCCTGCCCGAGGACCGCGAGACGCAGGCGGCCTGGCTGCTGCCCGAGGTGACCGCGGGCGCCACGGCCCGTGAGCGCGGCGCGGGAGCACCGCTGCCGCGGCTGGCGGAGCTGGGCGGACCGGCGGGCCCCGCCCTGCACCTGGCGGTGGCGACCGGTCTCGGCGCGGGCCATGCCGAGGACCGCCGCGCGGCCGTCGATGCGCTGCTGCTCCTCGCGGCCCGCGGCGAGCTGGACGCCCCGAGGGTCGGGCGGGATCTGGCCGAACTGCTCGGTCTGGGCACGGTGAAGCCCAGCCGGCTGGCCGAGGCGGCGCGCGCGGCCGCCGCCACCGGCGCGTACGCCACGACCTGGGCGGTGCTCGCGGAGGCGCTGCCGCCGCTGCTGGCGGGGAGCGCCGCCGCGCGGGGCACGGGCGAGCTGCTGGCGGTGGCCGCGGACTGTGTGGAGCGCTGCGGTGCGCGCGGTCCCGCCCCGGCGGGGCTGGCCGAGGCCGCCGCGCGGGGCGGTTCCTCGCAACTCGTCACGCAGGCCCGGCGGTTGAGGGCGGCCCTGGCGGCGGCTTCGTAGCGGTCGGGCGGGAGGGGCCGGGGCGGGACGGGCTCGGGGTCTGTGAGCCGTGAGCCCGCCCCCGGCTCACAGGCCGTACCGCCGGGACGACTCCTCCTCCTGGGCCAGCCGGTGCAGTGCCTTCATCACCGGCTGGAACAGCACGGTCGCCGCCACGGCGGTCTCGACCTTCTCGGCCTCGGAGGGATGCGTCTCCACGAAATCCAGGTCGCGGATCGCCGCCTGGTGCATCAACTCGGCGTACGGAGCCATCAGTTCGGCATGCCAGGGATAGCCGAGCCGGATGAGCGAGGCCACCGCCACCACCAGCGACCGGTGGACGGGGGAGAGGGAACCGAGCTCCCGGGCGGTCGTCCAGCCCAGTATGTCGAGCAGCCGGTCCACCTCCCGGCGCGCGGCCGCCACCGCCTCGTCCCCCTCGTCCGGTTCGGGTCCGTGCGGCAGCGCCCACAGGGCGGCGCCGAGGCGGATCGTCCGGCCCAGGGAGTCGTCGTCGATGTGGCGGAGCACCTCCCGGGCCGTCGCCACCGGGATCCTGCCGACCTGGAGCAGCGCGCGGATCAGCCGCAGCCGGCGCAGGTGGCCCTCGTCGTACTCGGCGGTCGTCGCGCTGACCCTCCCTCCGGGCGGCAACAGGCCTTCCCGCAGGTAGTACTTGATGGTCGAGGTGGAGACGCCGCTCCGCTCGCTCAGCTCTGCCAGCCTCATCTCTTGTTGCCCTCCTTGGCGAGTGCCGCGATCCCGTTCTTGGACAGCGTCGCTATCCAACCAGCCTTCTGGCGGAAGTGTGTTCGCCGAGCCGATACCGGGCCGCACCACCGCAGCCGCCGAGGGCTGCGTCGCCGTCCAAACGCGCCCACCCGGCAGCGGACGAGCTCCGCTGCCGGGTGGGAGAAAGGGGAGAGGGGCGGCCTCAGCCCTTGGGGACCGTGATGACGACGGTGCTGCACACCTTGTCGGCGAAGGTCTGCTTCTTCTCGTCCCACAGCGGCCACAGCCAGCCGACGTAGCAGGCGAGGCTGTCGAGGGCGTGGGCCAGCTTGCGGACGAACGCCATGCCGAAGCCGAGGGTGTTGCCGTCGGCCTCGCGGCGCACGCTGATGCCGAGGACCTTCTTGCCGATCGTCTGACCGGTGGCGCCCTCCTTGTACAGCTGGAAGATGGCCATGCCGATCGCGTACAGCACGCCGATCGTGAAGAAGATGCCGGGCTCGGCCGTGGCCGGGTTGTCCGCGGTGGCGAGGTCGATGAACCCCAGCGCGTACATCGGACCCGCGATGATCAGCAGGTCGAGCAGGTACGCGCCGAAGCGCTGGCCCCAGTGGGCGAGCGGCGGCATACCGGAGCCGGGCATGCCGGGCATGCCGGGCGGCGGGTACGCGCCGTACGGCGGCGGGGTCTGCTGCGGGTAGCCGTACTGCTGCGGGGGGACGCCCTGCGGAGGCTGCTGCGGGTATCCGTACTGCGGCGGCACGCCCTGGGGGGCCTGCTGCGGGTAACCGGGCTGACCCTGCGGGGGCTGCTGGCCGTACGGGTTGTTCGGGTCGCCGAAGCTCATGGCTGAAACTCTCCGGTGTCGGAAACGGGGACGTAGCGCAACGATCGGAGGAACATCACCATATGGGCGGTTCTGCCCCCCTGAGCGGCCGCGGTCTAGCGCGCATCATCGTGGTCGTTCCATCGACCACTTGTCCAATCCGGCCAGTTCGGCCCGGCTGTGAGCCCTGCAGCGCCCGCCGCGCCGACGTGGCCGAATCCGATGAGCGGGAATTCCGGGCGCTTCCGACCCGGTGGTAACTTCCGCGAGTTGATCTGGCCGGTCGCCCCCACGCGGCGACGGCGATCCCTCCTGCAAGGAAGTCACATTGCACCGCCATTCCCTTCCCCGCCCGTCCGCTCCCGCCACGCGCGGGGCGGTGTCGGCGGTCCTGCTGGCCCTGTTCACCGCCGTTCCGACCTCGGCCGCCGCGGCGGCCGGCTCCGGGCCCGCCGCCACCCCGGCGCCTCACCTCGATGCGGTGGAGCAGACGCTCCGCCAGGTTTCCCCCGGCCTCGAAGGCCAGGTGTGGGAACGTACCGTCGGCAACATCCTCGACGCCTCGACTCCCGGCGGCGCCGACTGGCTGTTGCAGACCCCGGGCTGCTGGGGCGACGACACGTGCACCGCACGGCCGGGAACCGAGCGGCTCCTCTCGAAGATGACGGAGAACATCTCCCGGGCGACGCAGACCATCGACATATCGACTCTCGCACCGTTACCCGACGGCGCGTTCCAGGACGCGATCGTCGCGGGCCTCAAGTCCTCTGCCGCGCGCGGGAACAAGCTCAAGGTGCGCGTCCTGGTCGGTGCCGCGCCGCTCTACCACCTGAACGTGATGCCCTCGAAGTACCGTGACGAGCTCGTCGCCAGGCTTGGCACGGACGCCCGCAACATCGACCTGAACGTCGCCTCGATGACTACGTCGAAGACGGCGTTCTCGTGGAACCACTCCAAGCTCCTCGTGGTCGACGGCAGGTCAGTGATCACCGGCGGTATCAACAGCTGGAAGGGCGACTACCTGGAGACCGCCCACCCGGTCGCCGACGTCGACCTCGCCCTGCGCGGGCCGGCCGCCGCGTCCGCCGGCCGCTACCTGGACGAGCTGTGGTCCTGGACCTGCCGGAACAAGGGCAACATCGCCAGCGTCTGGTTCGCCTCGTCCAACGGGGCCGGGTGCATGCCCACGCTGGCCGAGGATGCTGCGCCGGCCACGTCTCCGGCGAGCCCGGGCAACGTACCGGCCATCGCCGTCGGCGGACTCGGCGTCGGAATCAAGCGGAACGACCCGTCCTCGGCCTTCCGGCCCACCCTGCCGAGCGCCCCCGACACCAAGTGCACCGTCGGCCTGCACGACAACACCAATGCCGACCGCGACTACGACACGGTCAACCCGGAGGAGAGCGCCCTGCGGACGCTGATCTCCAGCGCGAACCGGCACATCGAGATCTCCCAGCAGGACGTCAACGCGACCTGCCCGCCGCTGCCCCGCTACGACATCCGCGTCTACGACGCCCTCGCCGCGCGGATGACCGCCGGTGTGAAGGTCCGCATCGTCGTCAGCGACCCCGCCAACCGCGGAGCCGTGGGCAGCGGAGGCTACTCGCAGATCAAGTCACTCTCGGAGATCAGCGACACCCTCCGCGACCGCCTCGCCCTGCTGACCGGCGACCAGCGCACGGCCAGGGCCGCGATGTGCTCGAACCTCCAGCTGGCCACGTTCCGCAGCGCGCAGAGCCCGACGTGGGCGGACGGCCACCCGTACGCGCAGCACCACAAGGTGGTCTCCGTGGACGACTCGGCCTTCTACATCGGCTCCAAGAACCTCTACCCGTCGTGGCTCCAGGACTTCGGCTACGTGGTGGAGAGCCCCACGGCGGCCGGGCAGCTCGACGCCCAGCTCCTGACCCCGCAGTGGCAGTACTCCCGCGCGACCGCCACGGTCGACCACGAACGCGGCATCTGCCCGGCCTGACCACCCGCCCGACGCCCACACGAAACCGCCCCCGGCAGCCACTGCCGGGGGCGGTTCTCGCGCTGCTCGTCGGCGTCAGCCGTCGATGGGCACTACGGGAGGGGTACGGGCAGCGGGGCGGTGCTCAGCGCGGGGATGGTCCAGCGCTGGGGGTTGGTGGCGTTGCAGTCCCAGAGGTAGAGCTGCGTGCCGGTGTTCATGTTGCTGGTGTCCAGGCAGCGGCCCGACTTGGGGTGGTAGATCGTGCCGTCGGCGTGGGGCAGGAACTGCTGGCCATAGCTGCCGTTGCAGGGGTAGAGCCAGATGAGCGTGCCGTTGGTGGTGCCGGCGTAGGCGGGGTCGATGCACTTGCCCGCGATCCGGATGGTGCCGTCGGCCCGGATCTCGAACTTCTGCGCGTCACCACCGTTGATCATGTTGCAGTCCCAGGCCTGGATCTTGTTCCCGTCCAGGTTGCGGCCGTTGTCGTTGTCCAGGCAGTGGCTCGGCTTGGCCGACAGGGACATCGGGCCCATGGCGCCGGGGGCGGTCAGGGGCGCCGCGTAGGGGTAGACGGCCAGGTTGCTGATACCGCCGGTGAAGCCCCCGAAGTAGTCGGGCGCTCCGTTGACCTTGTAGCGGCCGGACACGAGCGAGCCGCTGGGGGCGGGGCTGGTGGAGGCCGGGTGGTGGCCCGTCGCGGCGAGGGTGCCGTTGACGTACAGGCTCATCAGGGCGGTGTCGGAGTTGTAGACGGCGGTCAGCTGGGTCCACGCGTCCGGGTAGAACTTGGCCGAGTCGTTGACCCCCGCGTCCGACCAGTCGTACGACCAGCCGTCGACGTCACCCTTGGCCAGGGCGAATCGCCATTGGCCGGTGGCGGGGTCGGCGTAGAGGGTGAAGGCGCTGTTGCGGGTGTTGTCCTGGCTGAGGACGAGGGCGCCGTTGCCGGAAGCCTTCGCCCAGGTGCTGATGGTGAAGCTCTTGCGGGTGTCGATCACCCACTTGTTGGCGGTGATGGTGGCCTGGCCGCCGCCGAACGCCGCGTACGGGGTGCTGCGTCCGCCGATGGTCGCGGTGGGCCAGGTGATCCAGCTCGTGGTCGCGGGGTAGTCGCCCACGGCGCTCGGAGTGATGCCACCGGTCTGCCCGGTGAGCTTCCATTGCGCGGCGGGAGCGGAGAGGTTGCCGAGGAACGCCGGCGTCTGGCTGATGCCGGTGACGTTCAGGGGCTGCACGGTGCCGGTTCCGGCGAGGGTGGCGAGCTGCCTGTTGGCGCTGACGGCCCTCAGGTCGGCGAGCTTGTCGCCCGTGACGTCGCCCGAGGTGCCGATGGTCGGGAAGGCCGCCTGCTCCAAGCCGGACCCGGTGACATGTTCGTGACCACCCTCGGGCGAGATGCGACAGCCGGCCAGCTGGATAGAGTGGGCGTTTTCAGAGAAAGGCAGAACTATGTGGTCCAGTTCAGTCGAGAGGCCGCATTCGTCCACGACGTCAGGCCCGAGATGAGCCCGCACAACGAGTCGATCTTCACCATGCCGGGCGGCTCGCAATTCAGCGGGGACTTCACCTACACGGTCACGAGGGTGCGGTGATGGAACTCTCCGAGAACGTCGAGGGTGCGCTGGCCGGTCTGGCTTCGCCGGACCTGGCAACCCGGGTCGGTGCGGTCGAGGCGCTGGCGGTCTGCTCATCGGCGATCGCCGCACAGGTGGCAGCCTTGTTCGAGACGGATGAGGAGGCGCGCTCCCTGGTCTTCGAGCGGCTCGGCCGGTTCGGCTCACTGATGGTCGAACCACTGGAGGACGTGTACCGCAAGGCCGAGGACCAGGGCCTGCGGCGGATGTCGGCTTCGGCTCTGACCTATCTGGGGAGTGATGCCGGGGTTCCGTCGCTCATGGCGGCGCTCGCGGCGGGTGATCCGGACCTGTGCATGGCCGCGATCACCCTTTCCTCGGCCGGGGTGTCGCAGGCGGCAGGGCCGATCGAAGAGGCGCTGCTCGCGTGCGACCTCTCGGACACGCGGACTCTCGAATGTCTCGTCTCGTCCCTCCGGCGCCTGAACCATCCGATGGCGGAGAACGTGCGTCTGCGTTTGTCCGGCGTCGAACCGGGTTGGATGCGTGATTCCCTCCTCGGCTGAGGGGCTGCCTGACACGCCGCTTTCGTGACAGCCGTCGCGCAAAGGTCCCACCGGTTTTCCGGTGGGACCTTTGCGGTTCCCGGACTCTATCCAGAACGCCCCCGGCGGCCGCGCCGGCTTCATCCGGCGTTCGCCCGGGGCGCGCAGGCTCGGGCGGGAAAGACCCCCTCGTTTCGGCCACCACCGTGGCCCCCGCCCGGGAGCGACCATGACCCTTGCCCCGATGCCCTCCGCCCGGCCGCGCGAACAGCGCCTGCGCCGGTACCTGATGTGCCGCCCCTCCCACTTCGAGGTGGTCTACGCGATCAACCCCTGGATGGACCCGGAGAAGCCGGTCGACACCGAACTCGCCGTCCTCCAGTGGGAGCGGCTGCGCGAGCTGTACCGCGAGCTCGGGCACACCGTCGAGCTGATCGACCCGGTGCCGGGCCTGCCCGACATGGTGTACGCCGCCAACGGGGCCACCGTCGTCGACGGCCGCGTCCTCGGCGCCCGCTTCCGCAACGCCGAGCGCATCCCCGAGGGGCCGGCGTACCTGGACTGGTTCCGCGAGAACGGCTTCACCGAGCTGCACGACCCGGAGTACGTCAACGAGGGCGAGGGCGACTTCCTGGTCACCGCCGGTTTCGTCCTGGCCGGCTACGGCTTCCGCAGCGACGAGCGCAGCCACCAGGAGGCGGAGGCCTTCTTCGGCCGGCCCGTCATCAGCCTGGAGCTGGTCGACCCGCGCTACTACCACCTCGACACGGCGCTCGCCGTACTCGACGGTGACGAGATCATGTACCACCCGGAGGCCTTCGCCCCCGGCAGCCGCGCCCTCCTGGAGACACTCTTCCCCGACGCGCTGCTCGTATCCGCCGAGGATGCCGCCGTATTCGGGCTGAACGCCGTCAGCGACGGCCTGAACGTGGTGCTCCCCGAGGCGGCCGAGGGGCTGGCCGGCCGGCTGCGCGAGCGCGGCTTCCGCCCCATCGGCATGGACCTGTCCGAACTCCTCAAGGGCGGCGGCAGCGTCAAGTGCTGCACCCTCGAGATCCGGCCCTGACCCGCGTCGAAACCGGTGTGCCGCAGCCCCGGGCGGGGCTGCGGCAGAGCTGCGGCGGGTGCGGGATCAGTGGAAGAGCATCGAGGCGTCCCCGGCCGCTGTCGTGACCGAGCCGGGGCACAGGAAGCTGCCCGAGGTCTTGGTCGCGGTGAAGGCCTGGTTGACGTACTTGCGGGTGACTCCGTCACGGTTCCACGTGATGTTCGTGGCCTTGTAACGGCAGGATATGAAGCTCTGCTTGCCCGTGATGTCGATGGCGTCCGTCTTGGCGACGCCGGCGGCGTCGTCGAAGGTGAACGCCGGGTTGTTGTTGAGGCCGGCCGTGATGCTCCCGCTGCAGCCGAGGTTGCCGCCCGGTGTGTTGATGGTGGTGCGGTCGACGGTCAGTGCGCTCGGGGGGTTGGCGCTGGTGTGCGCGTTGGTCCACGTACAGGTGTTGCCGGCGACGACGATGACGCCGTCGACCCGTTGGTCGGCCGTGGGGCCCAGGGCCGTCGCCGACGTCGCTCCGCCGACGATCACTGCTGCTGCCAGGGCGGTCACGCCCGGCCATGTCGAGATCTTCATCCTGTCGCTCCTCTTCGCCACGTCCTCGTGGGGTGTGAAGCGGGGCCTTGGGGGGCCTCGCCGGCGTGCACCCGGCCGTCGGGGGCGGTTTCCGTCATGGCCGGGGGAGAGAGCTTTCGAGACACGCCGGGGAAGGTCCCACAGGGACCTTGAAATGTCAGGCCCATGTCAACAGATTGGCTGGATGGCTCCGGTCCCGAGAATGGTGTGGAACGGATCGGCTCCCGTTGCTGTCTAGCCCTGTGCGCACGCACCGGCGGCGCCGCCGGACCAGCCGGTCCGTGCCGACACCACGCAGAGAGTTCCCCTGATTCGTGAGTCTGACAAGCGGTACGCTCCTGATCATCGTCGTACTCGCCACGGTGCTGGCCTTCGCGTCCGCCGTGTGGCTGTGGCCACGCCTCGGCCCCCGCGGCCGGCGGCCGGTGTTCGGCCGGGTCGGTGTGGTGCTGACGCTTCAGGTGCTGCTGCTCGCCTCGATCGGCCTCACGGCCAACCGGACCTTCCTGCTCTACGGTTCCTGGGCGGACCTGGCCGGTGTGGAGCGGCCGATGCCCACCATGGGCGAGGGCGCGCAGGCCGGCTCGGGGGTGCGGCTCCTCGGCCGGCAGCCGACGGACGTGCCCGGCGGCGGCACACCGCACGTGGGCGGCGAGATCGAGAAGGTCACGGTGCAGGGCGAGCGGTCCAAGGCCGCCGTCCAGGCCTACGTGTACCTGCCGCCGGAGTACTTCCAGAAGGGGAACGAGCACAGGAAGTTCCCGGCCACCGTCGTGCTCACCGGATTCCCGGGGATGGCGCAGAACCTGCTCAAGGGGCTGGATTACCCGAAGACGGCGTGGAAGCTCGCCAAGCAGAAGAAGATGCCGCCGATGATCATGGTCATGATGCAGCCCTCGGTGGTGCCGACCCGCAACACGCAGTGCATCGACGTGCCGGGCGGCCCGCTCAGCGAGACCTTCTTCGGTACGGACCTGCCCAAGGCGATATCCGGCGCCTACCGCGTCGGCACCTCGCCCTCGAACTGGGCCATCATGGGGGATTCCACGGGGGGTTACTGCGCGCTGAAGGTCGCGTTGGAACACCCGGAGAACTATGCGGCCGGGGTGGGGCTCTCGGCGGACTACAAGCCGGAGATCGACGAGGACTCCGGCGATCTGTTCCACGGGAACACCGCCGAGGAGAAACGATCCGACCTGCTGTGGAGCCTGGACAACCTGCCACAGGGCAAGTCCTCCTTCCTGGTGGCGACCTCTCAGCAGGGCGAGGGGAACTACAAGCCGACGCAGAAGTTCATAGAGAAGGTGAAGGAGCCGGCGCGCGTCTCGTCGATCACCCTCGACCACGGCGGGCACGGCTTCAACACGTGGAGGCGGGAGATTCCGCCCGCGATGGAGTGGCTCGGCGGCCGCATCGGCGCCGAGTGACCTCCGGCGCGTACCGGCCATCCTGATCGGAACAAGGAAACAAGACGAGGCATGACCCAGAACGCAGCAACCACCACCACGCCACCCCTCCCGTGCCCGTTCGACGCGTCGTTCGCACGCGACCCCCACGCCGTCTACGCGCGCCTGCGCGCCACCGGTCCGGTGCACCGCGTCGCGCTGCCCGACGGCTCCCCGGTCTGGCTGGTCACCCACGCGTCGGACGTACGGGCCGGGCTCGCCGACCCCCGCCTCTCCGTCAACAAGCGCCATTCGGCGACTGGGTTCAGCGGTTTCTCCCTCCCGCCGGCCCTCGACGGCAACCTCCTCAACATCGACCCGGAGGACCACCTGCGGCTGCGCCGCCTCGTGTCGAAGGGCTTCACCGCCCGGCACGTCGAGCTGCTGCGCGCCGGCATCCAGGACTCCGTCGACGAGCTGACCACCCGGCTCGCCGACCGGATCGCCCGCTCCGGCGAGGCGGACCTGGTCGCCGAGTTCGCCAGACCGCTGCCGCTGCGGACCATCGGCGAACTGCTGCACGTCCCCGCCCCCGATCAGGACCGGTTCTCCGGCTGGGTCGCCACCATGCTCGCCCCGCGCTCGAAGGAGGAGCTCGTGGCGGCCATCGGCCACGTCCACCGGTTCCTCGTCGACCTGGTGGCGCAGCGGCGCGCCCGCCCCGGCGACGACATGCTGTCGAGCCTGATCGCGGCGCGCGACGAGGAGGACCGGCTCACCGAGGACGAGCTGGTCTCGCTCGCCTTCCTGATCCTGATGGCCGGCAGCGAGACCGTCCAGCACGTCGTCTCCGGCGGGGTCCTCACCCTGCTCACCCACCCGGACCAGCTCGCCGCCCTGCGCGCCGACCCGGCCCGGCTCCCCGAAGCCGTGGAGGAGCTGCTGCGGTACGCAGGCCCCAACCAGACCGCGATCCGCCGCTTCCCGACCGAGCCGGTGGAGATCGGCGGCGTCCGCATCCCGGCCGGCGACACGGTCCTGTTCTGCCTGGCCTCGGCGCACCGTGACCCGGCCCGCTACCCGGACCCCGACCGCTTCGACATCGACCGGGAGGACAAGGCCCACCTCGCGCTCGGCCACGGGCTCCACTACTGCCTCGGCGCGCCGCTGGCCCGCCTGCAGATCACGCTCGCGCTGGGCGCGCTCCTCGACCGGCTGCCCGGGCTCCGCCCGGCCCGCCCCGTGGAGGAGCTCCCCTGGGCGAGCACGTTCCGCTTCCACGCCCTGCGCGCCTTCCCCATCACCGCGGATCTCTAGTTAGTGGCGCGTCAGGCAACGTTCGCCCCGTCGCGCAAACGTTGCCTGACGCGGCGCTGAGCGGTCTGGGGGAAGTGGGGCACGCCCCCGCGCCGCCCGGCACGGCGCCTCGCCGCGTTGTCGCGGCACCCGAGTACGCCCGGTACGGGGGCGCCGCTCCGCCGTGCGATCCACCGCACCGCACGACGCGCAAACGCACCCCACTTCCCCGAGACCGCTGAGTGTCCGGACGGCGGACGGGATCGCGTCGTCCGGATGCGGCCCCGCCCGTCCCGGCGGAGGCTGGGCCCATGCACCATGTGCCGATCCTCGTCCACCCGATCGCCCCGGCCGGCGGCCGCCGGGTCTCCCTGCGCGCCGAAGGGCAGGACACGGTCCTCGGCATGGCCTTCAACGACGCCGACGTGATCGAGTTCCTGCGCCGGGCCGGTGTACCCGATCCCGACGAGGTGGTCCTCGGCGGCTCGGCGCTCGTGGAATGGCAGGGCGACGAGCCGCGCACCTACGAGGCGGAGCCCTCGGACACCGACATCCCGTGACACCGACATCCCGCGACGCCGCACCCCGAACACCGCGCCCCGGGCGGCCGGGAAGGCACCATGGGGGGTGGCGGCTGACCCGAGCCGCCCGTTCGGCAGATCCGGGAGAGAAGGGGAGACGGCATGCTGAAGGCCTTCACCGACCTGTCCACGCCGCTCGTGGCCGATGCCTGCGACCGCATCGGCGTGCCGCTGCGCGTCGCACCGCCCGGCATCCGCGCCGTGCTGCCGGAGCACCGGCTCGCGGGGCGCGCGCTCCCGGTCCGCCACTACGGCAGCGTCGACGTGTTCCTGGAGGCGTACGGATCCGCCGAGCCGGGCGACGTCCTGGTCATCGACAACGGCGGCCGGTCGGACGAGGCCTGCGTGGGCGACCTCGCCGTACTCGAGGCCGAGACGGCGGGCGTGGCGGGCCTCGTGGTGTGGGGGCTGCACCGCGACACGCCCGAGCTGGCCGAGATCGGCCTGCCCGTGTTCAGCTACGGAAGCCACCCGCCCGGGCCGGTACGGCTGGACGAACGCGAGCCCGAGGCGCTGGTCACCGCCCGGTTCGGGCCGCATCTGGTGGGCGGCTGGGACTTCGTCTTCGGAGACGCCGACGGTGTGCTGTTCGTCGCCGCCGACCGGGTGGAGGAGGTGCTGGACACCGCGCTCCGGATCCGGGAGACCGAGCGCGAACAGGCCCGCCGGATCCGCTCGGGCGACACCCTGCGCAGTCAGACGGCGTTCGCCGACTACCTGGTCCTGCGCGAGGCGGACTCCTCGTACACCTTCCGCCGGCACCTGCGCCGGACCGGAGGCGCCATCGAGGAGTGACGGCGCCGCCGAACCCCGGCTGCGCGGATCATCCCCGCGCCGCCGGGCACGTGGTGTCGCCGGCCGGCAGGGCGCCGTCCAGCAGATAGCCCTCGACGTGGGCGTCGACGCATGCGTTGCGGTTCTGGAACTGCCCGTGGTCGCCGCCCTCGACGGTGACCAGGCGCGATCCCGCCAGCCCCCGGTGGGCGCGTACGGCGGCCTCGTAGTACGTCGCCGGGTCGTTCCGCGAGTTGAGCATCAGCACCGGAGGCAGCCCCTCGCCGGTGACCTTGATGCGCGGCGCCTTGGAGCGCGGCCAGTTGGCGCAGACCGCAGCGAACGTCAACTCCCGTGCCCCTGCAAGGGGGTAGGTACGCGTGGCTTCGGCGCTCTCCTTCACCCAGTACCGGCTGTCGCGGTTCCACGGGGTGTCGCCGCAGGTGACCGCGAAGTAGTCGGCGACGAAGTCGGCGCTCATGACGTGTTTCAGCCGCCCGGCGACGGCCTTCCTCGTCTCCGCCGGCGCCTGCTCCGGATGTTCCAGGAAGCCGAGGAGCGAGGCGAGGTCCGCGAACTGGCCGGCGTTGTACAGGGCCTTCGTGGCCGCCGCGTCCAGGTGGTCGGGCGTGATGACCGTCCCCTCGACGGCCGTCGGCCGGTCGTGCAGCGCGGCCCGCAGCCGCTCGTACGAGGCCTGCGCCTCCTCGGGCGTGCGCCCCTGGTGGTACGTGGCGTCGTTGGCCGCCAGCCACGGCAGGAAGTCCTGCTCGAACCGGCGTTGGAAACTCATCGGCTGCCCCGTCAGGAAGGATTGCCAGTCCCCCGTGAAGTCGATGTTGCTGTCGAGGACGACCCGCTCGACGCGGCGGGGGAACTCGGTCGCGTAGTACGCCCCGAGGAAGCTGGCGTACGAGGGCCCGTAGTACGAGATCTTCTCCGCGCCGAGCAGCTCCCGGTACAGGTCCATGTCGTGCACGGCCTGATCGGTGGTGATGTACGGCAGCAGCCCGCCCGAGTTGCGCTTGCAGTCCTGCACGAAGTCACGGGCGCGGTCGAGGGTCTGCCGGACGGCGGCCGCCGACCGGTCGCGCAGATCGCCGCCGCCGAACATGGCGTCGACCTTGTCCTGGTCCGCGCAGACCACCTTCGTACTCGCGCCCACACCGCGCTGGTCGAAGCTGACGATGTCGTACGCGTCCGCCAGCTTCGGGCTGTACGAGGCGAGCCGGGCCGGCCGGGGGAGCCCCGAGGCCCCGGGGCCGCCGGCCGCCATCATGAGCACGCCCCGGCGCTTCGCCGGATCGGCTGCCCGGTGCCGGGAGACCGCGATCGTCAGGCTCGGTCCGGAGTCCGGGTGGTACCAGTCCCTTGGCACGGACATCGAGGCGCACTCCAGTGATCCGCCGGGACAGGGCTGCCAGTTGAGCTGCTGGTGCAGATACCGGTCGGGTGTCCGCGGGCTCCCGCCGCCCGCGCCGGTGGGCGCGGCGCTCGCGTGGCCGACGGGCAGGACGGCTGCGGCGAGCAGCCCGCAGGCGGCGGCCGCGAGCCATCGGGCAGGCTTCTTGAACACGTGCATGTCTGAACTCCCCCTGGGGTCCGGCAGGTCCCCTTGATCGTCCCGCGCCGGCCCCCGCCCCTCGATACCACTGCCATCCGCATCGGGGGTGGCAGTAGTGCCACCCCCTCCCGGGCTGGGGGTGGGTTCGCCGCCACCGCGCGGGGAGGCCGTAGCAGAACCGATACTTCACACCCCTGTGACGTGTGTCGCACCCAGCGCTACATTGCCCACGCCCCGCAGCTGCGGGTAGGTGCCGCACGTGCGGCCGGGGGAGGGGCATCGACGATGGGCTCTGGAGTTCTCGCGAAGCTGGGCACTGTGATCACCGCCAAGACGGCCGCCGTGGCGACCGCCGGCGCCCTGGTGGTGTCCGGTGCCGTCGGAGTCGGCGTATGGGCGGTCAGCGGTGGCCCGCAGCTGACCGTCGTCCAGCGCAGTGCCTCGGTGCCGGTCCCGGCGCGCGGCGAGCAGGCCGCGGTCGCCCCGTGCCAGGCGCACGAGAAGGCGCTCGGCGGCGGGTATGCGATCACCGGTACCGGCTTCGCCACGAGCAGTCTCTTCATGGGCGACGCCTGGCTGGCGGCCGCGTACAACCCGGACGACACGCCCGCCACGCTCACCTCGTACGCCCTGTGCATCAACGCGAAACCGGATTTCCTGGGCGGCGTCGACTGGACCGAGCAGGCGCACGCATTCCACGACCGGGGCAACAAGGTGACCGCCACCGGCGGTGCGATCATCCACGACCTCACGACCGACGGGCCGTTCGCGGACGCGGCCGAGAAGGCCACCGGCTGGCCCTCGTGTTCCGGCGACTTCACCCCGGTGGGCATCGAGTTCCGGGCGGGCCGCACCGTGTCGGGCCGCGCCGTCGGGCCGGTCCCGCTCGACAGCCTGACCACGAAGTCGTCGGGGGCCGGCGTCACCAAGCCCGTGCCCCGGGTCGCGCTCAACCCGGGCACCCGGCTGAGCACCGGCGTGTTCCCGCTCCGTTCGTCCGAGAACATCGTGCGCCAGACCCGGATCGAGGACCCGCAGCCGCCGGAGTCGAACTACGCGGTCGCCGTCCGTCCGATCTGTGTCCGGCTGAAGAGCGTGTCCGTGGCCACCGTGAAGGTGGCGGTGGCCGCGGGCGGCAGCGCGGACACGGCCGTGTCCTGTCCGAAGGGGAAGCTGGTGGTCGGCGGCGGCTTCCAGTTCCCGGCCGACAACGAGAAGGGCGCCGCAGAGGCTCCGACACGCTTCTTCGGCGACGGCTGGCTGTACGCGCCGACCGACGCGCCGGCGGCCGGTGAGCCCTCGGGCCACAAGGTGAAGGCATGGCACGTCACCGGCAGGAACCAGCAGAAGGCCGGTGTCGACTACTACAACTCGGTCTGGATCGAGCACAGCGACCGCGAGACGCTCACCGGCAACGGCTACTTCGACACGCACGGCCGGGGCCCGGACGACCAGGCACTGCGCGTGTCACCGGTGCCGGACAGTCAGGAGCTGGTCGCCAGCGCGGTCTGCGCCACCATCGACGCCAAGCCCACCGAGCCCGCCAAGGCCCCCTCGCCGCCCGCCGTCACCAGGCCGGAACTGCCGCACGCACTCGACCCGCTGCCGGGTGCGACGGGCGGCACGGGCTCCGCGTCGCCCTCGGCCTCCGCCCCGACCCCCGGCGCCTCGCCCACGACGAGCCCCACCGCCTCGCCCGGTACGTCTCCCACGCCCGGCAGCCCCAACAGCCCGGGGACCCCGACCACGGGCGGCCCGAGCCGGCCGGCCACCCCGTCGCAGAGCAGTTCGCCGACCCGCCAGCAGCCGCAGGCCCCGGCGGTGAGCATCCAGCAGCCCGGCGCCGGCGGACAACTGCGGCGCGGCTGCGAGGAGCCGTTCGCCGGGACGGCCCGGACCCGCCCGGGCAACCAGCCCGTCACCGACCCGCAGTACACGAGCTGGCGGATCAACGGGCCGAACGGGCCCGTGACCCTGGGCGCGGGAGCGTCGGGCCGCTTCCTCGTCCCGCTGCTGCCCGACGGAACGTACAAGCTGGTGTTCAGCGCCACCGATCCGGCGGCCGCACTCACCGGCAGCGCGGAGATCTCCGTCAGGATCGTCGGCTGCCTGCGCTGAACACAGAAGACTGAACGGGGAACACCCTTCGGGGGAACGGCGCCGCGAGGGTGGCCGGGGTTCCGGACGGAGAGGATCATGAGGAGGGCGCCGGCCCGCCGGGCCCCGCCCCGCCACCGAGTCCAGGAGGTACGTGTGTCTGCCGCGTCGAGCACCGCGTCGTCGAGTTATGCATCCGGGGTCTTCGAAGTGCCGCTGCTGGGCGACACGATCGGCGAGAACCTGGACCGGACCGTCCGCCGGTTCCCCGACCGCGACGCCCTCGTCGACCTCGCCGCCGGGCGCAGGTGGACCTACGCGGAGCTCGCCGCCGACGTCGACGCCCTCGCGCTGGGCCTGCTGGACCTGGGCATCGTCAAGGGGGACCGGGTCGGCATCTGGGCCCCCAACCGCGCCGAGTGGACGCTGGTGCAGTACGCCACCGCGAAGATCGGGGCGATCCTCGTCACCGTCAACCCGGCTTACCGCTCCCACGAGTTGGAGTACGTCCTGCGGCAGTCCGGGATCCGGCTGCTCGTCGCGGCGGAGCGCTTCAAGACCTCCGACTACGCCGGGATGATCGAGGAGGTGGGGCCGCACTGCCCGGAGCTGGAGTTCACGGTCCTGCTGGACGGGCCGCGGTGGACGGCCCTGCTCGAGCAGGGCCGCCGGGGCGACCCGGCCGACCTCGTCCACGCGGGGGCCGGGCTGAGCCCGGACGACCCGATCAACATCCAGTACACCTCGGGGACCACCGGCTTCCCCAAGGGTGCGACCCTGTCGCACCACAACATCCTCAACAACGGCTTCTTCGTCGGCGAGTTGTGCCACTACACCGAGCAGGACCGGGTCTGCATCCCGGTGCCGTTCTACCACTGCTTCGGCATGGTCATGGGCAACCTCGCGTGCACCAGCCACGGTGCGGCGATGGTCATCCCGGCGCCCTCGTTCGACCCGGGGGCCACCCTCGCGGCGGTCGAGGCGGAGTCCTGCACCTCCCTGTACGGGGTTCCCACCATGTTCATCGCCGAGCTGGCCGCACCCGGCTTCGACGCGTACGACCTGTCCAGCCTGCGCACGGGGATCATGGCGGGATCGCCCTGCCCGGTCGAGGTGATGAAGGAGGTCATCGACCGGATGGGCATGCGCGAAGTGTCCATCTGCTACGGGATGACGGAGACCTCGCCGGTGTCGACGCAGACCCGCGCCGACGACTCGGTCGAGCGCCGGGTGTCCACCGTCGGCCGCGTCGGACCGCACCTGGAGGTCAAGGTGGTCGATCCGCAGTCCGGGCGGACGGTGCCCCGCGGCGAGCCGGGGGAGCTGTGCACCCGCGGCTACTCGGTGATGCTCGGCTACTGGGGCGAGCCGGAGCGCACCGCCGAGGCCGTCGACGCGGCGCGCTGGATGCACACCGGCGACCTGGCGGTGATGGACGAGGACGGCTATCTGAGCATCACCGGCCGCATCAAGGACATGGTGATCCGCGGCGGGGAGAACGTGTACCCGCGGGAGATCGAGGAGTTCCTCCACGCCCATCCGGACGTCCTGGACGTCCAGGTCATCGGCGTCCCGGACCCCAAGTACGGGGAGGAGCTCATGGCGTGGGTGCGGATGCGCGAGGGAGCGGAGCCGCTGACCGCGGCCGCCGTCCGCGCCTTCTGCGACGGACGGCTGGCCCATTTCAAGATCCCGCGGTACGTGCACGTCGTGGACGAGTTCCCGATGACGGTGACCGGGAAGATCCGCAAGGTCGAGATGCGCGAGGCGGCGGCCCGGCTGATGGAGCTCTCCTCCTAAGCGGTCTCGGGGAAGTGGGGCACGCCCCCGCGCCGCCCGGCACGGCGCCTCGCCGCGTTGTCGCAGCACCCTGGTACGTCCAGTACAGGCGTGCCGCTCCGCCTTGCGATGCACCGCACCGGACGACGCGGAAACGCACCCCACTTCACCGAGGCCGCTTAGTGCCTGGCGCGGCACCAGCAGCCGGGCCGAACGGCGAGGTTCAGTTACGGGGAGACAGCTCGGCCATGGCGCTCCAGCCCTGGCCGGGCACCTCGACGTGGATGATCTCCGGCGTGTCGGCGATGGCGCCCGCGAGGGTCTCCATGCCGGCCTTGAAGTGGTCGGACGCGACGTGCGCGGCGCCCGCCTCGGCGTCGGTGAAGGCTTCCAGGAGCGTGTACTTGTTGGGGTCGTCGACGCTGCGCGACCAGTCGTAGAACAGGTTGCCCGGCTCGTTGCGGGTGGCCCGGGTGAACTCGTCGACGAGGGTGAGCCAGTTGTCGCTGTGCTCCGGACGGACGTCGAACCTGACGGCGATGAAGATCATGCCGACCAGCCTGGCAGGCCGCCGCGGGCCGCGCATCCCCATCGCGCCGTATTTCCGGCAGGGTCGGAATCCCGGCGCCCTCCGGGGCGCCCGCGGGGCCGTCCGTCAAGCGCAGTCCGCCGCGGCATCCGCGAGCGCGGTGCGGATCTCCTCCGGGCGCCGCCGGAACTCCCCGGTCGGCAGCGACACCGACAGGGCATGCACTGCGTCGCCGTCGTCGCCGCGCCCGCGCGGCAGGGCGACGGCCAGGCAGGTGTACGAGGGGTCGGCCTCTCCGACGGAGAGGGCGTAGCCCTGCCCCCGGACTTGGGACAGCTCCGCCTCCAGCAGCCCGGCGCTGGTGATGGTGGCCCCGGTCAGGCGGGCCATCCCGTGCTCGGCCAGGTACCGCCGCCGCAGCGGCCGGGGCAGCTCGGCGAGCAGCGCCTTGCCGTGCGCGGTGGCGTGCGCCCGGGTCTCCCGCCCGGGGGTGAACGGGTTCGCCGCGTCCGTGACCGGGGCGGTGGTGTCGACGACGGTGATCAGGCCGCCCCGGTAGGCGGTGTGGTACGCCTCGGCGCCGGTGGCGCGGCGCAGCCGGGTGAGCAGATCGGCCATGCGCGGCGCCGGCTCCAGCTGCCGGAGCAGGCTCCGGTGCAGCCCGGGGACGCGCGGCCCCAGCACGTACCCCTGCCCGGTGCGGACGAGGTACCCGCGCGCGGTCAGCGGGGCCAGCAGGTGGTAGGCGGTGGACAGGGAGCACTCCGTCCGGCGTGCCAGCGCCTTGGCGCTGACCGGCCCGGCCGCGTCGGCGACGGCGTCGAGGATCGCCAGCGCGCGGTCGACGGACTGCGGACCGGTGGACGGCATGGTGGGTTCTCCCGAGGGTGAGGGCACGGATCCCCCGAGCCTATGACGCAGCGGACGGGCGGCGTTCATCGAACGTTGACCGGACGCAGAGCGGGAGCGCGCACAGTCGTGCGTATGGACAGCGAACACGGCACCCCCGCGAGGCGGTACGACCCTGCGGCGGTTGCGGACCTCAGCGGCATCCGGCTCGCCCACCGGGCGATCCTGGCCGACATCGAGCGCCTCGCCCGGCTGCTCGCCGCTCTCGCCGCGGCCGCGGAACCGGCCGGGCCCGCGCGGGCGGAGGCCGTCGCCCGGTACGTGCACCGCTACCACGCCGTCGTGCGCGGCCACCACCGCGGCGAGGACGAGATCCTGTGGCCGGTGGTCCTGGACGCCGTACCCGACGCGGCCGACGCAGTGGCCGGCATCGTGCGCTTCCTCCACGACCACGAGGCGCTCGACGCGCTCCAGGCCGCCTGCGACGCGGCCGCGGACCGCTTCGCCGCCGAACCCGGCCGCCACGCCCGGCGGTTGGCCGGGCTCCTCGCCGACCAGCGGGACCTGCTGGCCGAGCACATCGAAGCCGAGGAGCAGCACGTCTTCCCGGTCATCGCCGCCCGGGTGCCCGGCGCCGCCTACGCGGCCGCGGAGGCGCGCATCCGCAGCGCCGACCGGTCCGCCGACCCGGCCTGGGCCCGCGCGTGGCTGCTGAGCCACGCCACCGAGGACGAGGCCCGCCGCCTGCTGCCCGGCCCTGCCGCGGACCCGGCCGCCCTGGAACCCCTGCTACGGGCGTACGCCGCCGAAGTGGCGCTGGTGTTCGCGGCCTGACCGCGGTTTCAGCCGTCGGCCCACTGCCGGGCCAGCGAGGCGAAGGCGCGGGAGGCGGCGCTCTCGTACGCGCTCTCCCGGCGCAGGAGGACCACCGTCCGCGCCGGGAGGGCGGGGGCGAGGGGGACGGGGTGCAGCGGGGTGTGGTCGCGGGTGAGGGCGTCGGGGAGCACCGTGGCGAGCCCGGTGCGCCGGACGATCTCGGTGAGGGCGCTGATGGAGTTGGCCTCCACCGCGATCGGCGGTTCGACCCGGTGCCGGTGGAAGTACGCGTCGATGTGGGCCCGGGTCGCGAAGTCGCCGCTGAGCAGCGCGAGGGGGCACGCGGCGAGTTCGGACACCGGCAGGGGCTCGGTACGGCCGGCGTGCGGGTGGGCGGGGCCGACCACCAGGCCGAGGGACTCGGTGAACAGGTCGGTGGCGCCGACGCCGGGCAGGTGCGCGCCCTGGAAGGCGATTCCCAGGTCGACGGCATCGGCCAGCAGCGCCGACTCCAGCTGACCCTGCGTCATCTCCTTGACGTTCAGGGTGATTCCGGGATGCAGGGCATGGAGTTCCGCGGCCAGCGGTCCCAGCAGGTACGCGGTGAACGTCGGCGTCATGGCGAGGCGCAGGCTGCCGCGGGAGAGGTCCGCCACGTCCAGGACGGCCCGCTCCGCGGCGGCCAGGTCCCGGAGCGCGCGGCGCGCGTACGGGACGAAGGTCGCGCCCGCGTCGGTCAGGCGTACGGCGCGCCCCGTACGGTCCAGTAGCTGGACCCCCACGGTCCGCTCCAGCTGCTTGATCTGCTGCGACAGCGTGGGCTGCGAGATGTGCAGCTCCTCGGCGGCGCGGGTGAAGCTGCCGTGTTCGGCCACGGCCAGCAGATAGCGGAGATGGCGCAGTTCCAGAGGCATGAGCACCACTATAGATATCAGCAATAACGATCATGAATACTGCGTCTTGGACACTATAGGTACAGGTCATGCAGGGTGGAACTCGTCAGCCCGACCGGGGCAGGCACCACCGAAGGGAGTGACCGTGCAAGATCTCGCCGAGGGCGTCGAGCACTTTCAGCAGGACGTCTTCCCCGCCAAGGCGGAGCTCTTCGCCCGCCTGGCGACCACCCACCGGCCGCACACCCTCTTCATCAGCTGCTCCGACGCCCGCGTCGTCCCGGAGCTGATCACCCAGCGGGAGCCGGGCGAGCTGTTCGTCATCCGGACCGCCGGCAATCTCGTACCGGCCCAGGCGGCCGCCGGCGACGGCGCCACCGGCACCGACGGGGTCGCGGCCAGCATCGAGTACGCGCTCGCCGTCCTGGGCGTCCGCGACATCGTGGTCTGCGGACACTCCGCCTGCGGCGCCATGACCGCACTCGCCGCCGGCCAGGACCTCGCGGAGCTGCCCGCCATCGCCGGCTGGCTGCGCCACGCGGCGCCCACCGGGACGCCGCAAGGCGAGGTCGAGGTCCTGATCCGCAACAACGTCGCCGCGCAGCTCGCGAACCTCGCCACGCACCCCGCGGTCGCCCGCGCCCTGGCCGCGGAGGCCGTCACCCTGCACGGCTGGGTCTACGACATCCCCACCGGCACGGTCGAGCAGATCGACCCCGCCACCGGCCGGTCGGCCGCCCCCGCGGCTTGATCCGCCCCACCCGCCACTCCACCCCTGAAGGGAACCTCCCATGATCCACGCCCAGTTCGCCCCCTCCGCCCGCCAGGCCCTGGCCGACGCCGCCGTCGACGCCAAGATCCGCAAGAACCTCAGCTGGCAGCAGATCGCCGACGCGGCCGGCCTGTCGGTCGCCTTCGTCACCGCCGCGGTGCTGGGCCAGCACCCTCTGCCGGCCGCCTCCGCGGAAGCCGTCGCCGAGCTGCTGGGCCTCGACGCCGAGGCCGCGCTGCTCCTGCAGACGATCCCGACCCGGGGCTCGATCCCCGGCGGCATCCCGACCGACCCGACCATCTACCGCTTCCACGAGATGCTCCAGGTCTACGGCACCACCCTCAAGGCCCTGGTCCACGAGCAGTTCGGCGACGGCATCATCAGCGCGATCAACTTCAAGCTGGACGTCAGGAAGGTGGCGGATCCCGAAGGCGGCGAGCGCGCCGTCATCACCCTCGACGGCAAGTACCTCCCCACCAAGCCGTTCTAAGCGGCCTCGGTGGAGTGGGGCACGCCCCCGCGCCGCCCGGCATGGCGCCTCGCCGCGTTGTCGCAGCACCCTGGTACGTCCAGTACAAGCGTGCCGCTCCGCCTTGCGATGCACCGCACCGGACGACGCGACAACGCACCCCACTTCCCCGAGGCCGCTTAGCCGCTCCAGCCCTGCTATGCGGAGGCGTCGAGGAGCGTCTCGGCCACCGCGGTGCGGGCGTACAGCACCGAGCGGCCCGCCCGGTGCGCGCTGACCAGGCCCGCGTCGCGCAGCGCGGTCAGGTTCTGCGACACCCCGGCCGCCGAGAGCCCCGTACGGCGGGCCAGCTCGGTGGTGGAGGCGGGCGCCTCGAGCTCCGTCAGCAACAGGGTCCGCGAACGGCCGAGCACGACGGCGAGGGCCTCGGCCTTCCCGGCCGGCGGCCGCGACGCCCACAGCGCGCCCACCCCGCGCGCCGGATAGGCGAGCTGCGGCGGATCCGGCGGCGTCATCCGGGTCAGCAGGCCCGGCCCGAGGAAGGCCGAGGGCACCAGCAGCAGCCCCCGGCCCGCCGTCTCCCGGGACAGGGGCCGGGTCCGGCGCACCAGCCGCAGGGCGTTGTCGTCCCACTGCACCGCGCTGTGCAGCTCGTTGATGACGTGGCCGGCGCCCTGCTCGGCCGCCTGCCGGGCCCGGTGGAAGACATCGGCCTCCAGCACCGAGCGGATCCGGGCCCAGTACGGGGCGAGCGCGAGCTTCCAGTACGTCTCGATCTCCTCCGCCAGCCGGGGCAGCCGGGCCTGCGGGTCCGCGTGCAGGGCCCGTGCCCGGGGGCCGAGCGAGCCCTGGTGGTAGCGCAGGTGGTCGAGGTTGCGGCGGACCGGGCCGGCCGGAGCGGCCAGGACCCCGGCCAGCTCCGCCGCCAGGGCGGGGGCCGGCCCGGCGGACGCAGGGTTGAGGAAGTGGGGCACGTACCCCTTGGGCGGGATCAGCTCGGCGAGCCAGCCCCGGTCCAGCCCGGCGGCCGCCAGCCGGGGCCGTACCTGCTCCGCCCACGGCCGGTACACGGGCGAGACGGCGCCGTCGTTCAGCAGCCGCCGGAAGCTGGTCACCACCTCCCACAACGGCGAGATGGCGAACCGCATCTGCGCCAGATCGCCCGCCGAGAACGCCAACTCCACCAGGAGGACCACCCCTTGGATTCACCCATGCCCGAATCAATGGCCCCGAGCCTACTGCGCGGAGATCATTCCGGCATGACCTCTCAGACGATCACCGCGGCCGCCTCGGGCACCTGGAAACTCGGCGACCTCGAAGTGAACCGCCTCGGCTTCGGTGCGATGCGACTGACCCAGAACGGCCCGGCGTTCGCCCCCGGCGCCGCCCCCAGCGACCGCAGCCGGGCGATCGGCGTACTGCGCCGCGCCGTCGAGCTCGGCGTCAACCACATCGACACCGCCGCCTTCTACTTCTCCCCGCTGCGCTCCGCCAACGAGCTGATCAACCAGGCCCTGGCACCGTACCCGGACGACCTCGTCATCACCACCAAGGTCGGCCCCGGCCGGGGCCCGTCGGGACAGTGGCTGCCGCACGCCACTCCGGAGCAGCTGCGCGGCCAGGTCGAGGAGAACCTGCGCCAGCTCGGCCGCGACCACCTCGACGTGGTCAACCTGCGCATCGTCGGGACCGATTCGATCGCCGAGCGCTTCGGCGCCCTGGCCGACCTGCGCGAGGCGGGACTCATCCGCCACCTCGGCCTCTCCAACGTACAGCCCGAACACCTCGCCGAGGCCCGGGCCATCGCGCCGGTGGCCTGCGTACAGAACCTGTACGGGCTCGGCGCCCGGCCCGAGCAGGAGGCGTTCCTGCACACCTGCGGCGAGCAGGGCGTGGCGTTCGTGCCGTTCTACTCGATCGCCGGGACGGGACGCGAAGCGGGCGCGAGCGGCGCCGAGCACCCGGAGGTGCTCGCCGTGGCCCGCGCCCACGGGGTGGGCCCCGCCGAGATCCGGCTGGCCTGGACCCTGCACCGCGGACCGCACGTCCTGGCCATCCCCGGAACCGGCAACCCGGACCACCTCACCGCCAACGTGGCCGCCGGCGCCCTGCGCCTCTCCGGCGAGGACCTCGCCTTGCTGGACTCGCTGCACTCCGGGGGAGCGTGACGGCAGACATCCCACCGGGGGCAGACCGACTGCCGACCCACCGGTCGGCCGGCTCGCCGTCCGCCCCGCCGTGGCGGAACGGACGGCCGGGTGCCCGGTCAGCGGGGACCGAGCGGTCCCTTCCCGGCGACGGTGTTGCCGGTGACCGTGCCGTCGGCGCCGGCCAGGGTCACGGCGTGCCGGACCCCGTCGGGACCGAGGACCACGGCCAGCCAGGCGCTGCCGCCGCCCTGCTGTGCGACGGCGCGCAGCGATTCGAGCTTGCCGCCCTCCACGGCGGCCGTCGCCTTCTCGACGGCCTGGGCCGCCGGCAGCGCGGGCAGCGGCACCGGGGCGCCCTTGGCGGATCCGTCCGCCCGTCCTCCGGGACCGCGGCCGCCCGGTTCCCGGCCCGGGAGGCCGCGGTCGCCGTCGACGACCTCGGGCTCGGCGCCCTTGTGCAGCTTCGGGCCCATCGGGCCCTGCGCCGGCTTCCCCGCACGGCCGTTTTCGCGGACCTTGACGCCGAAGCCGTCCCGCATGTGCTCCCGGTGGCCGTGCTCGGCCGCGGCCACCGCTGCCGCCCCGCCGCCGATCAGGACGACCAGCCCGAGGGCGACCCATCGCGTACGCCCCTCACGGGCCAGCCGGACCAGCCGGCCGCGGCGACCCGCCACCGCACCGGTCGCGGTCTCGGTCGCGTCGGCCTTGGCCTCGCCCGGGCCCGCGGGCGGCTCGGGGGGCTGGGGACTGGACTGAGTCATCGGCATGCTCCTCGCGTTCTCCGAGCACCCTGCCCGGCTCGGCAGATCCTGCGCGCCCGATGCTGAAGCCTCGCTGAAGCCACCTGAAGACCTCTTCAGCAAGCCGTCGGCGCGACCTGAGAACCTTGTCCCCATGCGCGTACTGGTGGTCGAGGACGAACGGCGGCTCGCCGCGGCCCTGCAGCGGGGTCTGCAGGCCGAGGGCTTCTCCGTGGACGTCGCCCACGACGGCCCGCAGGGCCTGTGGCTGGCCGGCGAGCACGACTACGACGCCATCGTGCTCGACATCATGCTGCCCGGGCTCAACGGCTACCGGGTCTGCGCCCGGCTGCGCGCGAGCGGCTGCGAGTCGGGGATCTTGATGCTCACCGCCAAGGACGGCGAGTACGACGAGGCGGAGGCCCTCGACACCGGCGCGGACGACTTCCTCTCCAAGCCCTTCTCCTACGTGGTCCTGGTCGCCCGGCTGCGCGCTCTCATCCGGCGCACCGGCCGCCGCAGCCCGCAGGTCATGGAGTTCGGCGACCTGCTGATCGACCCCGCCGGGCAGCGGTGCACGCGCGCCGGTACCGAAGCCCGGCTGACCTCGCGCGAGTTCGCGGTCCTCGTGTACCTGGCCCGGCGGGCCGGGGAGGTCGTACCCAAGCGGGAGATACTGGAGCATGTCTGGGACGCCGCCTACGAGGGTGACCTGAACGTCGTCGAGGTCCACGTCAGCGCCCTGCGCCGGAAGATCGACGCACCCTTCGGCCGGGCCGCCGTGGAGACCGTCCGCGGCGCGGGCTACCGGCTGGCGGCCGACGGTGGCTGAACCGAAGACCGGCGCCGCCGCCCGGTCCCTCGGCGGGGTCCGCCTGCGCGCCCTCCGCCGGATCCGCTGCACCGCGCGGCGCCTGCGCCCCCGGTCCGTCCGCGCGCGGGCCACGCTCGGCGCCTCCACCGTGGTGGCCCTCGCCCTCGGCGCGGCCTCCTTCGCCCTGCTCGGGATGCTGGACGGCAACCTGATGCGGAACGCCCAGGCCGATGCCGAACGGCAGGCCCTCTCCACCGCCGGGCTCGCGGCCGCGGGCCGGCTCGACACCGTACTGGCACCCGGGCGCGACACCGACTTCCTGCAGGTCGTCGACGCCGACGGCCGTGTCCTGGCGGCGAGCCCCAACCTCGCCGGCCGCCCCGCCCTCTCCCCGGCCCGCCCGGGCAAACCCGGCACGGTCCGCCGCACGTGGAAGGAGGGCCCGGCCCGCGGCGACCGCCGCCATCGCGTCGTCCAGGTCACCACCGTCACCGGGGAGGGACTGGTCACCGTCTACGCGGGGACCTCGCTGCGGCAAGCCGACGCCGCCGACGACGTCATCACCGGCGCGCTGGCCGTCGGAGTACCGCTGCTCGTGCTCACCGTCGCCCTGGTCACCTGGCGGGTGACCGGCTGGGCGCTGCGCCCCGTCGAGGCGATCCGGGCCGAGGTCGCCGAGATCAGCGACCGCGACCTGCACCGCCGGGTGCCGGTACCGCGCAGCCAGGACGAGATCGCCCGGCTCGCCGTCACCATGAACACCACCCTGGACCGGCTGGAAGCCGCCGGGATCCGTCAGCGCCGGTTCATCGCCGACGCCTCGCACGAGCTGCGCAGCCCGATCACGGTGCTCCGCACCCAGCTGGAGGTCGCCCAGGCCCACCCCGATCCGGCGCTGTGGGGCGAACTGGTCAGCGGGGCCCTGGAGGACACCGTACGACTGCAGGACCTCGCCGCCGACCTGCTCCTGCTGGCCCGCCTGGACACCGGCGAACCGCCCCCGGCAGCAGCCGTCGACCTCGCGGACGTCGCCCGCGAGGCGGCCCGCTCGCGCAGGCGGGACCGGATCCCCGTCGACATGGAGATCGCTCCCGAGGCCACCGTGCGCGGCAGCATGCTGTGGCTCTCCCGGCTCGTCACCAACCTGCTGGACAACGCCCAGCGCCACGCCGACCGGCGGGTCCGGCTCCTCCTGCGGGTCGACGCGGCCCGGCGTACGGCCGTGCTGGAGGTACGCGACGACGGGCCGGGCATCCCGGTCGCCGACCGGGAGCGGGTCTTCGAGCGGTTCACCCGCCTCGACGACGCCCGCAGCCGCGACGAGGGAGGCACCGGCCTGGGCCTGGCCATAGCCCGCGACATCGCCACCCGGCTGGGCGGTTCCCTCACGGTCGAGGACGCCCCGGCCGGCGCACGTCTGGTGGCCCGCCTTCCGCTGGACTCCGCCTGAAGCGGGCGGATATCCGGTTCTGATTGTTCCCCGTTCTGCTTTTTTCGCACCTGTCCAACTCTGTTCACTCCATGCTTGCCTCGGCTCTCGAAGGGGGGCGTCAGCAACGCCAGAGCCGCATCCCGAACAGACATCAACCATGGCGCACACAGCCAGAGGACGGCGCGATGAAGAACAACCGGATGATCGTCACCGTGGTGGCGCTCTTAGCGATCTTTGCATTCAGTGTGGTGATGGTGGTGGCGGGACAGCCCGTCGCAGCCGTCACCGCACTCATCCCGTCGGTCGCGCTGGGCGTGCAGCAGATCGTGCAGGCGGGCACGGGACTTGCGGAGAGCCGCCGCGAGCGGCCCTCCGTACAGGTGCCCGACCGGGACGAGGAGCCGCGCGGATGAACCTCCACTCGGCACCCCAGGACGTCCCCCAGGGCCGGCGCGGCAAACCGGGCCGCCGACTGGGGCCCATCGCGGACGGCACCGGAGCGGCGCACCGCGCCTGGCTCGAGCCGCTGCGCGACGCCATCCACGGCAGGGGAGTGACCCTGGAGGAGCTCCAGGCGCGCACCGGCCGGCCCAAGGGGCACATTTCCGAACTGCTGCGGGCCGTCGGCCGCTATCCCCGCTGGGTCTTCGTCCGTACGGTGCTTCTCGCTCTGGACCGGCCCGGCGTGCCGTACGACACGATGCGGCTGCGCTGGGTGCTGGCAGCGCGGGACCTCGGCAAGCGCACGTCGTGGATCAAGGACTGCCTCCACGAGGGCGGCGCCCGCCACCGCACCCGGGCCACCTCGGTCCCCCTGGACTACCTGGCCTTCCGGCAGATGCACCACCCGCACTACACCTGCTACGCCTCGGCGTACCTGCGCCGCCCCGGCCTCGTACAGAAGGCCGTCGACGACGTCTTCACCCTGCTGCTGATGCTGTGGCACGACGCACTCGCCAGCGAGAACCCCGAGCGGTTCGCATGGCCGATCCTGCGCCAGACCGTGCTCGAACGCGCGCCGAAGGACAACGGCCGCCCCTCGCTCCTCGAAGCCGCCTTCGACACGGTCGCCCTGGACCTCGCCCCGGACCCGATCGGCCAGGTCGAGGAGTCCATGGCCCTGTTCCGGGCCGTCGCAGACCTGGCGCCGCTCCAGCGGGACGTCATCGTCCTGCTGTACCTGTGCGGGCTGGAGGACGCCCGGGCGGCAGACGAACTGGGCGTCTCCCTCGCCGCCGTGCGGTCCACCGCCCGGCACGCCAAGCGCAACCTGCACGCCGCCCTGTACCCGGACACCACCACCGAGGAGGAGGTCTCCGGTGACCTCGACCATTGACCAACTGCTGGCCCGCGCCCGCCTCCACGACGCCTCGCACGCGCCCACCGACATTGCCGACACCCGCGGCGCACCGCACCACGAGCCGGGCGCACGGGCGCCCGGCGCGACGGCGGCCGAACCGCACAAGGACGTGCGGGGAGCCGCGCGCGACCTCCAGGCGCTGTGCGAAACGGCCGTCACCGGCGCCGCCGTCGCCGCGCTGGGCGACTTCCTCACGAACAAGCTGCCCCAGCCCTCCGGTGCGCGCGTCCTGGGCTGCATCCTGCTGCTCACCGACGCCGAGGACTCCGCCCGCTTCTGGTGGCAGTACGCGGCCGGCGCCGGAGACTCGATCGCCTCGTACTGCCTGTACCTCCACCACCTCGCGCTCGGCGAGAACCACGAAGCCCTGTGGTGGCGGCGCCAGACGACCCCGTCCGCCGCCCGGCACGCGGCGGATTCACCGAATGCGGCCGATGCGCCGGGCGTGGCGGACGCACCGGACGCACCGGACGCGGCCACCGTGGTCTTCGACGGTGCGGAGCGGAACCTCGCGGCCGATGCGAGCCTGCCCACCACCCTGCGCGTCCTGCGGGCGCTACGGCCCAGCGGAGGCGGGTCGAAGCGCGGCTCGAGCACGGTCAAGGCCGTCATGGAGTACGTCTCGGCCGCAGTCAGCTACGTGGACGACGATCTCGAACTGCCGTTGCCCGACCCGGACTTCACCGACCGGATCCGCGCCCTGACGGCCGCCGCCCGCCCGGCCCGGCCCGGCCGCCGCACCCCGCCGAGTCTCCCGCCCAGGCTCCGGGCCACCTGATCGCCACCGCCTGGAACAGAGGTGCCGCTCGGCAGGGGACCGCCGAGCGGCACCGGCTGCCGGGGTCAGCGCGAGCCGTGCTCCGGGAGGTCCTGCTCGGCCGGGGCCGCGGTCAGGTCCGGGATCAGCGCGAAGCTGCGCTGGGCGGTGGGGGCCGCAGGCGCCTTCTTCCCGCAGAAGGCGCCCTCGAGCGTGCCGCCCAGGGCCGTGTTGGCCTCACCCTTGTTCGAGGTGTTCGCCACCGCGGCGAGGCTGCGCTTGCCGTCGCGGGTGGCGAAGGCGTACGTGTAGAAGCCCTGGACCGTGCCCGTGTGCCCGTACACCGAGGTGCCGCACGACAGGTCGTAGCGACGCAGGCCCAGTCCGTAGAAGCGGGTGTTCGTGGTGTCCGTCGGGGTCATGGTGAGCATGGCGTCGAGCGTGCGCGGTGCCAGCAGCTTGCCGCCGAGCAGCGCGGACATGAAGGTGTTCAGATCGGCCGTGTTCGAGATCATCGCACCGGCGGACTGCGCCCAGGACACCGTCTGCTCGGTCGAGTCGACCAGCGGCGCCCCGGCCTCGTCCGGGTGGAGGTAGCCGTGCAGGTGCGGACCCTTGATCGCGGTCGAGGGGTGCACGTACGAGGTGTTCTTCAGCTTCAGGGGCTTGATGATGCGGCGCTCGTACTCCTTGGCCACGCCGTGCCCGGTGGCCTTCTCGATGAGCATGCCGACGACCACGAAGTTGGTGTTGGAGTACTTGTACGAGACGCCCGGCTCGGTCGTGCGCGGCTCGCGCAGCGAGAGGGCGACCAGCTCCTGGTAGGTGAAGACCTTGTTCCGGACGGCCTCGAAGCCGGGCACGGTCTTGTCGAACATGGCGTTGGTGTAATCCGCCAACCCGCTGCGGTGGGTGAGCAGATGCCGGACCGTGATGCGGTCGTCGGGCAGCAGGCCGGGCAGGTACTGGTTGACCGGGGCGTCCAGGCTGATCTTGCCCTCGTCCACCAGCTGGAGCAGTACGACGCTGGAGAACGACTTGGTGACGCTGCCGATCCGGAAGCGGCCGTTGATGTCCATGGCCGCGCCCGTGGTCCGGTCCTGCACACCCACCACACTGGTCAGCGGCGCACCGGAACCGGTGATGCGGACCATGGCGCCGGGCGCACCGACCGCAGTGGTGTTCTTCAACGCCTGCGTCACGGCCTCGAGATCGGGCTTCGGCGCGGGAGCGGCGGTCTGCGCCGCCTGGGCGGAGAACGGGGCCGCCGCTGCCTCGGCGGCTGTCGCGGGCACCGCACCGGCGAGCACGGCGAGCAGGGCGGCACTGATGGTCAGGCGTCGGTCGAGAGGCAGGCGCACGTTGTTCCTCAACTGCAGAGTGACGGGAAGGGTTTCGCGTTCGTGGACTCGCCGCCGCGGGGCGGTGATCAAGGCCGCGGCCTGCGATCGTACGTGCCGGACGGGTGTGGACCGAGTGCGTGCCGCCTCAGAACGTGCAGGTGGGGACGTTTTCCAGCCACGCGGCGCCCTGGATGTAGATGTTGGTGACCCATGCCTTGTAGTCGGGCAGATAGGACCAGGCGTCGTTGGTGTAGCCGTCGGAGGTGACCTTCTCCGCGTGCTTCTGGCACTCGACGCGGATCGTCGTCGGCCCCGGGAAGGCGTAGACGCGCGCGGCCGCGGTGGACGGCTGGGCTTTGGTCCAGACACCGGTGCCCCAGGTCCGGAACACGTGCCCGGTCACCGGACCGGGGTCGATCCGCACCGCCCCGTAGTAACCGCTGTTCAGCCGGACATCGCTGACCATCAGTTTCGTACCGGACTGCCGGGCCTCCGCCATCTTGCCGGCGCCCAGGTAGATCGCGATGTGGTGCAGGTTCTGGGAGGTGCCCCACACCAGCAGATCGCCGGGGAGCAGCGGGGCCAGGCCGTCGGCCGCGGTGAAGCGGCCGGCCGCGTGGTGCGTGTAGTACTGGGCGCTGGCGACCCCGTTCAGGATGTCCGACCCGGTGGCCTCGGCATAGGCGTGGCGGACCAGTCCCGAGCAGTCGAAGCCGAGCCGCTCGGGATCGTGTGCGCTGGCCGGATCTGTAGGGTCCACCTGCCCGTACGTGGCCCCGGGCTGCGGACCGTGGCCGCCGCCCCACGTGTACCAGACGTCGGCCGCGACCTGTGCGCAGGCGGCGCCGACGGCCCGCTCGGCTGCGGCGGACGCCCCCGGGGCCAGGACCCGGCACGAACTGTCGGCGGCCGCGGCCGACACGGGGGGCCACAGGAGGCAGACCAGGAGTGCGATGAGTGTGCCGATGAGACCGGACCGGCGAAGCATGCGGGATCCTCGATTCTCGTTGCCTGGGGAGGGGCCGTGGGGAGAGGCCGTGGGGAGGGGCCGTAGGGAAGCCGTGGGGAAGCGCCGTGGTGGGGGCGGCCGTTGGCGTGCGCCGCAGACGGAACGAGCCTGCGGGCCGCGGCCTCCCCGCGTCGAGGTCCCGGCGGCACCCCACCCGGACGGGCAACGGGAAACCCCTGGGAAACCCCCGCCGGTCAGGGGCCTTCGGCGCACCGCGCGGCGGCGTCGCCTGCGTGCAGCCGGCAGATCTCCGCCAGCCGGGCCCGGAGGTCCGGGTTCCACAGCCGCACCGTGCCGTCGTTGCTGCTGCTGGCCACCGTTCGCCCGTCGGGCGAGAAGACCACGCCCCACACCGCGCTGGTGTGGCCCGTCAGGGCGGCCCACAGCCGCCGCCCGGCCACGTCCCACAGCCGCACGGTGCGGTCGTTGCCGCTGCTGGCCAGCGTCCTGCCGTCGGGGGAGAACGCGACGGCGCGGGCGGAGCCGGTGTGGCCCGCCAGCACGGCCTCGGCCGCGAACCGCCGGGCGTCCCACAGCCGTACGGTGCCTTCGTTGCCGCTGCTCGCCAGCGTCCGCCCGTCCGGGCTGAACGCGACGGCCCGTACCGCGCCCGCGTGACCGGTGAGCGTGGCCAGCGGCCGCCGCCCGGGCACGTCCCACAGACGTACCGTCAGATCGTCGCCGGCGCTCGCCAGCGTGTGGCCGTCCGGGCTGAACACCACGTCGTTCGCGAAGTCGGTGTGGCCCGTGAGCGTGCCCAGGGCCGTACGGGAGGCCACGTCCCAGAGCCGCACCGTACGGTCGGAACCGGCCGACGCCAGCAGCTTCCCGTCCGGGGAGAAGGCCACCGAGAACACCGTCCCGCTGTGACCGGCCAGCGTGCCCAGGGCCGTACGCGAGCCCACGTCCCACAGCCGGACCGTCCCGTCGGAGCCCGCCGAGGCCAGCAGCTTCCCGTCGGGGGAGAAGGCCACCGAGAACACCGTCTCGGTGTGGCCCGCGAACGTCGCGACCACCCGCCGCCCGGCAACGTCCCACAACAGCACCGTGTGATCGGCGTCGGCCGTCGCCAGCAGCTTCCCGTCCGGGCTGTACGCGGCGTGCCAGATCTCTGTGAACGGGCGCGAGGTCAGGACCGGACCGCGCAGGTCCCAGAGCACCACCGACTGGTCGAAGGCAGCGGTGGCCAGCATCGTGCCGCCCGAGTCCACGGCGACGGCCAGCACATAGTCGGTGTGCCCGGCCAGCGTCGAGGTCAGCCGGCCGCTGCGCACGTCCCACAGCCGGGTGGTGCCGTCGCCGCTCGCGCTGACGACCGTGGCGCCGTCCGGGGTGTAGGCGACCGCATTGATGTCGTCGTTGTGGCCCGTCAGCGTCGCCGTCGTACGGCCTTCGGCCACGTCCCACAGCCGCACGGTCCGGTCCACGCCCCCGGAGGCCACCGTCCGTCCGTCGGGCGCGAACGCCACGCCCAGCACCTCGCCGGTGTGCCCCTCGAGGACGGCGAGCTGACGGGCCGCCACCGGGTCCCACAGCCGTACGGTCTGGTCGGCGCCCGCCGACACCAGCGTTCTGCCGTCCGGCGCGTACGCCAGGGCGTTGACCCTCCCGGTGTGGCCGGTCAGCACCGCCGCCGCACCGCTGCCCGCGGGATCCCACAGCCGGACCGTCCCGTCGGCGCCCGCCACGGCGAGCGTGTGCCCGTCGGGCGCGAAGGCCACGGCGCGGGCGTCCGCCGACTGCGCGGGGAGCACCGCGAGCCCGTGTCCCTCCGTGTCCCACAGCCGTACCGGACCGTCCGTGGACGTCGCCGCGAGGGTGCGGCCGTCGGGGCCGAAGGCCACCGCGCGCACCCGGCCCGGCACGGTCAGGGTCACCGTCGTCCGCCGGTCCGCGACCCGCCGCAGCAGCACCTTCCCGTCGGAACCGGCGGTCGCCAGCAGCCGGTTCCCCGGGGCGAAGGCCACCGCGTTGACCGGGCCGCTGTGCCCGCCGAGGCGGGCGAGGAACGGCTGGGCCTGCGTGCTCAGCAGTGCGCCCCGCGCCTGGGGCGTCGCCTCGGTGCGGTACGCCTCCTCGGCGAGCCGCATCGAGACCTCGGGCTGACCGGCGGCGAGGGAGGTGGACTGCACGGCGAGGGCCTGCGAACGGGCGATGCGCTCCTGGCCGAGCGCGCCGGCCCGCTGCTGGTACGCCAGCGCCCCGGCGGTCAGGGCCAGGGCCAGCAGGCCGACGAGCATGGCCAGCATCCGCTGCTGGAGCCGGACCTGGCGCCTGGCCTGCGTCCGCCGGGCGTCCTCCGCGGCCTGGCTCGCGCGCAGGAAGGCCGCCTCCCGGGGGCTGAGGCGGCTCCTGCCGTCGAGTTCGTCGGCCCAGGCACGGGCGCTCTCCAGCCGGGTGCCGCGGTACAGGACGGACGGATCGCGGCCCTCGCGCTCCCACTCCTCGGCGGCCTCGGCCAGTTGCCGGTGGACCAGCAGCCCGTCGCGGTCGGCGTGGATCCAGCCGCGCAGCCGCGGCCAGGCGTGCAGCAGGGCCTCGTGGGTGATCTCCACGGTGTCGCTGTCCATCGTGATCAGCCGGGCCCGGACGAACGCGTCCAGGGCCGCCGCGGCCCGGTCCGCATCGGCCAGCTGCTCCATCAGCGCGGTCCGGTCCGTCCGCCGCCGCGTCGCCCCCGTGCCGTCGGCGACATGGACCAGCGCCACCAGGATGCGGCGGATCGTCCGCTGCTCGGCCGGGTACAGGCGGGCGAACGCGCTCTCGGCCGTGTGCGCGACCGCGCCCTGGATCCCGCCCGTGTCCTCGTAGCCCGCGACGGTCAGGGTGGTCCCCTCGCGCCGCTGCCAGGTGGCCATCAGCGCGTGGGACACCAGCGGCAGCGCACCGGACGGCGTGTCCCCCGGCCCGCCCGCCGGGGCCGGCGTCCCGGACTCCTCGCGCAGGCCCGCGTCCCGCAACAGCAGGGGGACCAGACCCGCCTCGAGCGTGAGCCCGGCGAGTTGCGCGGGGCGGGTGATCGACTCGCGCAGCTCCGCCACGGACATCGGGGGCAGGACGAACAGCCCGTCGGTGAAGACCGAGGCCAGTTCGGGAACGTCCAGGCAGCTGGCGGAGAAGTCGGCCCGGACGCCGAGCACCACGACGGCCGGGTCGTGCGCCGTCGGCCCCGGCTCCGATGCGGCCAGGGCGCACAGGACGCGGACGAAGCCGCGCCGCTCCTCCTCGTCGGAGCAGAGGGTGAAAAGTTCCTCGAACTGATCGACGAGCAATACCGGCCGGACGGTGGGCAGCCGGTGCTCCCGGGATCGCGCCGGGGTGTCGCCCGCCAAGTCGTTGACGGCCTCGAGCAGCCGCTGCGGCCGGTCCCGCAGCTCCCGTACGGTGAGGCCGAGATCGCCGCCGAGCACCTTCGCGGTGCAGTCCAGCAGCTCCTGGAGCGGATGCGCGGTCGGTGTGAACCGTACGACCGGCCAGCCGTCGGCGCCCGCCATCGGGAAGCCGCCGGTGCGCCGCAGGGCCGCTACGAGACCCGCGCTGAGCAGGGACGACTTGCCGGCGCCCGACCGGCCCACGAGCATCAGCGGACCGCTGCCGATCCGTTCGAAGACCCGCTCGGCCAGGGCGGCGGTCACCCGGTCGCGGCCGAAGAACCAGCCCGCGTCCCGCGAGGTGAAGGCGGCGAGGCCGCGGTAGGGGCACTCGCCCGCCGACTGCGGGCCGCCCGCGCCGTCGGCGCCGGCGCCCGTGCCCGATCCCGCCCGGGCCCTGGGTACTTCCGCCTCCGGGACCAGCCGTAACAGGGCGCCCCCGGCCTCCAGTACCTGGTCGCAGCGCAGCGCGACGTCACGGGTGACCCGCTTGGCGCCGGTCTCGATCTTGCTCAGGTAGCCCTTGCTGTAGTGCGTCCTGCGGGCCAGGTCGGCCAGCGACAGACCGCGCTGTACCCGCAGCTGCCTCAAGCGGGCGGGAAAGGACGCGCCGGAGCCGTCGGTGGCCGGGGCGGCCTCGGTGGCTTCAGGTGAATCGTGCTGGTGATCGGTGTTCCGTCCGCGGTCCGGGTCCCCCACGGCATCCCCCATGGCAGAGCGCGCCCAGGTTGTGAGATGGAAGGTCCCAGGCTACCGCGGGGGTCGGACTGCGGAGCACGCGTTCTGCCCGGCGTGGCGCAAAACGCGCAGCACAGCGGCCTTCCGGAGCCGCCGCAGCCGACGGATCCGGAAGGCCGTGTGAACAGGTGCTCGGTTACGGTCGGTTGAGGGTGATGGAGTTGATCGGCCCGAGGTCGGCGTAGACGCCCGTCCCCTCGGCGATGCGGGACCCGCAGCCGGCGCCGTTGGAGCCGGTGCACAGGCTGGCGGTGGCTCCGCCGTACTGGTTGTTGAGGACCCAGTGGTTGCCGAACTGGTTGCTCAGGTTGTGGGCTCCGTAGCTGTAGAAGATCTGGCTCGGCTTCACGGCCGGGTTCTGGTTCTGCGGGTAGATGCAGACCGCTCCGTACGGACAACCGGCCCAGTCGTCGGCAGGCTTGGCGTCGGCCGCGCCGCCCAGTGCCACGACGGCCGCGGCGGCGGTGGCGAGCGCGGCGGCGCCGCGGATCATCTTGCGCATCTTGTCCCCCTGTTGGGTTGCCTCGGTGCTGACGTGCTGACACCTTCAGCCTTGCCCGGCCGCCCGCGGGGGTCGACGGGTTGCCTGTTGCCCATCGGCGGCGCGGCCGGGAAACCGCCCGTGACCTGCCCGGTTGCGAGGCGGTGGTCAACTCGGGAGAGGCGGCGAGAAGCGCCAGCGGGTCTGGCTGTACGGATCGCCCTTGCCGAAGCCGAAAGCCGTCCGGGGCGCGACGGCGAAGACCAGGGCCCGCCCCGCCTCCGGGTTGACGAACGCCCCGTCCCGGACGTCGAAATGCCATGTGGCCCCGTACTTCGTCTCCCACGCGGCGGCCAGCGTCCGCAGCCGCGCCTCGTCCTCGACGCGGACGGCATCACCCTCGACGACCAGGTCGTAGCCGGAGTCGAGCGTGTTGCAGCCGGTGGTGAGGACGACCGCCGGGTTCTCGGACAGGTTCCTCGCCTTGCGCTCCTGTCCGCCGGTGCAGAAATGCAGTGCGCCGTCCGCCCACACCCCGATCAGCGGCGTCACGTGGGGGCGCGCGTCGGGCCGTACGGTGGTCAGCCAGTACACCTCGGCCTCCGCGAGCCGGGCCACGGCCTGCCGCCAGGCGACGGGCTCGGCCTTCGGGTCGCTGTAGCGCTCGTCCAGCTCGGCGCGGGGTTCGGTCTGCGTCATGGGCGTCTCCTCCTGGACACGATGCTGCCCGGGGCCCGGCCCACCCGCACCCGCGCGGCACCCGCACCCGCACCCGCGCGGCACCCGCACCCGCACCCGCGCGGCACCCGCACCCGCACCCGCACCCGCGCGGCACCCGCACCCGCACCCGCACCCGCGCGGCACCCGCACCCGCGCACGCCTGCGGCGGCTGCGGCCGGTGTCACCGGGGGTCACCGGCCGGCTCCCGTGCGGCGCCGTGATGTCCTCCTTCGCGATGGCGGGCAGAATTGAGGGGGTAGCCCGTGTCCGCCACGCGGGCTCCGGTCAGCCACACGCGCGAGCCGTGCGCAGAAGGGGGCCTGCCGATGCCATCGGACCGGCTGGGGGGCGCGGTGGATCCCGGCCCGATTCGGTCCGAACCGGGGTCCTTGCTGGAACACGTGGTCGTGGCCGTCTTCGGCATCGACGACGAGGACCGGATCTGCTACTGGGGCCCCGGCGCGCGGAGCCTCTTCGGCCACGAGGCCCGGTCGGTGCTGTCGCGGCCCGCGGCGGTCCTCTTCCCCGAGCCGGCCCCCGGCGAAGGCCCCGGTGGGGCCGCACACCTCGCGGAGCGCGCCCGCGCCCTCGGCTACTGGCGCGTACGGCTGCCCGCACTGCACCGGGACGGCACGGTGTTCGACTGCGGCTTCCGGGTCTTCCCGATGACCGGCTCCACGGGTCACTCCGTGGTCATGGGGCTGGCGAGCCGGGGCGACGAGCTGGACCGGGTGAAGACGAACCTGTCCTTCCTCGACTCCCTCTTCGAGACCTGCCCGATCGGCCTGGTCATGCTGGACGAGGAGCTGCGCTACGTCCACCTCAACCAGGCACTCGCCGACATGGACGGGGTCCCGCTCGAGGAGCACCTGGGCCGCCGGATGACGGACATCATGATCACCTCGGACGGCGGGGAGTACCAGCGCATGCTGCGGTCCGTGGCCCAGGAGGGCCGGACCGTGATCGGCACCCTCGTCGGGCTGCGCACACCGGGCCATCCCGACCGCGACCAGGTGCGCTCGGTCAGCTTCTTCCCGCTCACCGGCGCGGGCGACACCCGGCGCGGGGTGGGCGGACTGCTGCTGGACGTCACCGACCGCGAGCAGGCCATCCTGGAGGCTACGGCCGCCCGGCAGCGCCTGGCCCTGCTCGACCGGGCGACGACGGGCATCGGCACCACCCTGGACCTGAACACCACCGCGCGCGAGCTGGTCGACGCGGTGGTCCCGGACTTCTGCGACGCCTGCGTCGTCGAACTCGTGGAGTGGATGGACGAGACCGAGGCGTTCGACCCGGCGCTGCCGGTGGCCACCCGCCGGATCGCCTCCGGCACCACCCTGCCCGAGCCCGCCGTCGAACTCGTGGGCGGCCTGGAGGAGGTCACGTACCCGCCGGGCTCCAACACCCACCAGATGCTGAGCACGGGCCGTCCGCTCTGCTTCACGGTCGACGAGGAGTTCGCCACCCGGACCGTCGTCCACCAGCAGCGCGCGCAACTGCTGCTGGACAGCGGGCTGACCTGCATCCTCATGGCACCGCTCATCGCCCGCGGCACGGTGCAGGGCATCGCCATGTTCGGCCGCTCCGCCGCCCGCCCGGCCTTCGCCGAGGAGGACCTCGGCCTCGCAGGCGAACTGGCCTCCCGGGCCGCGCTGTGCCTGGACAACGCCCGGCTGTACGGCAGGGTCCAGGACATCGCCCTCACCCTCCAGCGGGCCCTGCTGCCCAGCGCCCCCGCAGGCGGCCCGTACGTGGACATCAGCCACCGCTACCTGCCCGGCAGCCGCGTCACCGAGGTCGGCGGCGACTGGTACGACGCGATCGCCCTGTCCGGCGACCGGGTCGCCCTCGTCGTCGGCGACGTGATGGGACACGGCGTGCCCGCCGCCGCGGCCATGGGCCGGCTGCGGATCACCGCGAAGACGCTCGCCCGGCACACCGCGGAGCCCGCGGCCCTGCTCGAAGAACTCGACGTCTGCGCCCAGGAGGCCGGCATCGAGTGGGCGACCTGCCTGTACCTCCTCTACGACCCGCACACCGGCCGCGCCCGCATCGCCAACGCCGGCCACCCCCCACCCCTGGTACGCCACCGGGACGGGACGGTGCACACCATCGGCGAGGTGCTCGGGGTGCCGCTCGGGGTGGGCGGCGTACCGTACCGGGCGGTCGAGATCGAGCTCCCGGAGGGCGCCACCGTGGCCCTGTACACCGACGGGCTCGTCGAGGCCCGCGGCCAGGACATCGACACCGGCATGGACGCGCTGCGCGAGCAGCTGCGTGCGCCCCTGGGCTCGCTGGAGGAGGCGGCCGACCGCATCCTCGCGAACCTGCTGCCCGACGCGGCGACCGACGACACGGTCCTCGTCCTGGCCCGGGTCAGCGCGGCTCCCGGCGGCTCACCGGCGGGGTGACGGCCCGCTCCGTGCCGGGCAGGGGGTGTCGGGTGCGCGCCGGGCCGGGGCGGGCCGCGGGAACCGGATCACCGCTGGCGGCGTCGTCGTACCGTGCGACGTCGTGCGAGGGCCACGATGCGGGGGATGCCGAGCCGATCGGGAGCAGGACGCGTGGGGAAGCAGTGGTCATGGCAGTGGCCGTGGCGTCGGCAGGGGTCGTGGCGCGGGCGGGGGCGGGTGATCGCCGGGCTCGCGGTCCTCGTCGCCTGCCTGCTGGTCTTCCACGGCGCGGTGCCCGATGCGGCGGGCCGTCCCGGCAGCCTGCTGGAGACGTTCCTCCCCTGGCTCGGCCTGGCCGTCCCGGTCCTGCCGGCCCTCGCGCTGCTGCGCCGCTCGGCCGTGGCCGCCTGCGCGGCGCTGCTGCCCGCAGCCGCCTGGCTCGGCCTCTTCGGCGCCTTCCTGCTCCCCGGCGACGACCGGGCCCCCGACCTCCTCGCGGTCCAGCACAACGTCAGCGACGAGAACCCCGATCCGGCGGGCACCGCGCGCGCCCTGGCCGGGACCCGGGCCGATCTCATCGCCCTGGAGGAGCTGACGCCCGCCGCCGCGCCGGCGTTCGAGGCGGTGCTCGCGCCGGAGTATCCGTACCACGCGGTGGAGGGCACGGTCGGACTCTGGTCGAAGCACCCGCTGGCGCAGGTGCGGCCGGTGGACATCCGCCCGACAGGTGTGGGGGAGGGCTGGAACCGCGGACTGCGGGCCACCGCCCGTACGCCGAACGGCGAAGTCGCCGTGTACGTGGCGCACCTGCCCTCGGTGCGCCTCGGCCCGACGCACGGGTTCGGCTCCGTACGACGGGACGAGAGCGCCGCACTGCTCGGCGCCGCGATCGCCGCGGAGCGGACGGACCCGCTGATCCTCCTCGGGGACCTCAACAGCACGGTGGACGACCGCGGGCTGGATCCGGTCGTCGCACAGCTGGACCCGCCCAGCCGGGACTTCGCGTTCAGCTGGCCCGCAGCGCTGCCGTTGGCCCGGATCGACCAGGTCATGACCCGCGCGGCGACCGTCACCCGGATCCGGGCGCTGCCCGCGACGGGAAGCGACCATCTGCCCGTCGCGGCCCACATCAAGTGGCACGGCTCCGGGCCCGACTCCGACCCGCGTCAGTGATCGGCTGCGGCGCGCTCGTGGACGAGGTCCGCGAAGCGCCGTAGCCCGTGCTCGCTGTGGGCCATGAAGAGGTTGGGTTCCACGAGCTCCAGCTCCATCAGGACCGGCGTGCCGTCGTCCGCCGTCGCGATGTCGACCCGCGCGAACAGCAGGGCCTCCGTACCGGGAACGGCCGCCAGCGCCGCCCCGGCCAGGGCCAGTTCGGCCGCGGACGGCCGGTGCGGCACCAGATTCGGATGCGGCACGCGCTCGTTGTCGACGACCCCGACATCGGTCAGCACCGGGCCCTTGCGCATCGCGTGGCTGAAGACGCCGCCGAGGAAGACGAGTGCCCGTTCCCCCTCGTCGATCCGGGACAGGTACGGCTGCACCATCGCGGTGGATCCGGCGGCGTGCAGCGCCGCGACGTGCCCGGCCGCCAGATCGTGATGGTGCTCCGCGTACCGCGCGGTGTCGCGCGAGCCGGCCGAGACGGACGGCTTGACGACGAACTGGCCGTGCTCGGGCAGCGTCAGGGCCTCGCCGGGTGCGATGAACCGGGTCGGCACCACGGGCACGCCGTGGCCGGCGAGCTCCCCGAGGTACCGCTTGTCGGTGTTCCATCGCACGAGCCCGGCCGGATTGTCGAGCCGCGTCGCACCCTGCACCGCGTCCGCCCAGGCCAGGTACTCCGGGCACCGCTCGGCGTAGTCCCAGGTGGACCTGATGACCACGGCGGCGCACTGCGACCAGTCGAAGCCCTCGGCGTCCCAGGGCGCCGCCACGGCGTCGACCCCGCGGGCGCGCAGCGCGTCGAGCATCAGCGGCAGGTCGGCGTCGAAGGCCAGTCCCATGGCCGAGGTGGCCAGCGCCACTCGCGTGGTGGCGGTCATCGCAGACTCCTCGTCCCGTCGGCCGCTCCGCCCGGGGTTTCGATGCGGTGCAGGACGCCCCGCTCGTCCCGGACGTAGACGCGGTCGCGGTTCTTGGCCAGCTTCCGCTCCACCTCGGACTCCAGGTCGATGCCGTTCATCTCGGCGAGCGCCGCGACGTACAGGACCACGTCCGCGAGCTCTTCCCCGAAGTCGGGCAGTTTCTTGCGCCAGGCGGTGAACGCCTCCCCAACCTCGGCCGTCAGCAGCCCGAACTCCAATGCCACGTCAGTGGTGTTGAAGCCCTTCGCGAGCTTGTTGTCCCAGGCGTGCTGCTGGGCCGAGCGGATGTCCACCGGTTCCTCCGGGCGTGCGTACGGGAGTTGGCTGCCCGGCGAGCCTAGCGAGTGGGCGTCCCCTCGGCCGGGGCCGGGGCCGGGGCCGGGGCCGGAGCCGGGGCCAGGCCGTCGGCCACCAGCCCGGCGAGCACCGCCTCGCCCAGGGCGTGCACCGCGGACCGGGGCCTCACCATCACGGTGAACTCCTTGATCCGGCCGTCGTCGGCGTAGTGCAGCAGGTCGATGCCGTGGATCGCCTTGCCGTTCACCGTCGCGCGGAAGAGCAGGACCTCCGACGGGGACACCGTGCCGTCCACGCTCGTCTCGGCGGCGCCGGTGTACTGCCCGACGTAGCGGAAGTCCTCGAAGGTGCGCAGCAGCACCCCGAAGAGCCCCAGCACCATCGGCCGGCCCTCGAACGGCGTGAACTTCACGGGGCTGTAGAGGCGGACGTCCTCGGTGAACAGGGCCTCCAGGGCGCCGGTGTCACTGCTCTCGACGGCGGCGCGGAAGCGGTCTGCTGCGGTCACGGCTTCTCCCTGATGCTCGGCATGCTCGGCTACATCTACTCATCAATGTGATTAGTCAGTTTCTTGAGTATCATGCGGAGGGTGTCCATGGACAGAGGCCACAGCGGAAACAGGGGCGAGAAGGAGGCGATCCGATGGCTTTGCGCCACGCCGTACTGGCGGCGCTGCTGGACGAGGAGCTGAGCGGGTACCAACTGGCCAAGGCATTCGACCTCGGTGTGGCCAACTTCTGGCATGCGCTCCCGCAGCAGCTCTACGCCGAGCTGACCCGGCTGGAGAAGGACGGGCTGATCACGGGCCGGGAAGTGGTCCAGGACACCCGGCCCAACAAGCGTCTGTTCACCGTCACCGGCGCCGGCCTCGCCGAGCTGGAGCAGTTCACCGCCTCCGCCGCCAAGCCCTCCTCCATCCGCGACGACCTGGTCGTCAAGGTCCAGGCCGCCGACCACGTCGACACCGCGACGCTCGTCGCGCAGCTCACCGAGCGCGCCGCCTTCGCCCAGGCCAAGGTCGACCTGTTCACGGGTCTACTGCGCACGATGCGCGGCGACCGCACCGAGGAGGACTTCCTGCGGTACGGCGACCGCGTCGGCCCCTATCTGACCTGCCTGCGCGGCCTCGCCTTCGAGCGGGGCAACCGCGACTGGTGCGCGCGTACGATCGCGGTCCTGCGAGAGCGGGAGGCGGCACGTGCCGGGCGCTGAGCACCAGTACCTGCGCTACGTCGCCCTGGGCGACAGCCAGACCGAGGGCGTCGGCGACGGCGACGACACGACAGGGCTGCGCGGGCTGGCCGACCGCCTCGCCGAGCACCTCGCGCTGCACGGTCCCGGCCTGCGGTACGCCAACCTCGCCGTCCGCGGCCGCCTCGCCGGGCAGGTCCGCGCCGAACAGCTCGCACCGGCCCTCGCCCTGCGCCCGGACCTGGCCACCGTGGTCGCCGGGGTCAACGACATACTGCGGCCGCGGTTCGACGCCGACGAGGTCGCCGGCCACCTGGAGGCGATGTTCGGCGCGCTCACCGCCCAGGGCGCCCGCGTCGCCACGCTGACCTTCCCGGACCTCGCACGGATCACCCCGCTCGCCCGCCCGCTCGCCCCGCGGGTCAGCGCCCTCTACGACCGGATTCGCGGGGCCGCCGGCCGCCACGGTGTGGTGGTCGTCGAGACGGGACACCATCCCGTGGTCACCGACCCCCGCCTGTGGAGCGCCGACCGGCTGCATGCCGGCCCGCTCGGGCATCAGCGGATCGCCGCCTCGCTCGCCCACGCCCTCGGCCTGCCGGGCAGCGACGACTCCTGGACGCACCCGCTGCCCCCGGCCCGGGCGGCCTCGCCCACGGTTCTCGCCGAACTGCGCTGGGCCGCCGCGTTCCTGGGGCCCTGGCTGGGCCGACGCCTGCGCGGCCGCTCCTCCGGGGACGCCCGTACGGCCAAGCGCCCGGACCTCCTCCCGGTGGAGCCGGCGACCGGCCTGGCGTAGGGGGTTACGGAGTGGGGGCGGCTGCCGCCGCGAGGCGGTGGCGCAGCATCTTGCGCGCGTACAGCAGGTGCACGATCGCCTCGAAGCCGAGGACGCCCACCACCCCGGCCTGCACGGTCCCGGGAGACCCGTTCCAGGACGAGCGTGGTCCGCCGGCCCGGTGGGCCGGCTCCGCGGGGTCAGTTCTCGATGACCATGCCTACCACCCCGTGATGGCTCGACAGCGCCGCCTCGACCGCGGCTTCGGCGTGGATCCGCGCGGTGGGGAAGACCGGTACGGGGCTGTCCTCGGCGCCGATGAGCAGCTCGATCTCGGTGCAGCCCAGGATGATCCCCTGGGCGCCGTCGGCCACGAGGTCCTTGATGACCTGCTGGTAGGCGGCCCGCGACTCCTCGTGGACGAGGCCCAGGCACAGCTCCTCGTAGATCACCCGGTGCACGAGCGCACGCCCGTCGGCATCCGGGACGCACACCTCGAGTCCGCCCGCCGCGAGTCGGCCACGGTAGAAGTCCTGCTCCATCGTGAACGCGGTCCCCAGCAGGCCGACCCGGGTCAGGCCCGCCGCCTTCACGGCGTCGGCGGTGGCATCGGCGAGGTGCAGCAGGGGCACCGAGATGCCGGCCTGGACGCGGTCGGCGACCTTGTGCATGGTGTTGGTGCAGATGAGCACGAGGTCCGCCCCGGCGGCTTCCAGCCGCCGGGCCGCTGCCGCCAGCACCTCGCCGGCCTCCGCCCACCGTCCCTCGGCCTGCAGTTGCTCGATCTCCGCGAAGTCCACCGAGTACAGCACGCAGCGGGCCGAGTGCAGCCCCCCGAGCCGGTCGCGGGTGAGCTCGTTCAACAGCCGGTAGTACTCGGCCGTCGATTCCCAGCTCATTCCCCCGAGCAGTCCGATCGTCTTCATGGCGGCACCCCTGAGCAGCTCGGGCGGCCCGCTCCGGCTGCGGCGCCGCCTTATCCATAAGTGAACACCGTAGCAGTCCTGTTCATCCATAAGGATTGCTTTGGGTGGCTGTGCGGGGAGGGTTCGAGCCGGCGCCGCGCTGCGGGGGTGGTGGCGGGGTGTCGGCATCGGGGCGTGGGAATCGTGACCCCCGGCGGACTGCACATCCACCACGCCGTCGCCGTGGGCGCGGGCCCGGTACCCGGCCGGCAGCCGCAAGGTGCAGCGGGGGCGGGTCCGGGAGGAACGCGAGGGCCGACAGCGCCGCCTGCGCGTCCGCGTCTACGACGCGATCGCCGGAAAGCCGTCGCAGCCGTAGCGCCGGGGCGGTTGGCTCCGGGGAGGTTCGCTCCGCGGCGGTTCGCGCCCTGGCGCGCCGGATGCCTCCGCCGCCGGCGCGTGGACCTCCCATCGGTCCGGCGCCGGCGGCGGAAGCGTGGTGTTCGGCGGTGATCACCCCCACTGTCAGGACTCGGCGGAGCCTTCCCGCATGACGTTTTGGAAGGCCGTCATACACGGACCGCAGTGGTGGTCCGTTTCGGCGTTGCCGCCCGGCTGGAGGGGGCGGCCGCAGAGGGTGGCCCGGCGGTCACGGGCGACGACGTGCCATACGAGGCCAGGCCCTGTGGCCGCCTCACCGACCTGCATTTCATACATGAGAGTGCTCCATGTGGTGGACAGCTCTTGTGTCCACCAAAGCAGTGCACGGCGCCGGAAGCCTGACGGGTGAGCCGTCCGGGTGACATGCGGCCGCCCGTCGCGCCGGGGCGCCCCCACCCGGCACAGGCAGCGTCCCTCAAAACGAAAAAATACCCCGGGACCAATTGGCGGTCGGGGTATTCGTCTGCGTATATTTGATGTTTCACGCCCTGATGAAGGCAGTGCGTGAAGAAGCTTTACGAGGACATCGTATCGGGTCGGGAGTGGAATTGTCAACCGTGGAATTCCGTAATGAGCAGCAATTCATCGACGAGCTCTATGCGCGCCTCGACGACCTGCGTGACCAGGCCGAACATGCCGTCGAGCGGGCACTGGCCGCGACGGGGAGCGGGCTTCAGGCGCGCCTGGAGCGGGATGTTCTCGTCGCCGAGCAGTCCGGTCTGCTTTCCGCGCTGAACGCGGGCGAGAATGGTCTGTGTTTCGGCCGGCTCGAGTTCTCCGACGGAGAGGACCACCACATCGGCCGTATCGGAATCAGGCAGGACGACGCGGACCGCACGCCCCTCGTCCTCGACTGGCGGGCCGAGGTCCGCGCCCGTTCTACCTCGCCACCGGGCACTTCCCCATGGGCCTGCGCCGGCGCCGCCACATCACCACCCGCGGACGGGAGGTCACGGCCCTCCACGACGAGATCCTCGACCTCGCCGACACCGAGCGCACGGGCCACGAGGGGGCCGACGCGGACGCCGTCCTGCTCGCCGCACTCGACGCCGCCCGCACGGGCCGCATGCACGACATCGTGCAGACCATCCAGGCCGAGCAGGACCACATCATCCGCTCGCCCCACCACGGGGTACTCGTGGTGGAGGGCGGCCCGGGAACCGGTAAGACGGCCGTCGCCCTGCACCGGGCCGCCTACCTCCTCTACGAGCACCGGGAGCTGCTCGCCAAGCGCGGCGTGCTGATCGTCGGCCCCAACCCGGCATTCCTCGGCTACATCGGCGAGGTGCTCCCCGCCCTCGGCGAGACCGGCGTCCTGCTCTCCACCCTCGGCGAGCTGTTCCCCGGCGTCCGGGCGACCGGAACCGACCGGCCCGGCGCCGCCGCCGTGAAGGGCCGCGCGCAGATGGCCGAGGTCCTCGCGCGCGTCGTACGCGACCGGCAGGCGCTGCCGGAGACCGTACCCGCGGGCAGCGGCGAGGACAGCGCGGTGCTCCCGGAACCGGCCGTGGAGATCGCCCACGACGACTACGGAACCCTGCTGCTGGACCGGACCATGGCGCACGAGGCCAGGGACCGGGCGCGCGCCACCGGGCTGCCCCACAACCTGGCCCGCCCGTACTTCGCGTTCCGCGTCATCGACGCCCTCACGGAGCAGCTCGCCGACCGGCTCGGCGCGGATCCGTACGGCGGCCCCAACCTGCTGGGACCCGACGACATCGCACAGCTCGGCAAGGAGATCGCCACCAGCGCCGAGGTGCACGCCGCGATCGACAGCCTCTGGCCGCCCCTCACGCCCCGGCAGCTGATCGCCGACTTCCTCGCCGATCCCACCCATCTCCCCTCCCACCAAGCCGAGTTGATCCGGCGCACGACGGACGCCTGGACACCCGCCGACATCCCGCTGCTCGACGAGGCCGCCGAGCTCCTCGGCGCCGACGACAGTGCACAGCGCGCCGCCGAGGAGCGGGAGCGGCAGGAGCGCATCGCGTACGCCCAGGGCGTCCTGGACCTGTCGCAGGGCTCCGAGTCGTACGAATTCGAGGACATGGAGAACGAGTTCCTCGCCGCGCACGACATCATCGACGCCGAGCGGATGGCGGAGCGGCACGAGGAGGCCGACCACCGCAGCGCGGCCGAGCGGGCCGCCGCCGACCGCACCTGGGCCTTCGGGCACGTCATCGTGGACGAGGCGCAGGAACTGTCCGAGATGGCCTGGCGGTTGCTGATGCGGCGCTGCCCCACCCGTTCCATGACGCTGGTGGGCGACCCGGCCCAGACCGGTGACGAGGCCGGCTGCGGATCGTGGAAGCGGATCCTGGACCCGTACGTCGGGGACCGCTTCGAGCTGGTGCGCCTCGGCGTCAACTACCGTACGCCCGCCGAGATCATGGACCTCGCGGCCGCCGTGCTCCGGGCCCGCCACCCCGGATTCGAGCCGCCGAGCTCGGTGCGCTCCACGGGGCAGCGGCCCTGGGTACGGGCGACGGACGACCTCGCCCGCACGGTCGCGGAAGCGGTGCGCGCCGGCGCACCGGCCGAGGGCCGGGGCGGCCGGCTGGCGGTGATCGCGCCGCGCCTGCTGCACGAGGCCCTCGCCGCCGAGCTGCCCGGCGTACGGGCGGGGGAGGAGCCGGATCTCACCCGTACGGTCGTCCTGCTGGACCCGCGCCAGGCCAAGGGGCTGGAGTTCGACTCGGTGATCGTCGTGGAGCCCGCGGACCACGAGCCGAGCGACCTCTACGTCGCCCTGACCCGGGCCACCCAGACCCTCGGCGTGGTCCACACGGGCCGGCTGCCGGAGGGGCTGGCCGAGCAGCCGTAGCCGCGGGCGCGGGCGGGGTGCCTCAGACCGTGGCGGGCTCGAGGTGTTCCAGTCGCTCCAGTCGCTCCAGGCGGGCGCGGCTCTCCTCGTCGACCGGCACCATCGTCACCAGCCGCGGGCCCGCCGCCGGCCCGAGCCACAGATTGGTGTGCTCCAGGTGCAGCAGACCGACGTGCGCATTGCGGATGTACTTCGTCCTGCCGCCCTGGCTCACCACCTCGTGCCGGGCCCACACCTCCCGGAACTCCGCCGACTCCGCCTCCAGCCGCGCCAGCAGGGCCTTCCAGGCCGGCTCGGCGAGGTGCTCCGCCATGGCCGCCCGGAACTTGGCGGCGATGATGCGGTTCACCTCGCCGACGTCGACGAGGGACGCCCGCCAGTCCGCGTTGGTGAACGCGAGCCAGAGGCAGTTGCGGTCCTCGGGCGGCAGTGCGTCCAGGTCGCACAGCAGCCGTCCGTACGTGGCGTTGTACGCGAGGATGTCGTACCGGCTGTTCTGGATGCAGGCCGGGATCGGTCCGAGCCGGTCGAGCATCGCCCGCAGCGCCGGGGTCACGCTCGGGCACGGCGCGTGCGGGGCCGGATCGAGGCTGCCGGCCAGCGCGAACAGATGCGTACGTTCACTGGAGTCCAGCAGCAGGGCGCGCGCCAGCGCGTCCAGGACCTGCGGGGAGACCTGGATCTCGCGGGCCTGCTCCAGCCAGGTGTACCAGGTGACACCGACGGCGGAGAGCTGGGCGACCTCCTCGCGACGCAGCCCCGGGGTGCGCCGGCGGCGGCCGCGCGGCAGCCCCACCTGCTCGGGGGTGATCCGCTCCCGGCGGCTGCGCAGGAATTCGGCCAGCTCGTGCCGGCGTACGTCGCTCTCCGGGGCCACAGTGGTCATGGAACCAGGGTGCCGCACTGCTCATCCCGTTGCCAGGTAGTCCTTGTACCAGGATAAGGAGACTCTGGTACCAGGCTGAGCGCAAGACGATCATTTCCGGTGTGAGCGAAGCAACCGTACGCACCACCCGCCCCTCCCCGTCCGCCCCGACGGGCCGCCCGGCCTCCGGTCCGGCCCCTGGGCCCGCCCCCGCGGCGATCGGCCCGCTCGGGCTGTTCACCGTGCTGCTGGGCGCGGCCCTGCCCCTGATCGACTTCTTCATCGTCAACGTGGCGCTGCCCGCCATCGACAGCGACCTTGCGGCCGGCCCCGCCACGCTGGAACTGATCGTCGGCGGCTACGGCGTCGCGTACGCCGTTCTCCTCGTCCTCGGCGGCCGCCTCGGCGACATGGCCGGACGGCGCCGGCTCTTCCTGATCGGCATGGCCTCCTTCGGCGTCACCTCGCTCGCCTGCGGCATCGCACCCACGGCCTGGACCCTGGTGGCTGCGCGCGTGGCACAGGGCGCGGCGGCCGCGCTGATGCTGCCGCAGGTGCTGGCCACCATCCAGGCCACCACGCAGGGCCCCCGCCGGGCGCGGGCGATGAGCCTGTACGGGGCCACCGCCGGGCTGTCCATGGTCGCGGGGCAGATCCTGGGCGGTGTCCTGGTCGCCGCCGACGTCGCAGGCTCCGGCTGGCGCTCGGTGTTCCTGGTCAACGTGCCGGTGGTGATCCTCGGGCTGGTGCTCGCCGTCCGGGCCGTTCCGGAGACCCGCTCGGACCGCCCGGCCTCGGTCGACGTCCCGGGGACGCTGCTGCTCGCCCTGTCCCTGGTGTCCCTGCTGCTGCCGCTGACCGAGGGCCGGGCCGCCGGCTGGCCGCTGTGGACGTGGGTGTCGCTCGCGGTCTTCCCGTTCGCCGCCACGGCCTTCTACCTGACCGAGCGCCGCGCCGACCGGCTCGGACGCACCCCGCTCGTGCCGCCGAGCCTGCTGCGCCTGCAGTCGCTGCGGCGGGGGCTGGTCCTGGTCGTGCCGTTCTCGATCGGCTTCAGCGGATTCATGTTCGTCATCGCGGTGGTGCTGCAACAGGGCCTGCGCATGGGGCCGGTGGCGGCGGGGCTCGCGCTCGTCCCGATGGCGGTGGCCTTCTTCGCGGCCTCCCTCGCCGGGCCGCGGCTGGTCGGCCGGTTCGGCAGCCGGGTCGTCACCGCGGGCGGCGTCCTCCAGGCCGTCGGCGTCGTCCTGATCCTCCTCGCGTTCCTGCGCGGCTGGCCGGACCTCGGGCCGGCCTCGCTCGCCCCGGGCGTGGCCGTCGCCGGCCTCGGCCAGGGGCTCCAACTGCCCGTGCTGATGCGGCTGATGCTCTCGGACGTACCGGCCGACCGGGCCGGCGTGGGCGGCGGGGTCATGATCACCACCCAGCAGTCCGCGCTCGCCCTCGGCGTCGCGACCCTGGGCAGCCTCTTCCTGGCACTCGCCCCGACGATCGGCATGCGGGACGCACTCGCCGTCACACTGCTGGTGCAGCTCGGCATGATCGCCCTGACGGTGCTGCTGAGCCTGCGCCTGCCGCGGGTCGTGCGGTGACCCGCGGGCCGCGGCCCGGTCGGCAGGGGCGGATCAGCCGGTGACGGAGCGGGCGAGGCGGAAGCCCACGTCGTCCACCTGGAACGTCGGATGGCTGCGCCGGCGGGCGGAGGCCCGGCAGCTCCAGTGCTCGTCGAACCAGCCGCCGCCGCGCAGCACCCGGTAACTGCCGTAGACCTCGGCGTCGTAGACGTCCCAGCACCAGTCCCAGACGTTGCCGAGCATGTCGTACAGGCCCCACGGGTTGGGCTGTTTGCCGCCCACGCCGTGGATGCGCTCGTCCGAGTTGCCGCGGTACCAGGCGATGTCGTCGAGCGCTCCGTACCGGGGCCCGCTCGTACCGGCCCGGCAGGCGTGCTCCCACTCGGCCTCGGTCGGCAGCCGGTACCCGTCGGCGGAGGTGTCCCAGTCGATGCCGTCGCCGTCGCTGTCGACTTCGGCGTCGAGGCGGTACGCCGGGGCCAGCCCGTCGCGCTCGGACAGGGTGTTGCAGAACCGCACCGCGTCCCACCAGGACACGCCCTCGACGGGCAGCCGGTCCCCGTGGGCGCTGCCCGGCCGCAGGCCGGTGACCTCGGCGTACAGCGCCTGCGTGACCGGGACGGCCGCCAGCTCGTAGGCCGCGAGCTCGACTGACCAGCTGCGCCGGGTCCGCCCGTCCGACAGCGTCACCTGCCCGGGCGGAATGGCCGTCAACTCGTGTCCTGCACCACCGGTGTTCATGGGCAGGTGATCTTACCGGCCGTCGCCCGGCGTCGAGCCCCACGCCGAGGCGGGCTGTCACGGGAGGCGTCCGCTCCCGTACAGTCCGTGATGCCCAAGCTCGTCAGGGACGCAGGACCAGCGGTCGAACAGGAGAAGACCCGTGGCCACCGAAGCCGGTTTCGGCCCCCGCCCGTACGCCTCCCGCACGGGTCGGCCGGTCCCCGAGCTGGATTCCGGCCTCGTGGAGCGGTGGCGCTCCGACCGGGGCGAACTGGTCGATCTGCTGACGGTGGTGCGCGAACGGCTCGGCGGCGTCGCCGCGTTCCGCCTCGGGCCGAACCCCACCGTCCTGGTCACCGACCCCCAAGCAGTCCAGCACGTGCTGGCCCTGCACCCGGACCGGTACGTCAAGCGCTCCCACCGTGCCCGCCTGCTGATCGGCGACGGCGTACTCGCCGCCACCGGCGAAGCCTGGAAGAGCCAACGGCGCCTCTTGCAGTCCCAGTTCACCGGCACCGGCATGCGCCGCTACGAGCAGCGCATCACGGATGCCGCCCGGGTCACCGCCGAGCGCTGGGCCGGGTACGCCCGGACAGGGCAGCCGCTCGACGTCGGCCGGGAGATGCGTAGCTTCGCCCTGGACACCATCTGGCGCTCCCTCACCGGACACCCCCTCGACGCCGCCACCGCGCACGAACTGAACTCCGTGGGCGCCGTGGTGGCCGCCCTGCCGACGCTGCCGGCCGACGCCGGCGACGCGCGGGACGCCGTCGCCGCCGACCTCGCCAGGATCGACGCCGTCGCGCACCACGCCATCGAAGCCGCCCGCGGCGGCGACGCCGGGCCCGACGGCCCGGGCCTCCTGCACATCCTGCTCGGTGCGGCGGCCGAGCGCCCCGAGTACACCGACCGCCTGATCCGCGACGAGCTGATCACGCTGCTCGTCGCCGGCCATGAGACCACCGCCACCACCCTGACCTGGCTCTACCTGCTTCTCGACCGCCACCCCGCGGCTCGCGAACAGGCCCTCGCCGCAGGCGCCCCGGGCTCGGCGGAACGCCGCCGCGCCGTCCAGGCCCTGGTCCACGAGACGCTCCGGCTGTACCCGTCCGCCTGGATCCTGCCCCGGTACGCCACCGAGGCCGACACCCTGGGCGGCTACGCCGTCGAAGCGGGCTCCGACGTGGTGGTCTGCCCGTACCTCACGCACCGCGACCCCGAACTGTGGCCGGACCCCGAGCACTTCGACCCCCGGCGCTTCACCGCGCCCGGCGGCCGGCCCACTCACCCGGGCTCGTACCTCCCCTTCGGCATCGGCCCCCGCGCCTGCCTCGGCCTGCAGTTCGCCCTCCGCGAGTCGACCGTCCTCCTCGAGTACCTGCTGCCCGCCCACACCCCGACCTTCCACTCCGTCCCCACCAAGGCCGCGTACAGCATCACCGTCCGCCCGGACGGGCCCACCCTGGCCACCCTCACCTCCCGGTAGGGGGCAGGAGCCCGTTTCCGCCCCGTACAGCTCTGGCGTGAAGCAATGAATCGGTGCTTCAATCCTTCCATGCCCTACCGCCGCCCCCCAGTCGTACAGGCCCGCCTCGACGCCCGGCGCGACCGGGTGCTCGAGGCCGCTGTTCTCCTGCTCTCCCGTGAGGGCTACAGCGGCTGCTCGGTCGCCGCGATCGCGGCCGAAGCCGGAATCTCCACGGGCAGCGTGTACCAGTCGTTCTCCGGCAAGTCCGAGCTGGCCGCCGCCCTCTTCCGGACCCTGGTGGCGCGCGAGCTGGAAGCGGTCGCCGCCGCGACGGACCGCCCTGGCAGCGCGGCGCAGCGGGTGGCCGCCGCCGTCGAGACCTTCGCGTACCGCGCGCTGCAGGCGCCGCGCCGGGCCTTCGCCCTGCTCGCGGAGCCCGCCGACCCCGCCGTGGACACCGAACGCCTCGTCTTCCGCCGGGCGTTCCGCGACGTGTACGCCGAACAGATCGCCGCGGGCCTGGCCTCCGGAGAACTCCCGCCGCAATCACCCGAGTTGATGGCTGCCGCACTCGTCGGCGCGATCGCCGAAGCACTCGTCGGCCCGCTGGCCGACGGGGACGCGGCCCCGGGGGACGTCATCCCCGGCCTGATCACCTTCACCCTGCGTGCCCTTGGAGGACACGATGCCGCAGACGCATGAGGTCACCAACCAGGTGCCCCCGCACCACGGTTACGACGCGGCCGCGGATCCGGCCCTGCTGGAGGCGGTCGCCCGCGAGGGCGCCGCATGGGCGATACCCGAGATCCACCGCCTCGGCGCCCTCGCCGGTTGCGAACAGGCCGCGGAGTGGGGCCGCGTGGTCAACGAGAACCCGCCGGTGCTGCGCACCCACGACCGCTACGGCCACCGCATCGACGAGGTGGAGTTCCACCCGTACTGGCACGAGCTGATGGGCACCGCCGTCTCCCACGGGCTGCACGCCGCGCCCTGGGCGGACGACCGGGCCGGAGCGCATGTCGCGCGGGCCGCGAAGTTCCTCGTCTGGGGCCAGGTCGAGGCGGGCCACTCCTGCCCGGTGTCCATGACGTACGCCGCGGTGCCCGCGCTGCGCGCGACCCCGGACCTCGCCGGGTGGCTGGAGCCGCTGCTCGCCTCCCGCACGTACGACTTCGGACTCCGCCGGCCGGACACCAAGCAGGGCCTGATCGCGGGCATGTCGATGACCGAGAAGCAGGGCGGGTCCGACGTACGCGCCAACACCACGACGGCGGTCCCGGCCCCGGACGGCACCTACCGGCTGACCGGGCACAAGTGGTTCACCTCCGCGCCCATGTCGGACGTCTTCCTGACGCTGGCTCAGGCCCCGGGCGGGCTCTCCTGCTTCCTGCTGCCGCGCATACTGCCGGACGGCAGCCGCAACCGTCTGCTGCTCCAGCGCCTCAAGGACAAGCTCGGCAACCGGTCCAACGCCTCCGCCGAGATCGAGTACGACGAGGCCTTCGGCTGGCTGGTGGGGGAGGAGGGGCGCGGCGTCGCGACCATCATCGAGATGGTCAACATGACCCGCCTCGACTGCGTGCTCGGCGGGGCGTCCGGCATGCGGCTCGGAGTCATCCGCGCCGTCCACCACGCCACCCACCGGCGGGCGTTCGGCAAGGCGCTGATCGACCAGCCCCTGATGCGCAACGTCCTCGCGGACCTCGCCCTCGAATCCGAGGCGGCGACCGCCGTCGCCCTGCGCCTCGCGGGCGCCACGGACCGGGTCGCCCAGGGCAACCAGGACGAGGCGCTGCTGCGCCGGCTGGGGCTGGCCGTCACCAAGTACTGGGTCTGCAAGCGCGCCCCCGGGCATGCCGCCGAAGCCCTCGAATGCCTCGGCGGCAACGGCTACATCGAGGACTCCGGCATGCCGCGGCTCTACCGGGAGGCCCCGCTGTCGTCGATCTGGGAGGGCTCCGGGAACGTCGCCGCCCTGGACTCGCTGCGGGCCATGGCCCGGCAGCCGGAGACCGTCGAGGCCTTCTTCGAGGAGGTCGGCCGGGCGGCGGGCGCCGACCGCCATCTGGATGCGGCGGTGGCCGGTCTCCAGAAGCAGCTCGCCGACCCCGCCGAAGCCGAGTACCGGGCCCGGCAGCTCACGGAGACGATGGCCCTGGTCTTCCAGGCGTCGCTCCTGCTGCGCCACTCCCCGGGCGCGGTCGCCGAGGCCTTCTGCGCCTCCCGCCTCGGCGGCGAGCACGGCGGTGCGTACGGCACCCTGCCGACGGGCGTGGACACGGAGGCCATCCTGGCCCGGGTCCGGACCGCGGCCGCGACGGCCGCCTGATCCAGGTGCGCTGACCGGCGCTGCCGTGTGGCTGCGGCCGGCCCCTGCCGCACGACGCAGGCCCAAGCCGCAGCCGGTTCGCGGCCCGGTCCGCAGCCCGTTCGCGGCGGGGCCTGCCTCCCGTCAGGTGCGGCGGCGCCGGGTGTGCAGGGCCACGTACCCCGTGAGCCCGCCCAGTGCGACGCACAGCGGGGAGTACAGCAGCAGGTCCCAGTGGCGGAACTCGGGCGGCGCGGATCCCAGGCCGAGCCCCGAAGCCGCCAGACCGCCGAGCCCGCGTGCCGCCAGTACTCCGGACACCGCCCACAGCCCGGCCCGTACCGGCCGGGACCGGCCCAACCGGCTCGCCGGCCGGGCGCTGGTCACCACCAGCCCGGCGGCGGCGCCCAGCAGGCCCGCCACGGCGAACGTCAGCGGCCCGGACGGCAGCTGTGCCTCCTCCACGCCGACCACCACGGCCGCGAATTCGGCCCGGGAGTCCAGCGGCCACGGGGAGAACACCCACACCGCGTGCAGGGCCCCCGCCGCGAGCAGCCCCCCGGCCGCGGCCGCCGCCGCGGCGCGCACCGCGGCGCCCGCCCGCTCCGTACCGACCTCGGCGGCCCCGTCTTCCACTGCACCGACACCCCTGGACATGGCGCTCATGCCGTCACCCCTCTCCCCGTTTCCATACAGCTCTGTATGGATGTTCCATACAGTACTGTACGGAACATGGCCAAGGGGAGAGTCACCAAGGACGACTGGACGATGGCGGCGCTGCGCGCGCTGGCCCGGGGCGGGCTGTCTGCGGTGGCGGTGGACGTACTGGCCCGCGAACTCGCGGTCTCGCGAGGCAGTTTCTACTGGCACTTCGAGAACCGGGAGGCGCTGCTCGTGGCGGCCCTGGAAGCGTGGGAGCGGCACGCCACTGCGGAGGTCATCACCACTGTCCGGCAGGAGGAGGATCCGTGGACGCGGGCGCGGGCACTGTTCGCGGTCGCGCTGGGCACCGAGGAGATCGCCGGGCTGGAACCGGCCCTCGTCGCGCACACCGCCCACCCGGCGGTCGCCGAGGTCGTCGCCCGGGTCACCCGGACCCGGCTCGACTTCCTGGCCGAGATCTTCGGGGGGCTGGGCTTCGGAGCGCAGGAGTCCCGCCATCGCGCCCTCGCCGGGTACGCCGCCTACCTGGGCTGGCTGGAACTGCGCCGGACCGCCCCCGACACGGCCCCCGAGGTGCTGCCGGAAGCCCCGGGCGCGGAGGCGGCCCTGGACCACCTGATCGGCATGATCCTGACGCCGCCTACGTCGGGTTCCGCTGCGGCGCCGTGATGCGGCGTACGGCCTCGACCACCGCCGCGCGGTGCCGGGCGAGCCGTTCCGGCGCCCAGCCGGTGCCCGAGCCGCCCGCAGCCGGCCCGCCCACCGCGCCGAACCAACTTCGACCGCAACCTGGCCGTCGTCGACCAGGTCCGCCGGCTCGCCGCGGAAAAGGGAGTCACCCCCTCACAGCTGGCCCTGGCCTGGACCCTGCGCCAGGGCGCGGTGCCGATCCCGGGCACGAAGCGCCGCCGCTACCTGGAGGAGAACATCGCCGCCACCGCGGTGACGATCACGGACGCGGACGTGGCCGCCATCGGCGCGGTTGCCCCGCACGGGGTCGTCTCGGGCGACCGCTACGCCCCGGAGCTGATGAAGTCCCTGAACGGGTGAACGTGCGGGGCCGGAGCCCCGGGCCGCCGCCGCTGCGGGCCCCTGGGGCGGGCCGGGACCGCTGAAACGGAATCGCGCCGGGTGGAAACCGGTGGGGGTGGGGCCGGCGTCTCCCTCCTCGGCGGCGTGGTGCCGCACGGGGACAGGGGTGGGTCATGGGACGCGGGCGCAGCAGCAGGGCGATGCTCGGAGCAGTCGTGGCACTGGCGGCGCTGGGGGTTTCGGCGTGTTCCCCGGAGGAGGTGCCCGGGCCCGGTGGCGGCGCGGGAGCCGGCGCCGCATCGCCGTCCGTCGCGGCGTCCGGTACGCCGCTGCCCACCGGCGTTCCGACGGGCACCCCCCGGCCGTCCGGTGCGCCGTCGGGTGCGACGTCCGGCTCGGCAGCGGCGAAGCCCGTCGTCCGCACCGGGGTTCCGTGGAACCTCGACCGCCTCGACCAGCGGACCCGTCCGCTCGACGGGAAGTTCACCTCGCGCGCCGACGGCAACGGCGTGCACGTCTACGTGATCGACACCGGACTCGAGGTCAAGCATGCGGAGTTCGGCGGCCGCGCAGCCCTCGGCGCCGACTTCGTCGGGGATCCGGACGCCGGTGACTGCTTCGACGGCGGCGGACTGGGCCACGGCACGTTCGTCGCGGGCATCATCGGCGGTACCACGTACGGCGTCGCCCCGAAGTCGAGCATCGTGCGCGTCCAGGGCATCGCCTGCGAGGAAGGCAGCGGCCCGCACACCAAGGACGTCTCGCCGAGCGCGGGCACCGCGCCGGAGGACTCCGTCGTCAAAGCCGTGGAATGGGTGACCGCCCACGCCCAGCGACCGGCCGTGGTGAACATGTCCCTCAACCTCAAGAACCGTTCCACGGCCGTCGACACCGCCGTTCAGCACATGGTCGAAGCGGGGATCACCACGGTCGTCGCCGCCGGCAACTTCAACGACGACGCCTGCGGCCACTCCCCGGCAGGCGCCCACGGCGCGATCGTCGTGGCCGCCGCCACCGCCGACGACCGGCACTGGACCGACGGGGACGCATTCGGCTCCGGGTACGGCCGCTGCGTGGACCTCTACGCCCCCGCCGAGAAGATCACCTCCGCGCTCGCGGGCGGCTCCACCGCCACCAGCGACGCCACCGCCACCTCGTGGGCCGCCCCGCACGTCACCGGCGTCGCCGCCCTCTACCTCTGCGCACACCCCACCGCGACGCCCGCCCAGGTCCGCACCTGGCTCACCGAGCAGGCCGTACGCGACGTCCTGACCGGTGTCCCGGCCGAGACCCCGAACCGGCTGCTCCACACCGGAGGCCTCTGACGCCCGGCCGGGCCCGCGCTCACCCGCGCGGGTCCACCGGCGTGAGGACCCCGAGCCGGTCCTCGACCGCCTGCGCGGCGTCCAGGCACAGGTCCTCGCGGAACGTGCGCCCGACGATCTGGACCCCGCACGGCAGCCCGTCGGACATCCCCGTCGGCACGGCCACCGCCGGCACGCCCACGAAGCTGGTCACGCTGCACAGGCGCATGCCCGCCGCCACCCGGTCGCGGCCCGCCCTGTCGCGCGATTCCAGCCCCGGCTCGACCGGCGGCTCGGTGAACACCGGGCCGAGCAACAGCGGGTACTCGTCCAGGAATTCGGCCCATGAGCGGCGGATGTTCAGCCAACTTCCCATCAGCTTCACGAGCTCGTCCGCGCTCGCGGGCGGGGTCCGCTCCATCGCCATCGCGATGTACCGGTCCCCGCCCGGCCCGAGCAGCGGGCGCACCACCGGCCAGCTCGGGGCGAACTCGGTCACGGTGATCCGGCCGTAGGCCTCGAGCGCCTCGGCCATGCGCGGTACGTCCGCCACCTCGCGCACGTCGTACCCGGCGTCCCGCAGCGCGCCGGCAGCGGCCTCCACGGCCCCGCGCACCGCCGGGTGGACGCCCTGCCCGCCGGGGTCCGCCACCACGGCGACTTTCACCGGCCCGGGCAGCGGTTCCCCGTAGAGCGGCACCGGTACGGCCCGCGGATCACGCGGATCGGTCCCGGCCAGTACCTCGTACGCCAGCCGCAGGTCGCCCACCGACCGCGCCAGCGGTCCGTCGGTGACGAGCATCTGGGACGCCGGGCCGGGGTCGTCCGGGCCGAGTACGCGGTGGTCCGCCGGGAACCGGCCCGTGGACGGCTTCAGTCCCGCCACACCGCAGAACTGGGCCGGGATGCGCACCGATCCGCCCGAGTCGTTGCCCAGTCCGAGCGCCGCCATGCCCGAGGCGACGGCCACCGCATCGCCCCCGCTGCTGCCGCCCGGGGTCCGGCTGCGGTCCCACGGGTTGACCGTGTCGCCGAACAGCTCGCTGCGGGTGTGCATCCCGGCCAGGATCAGGGTCGGTACGTTGCTGTGCCCGATGGGGATGGCTCCCGCCGCGCGCAGCCGTGCCACCGGGGGAGCGTCGGCCGGGGCCACCAGATCGCGGAAGCGCTCCACACCGAAGGTGGTCGGCACGCCTTCGACGGCGGTGGTCTCCTTCACCGTGAACGGCACACCCGCGAGCGGCCCCAGCACCGCACCTGCGGCCCGCAGCCGGTCGGTGTGCGCCGCGGCCGCGCGTGCGCGCTCCGCCAAGAGCTGAGTGACCGCGTTCACCTGCGGGTTGACCTCCGCGATGCGCGCCAGGTGGCTGTCGACCAGCTCCACGGCCGACACGTCCGCGCGGCGTACCGCCTCCGCCTGCGCGGCGGCCGACATCTGCCACAAGGGATCCAGCATGGTGTGAACCCTCTCCCCTCCACGTTCCGATGCAGTTGCATCGGAACAATAACCCGCGAACCGATGCGACCGCATCGAATAAAGTCGGCCGTACGAGAGAGAAGCAGGTGGGAGGAGACCGGGCATGCCCAGGCAGGTGGACCACGACGGCCGACGCCGCCTCATCGCCGAGGCCGTATGCAGCCTCGCCGACGAAAGCGGGCTCGAAGGCGTGAGCCTGCGCGATGTCGCCGCACGGGCGCAGGTGTCGATGGGCGCCGTGCAGCGGTGCTTCCGCACCAAGGACGAGATGCTCGTCTTCGCCCTCGGGTACGTCGGCGAGCGCATCGGCGAGCGCGTACGGGCCCGGCTCGTCAGGAGCCCGGCCCAGTCGGCCGGCACCGCCCTGGGCCATGCGGCCACCGAGATCTCCCTGCTGCGGGAGGAGCACCGGGCCGAGGCCAGGGTCTGGCTTGCCTTCGTCGCGCAGGCAGCGGTCAGCGAGCCGCTCGCCGGGACGCTGAAGGCGAACTACGCGGCCCTCCAGGAGTCGTTCACGCAGCTCATCGCGGAGGCGGCGGAAAGCTCCGGCCGCGCCGTGCCCCTCGATCCGCAGCGTGAGGCCCGTACCCTCCTCGCCCTCGCGGACGGCCTCACCGCACACGTCCTCATCGGCCACCTCACCCCGCAGGAGGCGCAGGACGTCCTCCACGCGCACCTGGGCAGCCTTTGGACGCACTCCGGGTGACGGTCGTCGCGGATGCGGGAAACGATTCGGCGTGCCGTGGCCGTAGTGCACCCTTCGCGCTCTAATGTCGCGGCATGGCTGACATGTTCGATCACAATCCGCAGGTGTGGACCGCTGGCCGGCTCCGCGAGGTGCTGGCAGCACTGCCCGACGAGACGCCGATCCACATCGGTGTCGCCGACGGTCCCGGGGACTTCGAGGGCTACGGGGAGTACGTCCTCGTGGACGCCGAGCCGGTGGAGGTGGACCTCGACGGCGAGGTCGAGGGCGAGGCCGGCCACGGCGGCGAGCAGGGCCCCCGGGTCCAGTTCACACTGTTCGCCGACGCCGCGGCCGGGGCCTACCACCTCGACCTGGACTGACCCCCGGGCCGGTCCGAGGCCGGTCGGCGGCCGTGAGGAACTCGGAGATCAGGCGGTTCGTCTGCGCCGGCGCTGCCGTGGGCAGTGCGTAGTGGCTGAGGTGCGGGAGCGTCTCGATCCGGGCGTGCGGTACGGCCTTGCGGGCGCGGGCCGCGACCTTCTCCGGATCGTGGGCGCCGCTGCGGCCTGCGAGCAGGACCAACAGCGGGGCGGTGAGCGCCCCGGGGTCAGGGCGGCGGCCGACGATCGGCTTGCGGTCCGCGAAATCCGAGGCCGCCAGGGCGAAGAGCCGCCGCCAGTCCGGGTCGGTGTCCGTGCCTGCCGTCTCGCGGTCGAGATGCGCGAGCACGCGCGCCGCCGTCGGCCGTACCAGCACGGGCAGTGAGCGCAGCAGGAAACCGGGCCGGTAGCCGGCGAAGCACCGGGTCGGGTCGAGGAGCACCAGCCGGTCGACCCGCTGCGCCGCGTGCAGGGCGTACGTCAGGGCGATCCAGGCGCCGTACGAATGGCCCAGCAGGCTGACGCGCCGGGTGCCGAGGCCGTCGAGGAGCCCGTCCAGCCAGGCCATCAGGTCGGCGGTGGTGCGCATCGGGCGGCCCGCGCGCACGCTGCGGCCGGCGTCGCCGAGGATGTCGACGGCGAGCACCCGGTGGTGCGCGCCGAGCGCTGCGGCGTTGGCGAACCACACCGCGCCGGTGGAGCCGCCGCCGTGCAGGAGCAGAAGCGGAGCGGCCTCGGGGGGCCCGTACGCGTGGACGCGGGTCGTGCCGTACGGGGTCGGAACGTCGATCTCGGCGGTGCCGGCCGGCCAGCGGGCGAGCAGCGCATCGTAGGCGGCGAAGAATTGACGGGATGCGGACACGGTGGCCCCCTGGGCATCGTCTCGTTGACCAATTATCTCGCTCGGCGAGATACTAGCCGAGTGAGCGATGACGACACCCCCGCCATGCAGCTGGTCCACCTCCTGCGTGCCGTCACGGTGGAACTCCACCTGCGCGGCGGCGAGTTCGCCGGGCGCAACGGCCTGCACCCGACCGATCTGCGGGCCCTGATCCGGCTGCTCGACGCCGACCGGGCGGGTGAGACCGTCACCCCGGGGCGGCTCGGCGAGGCCCTGAAGCTCAACTCGGCGGGCATCACGGCCCTGCTCGACCGGCTCGAACGACTGGGCCTGGTCCGCCGCAGTCGCGACGAACGCGACCGGCGCCGAGTGCTGTTGGTGGTGGAGCCGAAGGCGGTGGACCTCGGCTGGTCCTTCTTCGGCCCACTCATCGGAAGCCTGGTCGATGCGGCCGAGGACTTCACACCCGCCGAACTGGAAGTCGTACAGCGCTACCTGGCTGCGGCCCTGCATGCTGCGGCGCCCGCCGACGCGGAACAGGGCCCCGCCCTCGGATGAAGACGGCCCGGTGCAGGCAAAACCCGGTTGCCGGGTGCCGTGGGCGCTGACAAGGTCTGGGCCCATGCCTACTTTCACCGCCCCGGACGGAACGCTGCTCGCCTACCACGTCTTCGGGGACGGGCCCCCGCTCGTCTGCCTCCCCGGCGGACCGATGCGGGACTCCGCGTACCTCGGAGAGCTCGGCGGGCTCTCCGCGCACCGGCAGCTGATCATGCTCGATCTCCGGGGCACCGGCCGGTCGCAGGTGCCGGACGACACCGCGTCCTACCGCTGCGACCGGCAGGCCGGTGACGTCGAGGCCCTGCGTGAGCACCTCGGCCTCGACCGGATGGACCTGCTCGCGCACTCGGCCGGCGCGAACCTCGCGGCCCTGTACATCGGCCGCCACCCCGAGCGCGTAGGGAAGCTCGTCATGCTCACCCCGAGCGTCATGGGCGTCGGCATCACCATCACCGGCGAGAGCAGGATCGAGACCGCCCGCCTGCGCCGGGACGAGCCCTGGTACCCGGCGGCGTACGCGGCCCTGGAGGCCGTCGTCGCCGGCCGGGCGACCGCGGACAGCTGGCAGGCGATCGCACCGTTCCTCCACGGGCGCTGGGACGATGCGGCCCGCGCCTTCCAGGCCGCCGACGACGAGCAGAAGAACGGCGAGGCCGCGGCCGCCTACGCCGGCGAAGGCGCCTTCGACCCGGACGCCACCCGCGCGGCACTCACACGGCTCGAGGCTCCCGTGCTCGTGCTCGCCGGCGCATACGACGTCTCGCTTCCACGGTGCGCCGCGGACGAGTACGCCGGGCTGTTCCCGCACGCCCGGCTCGTCGTCCAGCCCGGAGCCGGCCACGCCCCGTGGCTCGACGACCCCGAGCGGTTCCTGGAGGCCACCACGGCATTCCTCGCCACCACGGCAGTCCGGAACCCGGCGTAGCCTGGTCTGACCGCCATATCCGCCTGTGACCAGGGAGGCGGCGCATGACCGATCCGTACGGCTTCCTCCGGACCCCCCGGAACCCCGTCCCGTCGCGCCCCGCGGACCAGCGGCTCGGCGACTGGCGCGAGGTGCACGCCGGGCAGACGCTGCTGCCCCTGGTGTCCGCACAGGCGAACCGCTGCATGGACTGCGGCGTCCCCTTCTGCCACGGCGGCTGCCCGCTCGGCAACCTCATCCCCGAGTGGAACGCGTACGCCGCGCACGGCGACTGGCGGGCCGCGGCCGAGCGGCTGCACGCCACCAACAACTTCCCCGAGTTCACCGGCCGGCTCTGCCCGGCCCCCTGCGAGGACGCCTGCGTACTGGCGATCAACGCCGACCCGGTGACCATCAAGAACGTCGAGCAGACCATCGCCGACCAGGCCTGGGAGCTCGGGTACACCCCGCCGGCGCCGCCCGGCCGGCTCAGCGGGCAGACCGTCGCCGTCATCGGCTCCGGCCCGGCCGGGCTCGCCACGGCCCAGCAGCTCACCCGGGCCGGGCACACCGTCGTCGTGTACGAGCGGGACGACCGCCTCGGTGGTCTGCTCCGCTACGGCATCCCCGCGTTCAAGATGGAGAAGACGCACCTGGACCGGCGGATCGCCCAGATGCAGGCCGAAGGCACGGTCTTCCGTACGGACGCGGACATCGGCGGCCGGACATCGGCGGCCGAAATACGACGGCGCCATGACGCGGTCGTCGTCGCCGTCGGGGCCGCGGAGCGCCGGGAGCTGGCCGCACCGGGCCGCGAGCTGCACGGCATCCACCAGGCCATGGACTACCTGACCTGCGCCAACCGGGTCGGCGAGGGCGACCTGTCAGTGCCCGGGATCACGGCCGAGGGCCGGCACGTGGTGATCGTGGGAGGCGGGGACACCGGCTCCGACTGCCTGGGCACCGCCTTGCGGCAGGGAGCGCTGTCGGTGGTCCAGCTCGACATCCGCCCCGAGCCCGGCCCGGAGCGGCCCGACGCCGAGCCCTGGCCGCTGGTGCACCCGCAGGTGTACCGGATCTCCCACGCCCACGAGGAGGCGCGCGGACGTCACGGCACCGATCCCCGGGTCTTCTCCAGCGCGACCGTGCACTTCGAGGGCGATGCGGAGGGCCGGATACGCGCCCTGCACCTGACCGCCGTCGAGCCCACGGCGAGGCGGCCGATGCCGGGCACCGAGCGGGTGCTGGAGGCCGGGCTGGTCCTGCTGGCGCTCGGTTTCTCGGGTCCCGAGCGGGCGTGCGGGCTCGCCGAGCAGCTCGGGCTCACGCGGGACGGCCGGGGCAACTTCGCGCGGGACGCGGATTTCGCGGCCCTCGGCGAGCCGTCGCCGTCGGCCTCGGACGGATCCCCGCAGGGCGGGGCAGCCCCACACGTCAGGACGCCGCCCTGGGCCGAGGCGCCGGCCCCGGGCGCGCCGCCGGCGTGGGGCATGCCCCCGGAGCGGCCCTCCCGCCGCCGGCCCGACGGGGTCTTCGTGGCGGGCGACGCCGGGCGCGGCCAGTCCCTGGTGGTGTGGGCCATCGCGGAGGGCCGGGCGGCAGCCGCCGCCGTGGACCGCTACCTCACCGGCTCGACGGCCCTGCCCGCTCCCGTCGGCGCCCACGACCGGCCGCTTTCGGCATGACGGGCCCCGCCCGCGGCCCCGCCGGCCCGACGCGGCTCCGGCCGGCCCCGCGGGGCTGCACAATCATGGGGTGACTGTTGAAGATCGTTTCCTGTGGCTGGAAGACGTCGAGGGCGAGGCCGCGCTGGCCTGGGTGGGGGAGCGGAACGCGGAGACCGCCGCCGCGCTCACCGGCGACCCGCGCTTCGAGGCGCTGCGCGCCGAGCTGCGCGAGGCCCTCGACGACGCCGACCGCATCCCGTACACCGTCCGCCGCGCGGCGCACCTCTACAACTTCTGGCGGGACGCGGACCGGCCGAAGGGCGTGTGGCGGCGTACGACCCTGGAGCAGTACCGCAAGGACGACCCCGCCTGGGAGGTGCTCCTCGACATCGACGCCCTCGCCGCTCAGGAGGGCGAGGAGTGGGTGTGGGCCGGCGCCCGGGTGCGCTACCCCGACTACCGGCGGGCGCTGGTCCAGCTGTCCCGGGACGGCTCCGACGCCGTCGTGGTCCGCGAGTTCGACATCGAGGACCGCGCCTTCGTCGGCGGCGGCTTCGAGGTCGCAGAGGCGAAGACCCGGATCGGTTGGATCGACGAGGACACCGTCTTCCTCGGCACGGACTTCGGACCGGGCTCGCTGACCGCCTCCGGCTATCCCCGTACGGTCCGGCGCTGGCGCAGGGGCACCGCCCCGGCGGACGCCGAGCTCGTCTTCGAGGCCGAGACGGGGGACGTGTCCGCCTCCGGCTGGCACGACGCGACCCCCGGCTACGAGCGTGACTTCGTCTCCCGCTCCACCGACTTCTTCCACGACGAGCTCCACCTCCTCGCCGACGGCGACCGGCTCGTCAGGATCGACGTGCCGGACGACGCCGGGAAGTACGCGTACCGGCAGTGGCTGATCGTCACCCCGAAGACCCCGTGGCTGGAGCACCCGGCCGGCTCGCTCCTCGCCTTCGACTTCGAGGCGTTCCTCGCCGGGGACCGCACCGCGCACGTGCTGTTCGCGCCGGACGAGCGCACCGCGCTGGCCGGGCACAGCTGGACCCGCCACCACCTGATCCTGGAGACGCTGGCCGACGTCGCGACCCGCATAGAGGTCCTCACCCCCGGCCCGGACGGCTGGAGCCGCCGGCCGCTGGCCGACGTGCCGGCGCTGTCCTCGGCGACCGTCACCGACACCGACCCGGACGTCAGCGACGAGTACTTCCTCAACGTCGACGGTTTCCTGCAGCCCTCCACCCTTACGTACGGGCACATCGGCGCCGACTCCGAGCCGCTCAAGCAGGCCCCCGCCCGCTTCGACGCCCGCGGCCTGTCGGTCCGGCAGTTCTTCGCGACCTCCGCCGACGGCACGCAGGTCCCGTACTTCGTCGTCGGCCCGGCCGGCCAGGACCGGCCGGGGCCCGCGCTGCTCTACGGGTACGGCGGCTTCCGGGACCAGCAGACCCCGTACTACAGCCCGCTCACCGGCTGCGCCTGGCTCGCCCGCGGCGGTACGTACGCGGTCGCCAACATCCGAGGCGGCTCCGAATACGGCCCCGCCTGGCACCGGGCCGCCCTCGGCGCGAACCGGGTACGGGCCTTCGAGGACTTCGCGGCCGTCGCCGCCGACCTCGCCGCCCGGGGCATCACCACCCCGGAGCAGCTCGGCATCACCGGCGCAAGCAACGGCGGCCTGCTCATGGGCGCCATGCTCGTCGGCCACCCGGAGCTGTTCGGCGCGGTCGTCGCCAAGGTGCCCCTGCTGGACATGCTCCGCTACCACCGGCTGCTCGCCGGGGCGTCCTGGGTCGCCGAGTACGGGGACCCCGAAAGCGAGGCCGACCGGCCCCACCTCGAAGCCCTCTCCCCATACCACAACCTGTCCGCGGACCGGCCGTACCCGCCCCTGCTCCTGATGACCTCCACCCGCGACGACCGCGTCCACCCCGGCCACGCCCGCAAGACGGCCGCCCGGCTGCGGGAACTGGGCCACCGGGTGCTGTTCCACGAGAACACCGGCGGCGGCCACGGCGGAGCGAGCGACAACGAACAGGCCGCGGTCAACCACGCGCTCGCGTACACCTTCCTGTGGCGGCACCTGGGAGCGGAAACGACGTGATGTGACGTGATGTGACGGGGCACGGGTACAGGAACGGGCCCGTGCCCGGGCACGGGAAAATCCGTTGCCCGGGCGCGGGCCCGTCACACACGATGATCCGCTGTGAGTGGCGCCGCCGTCGCCCGACGCGGAACGACCCTCGCTGCGCGGGATCGCCGAGGGGGCGCGCTACGCGTGGAGCCGGCCGGTGCTGCTGGGCACGTACGCGGTGGACCTCGCGGCGATGTTCTTCGCCTTCCCGAACACGATCTTCCCTTTCCTCGCGGACGAGCTCGACGCGGTGTGGGCGCTGGGCCTGATGTACTCCGCGGGCGCCGTGGGCTCCATGGTGCTCGGGATGACCAGCGGCTGGACCTCGCGGGTACGGCGGCACGGCCTCTTCGTGGTGTTCGGAGCCATGGTCTGGGGCGCGGCGATCGCGGGAGCCGGCTGGTTCACCGACATCTGGGTGGTGCTGGCGTGCCTCGCGGTGGCCGGGGCCGGCGACATGCTGAGCGGCCTGGGCCGGGCGACGATCTGGAACCAGACCATCCCCGAGGAACTGCGCGGGCGGCTGGCCGGCATCGAGGTGCTGTCGTACAGCGTGGGCCCGCAGCTGGGCCAGGTCCGCGCGGGCAGCGTGGCGGGCTGGACGGGCACCCGGCCGGCGTTCTGGAGCGGCGGCCTGATGTGCGTGGCGGCGGTGGCGGCCCTGTCCGTACTGCTGCCGAAGCTGGTGACGTACGACGCGGACACGGACGAGGACGCGCTGCGGCGTCGCGAGGCGAAGCGCGCGGACCAGCCGGCGGCCTGAGCGGTCGGGTCCCGTCCCGTCCGCCCCGTCCCGTCGTGACGAAACGGTCATAGTCCGGTCATTCTGCGCGCATACGCGGAACGGAGGGTGGAGGCGAACGGGAACGCGAGCGGCAGCTGAGGAGAACCGGATGAAGAGGGGCGTACAGCGGACGGCCGTCACGGTGGCCGTGGTCATGGCCGCCGGAGCCCTGTCCGCGTGGATCGCCGTCGCGGGTGACGGCGACGGGCTGAACGTGACCGCGGCGAGCCGCTTCGCATCCGGGTACGTGCCGTACGCACTCATTGTGGTCGCCGTGGCGGCCACCGCCCCCACGGCGGTGCACGCCGTGCTCCGTGCCGTGTTCTCCCAGTTGCTGATGATCTGGGGCTACTACACCTGGGGCCCGATGATCACCTTCGACCGGACGCCCACGCAGGCCGTGCACTACGCACAGGAGTGGGCCCTGGTCGCCGTCACGGCCGTTCCGGGGGCGGCGCTCGGGACGTACGGGCTGGTCCGTGGCGTCAGGCGGCTCGCCGCCCCGCGCCTGCCCGTGAACCCCGCGCGCTGAGGACGCCCCGGCCCGGCTAGCGCGTCGGCCTGAACCCGGTCGGCGGGTGGGGGTCCTGGCGGGCCGCAGCCCGGTCGGAGGGTTCCGGCGGGGCCTTGGGGCCGACGACGTACTGGTTCTCGACGAGGTGCTCGTAGATCTCGAAGTCGACGGCCTGCCACCGCCCCATGTCTCCGTGGACGGCCCGGAACTGGGCCGGAGTCGGACTGGTCACTGTTCTCACCTCTCCCGTCAAGGGTGCGGGATCGCAGGACGTCCTGCACGCCGTACGGGCTGGGCCATTCGAGTGACGGCGAGGCCGGTTCTACGAGGCCGGGACGGCGTCGGCCGTGAGGCCGGCGAGCTGCAGTGCGCGGTGCACGGCGGGCAGGTCCCAGTCCTCGTCCCGGTCGCCGTTCCCGGTCTCGGCGACCAGCAGGTCCAGCGCCTCGGGCGTCAGCCGGTGGTTCTCCGCCGCCTCCAGGAGCCCCTTCGCGGCCGGCCCGTGGCCGGCCAGCAGCCCGAGGACCTCCTCGCGATCCACGAAACGGCTCATTCCGCAGTCCAGCCCGTCGTCCTTGAGGCTCTCGGGGTAGGGCGCGCGGGCCCAGGCGCCGTTCTCGTACCAGTAGACGCAGCCCAGCTCCCAGCCTTCGAGCAGGTCGCGCAGCCTCTCGTACGGGAGCCAGTCCGGGGCCTGCGCCAGCATGTCGACGGCGGGCTTGTGCCACTTGACGTCGCTCGACTCGTCCTCGCCGTAGAGCACGAAACGACCCTGGCCCATCCGGGCCAGGGTCCACCACGTGCAGCCGGCGTCGTCGAGATGGAGCCCGCCGCCGTCGATCCAGTGGCCGGTGCGGTGGACTCCGCGGCCCTCCGCCTCGGTGGTCGCCTCGAGTACGGCGACGAACGCCCACCGCGCCCACAGCAGTTCCGCCGCGGGCAGGTCTCCGGGCCGGCCCGGCCGGTGAATCGCCATGCTGTCTCTGCTCCCCTTGCCGGTGACACATGCGTACCAGCAGGATCGTAGCGGCAGTCAGCGCGGCGTCGGGGCGCCCGAGTTCGGCCGGCGCCGTCACACCGTCAGGGCTTCGCCGTCCGCGGGACGTCGGTGCACAGGGCCCAGATGACGAACACGCCGATGGCGATGGCGATGATCGACCAGAGTGGCTGATACGGCAGCCACATGAAGTGCAGGATCACGTACAAGCTGGTCAGGGCGACACCGGCGTACCGGCCGGCCTCCCAGCCCTTGAGGATCGCCGCGCCGGCGCAGACCACGAGGATGCCGACGATGAGATGGATCCAGCCCCAGGCCGTCAGGTCGAACTTGAAGGTGTAGTTCCCGACGCGCTGGTACACCTCGTCGTTGGCGATGGCGACGATGCCTTCGATGATGCCGAAGATGCCGGTGACGATCATCACGACGCCCGCGAACGTCGTACCGCCCGATGCCCAGGCTCTGCTGGTAGCGCTCGGCGTAGTACTCGGCGTGCTGCTCATTGCGCCGCCTCTCTCTCGGGTGTGGGACCCCAGGTCTCCATGACGTACCGGTCCCGTAACCCATCGTGCGCACCCATCGCGCGGGGCGCACTTCGGCAGCTCCAGCGAGCGGGCTCTGCACCGGCCCGGGAAGACCAAACCGAACCAGCGCGGCCGGGCGTTCCACGTGCTCTGGCCGGCCTACGCAGCTCAGGCGGCCAGGCGGCCAGGCGGCCAGGCGGCCGGGCGGCCGGGCGGCCAGCTTCCGCCCCATCGCGAGGTGCCACTCATGACGGACCATCGGCGTCCGCAGGACGGCCTCGAGCCAGACGGCCGCGCGCTCGCCGAGTTCCAGGGGGAGCCAGTCGCCTCCATCGCCCAGCTGGTCGGCTGGTCGGGGAGGAAAGAGCCCTAGGGCGTGTATCTGGTTGTGATCAAGGGGCGGTTCGTGTGAGGTCCTTGATCCAGATCATGGAGGCGCGAAGGTGCAGGCCGGCGAGATAGCT
>NZ_JBFBAH010000019.1:0-123389 GCF_040682115.1 Streptomyces sp. NPDC051364 | reverse complement strand
GAGCTACTATCCCGGTTCGTGTGTGACGTGGGCCCTATGGGGCGGCTCACCTCAGCGACGCCCGAATCTCACCGAACGTCACCGCCTGTACCCCTTGAGAGACCCAGCCGGATACCGGAACCACCCCAGGATCGAAGGAGACAGGCGGGCCGAAGGCTGCATACCGCGCTCGCCGCAACATTCCGCAGCATGGCGCCCAGGCCCCATGGCCCCGGCTCCCTGACGTTGGCGGCCCCGGGGGCGGCGACTCCAGGAACTGCCGCACCACCGCCGGGGCGCCCACCAGCTGCTCGGCCGGACCGGACCCCACGGCGGAACCGGGCTCACCGGCCGGCTCTGTGTCATCCTGCCGAGAAGCCGCGGCAGCCGCGGCAGCGCGGGGTGTACAGCCCCGCGGCCCCCGGGTCGCCTCGGCGCGCCGGAAGGCCTCCTCGCAGGTCCGGCCGGAGCGCTTGGCCACCAGGGAGAGGGTGTGTCGACAAGCCCGCCGTTGGTGAGCTCCAGGCGCCAGGAGCCGCTGGTCAGCGCCACCCCCCGGCACAGGCTCGCCGTGCCGGGCGGTGACCCGCCGGCCGCGTTCCTCCAGGGCAGCCTCAAGGGCCGCGAGCGGGGAGTCATCGGCGGGACCGTCGCCGGTCCAGTCCGCAATGCAGCCCGCGAGCTCACGCTCCTCTGCGGGGCGGTGGCGTCCGGGGTGAGCCCTGCGGCGGCGCAGCGGCCTCGCCCCGGCCGTGCGTCGTAGTCAGGACGGCGGCGACGTCGACGCCGGGCTGCCTTGAGGGCCGGTCACTTTCGCCAGAACAGGTGGTGCGTCACGCCGCTCGGGCTGGGCACGACCTCCAGGTGGAACCGGTCGAGCAGCTCATCGGGGGACTCCCAGAGCCGTACCCCGGTCCCGAGCTTCACCGGCGAGACCGCCACATGCATGGTGTCGACGAGGTCGGCGTCAAGGAACTCCCGGATGGTGGTGGCACCGCCGCCGAGTCGCACGTCCTTGCCCTGCGCGGCCTCACGTGCCCGTTCGAGGATGCCGGCCGGGTCGTCGTCGACGAAATGGAACGTGGTGTCGGAAAGAGTGAACGAAGGACGCTTGTGGTGGGTCATGACGAACACCGGGGTGTGGAACGGGGGCTCATCGCCCCACCAGCCGCGCCACTCATGGTCGCCCCAAGGCCCGCGCTGGGGCCCGAACTTGTTGCGCCCCATGATCTCGGCACCGATGTTGCGTGCGTAGTCCCGCGTGAAGTAGTCGTCGAGGCCCCGGCTTCCCCCGGGATCCGTGCGCATGGGCCAGCTCGCCGTGGCACCGGCCCAGGCGAACAGCCTCCCGGGATCGACATGGCCGAACGGACGTTCAAGGCTCTGGTCCTCACCGGCACCGATGCCGTCACTCGAGACGCCGAAGTTCTGGACTCTCAGTAGCTGAGCCACGCGTTCCTCCTCTGATGTCGATGGTGATGAGACTCTCCGCGCCGAGCAGCGGCGGTGGGTGGGCGAACTCGGGTGGGGGAAGACCGCCTTACGGTTGCACAAGGCGGTCTTCCCGGGGAACTTCTCCATCCGTACCGGTTCAGCCGGAACACCCCACCCATACAGGCGAGATGCCGGCGAGCCCGGTCTTCTGCAGCACGTTCAGCGCTGCTCGTCATCACCGGATGGGTGGGCGACGGGGGTGGCTCGGTCTTCTGGGCCGTAGTCGGTCAGGACCAGCGCCTTTGCCCGGCGGAATTCCTCGTCCGTGATGTCGCCGCGCGCCCGCATGTCGGACAGCTTGGCCAGTTCCTCAGTGCTGCTGGGCCGGGCTGCGCCGGCGGTCTCACGGATGTAGGTGTCGAACTCCTTTTGCTGGGTGCGTGCCTGCGCCAGTTCCCGGTGGCCCATGCTCTTGCCCCGGGCGATGAGGTAGACGAAGACGCCGAGGAACGGCAGCAGGATGACGAAGGCCAGCCAGCCGGCCTTGGCCCAACCGCCCAAGTCGTCATCGCGGAAGACGTCGAAGATGATCCTGAAGAGCAGGAAGAACCACAAGATCCAGAGGGCCAGCCCCAGCATGGTCCAGAAGACGCTCAGCAGCGGGAAGTCGTACGCGAGGTACACCTGAGTGGTCATTCGCCCCTCCACGTGGGCGGGCACCCGTCATCCGGCCGGTCCGCCGCTTCGAGGGCGGCGCGGGCACGGCGCTCGACGAGCACGGGCACGAGTTCGCGGACTCTGCGGTCCTTGAAGTGATACCAGCGCCGCACGCACTGCGGCATCCACCTGATCAGCGGTTCGCCGACGGCATAGGCGATCCTGAGCCTCTCGGTGACCCGCTCGACACCTTCCTCATCGGCCGATCGAAGGGGCCTGCGCCCTCCCGTACCGACCATGGTGCCTCCCCTGGCTCCGGTCGGCATCCGGCCATGACTCCAAGGTGCAGCTACACACCGTAGCCAACACCCTGCACAGAATCGGACCATTTGCACTGACGCAAAATGCTCTGAATCGCACACCCGCATACGGGTTGACACCTGCCCCGGCGCCCAGTGAGGCAAGGAGACCGCGACGGAGGCGACACTGTTGTCTGCCGACCGGGCGTTGCGCTGGGTGGAGTGCGCTCGGCAGGTTCCTCAGGGCAGGCTGCCGGCCGGGGTTCCTGGTCGATCTTGTTTCCGGCTCCCGACGGCTCCATCCGACGGACACCGTATGCTCGCCCGAACCCGCGCATGGGCGCGTACGAGGGGTTGGGGACACGCTTGTCGTGGAAGCGCCCTGACAGCCGCCGTTCGCCCGCACAACCCGACGGGCGCAGGCCTCGAGGGACGCCTACCCTGATACGGCAACCCGCCGACACGCTCCGAATCCTGCGGTCAGCGTGCGGCGCGTCCAGCTCAGTTCAGCAGAGAAAGGCGGTTCCGACATGGCCACCAGGTCTGACGCTCCCATTCTCGACACGCTCGCCGCGATGACCGTCGACTCCATCGAGCACTGCAACATGGACGAGAAGACACTCATCACCACCCGCATCGCAGCCCTCGTGGCCATGGACGCACCGGCCATCTCCTACCTGGCCCACGTCAACCCCGCCGTCAAGGCCGACTTCACCGTCGAACAGCTGCAGGACGTGCTCGTCGCGATCGCCCCCGTCGTGGGCACCGCACGCGTCATGTCGGCCGCGGGCCACATCGCTCAGGCATTCGGCGTCGCCATTGCACTGGCCGAAAGCGAAGCGGAAGCCATAGCCAACGCCGAGGCCGAGAGCCGCAGCAAGTAGTTCTGATCTTCCCGAACAGACATGCCTGCCTGCCCGCGCAGCGTTGGGTTCCGAGCCCGGCAACGAGCGAGCCCCTTGTACGGCACGGCGCGCGGAACACATCCGACGCAACACGGCCGGGGTCACGCATCTGAGGGCACACCGGGCGGCAGGCAGGAGCGCAGTGACGCGCCGGTGCGTCACTGCGCCCCGGTCGTGTTCCCCCGGATGGCCGTACCCGGGTCGCCTGCTACGGGAGCACGGGCGAGTCTGGGGGGATCGGCCCTGTCGCCCCGGAGGCCCACTTGAGCGCCATGGACGTTCCCGTTCCGGACGATCTCCCGCAAGGCAAGGCGGCGAAGGCCCACCTGAGCGTGGGACTGCCGGCCCTGGCCGCTGGGCGCGCCCCGCCGTGACGGTACTCGGCGTCGACTGCGCGCCCGTGGTCGGCTCCGCCGCCGCGGTACCGGCCACGGCCCGGGCCCGGGTGAGGCTGCGCGGGCCGCCGGGGATGGACTCCGATACCGCGCTGGCGGCCCTCACACCGCGCGCTTGACGGCCGCCGCGCCCTGGGGCGCCCGGGTCTCGGTCGAGAAGGAGGGCACCGGTTCGCCGTTCCGCGCGGCCACCGACGGGCCCGGCCTACCAGACCCTGGGGCAGGCGATGGCACAGACGCACGGCCGCCCGATGGAATTCCCCGGCCAGGGCGGATCCATCCCCCCTGGGCAACGTACTCGCCGGGACCTGCCCGGACGCCGAGATCATCCTCATAGGCGTCGAGGAGCCTCGCTGCCTCGTCCAGGGCCCGACGAGAGCGTCGATCCGAGCGAGATCCGCAACATGGCTCTCGTCGAGGCACTCTTCCTCCTCGGCTACGCCTCGACGCGAGCGTGAACGTCATCTCCGGCGCAGACGACGCGGACACCGCCACCAGCCTGAAGACGATGCGCGACGAGCACCTGAGCGCGCCGGTGCGGCCTGCCCGATGATCGGCGTTGTCCTCGCCTGGCCGCGCACGAAGGGGCGGCCGGCTCGTCTGCGGTGCGGGACGATGAGTCCGGTGCCCAGGGGCGCGCGTCCGTGACCACCGTCAGGCCCGCTGCCTTCGCGGGCAGGTCCGACTTCCGCCGGACGTGGGCGGGGTGGTGCGCCGGTCCCGGTTCAGGTCGGGTGCGAGGCGGTGGGGTCGCGACGGGGGCCCCGCAGGATCAGGTGGTGGGCGGCAGCGCCGAGGACGGCGCCGAGGGCGGGTGCCACGAGGTAGATCCACAGGCGGGCGGTGGTTCCGGACATCAGCACGGGTCCGAACTGGCGGGCGGGGTTGGCGGAGCCGCCGCTGAGGGGGCCCAGAACGGCAATGATCGCGCAGATGAGAACCGCCAGGACCCAGGGGAACCATCGTTCGTGGGCCGGGTGCGCGAGGAAGAAGCCGATCAGCAGGGTGACCACGACCAGGCAGCCGGCCTCGGCCGCGAAGACGGCCCAGCCGTTCCACGACGGCGCCGCGGCCGCTGCACCGTAGCCGACACGCGCGACCGCCGGCCCCCAGGCCAGGCGGGCCAGAGCCGTCCCGGCGACCGACCCGCCCAGCTGTGCGACGACGTACACCCCCACGCCCCGGCCGGGGAAGGCCCTCAGCAGCCACAGCGCGAGCGTGATCGCGGGATTCATGTGCGCACCCGAACGCCGCCCCCATGAGGACCGGAGCAGCCCGAAGACGAGCGCCCCGGCCAGCGCACCCACCAGGAGGAGGGCCAGGTGGACGTTCGCAACGGAGAGTGGGGAGGCCGGATCGAGAACCCAGCGGATGACCGTGACCACGGTGAACATCAGCATCGCGGTAAGGGCGAACTCGTACAGGGGGTATCCGCTGCGTTCAGGCGCGGTTTGCACGGGCGCCTGGCCGAAACCCGTGTTGGTTCCGGGTGACGCGGCCGGGGAACCGGACCTGGACATCTCGCTTCCGCTCATGGGTTCTCCCTTCGATCGGGCGACTTCGGTGCTCGGGTGTGCGGACATAAGTGCGTCCAGGAAGCGTGCGGCACTCCAGGGCCGCAATGTGCGCGTACACGCCGACGGGCAGGGCCGGGGCGCGGACGGATCGGCCCGGATGCTCATCGGTGACCGGTGCGCCCCCGCCTTTCGGCGCTCGGCTACCGCGCGCCGACCGATGCCCGGGCCAGGGAGGGGGATGCGGCCATGGCGGGCGCGGCTCCGCTCGACGGGTCGAGCTGGGCCTCCATGTCGTCCAGGGCGCTGCGGACCGCCGCAATCCGCAGGCGGAGTTCATCGGCGCCCTCCGGAATCGCCCGGCCCGCGTTCCCCGTGGACTGCCAGGCGGTGACCTGCTCGGTCCGGTTCGCCGCCTCTTCCATCTCGCGCGCCTCCTCCAGGGCGTTGAGGACGACACCGATCAGTACGTTGACCAGGACGAAGGAGGCAAGGAGCACGTACGAGGCGTAGTAGATGATGCTGAACGGGGAGACCGCCAGTCCGGCATGGACGGCATCGCCCAGGCCCTCCAGTGTCATCAGCAGGAACAGCGTCAGCCCGGCGCGGCCGAGGGAACCGTAGTGCTCCGGGTCATGCCCGGCGAAGCAGATCCAGCCGATCATCGCGTAAACGTAGAGGATCAGGGCGCCCACGAACAGGAAGCTGACCGTTCCGGGCAGGCTACGGCCGACCGCGACGAGCAGGACCCGCAGCTGCGGCATGAACTGCGCGGTACGCAGCACTCGCGCCAGCCGCAACAGACGCAAGAGGGTGGTGTTTTCCCGCAGGAAGGGAACGAAGGCCGAAGAGACCACCAGCAGGTCGAACACGTTCCACGGGTCGCGGAAGAAAGCTTTCGGCCGGTCGATGTGCGCGCCCAGTCGGATCAGCATCTCGAGGCTGAACGCGGCGACGCAGAACCGTTCGGCCGAATGGAGAAGGACGCCGTACTCGACCGACAGTCCGCTGTACGTCTCGACGCCCAGCAGTACGGCGTTGAGGAGGATCACCGAGATGACGCCGAGCGAGAACGCGGGCTTCTCGCATACGTGACGGCAGCCCGCGGCAAGCCTTCGGCGACCGCCGTACGCCTCGATGAGGTCTCGCATCTTGCTCCCTTGCCGGCCACCGGCGCCCCGGTTGCACGTCGTATCGCTGCCCGTCCCGGCGGACGCCGAGACTTGGATCAAGCTCCGCGTCGTGTAACGCCGCACGGCCGGATTCGAGACGCCCCGGCCCGACACATCGCCCGATCGGGGAGCCGCATCAACCGGTCAGGCAGCAAGGGCTTCGATCACGTCAGCGCCCGGGAGTTCCGCGAACAGCTTCCCAGGAACGATGAGCTTGCCGCGGCGGCGGCCGCTGCCGACCAGTACGTACGGCAGCCCGACCAAGACGGAGTCCACGAGCAACGGCCAGTCCGACGGCAGGCCGATGGGGGTGATGCCGCCGGACTCCATGCCACTGAGCTGCACCGCGGTGTCCATCGGCGCGAAGGACACCTTGCGGGCGGAGAGGCGACGGCGCACCACGCCGTTGACGTCGGCACGGGCTCCGGAGGGGACCAGGCACGCGGCCGGCATGGACTCGCCGCCGCGCTTGGCGGAGACGATCACGCAGTTCGCCGACTGCGCGAGGAGCTCCTGCCCGTAGTGCTCGACGAAGGCGGCGGTGTCCGCGATGGCCGGGGCGGTGTCGACGTACACGATGTCCTCGGCCGGGACGGTGCCGTGCCAGGCGCGGACCGCCTCGGCCACCGGTCCGGTGAGTTCGGCCAGGCAGTCCGGCGCCGGGCGGGCGTTGTCGAAGGAACCGATGGGTGCGCGCATGCGTGCCATTGTGCACGGCCGTCCGTCGGGCCGGCCGTGACGGGCCGGAGCGGCGGCACGCTGCAAGGGAGCAGCCGCCGGCCGACGGGCTGCGGCTGCCGGGCACCGGCATGTTCGGGGAGGGCCGGGCTTCGGGCCGCCGGAGATTGACCGGTAACCACTCCTGTGAAGGGACCGCCGGGGCTGCCTTGCAGCAGTCCGGAGCGGCCGCGACCAGGCCCGGCCGTTCGATGGAACTGCCTGTTCCGGCATCCCTTCCCGCGGCCACGAGCAGCGATGGTCATCGCACCGCCCAGCACGCCGTGCGGCAACAGGGGCGGGCACCGTCCGCTCTGCCACCGACAGGAGACCAGAGGCCAGCTGTGACGTGACGGACCAGCACGGGGCAACAGGCCAACATGACATGTGCAGTTGCCGTCGGCCCGTGACGCGCACAGACTCGTGCTGCACCACGACGCTCATACGGATGCCCCCGACCACGAACCATCTGTTCCCCCGGGGCACTCCGCCCGTCGCCCGCGGGCGCCGGCCAGCCGACGCCGTCTTCGCGGTTGCGCAACCCCTCAGAAACGAGAGGAAATCCGCATGTCCGAAACCTCTGCCACCACCGGGTACAACCACCTCGATCTGGACCTGGACCTCGACCTCAGCGAGCTCACCGTCACCGCGCTGAGCGACACCGCTGCACTGCCCGAGAACGGCGCCTCATGGGGCTCCTGCTCCTGCCAGGGCTCGTCCTCCTGCGCCCAGCCGCAGGTGGAGACGCCCGTCGTCTGACGGCTGTGAAACGGCCGCTCCCGTGCGGCCGGCCCACCCGGGCCGGCCGCACGGGCTGCGGCCCGAGCCGGAGGACGCTCACAGGCCCAAACCGCACCACGGGAGCCCGCCTTGCCGCACGCCGCCCAGCCAGCCGCACAGCGACACGTCGCGCCGGTGCCGGGGACCGCTCGCCCGTCGGCGGGGCCGCCCGCCGGGACCGCCCCGTACGCGCTGGTCCGCACGACGGTGACGGCGCACCCTGCACAGCCGGAGGAAGCCGCACGGGTACGGACCCTGCTCGACCGGCTCACCTCCCTCGCGGCACAAGAGGACGCGCTACGTCCGGCCCTGTGCGACGACCTCTTCGCCTCCCGGCCAGGGCACGACGAGGAGTTCCACCGCCGAGTGGTGCTCCCACTGCGCCGGGCGCTGCACAACGGCCGCGCCCCCCGCCCCGCCCTGCTGGCCCGCCTCGACGATCTGCCCGCACGGGTGCCCCGGCTCGGCACGTGGCTGAACCTGCGCGAGCTCCGCGACGTACTCCTCACAGATCTGTCCGCGACCGTCCCCGATGCCCTGACCGCCGAGCGCTCCGCCCTCGCGGAACTGTGCCGCTCCCCCGGCTTCACCCGGGCCGTTGCTCTCACCAGTGCCGACCTGCTGCGCGCAGTGTCCCGGGCCGCCCGGGACGAAGGCGGGCGCAAGGCCCGCAAGGAGGAGCCCTCGGTACTGCGGCATGCCCTGCGTGCCAGTACGAAGACCAGTCCGCTGTCATGGTTCACCGCCGTGGGGTGGTCCGGCGGTGAGCCGGCACGGACGCAGCCGCTGCTGCGGTCCGTGGTGCGGGAGCACCGGACACTCGTCGAGGCGCTCGTCGCCGCGCTGCTGGACGAACCGCGCCGCCGGCGCGTGCTCGCCCATCGCATGACCAGCAGTGCGCGGCCCACCGCCGACGGCCGGGCCCTGTACACGCGGGACCGCACGCTCTTCGCGGGCGGCCGGTACCTCGTCACCCACGAAGAGACGATCGAGCTCGCACCCCGCCCCGCCCTGACCGCGCTCGACACGCTCGCAGCCACGCCTGCGACCCTCGACGAGCTGGCGGCCCGGCTCGGTCCTGCCCTCGGCCGCCCCCGTACGGACCCCGCCGTCGGCCGCTTTCTCGGTCAACTCACCGAGGGCGGCCTGCTGGTACCGGTGGAGCCAGTCGACCCTCAGCACCCGCACCCGTTGCGTGCGCTGGCCGGCTGGTTGCGCCAGTGGCCCGAGGACGCGGCGCTGAGTGACCGGATCGACCGGATCGCTGCCGACACCGCCGGGTTCGCGCACGCCCGGGCCGAGGAGCGGCCCGCTCTGCTCGCCGACCTGGCGGACCGCTGGCGCCGCCTTCTGGCCGACGCCGGGCGGCCCGTTCCGGCCGATGCCGCCCCGCTGAACGTGCTCTCCGAGGACGTAATCGCCAACGCCGTGCTCGGCGCCGAACACGCGGCAACCGACACCGCCGGGGCCGCCGGCCCCGTCCGCACCGGCGGGCTGACCGCCCCGGACCGGGCCGTGCTCGGTGAACTGACCGCCCTGGCCGAGCTGTTCGACCTCGGGCACCTCATGCGGCGGGCTGCACTGGAGCGCTTCGTCTCCCGCTACGGGCGCGGTGGAACCTGCCGGGCCCCCTGGGAGTTCGGCGCCGACACCGCCGCCGCGTGGGAGGAGGCCGCACGCCTCGCCGTCCGGCCGTCCGGCGATCCGGGGCTCTCCCGCGAGCCGGCCGAACTGGCCGAACTGGCCGAACTGCGGGAGGAGTTCACCCAGCGGGTACGGTCCGCCGCAGCGGCCGCACCCGGCGGGTGGGCCGAGGAGGTCGTCCTGCCCGCCGAGGAGGTCCGCGAGCTCGCCGCCCGGCTGCCCGGCTGGACCGCCGCCCGCCCGCTCAGCTACTCGTGGTTCGTCCAACGCGCCGCCCAGGGTGCCGACGGCCTGCTCTGCGTCAACCACGTCTACGGCGGCTGGGGCCGCTTCACCAGCCGCTTCCTGGACGACCTGCCCCACGACGCCGCCGCGGAGGTGGCCCGCGAGATCCGCCGTGGTCTCGGCGACGGCGCCCGGGCCGCCCAGATCCGGCCGGTGGGCGGCTTCAACGCCAATCTCCATCCTCTGCTGGTCGGCGATGAGATCGGCCCCGACCGGTACCGGAGCGCGCTCGCCGAGGCCGATGTGGAGTTGGTCCACGACCTGCCTTCCGACCAGCTCAGGCTTCGGGTGCAGGCCACCGGCGAACCTCTCGACGTCCTCTACCTCGGCTTCCTCGCCCCGGTCATGCTGCCGCAGCGCCTCGCGCCGTTCCTCTGCGACCACCCGGACGGCGTCGTGGACTTCCGGCGGCTCCTCCCCCGCCGCACCCTGGCCGTGCCCGGCGGCGAGGTGCAGCGAACCCCGCGGCTGCGCCACGCGCATGCAGTGCTCGCCCGGCGGCGCTGGCACCTGCCCGAAGGGGTACTGGCCGCGCTCCGCGCCGACCTCGCGGCCGACCCCGGCGTGATCCCGGCCGCCGCGGCGGCCCGTTGGCGGGCCCTGCTGGGGCTGCCCGAGCAGTTGTTCCTGCACCCGGTTCCGGAGCCCCCTGCCGGGCGGCCCGCCGAGGACTTCGTACGAAGTCTGCGCGCGCCGAAGCCGCAGGCCCTCGACCTGGGCAGCGCCCTGCACCTGCGCTGCCTCTCCGGCTGGCTGGCCCGCCACCCGCGCGGCGTGGTGCTGGAGGAGTCGCTGCCCGTCTTCGGCGGCCGGAACCGCCCCGCGCATGCCGTGGAGCTCGTCGCCGAGACCTACCGGCCTGCACGCGCCGCCCGGTCGGGCTGAACCCCCCTGCCACGCGCGCCGTTCCGGCCGCCTGTCCCGGCGGGCCCCACCGCCACCCCGCCCGTCATCCGCCGAGGAGACACCTCATGAACGCCCCGGCCATCGGCCCGGACACCGCCCGGCCCGCCTCGAGTGCTGCCACGGCCCTTGACGTGGTCGTCTACCACTACGAGCCGGTCAAGGCGCCTCTCTTGCGCGAAGCCGTGCTGCCCCTCGCCCGACGGGCCGCCGCGGACGGGGTGACCGCTCATGTCGAACGCCACTGGCTGCACGGCCCGCACCTGCGGCTGCGCCTGCGCGGCCTCCCCGAGGCGGTGGCCGACACGGCCGTGCGCACCGCCGCCGAGCTGCGCGCCCGCGCGGCCTCGCACCCGTCGCGAGCCGCCGCCGACGCGCAGCGCCTGCTGGCGCAGGCCGCGGCAGCAGGGCGGGCGGAGCTGATCCCGCCCCCGTACGGTCCGTTCGTACCCGACAACACCGTGCGGGTGGAGCCGGTGGACCTGTCCTCCCTGGAGGCGCTGATCGGCCCGGACGGGGTGCGGCTGCGCGAGGACCTGCTGGTCCTGGGCCTGCCCGCCCTCCAAGCGGGCACCGACTTCCTCGGCGAGCGCGCGGACACGTCCGCCGCCCGGGTCGAACTCGTGGTGGCGGCCCTCGCAGCCCATGCCGCCGCGCACCCCGAAGGACTGGTCAGCGGTCACTACTCGTACGTCTCCCACCTGGAGGACTTCCTCGTCCAGGAGGACCGCGACGGGCGGCTGCGGGCGGCCTTCGACCGCCGCTGGGACGCCGCGGGCGGGCGGATCTCCGCGCTGGTGGGCCGGATCGCGGGCGGCGGGGCGGCCGGCTGGGAGCGGGCCTGGGCCGACTGGTCCGCCCGGGCCTGGCGGATCGCGGAGGAACGGTTCAGGGCGGGCGCGGACTTCACCGGGGTACATGCGGAGTACCGGGACCGGGCCGCGGCGCTGGGCGACCGGGCCACCGTCGAACGCTGGGACCGCGAGGTACGCACCAGGTACAGCGACTTCCACCGGCAGCTGCACCGCTCTGACCCGCAGGGCACGATGTGGAGCCGCCCCGACTACCTGGTCTACCGGGCCTGTACGAACGGGCTGTACCGGCTCCTCACCATCTGCGATGTCCGGCCCGTGGAGCGCTACCTCGCCGCCCACCTCGTGGTACGCAGCGTGCCGGAACTCACCGGGCACCGGTGGCAGACGCGTATCGACGAGGTTATCGCCGCCGTGGAGGGGACGCCGTGACCGCCGCCGAACCGCCGCGACTGCGGCTGCGGCCCGGGGTGGCGGTCACCCCGCTGCGGAACGGTCTGCACCTGCGCGGCCGGGACGGGAGCGTGACGCTCGAAGGGAGCAAGGCTCTGCCCGCCCTGTGGGAGCTGCTGTCCGAGCAGCTCGGCCATGGGACCGAGGACGTCCTGGGCGAGGAGGGATACGGCCGGGGCGAGGAGGCCGGCCGGCCCCGCCTCGATCCGGCCGATCCCCGGGTCGAGGCCGCGCTGGCCGCGCTGACCGAGCAGCTGCACGCAAACGATCTGCTCGCCGAGTATCCGGCAGGAGCGGCCGAACCGGCCGCCTGGCTGGGGGCCTGCGTGCAGCGGCCCGGGCTCGCGGCCGCCGCCCTGGCCGCTGCACGGCCCGTGGTCGCAGCGGCCGATCCCGACGAGCCGCTCGCCGCGGCGCTGATCAGCGTCCTGGACCGCGCGGGGACCCCGCCGGAGGTGTACCGCGACACGGGCCTGCCGGCCGACCGCGTGGTGGCGGTCGCGGGCACTCCGCCGGTGGCCGTGGCCGTGGCCCGTACCGCCGACGGCGGCTTCGTCACAGCACCGGCCGAGCCGGAACGGGCGCGTGCGGACGCCGAGTCGATCGCCGCACGCCTGCACCCCGGCACCGGCTCCTCGGACACCGGCTCCGCGCCCGCCGGGGCGACAACCGGGGCACCGGCTGCGCTGACGGCCCTGCTGGCCGGTGCCGCAGGGCAGCGGCTGCTGTGTGCCGCAGCCGGTCTGCCCGATCCGGCAGGGCGGGAGGAGGACCCGCAGCTGCTTCCGGACCGTCCCGCCGTACTGGTTGCCCTGGCCTGGCCGCCCCACGCGTCCTACCGTCCTTGGGTCACCGGGCCGGCCGACCCCGCCACTCTCTCCCCCGCCCCTGTCGCCAACCTGGCCGACGCACTGCGAGGTGTCGGGGCACTGGGCGACCCGTACCTGGGCGTGCTCGACGCACCGCGGCCGGGCGATCTGCCCCAGTTGCCCGCCGCGCTCGCGGCCTGCAACTCGGTGGCCGGGCCTCTGGTGGCCGGGGCTCCCCGGACGGACCTGGCCCGGCTCTCCGCAGCATGCCGTGCGGCTGAACTGCACCTGGGCGAAGGGATGCCGGGCCCGGTGGCGGTCGGCGCCGGACCCGGGCACGCCCTGGGACGGGCCCTGCGCCGGGCCGCGCTCGCCGCCGCGGGTTCCTCCTGCCCCGACCGCGCTCTGAGCGAGGAGGAATGGCGCGAGCATCCGCAGGCCCGGCACTGGTGGACCGTGCTGACCCGGCATCTGGGGCTTCCGATGGAGCTGACGGTTCACCGGTTCCCCGCGGAGCAGGCCTACTTGGCCGTGGTACGGGACCCCGCCGGCCGGGCCGGGACCGCCGGAGTGGCCGCCCGTGCGGTGGAGGCGACCCCTGCCGACGCTGCGGCCCTGGCCGCGCTCGGCGGGGTGACCCGGGCCATGGCCGCCGAGCACGGCCCGGCCGGGGCCGTGCACACCGCGTTCAGCGGGGCCGAGGCACCGCTCGCCGTTGCGGAAGTCGAGCCGGCGGCCTGGACGGACGAGGGATGGACCGACCGCTGGCTGGCTGGGATCGCACGACGGGAGCCGGACCTGTGCGCGGCGCTGACACGGCTGACCGGACTGCGCCCGGATCCCTGGCAGCCGGGTGGGGCGGACCTTGCCGGCAGCGGGGCGGCCGGATCCGCCGGGCCGGTCCTGGCTGCCCTGCACGCATGCGGATTCACCATTCTGGCCGGGTGGGGAGGAGCACGATGAGGGGGATCACGACGAACGCGACGGCTGCCGACGCGAAGGCGGTGGCCACCGTCGCCGGCGCCGTACCCGTCCTGGGTCCGGCCGCGGCGCTGAAGACCACCGGCGGCGCCGCCATCGTCCACCTCACCTCCTGGACGCTGGAGCTGGCGGAGCGGCTCAGCCGCCACGCGATGGCCCATCCCGTGCGCCTGGTGCCGGTGCGCGAGGACGGTGCGCTGACCGTGATCGGCCCGGTGCTGGAGCCCGCGGCGCGGGCGTGCCTGTCGTGTGTCGAGTACCGGCGACTGGCCACAGCGGGCGGCAGGGTGCCCTGGCAGAGCCCCCGGCTGGCGCTCGGCGGCACCGGCACCCCGGCCATGGCGGAGGCGGCCCTGCTGCTCGCCGCCGCCCTTCTGGAGCCCGGGCCCGCCGCGGATGCCGGGACGCCGCCGCCCACCGTCCACATCGTCCAGGGGCACCGGGCCACCTGGTCCACCCATCACGTCCGCCCGGTCGGCGGCTGCCCGGTGTGCCGCCCGCTGCCGGCCGACTCCCCCACCGCGGCCGGGTTCCCGGACACACCGCAGCCGCTGCCCGACCCCGCAGTGCTGCGCGGCCCCAACGACCGTACGGGAGCGGACCGGTTGCGGGCCGAGCTGCACGACGAGCGGTTCGGCCCGGTGCGCCGCCTGTTCCGCACCGAGGACTCCGCCTTCGCCCTCACCACCGCCTGGGTGACGGACGGCCGTCTGCTCGACGACGGCGGCTACGGGCGCTCCGCCGATTTCCGCTCCAGCGAGCGGGTGGCGCTGTTCGAGGCCGTGGAGCGGCTGGCCGGCATGCGCCCGCTGGGCCGCCGTACCGTCCTGCGTACGTCCTTCGCCGAGCTGGGCCCCGAGGCTGCCGTGGACCCCGCCCGGCTCGGTCTGCCCGACCCGGCCCACCGAGGGCACCCTGCCACCCGGAGCGTCCCGTACGACGCGGACCTGGAGCTGGACTGGGTGTACGGCTGGTCGCTCACCGAGGGCCGGGTCCGGGCGGTGCCCGAGCACGTGGCGTACTGGGACCTCGCGCAGGACCCCGGCCGGGCACGGGTGGTCTACGAGTCCTCGAACGGCTGCGGACTCGGGAACAGTCCCCAGGAAGCCGCGCTCTACGGGCTGTTCGAGGTGGCGGAACGGGACGCCTTCCTGATGGCCTGGTACGCGCGCACGCCGCTGCCCGGCATTGCATTGCCCGCCGACGACCCGCTGGTGACCGCCCTGGCCTCGCGCGCCGCACTGATGGGGTACCGGCTGAGCCTGCAGGACGCCACCAACGACCTCGGCATCCCGGCGGTGGTCTCGCTCTGCCGCTACGAGGGGAGCCACCCCGACGCTCCCCGCGCCTTCCTGGCCGCCGGAGCCCACCACGATCCGCGGGCCGCGATCCGCTCGGCGGTGGCGGAGGTCGTCACCAACGTCCAGGACGCCGTGCACCGGCCGGCCGGACCGGGCGGGCCGCGCGACCCGGAGCGGCTTCGCCCCATGCTCCGGCGGCCCGAGCTGGTGGTCGACCTCGACGACCACGTGGGCCTCAACACCCTGCCGGAGGCACAGCCCCGGCTGGAATTCCTGTTCGCCGACATCCGGGAGGTCCCCTGGCAGGAACGGTGGCCGGGCGCTCCGACGCCCGTGGCCGACCTGACGCAGCTGCTGACGGAGACGGTCGCGCGGCTGGCCGCCGAGGGGCTGGAGGTGGTCGTCGTGACGCAGGACGAGCCCGGGATCCGGGACCGGCTGGGGCTGCACTGCGCCAAGGTGATCGTACCCGGCACCCTCCCGATGACGTTCGGCCATGTCAACCGCCGCACCCTCGGGCTGCCCCGGCTGCTGGAGGTGCCCCACCGGCTGGGACGCACCACCCGTCCACTGCGCCACGACGAACTCCCCCTGTACCCGCACCCGTTCCCGTGAGGACGATCCGATGACCGAACGCTCGTACGCGACCCCTGTGAGCGCGGGAGCGCCCGCCGCTACGACAGCAGCCCTCGCACCGGCTCCGGCGGGAGGCTGGCAGAGCCTGCACCTGACCCTGCACACCGACGGAGCGGACACCGATGCCTTCGTCACCGGGGCGCTCGCCCCGCTGATGGATGGCCGGTACGGCCCGATCGGCGGCGCCTGGTTCTTCATCCGGTACAACGAGGGCGGACCCCACCTCCGGATCAGGTTCCGCTGCGCAGCTTCCCCTGAAGAAGCGGCCGAAGACGCGGCCGAACTCGCCGCGGAACTGGCCCTGCTGGCCGGCTGCACCACCCCCGTCACCGGCCCCTGGACCGGTTGGCACGGGGAGGTGCGCGCGGTGCCGTACGAGCCCGAGACCGACCGCTACGGTGGCCCGGCCGCGCTCCCGGTGGCCGAGGAGGTGTTCGTGCACTCGACGCGAGCGACCGTCGCCGCCCTGCGCGCCGTGCCCGGGCGGGCCGACCGGCTGCGGCTCGCCCTGGACCTCGCCCACGCCACGGCGTACGCCCTGGGCCTGGACGAACTGGCCTCGGCGGGCTGGCTGCGTCGGCACGCCGCCTCCTGGCGCTGGGCCGCCGAGGTGCGGCCGCTGCCCGGAGCCGCCGTCCACACCCGGGTCAACACGGTGTTCGCAGCCCAGCGTACGAACCTGGCGCGGCGGGCTCGGGCAGTGCGCGCCGGGCTGGACGACGGCTCCGCCGATCCCTGGCTCGCGGAGTGGACCCGGCAGGTACGAGCGGCCGACGCCCGGCTGCGTACCGCCGCACCCGCCGCGGACCGGCCGGACGCGCCGGTGCGGATGCACCGCCGGCTGTGGGTCTGGGCCTCACAGCTCCACATGCTGTTCAACCGGTTGGGGGTCACCCCCGACGAAGAGCGGGCCGTCTGCCGGCTCGCGGGCCGCGCCCTGCTGGAGACGGGGGACGAGGACGGCTTCTTCGGCGCCGGCCCGCGCGCGGCCGACTACCGGTACCTGGAGCAGAGCAAGTTCCAGATCGGTCGGGCACAGGACACCGCCGTACGGAGCATCGCGCGGCCCGGCATACCGTCCGAGTACCGGCCCGAGGCCGAACGCCCGCTCCCCGCAGCCTCGTTGCCGGAGCTGTCCCTCGCCGAGGCGCTGCGCCGCCGCAGCTCGGCGCGCGGGGCGCTGCGTGGGCCGCTCACCGCGGAGGAGCTGGGCGGGGTGCTGTGGCACGCGCACGCGCCGAGCCATGTGACCCGGCAGGCTCTGGCCGACGGCACGGAGCGCACCGTGCACCACCGCCCGTACCCGAGCGCGGGCGCCCTCTACAGCGTCCGGGTACGGCTGCTGGCCCTCTCCGTGGCGGGACTGGCCCCCGGCACCTACCACTGCATGCCGGAGCGGCGGTCGCTGGTCGCCCTCGGGCCCGCGCCGGACCTCGACGGGCTCAAGGCGTTGTCCTCGTACCTCTCGCGCCCGGCCGAGGACCCGGACTCCGTCGGGATCGACGAGGCACCGGCCGTGCTGGCGATCCACCTGGACCTCGGGCTGCTGCGCCGCCGCTACGGGCTGCGGGCGCTGCGGCTTGGCCTGCTGGAGGCCGGGCACCTGGCCCAGACCCTCCAGCTCACGGCCGGCGCGTTCGGGCTGGCCACGATTCCGCTGGGTGGCCTGCACGACGACCTGGCGCATGAGCTGCTGGGCCTGGACGATCTCGACGAGCCGATCCAGTACCTGCTGCCGCTCGGGCGCCTGGAGGCCGGCCGGTCATGACCCTGTGTGTGACGGGTGCGTGGGTGGCGCAGCCGCCGCGCGGTGCTTGATGTTGACGGCCGAAGCCTTGGCCAGCGCCAAGGGGTTCAGGAAGCGCAGCGGACCGATCAGGCGGGATGCGAACAGGTGCATGTGCCGCGCCACCGATTCATCGCGCGCCGCCGCCGAGAACACCAGCCGCTCCACCGGATTGAACGGGCGGGCCGTGGCGAAGTCGGCAGCCAGGCGCTGGTGACCGCTCAGCCGGCGCCGGTGTGTGCGTGCGTACGCCACGAGCGACCTGTCGAGGTCGCCCCGACCGGTTGCGGCCGAGGCGACCGCCTCTGCCAGCCATTGCGCGGACTGCAGAGCCCACCCGCATCCCACTCCCCACAGGGGATCGCCGGTCAGGGCGGCGTCGCCGATGAGCGCGACGCCCGGTGCGGTCGGCTTGCGGCTGTGAAGCGGGTAGTTGACCGATCCGATGATCTTCGTGATGCGCTCGGCGGAGTCGATGGGCGGCGCCTCGGGGAGCGCTCGGACGAACTCGAAGAAGCTGCCCTCCAGGTCTTCCCGGAAGGCGGGCAGCCGCTTCTTGTCCGGGAGCACCGCGAGGACCGTCACCCCGTCGTCGTTCGGGAACGCGTACGCCATGTCGGGGTCGAGGAACCAGGTTTGACCTATGCCGCCGCGCAGCGGAAGGTTGCGGAAGTGCGCGAGGTAGCCGAACCGCGCGTTCTCGTACTGCGTGGCAGGGACCCCGGCGAACTTCGCCACGGCCGAGTCCTTGCCATCGGCGCCGACCACCAGGCGGGCCCGGATCTCACGCTCGCCCTCTGGGGTCGACGCGCGCACCCCTACCGTTCGCCCGGCTTCCCGGACCAGCCCGGTCACATGGTGACCGAGGAGCAGATCGACGCCAGGAGTCTGCGCCGCACGGGACCTGATCAACGGGTCGAGGATGCTGCGACGGATGTTGTACGCGTACGGCAGCTCGGGGCCCGCCGGCGCGGCCCTCGGCTCGATCCACCCCCAACGGGTGTACCAGCGGGCCTCGTTGCGGACGGCTCCCGCCTTCTCCAGAGCGGGCACGAGCCCGAGTTCGTCCAGCACCGGGTAAGCGTTGGCCGTGATGGAGTGCGTGCACAGCACCTTGTACGCCTCAGGGTCCGAGCGGCGCTCCAGCAGTGCGACGCGGGCACCGCGTCGAGCCAGCAGGATCGCCGCGGCGCTGCCGGCGAGGCTGGCTCCGCTGATGACGACGTCGTAGTCGTGTCCCGCGCTCTCAGGCTTGGTCATGTGCTGATCGCCCCCTTCGAGGTGCGGTGCCGTTCGTCGGAGTGGTGCAGTGCCACTGCTGTCAGGCACATGACGAATTGTAGAGTTCTCGGCGTGCGCACGGGGGTTGGCTCGCCCACAACCCCAGCCTGGGACGAAGCTCGGAGGGAACCGAAGCACGGCGGGGACGGGGTGCCCCGTGCCCCCGCCGTGGCTTCGGTGGCCTCGAATTCGCTCTGGCCGCTTAGCTCACGCGTTCGATACGCGCGCGCCGGATCAGATTCTTGCCCGGCTCCCGCACCGTGTCGAAAGCCGCATTGTTCAGCAGGACACAACTCCCAGACGGCCCGTTCACCGTCACCGTCGTCGCCTTGCCGTTGTCCAGATTGGTCACCTTCACCTTCGTCCCCACCGGAAACGTCCCACTGCTCGCCGCCGGCGCACCCCCCTCACCCGACAACGTCACCGTCGACCCCTGGCACACGACGTCGGGGACGGCGGCATTGCCGGTCGCCATCGTGGCGACGATCCCTCCGGTCGCGAAGGTTCCCGCGACGACAGAGAGCACGAGCTTCTTCTTGAGACTCATAGTCCGTTTCCTGGACATTGGCACTCCTCGATCCGATGGACGCTGTCCCACCCCACGTCCTGCATACGGGGCGAGGTCCCAGGCGAGTTCATTCCTGTCGCTGCCTGATAAATCGAGCGGTGAGGAGGTTCGGGGCGCTGCGTGGGGGCATACCGCCGGGCTCGTGGATCATGGCCTACGCCAAAGAAGCAGGTCACAACCCCCATGTCGATGGGGTCGATAGATGTGCGGCGCTCACGCCGACCGGCTGGACCGACGCAGGGCGAGGAGACCACAGGCACCCTTAAGGTTCAGTTGATCTGCCCTTAAGCGTGCCCGGCCGCCCCGTCGCCCAGGCACCGGCCTCAGTCGGCGGAGGCCGGATCGTCGAGTTCGTGCAGACCTGCCGGGTCCTCGTCGGTCAGCACCTCGCCGGTCGCTGTGACGAAGCGCTGGGCGTGGCCCCGGTGGACGCACAGGAGTTGGTCGCGGGTGCCGGTCCGGGCCCGGTGCACAGCCAGCGCAGCACCGTACTTGCTGCTGTGCCCCGGCATCTCGGTGTCCGTACTCCACCCTGCGCCGTCGAAGGCGGACCACCAGAGCTGCTGGCGGGCGGGGTCGCGGTGGACGCACATCAGCTTGCCGTCGAAGACGGCCAGGCCGATGTTGCTCCGGGTACGGTGCCCGGGCAGCGCGCCCTCGGAGGTCCAGGTGGTGCCGCGCAGCCGGGTCCAGTGGATCGCGCCGTCCTTGGGGTTGCCGTACAGCAGGTGCAAGGAGCCGTCGTACACGGCGAGCGCCGGGGACCTCGTGGTGGCGCAGCCGGGGACGGGTTCGGGGGTTGTCCAGCTGCGGCCGTCCCGGCTGGTGGTGACCATGATCCGCTGGGCGGCGTCGGCGTAGGCGAGGTGGAGCGCGTCACGGAAGACGGCCAGCGCCGGCCCGTAGACGCTCTCGGCGTTCGGGACCGGCCGGTCCGGCCTCCAGGTGCCACCGTCGTACGAGGTCAGCGCCATGCCCCAGTCGCCCGAGCCGCCGCGGTGCGCGCAGTACAGCCGGTCCTGGAACACGGCCAGGGCCGGGCTGCCCAGGGTGTGGTGACCGGGGAACGGCTGGTCCTCGGACCAGCTGCCGTCCGCGCGGTGCGCGGTCCACCACAGGTCGGGGTCATCGCCCCGGCCCTGGTAGACGCAGTACAGGTCATCGCGGAAGACGGCCAGGGCGGGTGCCTCGGAGGCGTAGCGCGCCGTGAACTGCACGTCGGCTCCCCAGCCCGCGCCCGGTTCGAACACGCTGAACCACAGGCCGGTCTCGCGCGGCGGCGCGTCGAGGGCCACGGGGGCGAGGAGAGTGGGCGCGGCCCACGGCGAGAGCAGCTCGCACCCGGCGCCCCGGGCAGCCGACCGGATCTGTTCCGCGCGTCCGGCCAGCCCCGCGCCAACGGCTTCGGCAAGGGCCGCGGGCAGGGAGCCGGCGAGCACTTCCTCCACCAGGCCGCGGAAGCCGCTGACGGGCCCCGTGCCGTCGGGGGGCGCGAGGCCGTCGGCGGCCCGCTGGTCGAGGCGGAGGGCGAAGCCCCACCCCAGCAGGCGGACGGAGACGGCCGCCCCCGCCGCGGCGAGCTCCTCGCCCGCCCGTTCCGCGCGTTCCACGGCCTTGGCTGACGGAGCGTCCGCGCCGAACTCCGGTGCCTTGCCGCTCTGCCGCCCGGGGGCGGCGCCTTCGATCGCCATGCTGTCTTCCTGCCTGCAGGGCCACGGGCCGGACAGCCCGCGTTCCGCGCGGCGCGCGGGCGAACCGTCCCGACCCGCGGACATGGACGCTTGCGGCCCGATCCCGGCCAGGTATGCGCTGGTCTGCGGGCTCTCCCACGATTCACCGGGCCCGCCGGTGCGGACAAGTAGCCGTTCTCAGCCGCCTGCCGTCGGCGAATGCGCCACTGGGTCGCGGGCGTGGTGACGGTCTGGCGTCGGCCGGGATACGGACATACGGAGACCTCGAATCGGTGACGGCGGGTCGGTGTCCGGGCACGTCGTGGCGGGCACCTCTGCCGCCCTCAGGGAAGGTCGGGCGCAGCGGGGGGCACGAGCTGCCGCGCGTCGTGCGGCAGCGGGAGGATCCGGTCGCCCACTCGGATCGTCCCGCCGCGGACCACCTCGGCCCGCAGCCCGCCACGGTGCAGCAGGCCGCGGATCAGGCCGGGGCGGACGAGCTGTTCGAGGCGGGCGCAGGGTTCGCTGAGTTTGAGGCCGCGCAGGATCACCGCGCCGACCTGGAACTCCTGGTCCACCAGCGGGTTGAGCCGGATGTCGCGGCAGACGAGGTTGCGTCGGCATTCGGCAGGGGTGAGCGTGATGCCGTGTTCGCAGGCCAGGGCCTCGAGGGCTTCGGCCTCTATGAGGGTGACGTCGCAGACCCCGGACGCCCGGCCGGTGCCCCGGCGCCGCGGCCGGGGGCCCTCGCCCGCCCAGTAGTTGCGGTCCCCCGCCAGCCCGCGGCCGGTCACCGCGCGGGCCCGTGCGACGCGGAAGGTGGGCTCGCCGACGCGCGCGGCAAGGTGCAGGGAGGTGACCCGGCCGGGTCCGGGCGGGGGCGGGGCCTGCTCCATGGGCGGTTCACCCCTTCAGGAAGTGGTCCGTGAGGGACCGAAGGGTGCGGAACTGGTTCACGTCGATGTGGTCGAGCTGCAGTTCCCGGCCGATCAGGTCCTCCAGCAGCAGGATGAACTCCATGAAGCCGAGCGAGTCGATCAGCCGGTTCTCGATCAGGTCGAGGTCCTCCGGGATCTCTTCGACGGTGGGGTTGCGTTCGCGCAGCCAGTCCACGACCGGCTTCATCACGTCGTCCATGGTCACCTCTCCGGGATCCTGTGCAGCTGTTGGGAGTCCGCCGGGAGCCGGCGCGCGCTCTCGTACTCCCGGCGGAGGCGGGCGACGGTGACGGCGGCCGGGTGCAGGGCGGTGACGCGGGTGCAGGACCGGCCGCAGTACATGGCCATCTCCTCGATGCGGCCGGTGGTGGCCTCGCCCGGAGCCGCCGCGCTGTAGCGCGGTACCGCGTACTCCCGGCCGTCCACCCGGGTGGTGGCGATGAAGGTGGCCGGGGCGCGGTCCTCGGCGGTGGTGAGGGAGTTGCGCAGGACGCGGTGCGGGCGGTGCGGCCAGCCGATGTCGAAGAGGGAGGTGATGAGGGTGTCGTCGGCCACGGCCTCGACCACCCGCCGTTTGAACTCCGGGTGTGCGGTGGATTCTGCGGCCGGGATGAACAGGGTTCCGGCCATGGCCCCGTCCGCGCCGCGTGCCACGGCGTCCGCGAGGTCCCTCCCGGTGGCGATCCCGCCCGCGACGGCCAGGACCGCGTACGGGTGGCGGGCCCGGACGGCGGCCAGCAGGAGGTCCGCGGGCAGCCGGCCGAGCAGGTGGCCGCCGGCTTCGGTGCCCTGGAGGACCAGGACGGCCGCGCCCTGCCCGAGGGCGGTGTCGGCGTCCGCGAGGGTGCCGACCTGGACCACCAGGGGGTGTCCGGCGGTCCGCACGGCCCGGGCCGCGTCGGCATCGGGCAGCCCGAAGGAGGTGACGAAGCCGCCCGGGGGCAGTTCGGGCAGGACGGCCCGGAGCTGGTCCAGGCAACCGGCCGGGCCGGTGACCTCGGGGACCACGTTCACGCCGAACGGGCGGCCGGTGGCGGCCGCCACCTCGCGGACCAGCCGGGCGGCCCGCGCGGGCGGTTCCTTGTACAGCGCGAGGGTGCCGCCCGCTCCGGCCCGGGACACCTCGGCGCACAGAGCGGGGCCGGCGACGGCGCCCATCCCGGCTTGGAGCAGCGGCAGTCCGAGCCCGAGCCGGCTGGCCAGCCGGGTCACGAGCGGTCTCCCGCCTGCCGTACCGCGCGGTGCGCGGCGGCCAGGTCCCCTTCGAATACGTCGCCCAGGGCGTGCACCCAGCGTTCCAGGCCGAATGCCACGCAGCCGGTGAAGGCCGAACGGCCCGCGTGGCGAATGGCGCGGCGCTCGCCGAAGAAGTTGCGGTGGTTGTTGGTGGAGGCGACGGCGGTGCCGTCGGTGTGCAGGTACTCGTCCTTGACGGGGGCAAGCAGCTGCATGACGGTGCGGGCGCCGTCCTTCTCGAAGAACGGGTCGGTGGCGGGCTGCCGGTCCAGGGTGAGGCCGAGGGCCGCCCCGAAGGCGGCGATCCGCTCCTGGTGGCGGTCGAGGTGGGCCCGTACGGCTTCGGCGGAGCCGACGCACACGATCTCCCGCATGGTGAACCCCCAGAGCCTGCGCAGCCCTTCGTGGCGGTCCTCGTTGCGGAAGCACTGCGCGACGGTGGTGATCAGGACGGGAGTGTCGGCGCTGGTGCCGGTGAGGTGCAGGAAGCAGCCGTAGCAGGCCGCGGAGGGCAGCAGGTGGGTGGCGTCGGCCAGCTCGGACGCGGGCAGTGCGGTGGTCCCGGGCGGAGCCGCGGCGAGGGCGGCCAGCCGGTCGGGGCGGATGCGGGTGACCGGGCTGCCCAGGTGCGGGAAGTTGCGGAAGTAGTCGAGGGACCGCAGCTCTTCGGCCCGCAGCAGCGGCGGGTAGCTCTGCTGCCGGGCTCCGGCGTCGGTGCCCCAGCGGGTGAACAGGGCGTCGAGTGCGTCCCTCAGCAGGACGGCGGGTTCGTCGAGGGTGGCCAGTCCGTCCCGGACCGACCAGGTGGTCCCGGTGGCCGTGGGGTCCCCGGTGGCCGTGGGGTCAGTGACGGGCATCGAACACCCCGATCCGGTGGAGGAAGTCGGTGGTCTTGTGCAGGACCTTGGCGTGGGCGGCCTGCCGGGCGGGGTGGGCGAGCAGCCGTCCGCGCAGCGCGAAGCCGTCCGGGAGGCCCGCGTCGCGGTAGACGGCGGGGTTGTAGAAGGACTCGATGCTGGTGGTGAGGTAGCGGCCGAGGTAGTCGCGCAGTTCGTGCCGGACCGCCTCGTCCAGGCCGCTGTCGAGGAGCCGCTCCCACAGCAGCTGCACCAGGCGGCGGCCGAAGGCGATGTGGCGGGACTCGTCCTGGTGGTGCAGCCGGTTGATGTGCCGAATGGTCGGGTGCAGTCGGCGGTCGGCGGCCAGCTGGACGTTGTAGTGGTCGACGATCTGCTCGAAGATCAGGATCCGGGCGAAGACCAGGAAGTTCTCGATGTCCGGGTCGCGCGGGGCCTCGGGCAGCTTCACCGACTTGTCGGGATAGATCTTGCCGGCGTACTTGAGGCAGAAGGTGGCGAAGAACCACATGTGGTCGTTCTCCTCACCGATGAAGTGGTGGAAGAACTCGGAGGGGAGCTCGAAGCCGGGCGTGTGGATGCGCCGGGTGACCTCGATGAGCAGTTCGCGGATACCGTGCACGTTGAGGCTGTAGAAGTTGACGCTCTCCCACCGGCTCAGGGCCCGGAGCTGGGCGTGGCTCAGTTCGTCCATCAGCTCGGTGCCGTGGACGGAGAGCAGTTCGGGGGACATCCAGAGCCCGTCGGCGGGGATCGTGGCCGGCCAGTCGAAGGTGGTGAACGGGTTGTAGTAGTCCGCGGTGGCCTTGTCGGAGAGCCGGTCGAGCAGCACCCCGAACTCGCTGTCGTCGGCGGTGGCGGTGCGGGCCGCTCCGGCGGGCTGGGTGTTCCGGGGGCGCATGGGCGTCACTCCTTCCAACGGACGGCCGACAGCAGGGCCCGGTGGAGTTCGGGGGTGGCTGCGGCCACGCAGGACCGCTGGTTGGTGATGCTCAGGTCGGTCAGGACGGTGTCGCCGAGGGGCTGTCCGTAGCCGTCGGTGATGACCGCGCCGGCCCGCTCGGCGAGGAAGACGGCCGCCGCGATGTCATACGGGAACAGGTGCAGCACCCGGCCGTTGCCGACGCGTTCGAACTCGGGCAGCAGTGCCGGGTCGTCGCGCAGCAGCCGGTTGCCGATGTCCACGTAGGCGTCGAGCTGGCCGGTGAGCAGCCGGGAGATGGACCAGGTGGCGCTGTTGAAGACGAAGACCCCGCCGGTGTTGGCCGAGCGGTCGATGAGGTGGCCGTACGCCTCGGTCATCAGGCGGGCCGGGTGGCCGTTGAACTCCAGCGACCAGAACATCCGCGCGGGGTCGGTGGTACGGGTCAGCGCCGGGACGGGGTGGTCGTAGCCGTGCGCGGTGATGCCGGGCGTCGCCAGGTCCCCGTAGAGGTAGGCGCCCGTGCGCAGTTCCATCAGCAGCGCGTGCTCGACGTCGGCGATGCGCGGGCGCTGCGACATGCGGGCGACGGCGACCGAGACGGTGGCCGACTCCAGGCCCGCGACGGCGGGCCGGGTGCCGTCGATGGGATCGACGACCAGCAGGTGGGCCGGGTCCGTGCCGTGGTACTGCAGGCCGCGGTCCTCGGAGTAGACGGCGACGGGCAGGTCGTGGCCGACGACGTACTTCCAGACGGCCGCCTCCGCGACCTCGTCAAGGCCGAACTGGGCGTCCCCGCCCGGCGAGTGGCCCCGGACCAGGCGGCTGCCTGCTCGGTGTTGCGCGGCCAGCACGGCCTCGCGGACGGCGCCGGCGAGGCCGGTCACGTACTGCCGCACGGCCGCGGCGGGCGGGCGGGCGTCGTACTCGGCGCCGGTCATGCGGCGGCCTCGGCGGCGAAGAGGGCTTCGAGCCGGTCGCAGAGCAGATCGGCCTCGGTGCGGGTGAGGATCAGCGGCGGGCGGATCTTGATCACGTTGCCCCGGCCGTAGCGGGAGGTGCGCAGGATCAGGCCGTGGTCCATGCCGCGCCGGGCCAGGGCCTGGGTCCTTTCGCTGTGCGGGCGGCCCGCGTCATCGCCGATCTCGATCCCGATCATCAGGCCGAGGCCTCGTACATCGACGATGGCGGGGTGCAAGGCCGCCAGTGCGCGCAGCCGTTCCATGATGTGGGCGCCGACCTCCCGGACGTTCTCCAGGAAGCCGGGGCGGCCGATCACCTCGAGGGTGGTGGCCGCGGCGGCAGCGGCGAGGACGTTGCCGCCGTAGGTGAAGGAGTGGTGGTCGCTGCTGAGCCCGGACATCCGTTCGTCGGCGACGATGGCCGCGATCTGGGCGCCGGAGCCGCCGAGGCCCTTGGCGGTGGTCAGGATGTCGGGCCGGACCCCGTAGTGCTCGGCGGCGAACATCCGGCCGATCCGGCCGATGCCGGTCTGGATCTCGTCGAAGACGAGGACGATGCCCCGTTCGTCGCACAAGGCGCGCAGCGCCGGCAGGTAGCCGTCGGGGGGCACGATGTTGCCACCGCTGCCGGAGATCGGTTCGACGACCACACAGGCGACGCTGCCGGAACTGGCGTGGTCGAGGAAGTCGTTGATGCGCTCGACGCAGAGCATGCCGCAGCTGTCAGGGCCCGCCTGCCGGTAGAAGCACCGCAGGCAGTAAGGGTCGGGGACCTGGAGCACGCCGGGCATCAGGTGCGGGAAGGGGGCCTTGCGGAAGGACTCGCCCGACATGGTCGTCGTCATCATGGTCTGGCCGTGGTGGCTGCGGAACAGGGTGATGACGTCACGGCGGCCGGTGGCGAGTTGCGCCATCTTGACCGCGCCCTCGTTGGCGGTGGAGCCGCCCGACACCTTGAGGTGCACCTTGGTCAGGTTCGGCGGGGTGACCTCGACCAGCCGCCGGACCAGGTCGTTGACGGGGGCGGTCTGGAAGGTCGAGGTGGTGTGCACCAGCCGTTCGGCCTGATCGCGCATGGCCTTGACCACTTCGGGGTGCCCGTAGCCGAGGCTCAGGTTGAAGGTGCCGGAGGCGCAGTCCAGGTACTCGTTGCCGTCGGTGTCGTACAGGTGGACGCCTTCGCCGTGGTCCATCTCGTACGCGCTGACCGGGTAGTACAGATGGTTTTGCGCGTAGCTCAGGGCATCGCTCTGCGTATCGCGCTGGGCGCGCATGAGGTCGGCCATGTGTCTCCTGTCGACTTCCGTCCCGCGGACACGACGGACGGATGATATCGATATCTCCGGGCAGCGGAAGAAAAGGCTCCCCACGGGATTTTGCAGCCGGATTTCACACGTCCAGAACGAAGGCGAACGCGGCGTCCCACCCCTCGGACGTCTCCCGCACATCCATCAGACACTCTGGCCGGAAATACTTGTCAAGGTGGTTACGGCGTTCGCCGGGGAAATACAGCATCGTGGTCAGCACGGCTCCGCCGGGCGGCTGCACCTTCACGTGCACGTGCCGCGTCCGCCCCGGGTACACGGCGGGCAGCACCGTCTCCAGCCGCCACCTCCCCTCGGCGTCCGCGAACTGGTGGCCGCGCAGCCGAAAACCGTCGTCGTCGTAGACCCCGGTGTCCCCGACCTGCCAGAAGTCGAGCAGGGTGCCGCCGACTGGCTTGCCCTCGGGGGTGCGCACGACGCCGTGCAGCAGCATCGGAACGCCTCCTGCCACATCGCCCCGGAAGCTGGTCCTGCAGGGGGTGTCGGGCTTGTAGTACGGCCCTTCGCGCAGGGCGGGCGTGGGCGGCGTCCCGTTGCAGCGAACGGTCGGCGTGAGTGTCTTCAGGACATTTTCCGGACTTCCGTTCTCCACGGCGGAATTCTCCCTCGATCAAGGATTTTCGCTCCCGTCCGGGCAGACTAACCGGCATTCCCGATGTTGAAAAGAAGGCCCCGTGTCACTTCTTCGCCATTTACCCGACACTTTATTGCCAGGGCTTCCGCGATCAGCACGGGCACCAGTTGTCTCCTGGGAATGGAGCGGCGCACGGGAGGGATGAGAAAGGTGGGCCGATCGGTGGCGCACGCTCCTCCGGCCGCGGTCAGTACCGCTCGGCGGCGGACCGGCACAGCACTGCGCGGGCGCGGGCGAAGTAGGCCGGGTCGGGCGGTGCGGTGAGGATGTCCGCGAGGGCGAAGAGGTCCAGCGTCCGGCTGAGCCGCAGCCAGTCGCCGGGCAGCCGGCCGTTCCCGCCCAGGAAGCCCTCGACGAAGCCCACGGTGAACGCCGGCGGGTACTCGTGGGCGAAGCGCAGCATGTTCCCGACGTCGAAGAGCGGGGAACCGCTGAAGGCGAGCTCCCAGTCGAGCACGGCGGCCACCGCCCACTGGCCGGCGCGCCGTTGGACCAGGACGTTCTTCGGGTTGAAGTCGCAGTGCACCAGGCTGCGTTCACCCGCCACGGCGGCGAGTGCCCGGGGCCCCCGGCGGGCCAGGGCACGCAGTACGGCCGCATCCGTCCCGCTCAGCGGCCCGTCCACGGCCGCGGTGGCCAGACAGCGGTCGACGAAGCCGGGCAGGTCACCCAGCGGGGCCGCCCCGTCCGGGGCCGGGACCAGCGAAGAGTCGCCGAAGACGCCCGGGCGGGGCAGTCTGACCCGGCCGATCCGCGCCAGCACCGCGCCGACGGCCCGGCCCAGGGCCCGCGCTTCGCCGCTCACCGGGCCGTCCGCGAGCACCTCGCTGAGCGGGGTTCCGTCCACGAACCGGTAGAGCAGGGTGGGGCGGCCGGTGGCCCGGCCGTGCGGATCGGCCGCGACCACCGCGGTCACCGGGACGGTACGGGCCGCCGCCCGGCCCAGGACGGCGATCTCCACCGCACAGGTGTTGCGCGGGACCCGGCTGCCGCTGGGCCGGTAGCGGCGCAGTACGTAGCGCTCCGCGCCCGGCGCGTCGGCGGGCTGGGCCGTGAGCAGGGCCATGTCGTTGGTGAACCCGCCGGGCAGCGGGTCCACCTCGTGCAGCCGGGCGCCGGGCAGGGCGTGCCGGGTCAGCCAGGCGTGGGTGGCCGGGTCGAGGAGGCCCACCGGACCGGGGCGCGTCACACCGGCCAGCCTGCCCGGCCCGGGGCTGTCCTCATGCGTCCGTTCCCCCCGATGGCCCAGCGCCGGACCACGGCCGCTGCCGCGCTGAGGCGGCCGCCCGGGCCGCCAGGACCAGTCCGCCCGCCGGTCCGGCGAGGCGGCCGAGCCGTGCCGGGACCACGAAGTCCTCGGCCGCGTGCTCGGGCAGCCCGGGGTATCCGGCCAGGGCCGCGGCCAGTTCGGCGCGGAGCAGCGGGAACAGACCGGGGAGTTCCGCGACTCCGCCGCCGATCACGATCCGCTGGGGCGCGGTCGTGTAGACGATGTTGCGCAGCCCCGCGGCCAGGTACGCCGCCTCCAGACGCAGCGCCTCGCGCAGGGCTTCGCCGGTCAGTTCCTCGGCCGGGGTCCCCCAGCGGGCGCCCATCGCCTCGCCGCCCGCCAGCCCCTCCCAGCAGTCGCCGTGGAAAGGGCAGGAGCCGGGGAAGGCGTCACCCGCGATCCGGGGCACCGCGAGGTGGCCCATCTCGGTGTGGACCAGGCCGCTGACCACCTTGCCGCCGATCACCGCGCCGCCGCCGATGCCGGTGCCGACGGTGAGGTAGACGTACGTGTCCAGGCCGCGCGCCGCGCCCCAGCGGCCCTCGCCGAGGGCCGCTCCGTTGACGTCGGTGTCGATGCCCACCGGCACGCCGAGCGCGGCGGCGACCGGACCGGCGACGTCCACTCCGGACCAGCCGGGTTTGGGGGTGGCTGCGAGGTGGCCGAACTCGGCATGGCCCGGGCGCAGTTCGAGTGGCCCGAAGGAGGCGATGCCGATCGCGTCCAGCGGTCCGGTCGCGGCGGCCGTCTCCTGGAAGAAGGCGATGGCCCGGGCCAGGGTGGGGCCCGGTTCGCCGGTCGGGAACCGGATCTCGGCCTCGATCCGGTCGGGGGCGGAGCCGACCAGGCAGACGAACTTGGTCCCGCCGGACTCGATCGACCCGAGCCGCGGCGCGCTCACGCCTCCACCGGCCAGCCGTCGGGGCCGACCGGGCCGGAGTGCGAGCGGATGACGACCTTGAGCGCGTCGTAGCGCGGTGACCGTCCGGTGCCGTCGTCCGCGTCTCCCTGGGTGAGCCCGCCGAGCGCGGTGAAGGCATCTGCGTATCGTTCGAGCGGGAACTCGTGCGTCACCAGCCGTTCCAGGACCGGTGCGGTGCCGGTGCCGGGGCGTTGTGGGCCGCCGAGCTCGGCGGCCAGGTCCACGGCGACCGGGAAGATGTCGGCCCGGTAGTCGCCGGCGCCGATCAGCCGGATGCCCCGGTTGGTGAGCCGGAGCGGGCGCAGCGGCACGGTGTAGGTGTCGTCGAAGCCCATCACCACGACCCGTCCGCCGTCGTCGATCAGCCGTAGCGCCGCCTCCAGGCCGGTGCCCGTGGTGTCGAAGACGACGGAGGGACGCTCGCCGCCCGAGGCCTTCACCACGGCTTCGGCCGGGTCCGTTCCGGCCACGTCCACGACGTGCGCGACCTGTTCGCGGGCCCGCTCCAGCCGGTAGCCGTCCGGTTCGGCGACGGTGACCCGGCGCGCCTGGCGGGCGGCGACCAGCGCGGTCAGCATTCCGATCGGGCCCGCGCCGAGCACCACCACGGTGTCGTCGAAGGTGACGGACGCGGCCCGGACGTTGCTCAGGACGCAGGCGAGCGGCTCGATCAGGACCGCGCTGCGGAAGGGCAGTCCGGCGGGAACCCGTTCGACGAAACGTTCCGGCATGGTCACGGCCTCCGCGTACGTACCGTCCCGGTCGACGCCGACCTCTGTCCCGGCCTTGTGACGGCAGAAGTTGGTCGCTCCCCGGCGGCACGGAACGCACCAGCCGCAGTACAGCGTGGGGTTGACCACCACCCGGTCCCCCACCCCGACCGAACTCACCTGCGGCCCGGTCTCCCGCACCACACCCACCGACTCGTGCCCGAGCACCACGCCCGGCCGGGCCGGGAACCGCCCGAGCAGGATCTTGCGGTCCGTTCCGCAGACCCCCGTACCGACGATCTCCACGACGACGTCATCACCGTTCACGAGTTGCGCGGCGGGCCGGTCCTGCAGTTCGGCGGAGCCTGGACCCAGATACACGAGAGCGCGCACGAGACCTCCCCATCGGTGTTCGGAGGGCGACGCTAGCGCAGCCGGACGCGGCCGGACACGACGCCTCTGAGCCACTCCGCGTCCGCGGCCGGCGGGGCCCGGGCCCCGCGGCTTCCGGGTCGGCCGGAATGTCGGCTGGTCAGGGCCTCGTGCACGGCCTGTCCGGATCCAGGAATCCGGTCGTCTCCATTCGTCACGGGAGACAGAGATTCGACGGCGTGCAGGCAGCGCAACTTTCTCGAGGACCTCGTCAGCCCCGCCGGCATCCGAGCACCATCCGGAACATCCGTCAACGTGCGTTGCGCAGCGTGAGGATGTACGCCGCGGTGAGCGCAACGGCAGGATCTTCGTCATGCGACAGATCCGTGAGGGCACGTGAAGCTGTGATTCCCGGGATATCCGCGAATGCCTGCACCAGCCGTCGACGTGTGGCCGATGCAAGGGGGCCGTGAGGGAGGCGGCCGACGAGCGCCGTGGCGATCTGCTCGGCCAACGCGGGACGGCCCGCCAACGCACTCAGTGCATCGGCTGCATCGACGTCGTTCGTCCCCTCGACGATCATGTCGATGAGCGTCGGGACCGCATCGGCCACTCCACGTGCTCCGAGCGCCAGAGCTGCACGCCTGCGGACCGCGGTGTCGGAGCTCGCGAGGGAGCCATGCAGCAGGGCGATCGCCTTCTCGTCCGGAAACTCGGCGATGGACCGGACGGCCCGTTCCCGTACCTCGGCTACCGGTGAGGCAAGGCCCTGCGCCAACAGTTCCAATGCGCCATCGCCTGATTGCGCCACAGCCCATCGAAGGGCTCCGGCAGCGTTCGGATCCGTCTCGCTCAGCACTGCCTCGACAAGCGCTTCCACTGGCACTGGCACCTCTTCGACCGAGGACAACGCCGCGCGCTGGCGTTTCCCGGCGTTCTCCGAGCCCAGCGCATGCAGGAGTGCAACGATCTGAAGAACGTCCTCCCAGTCGGCCGGCTCCGCAGCATCGATCCGGCGGAGTCGCGTGAGCAGCGCCGTCTCGACGGCGATGCGTTCCTGCGTCTGGCGGATGAGGTCGTCGACGAGTTCCGAGGGCCTGAAGCCGGGGTCGTCCAGGGCGCGCGCGACTTCACGCAGCGACAGACCCAATGACCGCAGGCTCTCGACGTGGAAGATCCGCCGGATGTCCTCGTTGGAGTACTCCCGATACCCGGACACGGTACGTCCCGTCGGCCGCACCAGGCCGAGCGAGTCGTAGTGCCTGAGCATGCGGGCGCTGACCCCGGACCGCCTGGCCACATCACCGATCAACACTGCCTACGCTCCTCCTGGCTGGTCCTGCAGGGCCGCAACGCGCTTCGCCTCCTCGATCGCGGACTCGAATCCGGCATCCGGGTCGCGCAGCAGCCGTTCCGTGGCTGCCGCATGGTGACGCACGCGAGGGTCGAGATCCCTCATCGCAGCATGCAGGACCGGCAGAACGGCCTGACCGAGGGCGATCATCGCCCGGCTGAGGCTCAACTGCGTCTCACGCCCGCCTCGCCCCAGCTGTGCCGCCAGCGCTCCGGCCAGCTCAGACTCCTCACCCTCGGGCACGAGCACAACCGCTGCCCGCCAGGCACTCCGCGCCACCTCCTCGTCCCCGTCGGACAGGAGCGCCCGTGTGATCGCCGGCCACGCCTGCCGTTCCCCGATCTTGGACAAGGTGTGCAATGCCTGGCTTCGTGCCTGCGCCCGCTCGGAACGGAGCTCGGCGACGAGCCGTGGGACCGTCATGGATGCTGCGTGACGGGTGAGCGCCCAGGTCAGCATCTCGCGCACGTAGAACTCGGGCTCGATCGCGCACCGCTCGATGAGCTTCTCGACGGACCGCGCGTCCGGGATCGAGCCGATCGCAAGGGCTGCCCGCAGTCGCACCGACGAGCGGCTGTCTTCCAGCCCCTGGAGGGCTCGCGCCGTGTTCGTGTCCTGTTCCACCGTGGTCATCGGAACCACCTCCTTGACCGCAGTGAAAACCTTGTCATCGTGTCAAGGTCAAGAACGGCCATGCCGAGGCCGAGTCCCACGCGGCGGGAGTTTCGGCAGGCCGGCCGACGTCAGCCGATGATCGGGCCGGCTGCCGACCAACACTGGTCACGGGGCCTTTGATGTCCGGAATCCAGCCCCGCATTCAACGGCGGCATGACCCACCTGCTCTGGCCGTTCCGCTGCCCGTGCTCCTGGGCGACCAGTCCACCGGCGCACCGCCGGCGAGCTCGGCGAGACGCTCGGGGCTCTGTAGTCCGTACCGCCTTCCCGGGCGCTCCTCACCCGTCCGGCGCCCGTCGGCCGGGCCAGGTCGGATTCCTCTGCTAGAAAGGTTGTGACACAGCGTCAGGTGATGGAGGTGGACGGCATGACCGATTCGGCGGACCCGCGCGAGGCCGACCGTGCGCTCAAGGCGAAGCACCGGACGATGTGGGCGCTCGGCGATTATCCGGCCGTCGCCACACGGGTCGTCTCGGCGCTCGGGCCCGTACTGGTGGAGGCCTGTGGGGTGAAACGCGGCGACCGGGTGCTCGACATCGCCGCCGGATCGGGGAACGCCGCCATTCCGGCCGCGCTGGCCGGCGGCAACGTGATCGCGTCCGACCTGACGCCCGAGCTGCTGGACGTAGGGCGGCGGGAGGCCGCGGCGCGCGGCGCCGAGCTGCGCTGGCAGGAGGCCGACGCCGAGGCGCTGCCCTACGCCTACGGGGCGTTCGACACGGTCATGTCCTGCGTCGGGGTCATGTTCGCCCCGCACCACCAGGACTGCGCCGACGAACTGGTACGGGTCTGCCGGCCGGGCGGCACGATCGGGCTGATCAACTGGACCCCGGAGGGGTTCATCGGGCAGATGTTCGCCACCATGAAGCCGTACGCGCCGCCTCCGCCGCCGGGGGCGCAGCCGCCGCCGCTGTGGGGGCGGGAGGAGCACGTCCGTACGCTCCTCGGCGACCGTGTCACCGGGGTCGAGGCGCGTCGGCAGACCATCCGCGTGGACCTCTTCGAGAAGCCCGAGAGCTTCCGCCAGTTCTTCAAGGCCACCTATGGACCGACGATCGCGGCCTACCGGAACATCGCCGACGACCCGGGGAAGACCGCTGCCCTGGACCGGGCCCTCGACGAACTGGCGGGCGGCGCGCTCCGGGACGGGGCGATGGAGTGGGAGTACCTCCTGGTCACGGCGCGCCGAAGCGGCGATGCACCTGCCTGAGGCCCACCGGGCCGTATGCCAGTGCATCCGGGCGGTCTGCATCAGGTTCCCCGCAGGTATCACCCGGTACGGCCGTGGCGACCGTGCCGGGTCCGGTCACGACGGCGCATGCCGCGTGGTCCCGCTTCAGGTGTTCTTCCCGGTCCCCGGCGTCCAGCCCGGGTCACGCCCGCTCAGCCCGGCGGCCGGTCCAGTAGCGGGGCGCCGTCGGGTACGGGCACGACTGGCCCGAAGTTGCCATCGCCTCGGCCCCCGTCCTCTGCAGCCGCCGGCACGAACAGGACATCGCAGTGCTGCGGGCCCCGGACGGTCACGGTCGAATCGAGCTGGCGAAGTTCCACACGCCGAAGGCGATCAGCTCCGGACCGAAGGACGCTCCGGCCAACACGCTGGGCATTCGTCCCATCATGTTTGCCGTCGACGACATCGACGACGTCGTTGCCCGCCTGCGCACCCACGGCGCCGAACTCGTCGGCGAGCTGGCGCAGTACGAGTCCAGCCATCGGCTCTGCTACGTCCGCGGCCCCGAGGGCATCATCGTCGGACCGGCCGAGCAGCTCAGCTGAAGACTGCCGAGGGGACCGAGCCCGAGCCGGACGATTCCGCTGACGGGAGCCTCAATGGTCTTCGTCCGTGGGCGTGGCACGGGCACGGTGTGCCGGCGCCGCCCAGCCTCGGCCGCGGCGATCCCCAGGGAGCCGCGACCGATCGCGGAGAGCCTTGACGGGGCATCGGTCGCCACCCTGACGGCCGCAAAGGGCTCCGCACGTCGCTGTCGTGCACCCTCAAGGCACGGCCACGGCCCTGCGGTCCCCGCTCGGGCACGGCTCCGACGGTGAGGTGCCGGGCCGGCGCTCAGCCTGGGATGAGCGCCTCCCACTGGTCTCGGGTCGGGCCGTCGGGCTCGGGCGAGAAGTCCGGGTGGACAGCCAGCCAGGCGGTGACGTGTCGGTCCACTTCGTCGGTGCCGTAGGCCTCGTCGGCCCGTCGCAGGAGATGGCGTACCTGCGCTCGGGCTCGCATGACGACGGGATCGTCAAAGGCGCAGGCGCCCACGGCAGCCGCCCGCCGATCTGCGGGTGGTGTGCTCTCGGCGAGGCGTTGCTCGGTGCCGCGGTCGGCCGTCACCTGTGCGTCGAACCACGGGCGGAGGGCCTGTGCCGTCCAGGTGTGGTAGCCCACGGGGTCCGCCGCGATCCGGTCGACATGGGTGGCGATGTGCTGGGCGGCGCGCAGGCCGAGGGACACGCCATGGCCCGAGGTGGGGTTGGTGTGGATGAGGCTGTCCCCGGCGTTGACCAGGCCGGTGACGACAGGTCCGTCGTCGTCGGCGAGGGCGGTCCATCGGTTGTCCAGGCCGGCCATCGGCAGGACGGCTGACAGTGGTTCGGGGGCCAGGTCGAGCCAGGCGGCGGTGGCGGGGAAGCGGCGGGCGGCGGCCTCGAACACGGCCGGGTCGGTGAGCGCGCCGCGGGTCGGATCAGCCGTGGAGAGCACCAGGTTCACCGCGAAGGTGTCGTTGTCGGAAGGGAAGACGCCGGCGAGCGCGAACGGTGCGGCCGAGCCGGGTTTCACCCGCCCGGGGTCACGCGGGCCATCGGCACGCAGGCGGTACCAGCGGCACAGATAGGCGATCCCGGCGCGGTGGCTGTCGACCACGGGCGGGCGGCAGCCGGCCGCGACCAGCCATGCGGGCACCGGCGAGCGACGGCCTGCCGCATCGACGACGAGGTCCGCCTCGTGCATGTCCGCGCCCACCTGCACGCCGGTGACCCGGGCAGGGCGGCCCTCCTCGATGGTGAGGGCGTCCACCGGGCAGCCCCGCCGCACGTCAACGGTTCGTTCCCGCCGCACGGCCGCGGTCAAGGCGGCCTCCAGCACGATGCGGCGGGTGCGCAGGGTCACCAGGTCCTCATCGCCGGCCCGATGTGGCGGATGCCCATCGAACCAGTCGAACTCGTGGTACTCCCGGGCTCCGCGTGCCAGCAGGTCCGCGTAGACATCAGGGGTCTCGGTGCGCAACACGGTGCGCACGGGCGCGAGGAGCGAGTGGGGTTGGACGGCCTGCGGTATTCGGGGCCTGTCCCACTGGAAGAAGTCCCGGTTCAGGTCCTCTCCGGCCTGTCGCGCGTCCTGCTCGAACAACGTGACCCTGTGGCCCCGCCGGCCAAGCATGAGCGCCGTCCCCAGCCCACTGATACCCCCACCGATCACCGCAACCCGCGCCACTGAAGCTCCCCTTCGCGTCGTGTTGCGGCACGAGCCTAATGCTTGGTGATCTCCGATCGGGAACCGGGTCGCCGTCCGTCGCGGTGCCGGGGGGCGGGGCACGGCAGCGGAGGGGGACGGATCCGAGGTGCTCAGCCCGTCGGCAGAGCCGGCTCGGTCTGCCCGCCGCAGAACACCTCCTGGACGAGCTTCTGCTTCACGTTCTCGAACACCCCGGCTATGGCGGCCAAGTCGAGCTCGGCGTCCCCCATGGTCAGCGAACCGGTCAGGGTCCTGCTGCCGTCGGGTGTGCTGTACATCAGCGCCGCCCAGCCCCAGAAGCCGCCGTTGTGCTGGAGGATGGTGCCGCCGTCTGCCGTCTCCTCCACGAACACCCCCAGGCCGTAACCCATCTTGGGGTGCGGTGTGCGCATCTCGGCCAGCAGTGGGGCCGGCAGGATCTTCCCGCTCATCAGTGCGGAGAAGAACGTGTGGAGGTCCTGGCTGGTCGAGATCATGTCACCGGCGGCGGAGATCCAGGAGGGGTTGAACCGGGTGGTGTCGGCCACCTTCCACTGGCCGGCGTCCTCGTACGTGTAGTAGCCGTGGGCGTGCGGCTCGGGGATCTCCGGCGAGGCGTCCGGCACCACCGTGCCGGTCAGGCCCAGCGGACCCAGGATCAGCCGCTGCATCTCCTCGGCGTAGGAGCGGCCCGTGGCCTTCTCGATCAGCAGCCTGGCCAGCACGTAGTTGGTGTTGGAGTAGCTCCAGTCCGTCCCCGGCTCGAACCGCGCCGGCTTGGACAACGCCATCCGCACCAGCTCCTCCGGCTGGTAGGTGCGGAACTGGTTGTCCATCCACTCCTTGCCCATCCCGGGGACTCCACCGGGCACGACCGTCCCGTCGTCGTAGATCTCGCCGGTGAAGCTGAACAAACCGCTGGTGTGCTGGAGCAGCATCCGCACCGTGATCTGTCGGTCCAGCCCGAACTCGGTCAGGTAGTCGTCCGCCGGGGTGTCCAGCCCGACCGTGCCCTCGGCCACCAGTTGCAGCACCAGGGTCGCGGTGAAGGTCTTGGTGATGCTGCCGACGCGGAAGTGCCCGTCGGTCGGCGGCTTGGCCGCCTCGCCCAGCTTGCGCACCCCGGCGTTGCCGACCCACTGGCCCCGCTCGTCGTGGACGCGCAGCTGCACCCCGGCGAAGCCGAAATCGACAATCTCCTGGATGGCGTTCTGCAGCTCCGGGCGATCCGGCCCGGCAGCGGTGTTCTTGATGGTGTGGAGGGACTCGTCCATGGTCATTCCTCAGCTCGCGACGGTAGGTGTCCGGCACGGCTCGAGAGTGCAACGGTGGCCCTGGTGGCTCCCGTTGCGCTGTCGAGGCGGCCATGCGACGAGCGTGCACCCTGCCCCAAGGTCAAGGTCAACCCCTGTCGCGACCATGGACTGAGCGACACCGATCGCAGGCCCACTTGCTGCGCAACGCCGAGTGCCTGGCCGCACAAGCCCACTGCCTTCGACTTCCACGCCGCCGAGGGCCGCTCCTGGCGTCTCACGGCCGACGGCGACGGTGCACGCGTCACCCGTCTCCCCGCGCCCGGCGCGACGCCCGCTGCCGACGAGGGCCCGGACGCGGCCGGCGCCTCCGTCCGCGGCACGGCCAGTGAGCTGGTCCTCTTCCTGTACGACCGCATCCCGGCGGACTCCCTGCAGATCGACGGAGACGTAGGCCTGATCGACCTACTCCGCGCCTGGGAGCCGGAGGAGTAGTACGTGGCGATGCGCCACCCGTTCCGCGCGCGCCGTTAGGGCTGGAGCCGCGCGCGCAGGAGGCAGAATTCGTTGCCTTCCGGGTCGGCCAGGACGTGCCAGCTCTCGGTACCGGTCTGACCGACGTCGGCGGGCCTGGCGCCGAGAGCGAGCAGCCGCTCCAACTCGGCTTCCTGGTCACGGTCGGTGGCGCTGACGTCGATGTGCAGTCGGAGCTTCCCGGGCCGCGGGTCGCTGCTGGGGCTGAGGACAAGAGTGGGCTGCGGGCCGCCGAAACCGGCGTCGGGCGGCCCGATCTCGATGCTTCCGTCGTCCTCCCGGCCGAGTTCGACGTAGCCGAGGACCTTGCTCCAGAACGCCGCGAGCCGGTCGGGGTCGGCGGCGTCGATGACCAACTCGCTGATGCGGCATGCCATGCCCGTCAGTGTACGTAGCCAACCCGCGAGACCGCCTCGTGCACCACGCGGCCCACGCGCAGCTCGCCGCTGCCCGCCACGCCTGACGAGTTGGCCGGCGGTCCGGCCACTGCACCGAGCGGCACACCCCTCCGAGCTGATCCCAGAGGGCGGTACAGCACTCGCTGAGCTGCACGGACAGCGGGCCGGACAGGTCCGGACAGTCCCGGACAGCGGGATCGCTTGGCCGCGTCGCGCTGCCCCGTCGAGAGTTCTGCCATCCCAGCGAACAGCCGTGCGAGCCACGGCTCTCGACCGATGGAGTCTGCCATGCGCAAGCGCACTTCACTCGCGGCCAGGGGCGCCGCGATCACCCTCCTCGCCGGTACCGCGTTGGCCGCTACCGGCGTCGCCAACGCCCAGCCGGCCTCGTTAGGAGCGAACATCGCCACCACCGCCAAGGGACAGATCGGTGCGGGCCCGTGCGGCCTGAACAACAAGGGCAGCTACTGGGGCCGGGGCACCGCCCAGACCGGCAGCTGCGGCCCCAACCACACCGAAGCGCACCCCTGGTGCGCCGACTTCGTCGGCTGGGTGTGGTGGAAGAACAACGTGGGCGGCAGGATGAGCAGGCTCAACGACCTCGCCTCCGGCTTCACCGGCTACGGTCCGATGCACTCGACGCCGAAGGTCGGCGACGCGATCCTCTACAACCAGCACACCTCGGACATCGGAGACGACCACGTGGCCATCGTGGTGGCCATATCCGGCTCAAGGATCACCGTGGTGGGCGGCAACCAGGGCCGGCCCGGCAGTGTGAGCTCCCACACCTGGGCCTCCTACAAGGTCGGTACCCAGGTCAACAACACTCAGAGGATCAGCGGATACGTCACCCCGGTGGCCGGCTGACCTCACGCAGTGGCCCGCCGCCCTCCCCGGGGCGGCGGTTGGCCTGCCCACACCGGGACCGGGGATCCGCGTACCCTGAGCCGGCAGGCGGCAGCCGGTCGCGGACCTGCCGTCAGCTCGGGACGGCCGCCTGAGGAAGCAGGTCGACGAGGAAGCGCTGGGCGGGTTGGTCGCCGCAGGGTTGTTGGACTGCCTCGGCCCCAGCGGTCGTCTCACCGTCAAGGATCCCCAGGCAGAGCTCGGTGTGTGCGCGCCGAAGGCGGTAGCCCTCGACCGTATCGCCGAAGCGCTCGATCCGGAAGAACTGTGCATCCTTGTCGGCGAGGCAGTTGCCCTGCGGCTCCACCAGGCCTTTGGCAGGGCCGCTGTCGAGGATGGTCAGACAGCCCATTCCCTTGCTCGTCGGATGCTCCCACTTGATGTTGGCCAGGTCGTCGCCGTTGGGCTGCAGGAACGAGCGCGGGCCAGGGTCCGCGCAGGGGCGCTGGACCGCCACCTCAGATCGGTATCGCCCGGAGCGTTCCTTCCCCGCCGTGAGGCACAACTCCGGTGTCTGCGCGGGGCGGATGCGGGCCCAGCTCCCGGCGGAGACGACGGCGAGGAGCGCAGAACGGCGGTTGGCCGGGGCACCCGTCATGCGTGAGCCCGAAGTCATGAGATCGATGCTCAGCAGAGCACCGGCCGCGAGAGCTCCCGCCAGCGTCACGGCGACCACCACGATCACGGGCCGTCTCCGGTGTCCGGTTGTTCCCGTTGGCGGCGGCTGTTCATCGGTGTCGCGGCCGCCACCGGCATCCGCAAGAGCGTCCCCGCTCGCCAGTCGCTCCCAGGCCCCCAGCCACTCTGCCGTCCTGTCCTCTTCACCGCAGGCACGGACGTACGCGGCGACCGTCTCACGGCGGGGCAGGGTGCGCTTGCGCAGGAGGTCGGCGACGGTGCTTCGCGGCAGGATGTCGCCCCGGGCCGCAGCCCGGCTCTCCAGCTGCCGCAGGGTCAGGCCGGACCGGGCCTTGAGCCCTCGCAACGCGGCCGTGAACTCTTCGACGCTGCGTATGTCGGCAGGCTGTAACTCGATCTCATCCATCCGACCAGGAGTAGTGCACAGGACGATGACAGACAACGGGTTCCTCGGCCGACCGGACGAAAGCCTGGAGTCGTCGTGCCGCGGGGCGAAGCGGGTGGTCGGGCGGAGGCCGGCCCGTCCTCGAGCCCCGGCCCTGCTGCATGTCATTCCACCCAGCCGACGACGGACGCGACGCCGAGTGGCAGTCGACGCGCCGCTCGGCCGGGTGGTGTACGCGTCTGATGCCGTCGGCACCGCCCTCCTGCACGGGCGGACGGAACTCGTCCGCCGGGCCTTCCCCTCCGGCGAGGCCCTCTGGCACCGGCCGCTGGAATCCGAGGTCATCGACCTGGACACGCACGCCGGGGTCCTGCACGCCCTGTGCGCCGACGACACCCTCGTCTCCGTCGACGCAGCTGACGGGGCGGTCCTCCACCGGCACCCGCTGCCCCCGTATGTGCCGCTCTCGCTGCACGCGGCCCCGGACGGCACGGTCCTCATCGGCACCGCCGCAGGCCAGATCCTGCGCTGCCCGTGGAAGCCATGAAGTTCTGAACAGTGAGGGTGCGAGGTTTCCGCGGCGCGCCGGTGCGTCGCACAACCGTGTCTCGTCGGCGGGACACGTCAACACGCGCCGCTGCCTGACAGTGCTGCGCCGTTTTGCCCCGTGCAGGCCCGGCTCACGCGCTACTCTCGATCACCGAGGGCTCTGCGATCGAGGACGCGCGGCACATGGCCGCCGACGGCTATCTGGCGAACAAGTGGGTGGCCGAGATGATGGTCAAGGACGCCATCGCACGCGGTGCGTCCGCCCGCGTGTACCGGCTCGGGCGAATCTGGGCGGAGTCGGAGCGGGGCGCCATCAACCCGGACGACATGTTCTGCCGCCTGCTGGTCAGCTGCGCCGCCCTCGGCTGCCACCCGGAGGGAACGGCGCTGCAGGCCGATCTGCTGCCCGCCGACGTCGCGGCCCGCGCCCTGGTGGCCCTCGCCCTGGCCGGCGGAGGCCCGGACTCCGCCGCCGTGCACCATCTGCACCACCCCCGGAAGACCGGCGCGGACGCTTTCCTGAAGGTCTTCGACGAGTGGCGCGGGACGCGGTCGGAGCCGGTGGGGCTCGGCACGTGGCTGCGCCGCCTCAGGCAGGCGAGCGAGGCCGGGCGCGACCTGCCGTTCCTGCCGTACCTGGACGTGTTCCAGCAGCACGTCGAGCAGGTCGAGCAGGTCGAGCAGAGGGAGAACGCCTCGGATGCCTCGGACGCCGCGGATCTCCCGTCCGACACCTACCGCAACGACCGGACCCTGCGCGCCCTCGAGCGCCTGGGCGTGGTCATGCCGGAGGTCGACGAGCGGATGATCCGGGACTTCTGGCAGCACCTGGAGGCCACCGGAGAGCTCGGCTGACAGCCGAGCTCTCCGACGAGCACGGCATCGCCGCGACGATGGGCTTCAGCACCGGTGACCCCCGTACACCGGCGGTGTCCCCCACGTGGGCGCACGTACGACGCCCTCCCGCCGGCCGTCAGTGAGCGTCCCACGGTGTCCCCCACGTGGGCGCACGTACGACGCCCTCCCGCCGGCCGTCAGTGAGCGTCCCCTCCACCGCCCTCCCGACGCCTGCGGCGGCGTCGGCCGAGGGCTCCCGCCAGACCGATCAAGCCGCCTGTGAGCGCGCCGGACACGAGAATGCGCAAAAAGTCTTCCATGGAGCACTCCCCCTTCTGGGCCAGGTTCACCATGTGCTTGGCTGCCTGATCAACTACGAACGGGGACACTATCGGCGTGCAGCCGGCCTGGCTTGGACAAATTTGACCTCGCCCTCACAGGGCGAGGGCTCCCTCCGTCACCCGGGCGGCAGCCACCTGGCCGGGAGTGGTCTCGGCCAGGGCGCGGAACTCGCGGTTGAGGTGGGCCTGGTCGTAGAAGCCACAGGCGGCGGTCACTTCGGTGAGATGCGCCCCCTCGCGGGAGAGCAGCCTCACGGCCCGGTGGAAGCGCAGCACTCGGGCGGACATCTTGGGCGTCAGGCCTATCTGTTCGGTGAAGCGGCGGACCAGGTAGCCCTGGCTCCAGCCCACTTCGGCCGCGATCCGGCCGATCTGGATCGCCCCGCCGGCGTGGGACAGCAGTCGCCAGGCATGGCTCACCTCGGGCGCGGGATGCGGGCCACGTTCGATGCGGGCCGCCAACGCGAGGTCGAGCAGGTCGAACCGGGCTCCCCAGTCGCTGGTGGCTGCCAGTTGCTCCGCCAGCACTCCGGCCTCGGGGCCAAGGACGTCGCAGAGCCCGATCACCCTGTTGGTCAACTCGCTCATCGGCATGGCGAACAGCCGGTAGGCGCCCAGTGGGGTCAACTCGAGCCGGATCGCCTCCTGGCCACCAGGGTGGTCACACACCCGGGGCCCGTCCTCCAGCCCCGCAACCAGCGAGCCGGTCACCTGGCTGTCCGGACTCGAGTCCCCCAGCCGATGGACCTGGGTGAACGGCTCCCCCAGGCTGATCACCACGACCGCCCGACCCGTGGGAACCAACCGCACCCGATAGGGCACGGCGCCCGCTGCCTCCCAATAGCCGGCGTAGCTGTGCACGAACGGGCGCAACTGGGCAGGCCACGGGCGGGTCACCCGCCACCGGCCGCCCACCCGGGTCATCGCGACTCCCCGACCGGCCGTGACTGTGCTTCCGGCCACCTGCATGTCCCTCCCCCTCCCGTGGCGACGAGCGCCCGGCGCCGGCCGAGCCCCCTGACGGGTTGGTACGCCTCGGCCCTGCACCACTCCCTGATCAAGCATCAGCATCCCAGAGCGTACGAGCGCGACTCCCGGGCCGGCTTCGACTCCGACGTGACCAGCTCAGATTTGGCTGTGCGGGGCGATCGCGAGCATCGCGATGTCGTCGTGAAGGTTGCGGGTATGCCGGGGAAGGTCAGTGTTCAGGAAGTTGACGACCTCGGCGGGTCCGGGTGCCGCTCGGCCCTCGAAGCGGTGGCGGAGCCGGTCCACGAGCGGATAGAAGTCGCCGCTGGTGTCGCGGGCCTCCACCAGCCCGTCCGTGACCAGTAGCAGTACGTCGCCCCGGGTGAGCCGGTGGCTCCACACCACCGGCCCGTCCGCCGCGGCCAGGCCGCCCAGGCCGAGGGGCAGTGCCGGCGGGCCTTCCAGCATGCGCACCTCGCCGCAGGAGATCAGCACCGGCTCGACGTGCCCGTGGTTGGTCACCGTCACCCGGTGCGCCAGGCTGTCGTACTCGATGAGCACGGCAGTGGCGAACAGCTCCTCGTCCGGGATCTCCTCGGCCTCCCGGGCCAGCCGCCGCTCCAGCCGGGCGGCGACGGCCGGCAGGTCGACCGCCTCGTACGCGGCCTCACGGAAGCTGCCGAGGATCGCCGCGACCGTACGGACCGCCGGGAGACCCTTTCCGCGTACGTCGCCGACGATGGCACGCTCCCCGGCCCGGGTGGCGCGGATGTCGAAGAGGTCGCCGCCCACCATGGTCCCGGCCTCGCTCGGCCGGTACAGGCTGGCCGCCAGCACGTGCCCGACCTGGTGCGGCACCGGGCGAAGCAGGGCCCGCATCAGGGCCTCGGCGACCGAGTTGGCGTGGACGAGGCTGCGTTCCTGGCGGCTGCGGTGCGCGGCGAGCGCGGTCGAGAGGATACCGACGACAGCGGTGGCGATGTCGGCGGTGACGTGGTGGTTCTCCCCCAAGTGGTGGGAGACGGCGGCGAGGGCGCCCTCCAGGAGGATCGCGAACACGGTGAGCGCGGCCACGACGACCGGGCCGAAGGCGTACGCGGCGATGGCGGGCAGGGCGATGAGGAAGAAGCTCACCGCCCACTCCTCCTGGAGGGTGACCTCCAGCAGCAGGACGAGAGCCACGTACGCGAAAGGCAGCCACCGCATCCACGCCGGCGGCGCGGCCGGCCGGAAGCCGTCCTCCATGGCGACCGCGAGGGGCACCTCCGAGCGGGTGCGCCTCACCGCACGCCCCCGGGCGCCGTCGGAGGCGCCACCCACCCACGGGACCTGTGCACACGGGCCTCCTTACACGAGCGTGACCGACCGTCACAGCGTGAGGAGGGAGCGGAGCCGAAGCGTCGATTACGCCGAACGCGGCATGTTGCCCGACAGGTGCGATGCCGCGGCAGTTCGGGGTGGGGTCGACGAAGAGCGGCGTCATGTCGACGACCACCAGCGTGGTGCGGACGGGATCGAGGTTGGCCGCTTCGGACGTTCTGAGTACGCGTACTCAGGTGCACGGCGCCGAGCAGGAACGTGGCGCCTCGGGGAAGGGGCGGGTCATGGCCGTGTGCCGCGGGCGAGGATGACGGCGTAGCGGCACTCGGTGTCGGTGGTGTTGGCGAAGACCCGCGGGGTGGGCTCGCCGAGTTCGATGGTGTCGCCCCCGTCGAGTTCGTGGACCGTGTCCCCGTCATGGAAGGTCAGGTGGCCGTCGAGGACCCAGACGACCTGTCGTACGAAGGCGAAGGCTGCGGCCGGATAGGGCACGCGGGCTCCCGGGGGCAGATGGATCTCGGCAATCTCCGCGGGGAACTGCGGGCCGGTGATCTGGCGGCGCCGGTAGCCGGTGACGGGGTCGCGCCACTCGGCCGCGTCGGCCTCGCGGTGCACCCCGGCGGTTCCTGCCGTGTCGTCGTCCTGCGCTCCGTCGGCGAGGGCGAGCAACGAGGCGATGCTGAGCTGGAAGGCGGCGGACAGCTTGCCCAGGACCACGGCGGTGGGGCTGCTCTCGCCGCGCTCGATCCGGCTGATCATGGCCTGGGAGACGCCCGAGGCGTCCGCGAGCTGGCTGCTTCGGCTCCGCGCTGCTGGCCGGCCTCATCGCCTCGGCGCGCGATGCCGGCCACCACGTCGTGGTCGCCGGCATCGAAGCCGAGAACACCGCATCCATCCGGCTGCACGAACGGTTCGGGTTCCGCCATGTCGGCACGGTGCCGGAAGTCGGAACCAAGTTCGGCCGATGGCTCGACCTGACCCTCATGCAGCTGCCCCTGACCTGAGCAGCCCGAACGGATGTCGCCCTCCGCCCGTTCGTTCCACACCTGCCCGCCGTGGGCGTGCCGCCGGCATCGGCCAGAGGCCGACCGGTGCTTGACCGCACAGACCGACGTGCAGGTATCCGGTGGGGTGACGGCCCTGCTCAGTCGACGCCGAGCAGACGCCGCCGGTCGTCGGGACGGGATGCGAATTCCGCACAGGCCGCTCGGTGGACGATGCACCCCTTCTGCATGACGGCGACGTCCTGCGCGACGGAGAACGCGAGCCCCAGGTTCTGCTCGACGAGGACGACCGACATGCCCTGTGCGCCCACCTCGCGGATCACCTCACCGACCTGGGCGACGATCGCGGGAGCGAGGCCGTCGGACGGCTCGTCGAGCAGCAGCAGGCGCGGATTGCCCAGCAGGGCCCTGGCGATCGCGAGCATCTGCTGTTCCCCGCCGGAGAGCTCGTCCCCGCGGTGCCCGAGCCGCTCGCCCAGCCGCGGCAGCAGCTCGAGGACCCGGGCCCTCGTCCACGGGCCCTTCGCCGGACGCCGCGAGGCGATCGTCAGGTGCTCGGCCACGGTCAGCGGCGCGAACACCCGGCGCCCCTGCGGGACGACGCCGACCCCGGCTCGGGCGATCACGTCGACGCGGGCTCCGGCGATCTCCCGGCCGTCGAGGGTGACGCTGCCTCCGTACGGCCGGACGAGCCCCATGACGGTCGAGATCAGGGTGGTCTTCCCGACCCCGTTGCGCCCGAGGACGGCGACGATCCCGCCCGCATCGAGATCCAGGTCGACACCGCCGAGGACGACGCCCCCGGCGTAACCGGAGCTCAGCTCGCGCACGCTGAAGAACGGCTTCACGAGGAGACCTCCACGGTGCCGAGGTAGGCGGTCTGGACTTCGGCGGAGGCCCGTACCTCGTCCGGGGAGCCGGTCATCAGGTGTCTGCCGAGGTGCATGACGGTGACCGTGTCGGCGAGCTCGAAGACCATGTCGAGGTCGTGTTCGATGAGCAGTACGGTCACCTCGCCGGGCAGGGCGGCGATCAGCTCGGTGAGCCGCGCGGTCTCCGCGGGAGACATGCCGGCGGCCGGCTCGTCCAGGAGCAGCAGCCGGGGGTCGGTGGCCAGTGCGACGGCGACCTCCAGCTGCCGCCGCTCGCCGTGGGAGAGCTCGGCCGCCGCGACCTCGTGCCGGGTGGGCAGGCCCACCCGCTCGAGCAGCGCGTGCGCCCGTGCGAGCTCCTTCGGCCGGGCGCCGGCCTTCCGCCAGCCCCCGAGGCCTCCCCCGGCCTGGCGCAACACGGCGAGCAGGACGTTCTCCAGCACGGACTCGCGCATGAAGAGACTGGAGTGCTGAAACGTCGCTGCAACGCCGAGCCCGACCCGGCGGTGCACGGGCAGCCGGGTCACGTCCTTCCCGTCGACGAGGACGGATCCGCCGGTGACCGGCAGCGTCCCGGAGATCAGGCCGAACAGGGTCGACTTGCCCGCACCGTTCGGGCCGATGATCGCGTGCCGCGCCCCCGCCCGTACGGTGAGGGAGACCTCGTCCAGGGCCCGGAAGGACCCGAAGTGCCGTGACACCTGCCGTAGTTCCAGTAGAGCGTGGTTGTGGTCGTGGTCTGTCACGTCGTTCTCTTCCGGGTCGGCTTGAGCGGCAGCCGTACGCTGGCCAGCCCGCGGGGCAGCGTGTAGACGGCGACGACGAAGAGCACCCCGAGCAGCAACGGCCCGCGCCCGGCAACGGCTTCGAGGTTTCCGAGGTAGTCGCGGGTGAGCCAGACGAGTGCGGCGCCGGCGCAGGCTCCCCACATCGAGCCGGAGCCGCCGATGACGACGGCCAGCAGCGCCAGGGCGGCGATCTCGAATCCGGCGTCGCCGGGCGAGACGAACCGCTGTACCGAGACCCACAGGGCTCCGGCGGCGCCGGCCAGCGCCCCGGCGCCGCAGTAGACGGTCAGGGCGTAGCGCTGCGTCGGGTAGCCGATCGCCCGCATCCGCGGCTCGTTGTCGCGGATGCCGCGCAGGGCGAGGGCGAACGGTGTCGATCCCAGGCGGGAGACGGTCGCGAAGAGCAGCAGGAACACGGCCAGTACGTAGAAGTAGACGAGACCGTCCAGCGCCAGCGCGGGCATGCCGGGCAGCGGTACGACGGGCGGGATGCCCGATACGCCGTCGGTGCCGTTCGTCAGCGACTTCCAGTTGACTGCGGCGCTGTACGCGATCTCGCCGATGGCCAGCGTCAGCATCAGGAAGACCACGCCCCGGGCCCGGACCGCCAGCCACCCGGTCGGCACCGCCACCAGCGCGGAGACGCCCGCGGCGATGAGGAGCTGGAGGATTCCGATGTCGGTGAGTCGAGTCGCCACGATCGCGGCCGTGTAGGCACCGACTCCGAAGTACGCCGACTGGCCCAGGGTCGGCAGTCCGGTCAGGCCGGTGAGCAGGTTCACGCTGACGGCAAGGAGCCCGAACACCAGGATCCGCGACAGGGTGCCGACGGCGTACGGGCCGAGGACGAAGGGGGCCAGGGCCAGTCCGACGACCACCGCGGTCACGGACAGCCGCCGCGCGCCCGTCGAGGCAGCTTTGTGCGGGCTCATGCGCGCACCGCCGACGGGACCAGGCCGTTCGGGCGGACGACGAGCACGAGCAGCATCGTGCCGAAGAGGAGGAAGGGAGCGTACTCGGGGAGCAGCGCCACCCCGAGGGTCTGCACCTGCCCGATGAGGAGCGCTCCGGCGAGCGCGCCGCGCACGGATCCGAGGCCGCCCACGACCACGACGACGAGCGAGAGGACGAGCACGGTCTCGTCGACGCCCGGACCAGGGCCCAGAATCGGCGCCCCGAGGACACCTCCGACCACCGCCAGGGCTGCGCCGGAGGCGAAGACCCCGTACAGCACCTTGCGGACGTCGACCCCCAGCGCGCGCACCATGTCCCGGTCCGCGACGGCGGCTCGGACGAGCGCTCCGAGCGAGCTGCGTTCGAAGACGAGGTAGACGAGGAGCGCGAGGGCTGCCGCGACGCCGATGAACACCAGCCGGTAGACCGGGTACGCGTGGCCGACGAGGGCCACCGTCCCGCGCAGGGCCGTCGGCGGGTCCGTGGGCAGCACCTCGCCGCCGAAGGCCGCGGCAAGGAGGTCGGCGACGATGAAGGTGATGCCGAGCGTCAGCACGGCCTGGTCCAGGTGCCCGCGCCGGGCCAGCGGCCTGGTGAGGAACGTCAGCGCGGCCCCGCCCGTGCCGCCCACCACGGCGCCGGCCGCCAGCGCGAGGACCAGACCCCACAGGCTCCCGTCGGACAGCGCGTAGGCGACGTAGGCCCCGGCGAGGTAGAGCGTGCCGTGGGCCAGATTCAGCACGTCCATCATGCCGAAGACCAGGGAGAGTCCGACCGCGATCGTGAACAGCAGCAGACCGAAGGCAACCCCGTCGACGACGCTGACGAGGTTGCCGTTCAACCATCCGGTCATGTCAGCCGCCCAGCCGGCCGAGCTCGGAGGTGGCGGTGTTGGCCCCCTGCTTGACCTCGCGCAGGTACCACGGCTGGACGGGCGTGCCGCCGCTGTTGAACTTCCAGGTGCCGCGCGGGCTGTCGATGTCCCCCACCTTGGCGATGGCAGCATTGACCGATTCCGGGGTCACGGTGCCACCGGCCGCCTTGATCGCTTTGTCGAGCACCTGCGCCGCGTCCCACGACGCCATCGCGTAGGTGGTCGCAGGCGCCCCGTAGGCGGACTGGTAGGCGGGCGCGAACTGCTTGTTGGCCGCGTTGTCCAGGTCCGCGCTGTAGTTGAGCGCGGTGAGGATGCCGTCGGCCGCCTCTCCCTGCCCCTTCAGCACGCCGCCCTCGGTGAGGAAGCCGGGCGCGTAGAGCGGGATCTTGCCGGCCAGGCCGAAGTCCCGGTACTGCTTGACGAAGTCGACGGCCGCACCGCCCGCGTAGAAGCAGAAGACCGCCTTCGCGCCGGAGTTCTCGATCTGCGCGAGGTACGGCTGGAAGTTCTTCGTCCCCGGGAACGGGGTGTAGACCTCCTCCCCCGCGAGCTTGCCGCCGGCGGGGAGGAAGGTGGACTTGAATCCCTCCACCTCGTCCTTGCCCGCCTGGTAGCCCGCGGCGATCAGGAAGACCGGACCGCCGGCCCTCTCTGCGACGTACTTGCCCAGCGCCTTGCCCGGCTCGTCGTTGACGTACGACGTGCGCCAGATGTACTTGGTCCCGGTCAGCGTCGTCGGCGAGGCGTTCGAGCCGACGAGCGGGATCTTGCTCGTCTCGAAGAGGTCCTTGACCCCGTTGATGGTGGCCGAGCTGACCACGCCGCTCACCGCCAGTACCCGGTCCTGCTTGACGAGCTTCTCCGCCGCCGCCTTGCCGGAGTCGGCCGTCTCCCCTTCGTCGGCGATCACTATCTGCACTTCTCGGCCGCCGAGTTTGCCGCCGTGCTGCTTGACGTAGAGCTCGAAGCCTTGCTTCATGTCGTCGCCGAGCGCCTTGTAGGTCCCGGACTGCGGGACGAGGAGCCCGATCTTCACGGGCCCGCCCTGCTTGTCGCCGTCGCCGGTCCCGAGGCTGGCGCCACCGCATGCGGTGGTCAGCAAGAGGCCCGTCGTGACGGCGATCAGACCAACGGGACGAAACCGACCTGCCATGGAGACTCCGTACGTGGTGAGCCGGCCCTGGTGGACCGGGTGTTGCCGATGGGGTGCCGTGGAGGGTGACACGTGTCTATCGCGTAATTGAGACGGCCGTCAATAGATCGCGAGATATCGAGCGCCAAGACGCTCGCACCCCTTGACCCCGCTCACGAGCATGGCGTAACACTTGCGATCGTCAAATCTCCGCCATATCGATTCGGCGGCGGCCCGTGATCAGTCAGGGAGTGAAGCACCGTGACCGACGATCCATCACGACGCAAAGTCCTCAAGAACAGCACCGTGTTGGCCGGTGCCGCGCTGCTCTCCGGGATTCCGGCCGGGCACGCGGCGCAGGCCTCCCCTCGAGCGGACGATCCCTCGCCCGTCGTGGACGCGCCCGCGGGCCGGCTGCGCGGGGTCGTCGAGGGAGGTCTCACCGTCTTCAAGGGCGTGCCCTACGCGGCGCCGCCGGTCGGCGCCCTGCGCTGGCGGCCGGCCCAGCCCCATCCCGGCTGGCCGGGAACGCGCGACGCCATCGCGTTCGGCCCCAGCGCGCCGCAGCTCTACCGGGAGGGGGGCGACCAGGTACTCGGAACGCACGGCTCTCCCCCCTTCGACGAGGATTGCCTCACGCTCAACGTCTGGACCCCGCAGGCCGACAGCGCCAAGCGGCCGGTGATGGTCTGGATCCACGGCGGCGGTTTCATCTCCGGGTCCGGCTCACTGCCCATCTACTCCGGCGAGACCTTCGCGCGCGACGGCGACCTCGTCGTGGTGACCATCAACTACCGGCTCGGGCCGCTCGGATACCTCTACTTCGGCGAGGACGGCGCCGGCGGGAACTTCTGGCTCACCGACCAGCTCGCCGCACTGCGCTGGGTACGGGACAACGTCGCCGCGTTCGGCGGAGACCCGGACAACATCACCCTCGCCGGCCAGTCCGGCGGCGCGTTCTCGGTCGCGGCCCTGGCCGGAGCCCGGCCCCAGGGCCGCCCGCTGTTCCGGCGCGCCATCCTCCAGAGCCCGCCGCTCGGACTGCAGGTCCCCACGCGTACGGAGTCGTTGCAGCGCAGCGCCGCCTTCCTCGAGATCCTCGGGGCCAAGGACGTCGCCCAGCTGCGGACCCTGCCCTGGCAGCAGCTGATGGGCGCCACCATCGAGATGTTCAAGCGCACCGGACGGTGGGGGTACTGGTCGACGCCGTTCCTGCCCGTGCTCGACGAGGTGACGCTGGACCGCCACCCCTCCGACCTGCTGCTCAGCGGTCCCGGGGCGGACATCGACATCCTGATCGGCTGCACCAGGGAGGAAGCCAACTTCGCCTTCGCCCTCGACCCGACGTACGCCGCCGCGACCAAGGACCAGGTGCTCGCCCGGGCACGGGACACCTTCGGGAACCGGGCTGCCGAGGCATACAGCGCGTACGAGGAAGCCCGGCCGGGCGCCCGGCCGGTGGACGTACTCATGGACCTGATCAGCGACGACCTGTTCCGCATGCCGGGCCTGGCACTCGCCGAACGGCGGGCTGCGGCCCGCAAGCGTCCGGTGTGGGCGTACCAGTTCGACCTCCCGACGCCCGCGCACGGCGGCCGGCTGGCGGCGGCGCACTGCCTGGAACTGCCCTTCGTCTTCGACAACTTCGACAAGTGGTCGCAAGCGCCCTTCCTGACGGGGCTCGACCCGCGGATCCGTGAAGGTCTGGCCTCGACCCTGCACGCGGCGTGGATCTCCTTCATCCGCAACGGCGATCCCAACCACCAGGCCATGCCGAACTGGCAGCGCTACGAACGGGACTCCCGCACCACGATGAGCCTGGACACGGTCACCGCCGCCACGAACGACCTCGCCGGATACTGGCGGCGCCTGCGCCAGCCGACGGCCTCTTAGGCCGTCTGGCCGTTCGGCCCGGCCCCGACGGGGCCGGGCCGTAGCAATCCCCGGCACTCCGGAGCATGGACGTGTCCGTCCCACCCCAGCCCATGGCCCTGCCGTTCACGTGGGCCGACCAGGAACGCCACCTCGTCGGCCACCTCTCGGCCCTGATCCGGCTGGACACCTCGAACCCGCCGGGGCAGGAGATCGCCGTCGCGCGCTATGTCTCCCGCGAGCTGTCCCGCTCCGGCATCCCGCACTCCGTCCTGGAGTCCGAACCCGGACGGGCCAACCTCGTCGCCCGGCTGCCCGGGTCGGGACGGGAACCGCCGCTCATGCTGCTGGGCCACGCGGACGTGGTCGGCGCCCAGCCCGAGGCATGGAGCCATCCGCCCTTCTCGGGCGAGGTGGCCGAGGGCCGCGTCTGGGGCCGCGGGGCACTCGACGGGCTGTCGGCGACCAAGTGGAGGTATCCCTGCTGCACGGCAGGGTGAGCCACCGCGTCCACGACGACCCGGAGATCCTGCCGGTGCTGGGCGCCACCGTGGCCGCCCACGAGCCGGGTGCGCGGGTCCTGCCGTACATCAATCCGGCCGCCACGGACGCCCGCGCCTTCCCCGACACGAAGGTGATCGGATTCTTTCCCTCGGCGAGCGACGCCGACATCATGCGGCTCATCCACGCGCCTGACGAGCACGCCCGGATCAGCGACCTGATGTTCGGCGGGCAATGCCTGCTCGACGCTGTCCTCAGACTCTCCACGTAGAAAGGTGCCACCCATGGGCGTCGCCAGCGTCGTCATCGAAACCTCGGCCGGCAAGATCGCAGGCTCGGCCGCCGGCAACGGGCTGTCCGCCTTCAAGGGCATTCCCTACGCCCTTCCGCCGGAGGGGCCTCTGCGGTTCCAGGCGCCGGCCCCGGTCCCGGCGTGGGACGGCGTCCGTCCGGCGACGTCCTTCGGCGCCGCTCCCCCGCAGCTGCCACTGGTCCCCGGAATGCCCGCGGCCTGGCGGCCGGAGGACGGTCTGGACTGCCTCAGTGTGAACGTATGGACCCCGGGCGGTGCCGGTGACCGGCTGCCGGTCATGGTGTGGATCTACGGTGGCGGGTGGAAGTCGGGCTACTCCGCCGATCCCGGATACGACGGCGAGGTATCGCCCGCGGCGGCGTGGTCATGGTGACGTTCAACTATCGCGTCGGCTTCGAGGGGTTCGGATACGTGCCGGGGGCGCCCGCCAACCGGGGCTTCCTCGACCAGGCCGCCGCACTCGCGTGGGTGCACGAGAACATCGCGGCCTTCGGCGGCGACCCGGACAACGTGACCCTCTTCGGCGAATCCGGCGGAGGTGCCTCCGTCGCCGCCCTGCTGTCCGCGCCCGCCGCGCGCGGCCTGTTCCGCCGCGCCATCGCCCAGAGCATGGCCGGGCGGTTCCTGCCCGAAGAGGAGGCTTGGCGCATCGCCTCGATGACGGAAATGTTCTCCGACGCGTTGTTCCGGATGCCCGCGACGTGGCTGGCCGAGGCGCACGCCGCCGCGGGCGGCCGGGCCTGGCTCTACGACTTCGCCTGGAGCAGCCCGGCTTTCGGGGGAGCCTTGGGGGCCTGTCACACCGTGGACATCCCGGCGACCTTCGGCCACGCGAGAGGCCCCCTGTCCGGCTTCCTGTTCGGCGGCAAGCCCCCTTCCCAGGACTTCACCCGGCTGTCCGAGCAGCTCCGCTCCTCGTGGATCTCGTTCGCCGCATCAGGGGATCCCGGCTGGCCCCCCTTCACGGCAGACCGCCCGACGACCCGCGTCTGGGACGTCGAACCGACGCTCGCCGAGGACCCGCTCCCGGCATCCCGCCGGATCTGGCGCGAGAACTCCGGGCTCTGACGAGGCACCGGACATGAACGCACGCGGGGCGAACATCCCGGACCGGGCGTTCTGCACCGCCTTCAGGGGCGCTCGAAGAGCTGGAGGATTCCGCCGGCCGAGAAGCAGAGCGCCCCCGTCAGAGTGCCCCAGTTGGCGACGTCCTCGTTCACCGGACTCCCGGTCGCGGGGCGGGTGAAGGCCGCCAGAGCCGAGATGAGGAAGAGGACGGAGCCGAGCTGATTGATCGCGACGATCCACCAGCCGAGGTCGTGGGTGCGCACGGCCGGCCGGCCATGGCAGACCTCGAGCAGTGCGAGGTGCCCCGAGATCAGGAACAGGATGCATCCGACCATGTCGGGTGCCCAGATCAGCCTGTTCACCTGCTGGAGCGAGAGCCCCTGCAGCAGGGAACTCAGCAGGTTGATGCCGAACACAAGAGTGCCGACGAACAGCACGAAGGTACTCAGCCAGTCGATCCGGTAGGGCTCGTAGCTCCACCAGGCCCAGGCTCGTGCGGCCGGCGAGCCTCCTCCGGCCTCCGGGCGGGGGGCGTTGATCGCCTGGAGCAGTGAGGTGTAGCCGCCGGTGTTGAAGAACAGGCCGCCGGCGAAGTAGATCCAGGCGCCTGTTGCACCACTCGAGCCGAACTGGGCGACCCAGGCCCCGAGGGCGAAGAGGGCCCCACCGACGGTGAACGCCAGCGCGGCGACGGCGTTCAGCCTGCGCAGGCGGGCGACCGACACGCCCTCAATAATTCGGCGACGCGGTTCGGGATCGCCCGCAGCGCTGACGGTGATCAGGCCGCGCTTGCGTGCCAGGCGGGACTCCCAGACCGCCGTGCCCCCCTCCAAGGGGTGCCAGGTCAGCCGGGTTGTGAATGGTCCGGCTCCCCCGGAGCGCCCTTCGGTTTGGCTCACCCGCCGACCTTAGCCTCTGACCTCCCCCGGTTCCCGGCGTGAGCCTGCCATCTCACCGCGTTGGTCGAATGCACGTCACTTGTTCAGGCAGTTCTGCCGGAACGCCTCGTCGTAGGCGGTGTCGTAGCCGACCGCGTAGCCGTCTACGGAACGCCCCGGCGCCGGTCAGGACGGGTTGAGCCCGGCCGATGGGGCTGCCGCCGGCCGTGTAGAGGGTGTCGCCCACCCGCGTAGAACGACGCGGAGTCGTTCGACCGGTTGAGCGGTACCGCGGAGGCTGACTGGCGGATACGCACGGGCGTGGCCCCGGCGCCCGCGAGCTGCTGCGCGACGGCAGGATTGGCGAGGTGCTGCTCCGCGGCCTGCGGGTTCGGGGGGCGCGAAGGGGCTCACGCAGATATTCGGCGGCCTTACTCGGGCTGCTCACCCTCCAACGCCTTCACCAGCTGCGGCAGGTGACCACCGGCCACGACGAGGGCCAGGTGGTCGTGGAAGTCCCGGCTGCCGACGATCAGGCCGTCGCGGACCCGCAGCACCTGGATGTTCGCGGTTTCGAAGGTCCGCCCGGTCACGCGGTGGTGAACCCGGTAGTCCCACTCGGCAACGGCCACCTCCGGGTCATCGGTCTCCCGGACGACCACATTCACCGGGGTCAGCTCCACGGGCATACTCGCGGAGACTTGCGCGAACCGCGCTTCCAAGACGGCACGACCCTCGAACCTGCGCGGCCCGACCGGCTCGAAGACGGTCTCCACGACAGCGTCCTCTGCATAGAGTTCGGCCAGCTCCGAGAACCGCCCCTCACTGATGCGCTCCAGCAGCTTGTGGAAGACCTCTCGCGGTGACAGCGTTTTGGGCATGATCAACCTCCGGCGGGATCAGCCACTAGAATCGGACTAGCGGCTCCGTTTTCAACGATACGGACTGACAACTCCGGTTGTCCAGAAGTTCTTGCGCCGCATGCAGAGGAAGGCAGAAAAGGGATGACTGGCGCTCAGGAGCGCCCGCTGCGGGCGGACGCCGCCCGCAACCGGGCCAGGGTGCTCGATGTCGCCACGGAGGTGTTCACCACCCGCGGCGTCGGCGTGCCGACCGAGGAGATCGCCCGGGCCGCCGGGGTCGGGGTCGGCACGCTCTTCCGGCACTTCCCCACCAAGGAGGCACTGTTGGAAGCGGTGATGGTGCGCAGGCTGGAGGCGATCGCCGCCATGACCGCGCAGCTGGCAGCTCAGGCCGATCCGGCCGGGGCATTCTTCGCCTGCTTCCGCCTGGTGGTGGAACAGTCGGCGGGCAAGAACGAGTTCGCCCAGGCACTCGCCGCGGCCGGTGTGGACGTGCACGCATCGCTGCACGAGCCGACCAAGGAGATCCAGACCCGGCTGGCCGGCCTGCTGTCCGAGGCCCAGCAGGGCGGGGTGGTCCGCCCGGAGCTGCGCCTGCCCGAGCTGCTTGCCCTACTGGTCGGTACCGGGGCAATGCTGGAACAGCTCGGTGCGGACCCGGCAGCCCGGGAGCGGATCTTCGAGGTGGTTTTCGACGGCCTGCGGCCACGCTGACCGGCGACGTCGCCGGGCGTGGGAGAACGGACCGCGGCCCGGCCCGAGTCGGGGCGCCGGCCCGGACCTTTTTCCGGGTGCGTACAACCCCGGTTGCAGGCGGAATGCTTCCCTTGGGGGAGTAGGGGTCACCTCCTGGTGGTAAGGAGGAATCAACTCCTGGTGGGCCGACACCGGCGGCCAAAGGCGCTGCCTGCCCGGGGCACCGTCTACGCGGACGAAACGCCCCCGGAACCGCTCGCCCGCCGCACCACCGGCATCGAGGTCGACGAAACGCGCGATGTGATCCCCGTCCTCCGCTGAGCACATTGCCCCGACCGGCGAGCCGCCGACAGGGGCTACGGCCGGGCGGGAGACTGGTCGGGACGGGCGTAGAGGTGGTGGCGGTGGTGGTGGCGGTGGAGATGGCTGCGCGGTATGTCGCGGACCTGATCGGTGCGTTGGAACGGAACGCGGGACGCCCCGCGATCGGGGCCGGTCCCGTGGTCGCGGGATTCTCCGAGGTGCTGGCCGATACGTACCGGCTGGCGAGCCTCCTCGGAGAGCTGGGAGTGCGGCGCGGGGCCGGGCTGGCCTGCGTGAGCGGCAACCGGCCCGAGGTGCTGCTGGTCCGGTTGGCCGCGCACGTGCTGGGCGCGCGGCTGACCCAGGTGATCGTCGGTCCCGCCACTCATGGCCTGGACTTCTTGCTGCGGGACTGCGCGCCGGTCGTGGTGGTGAACGACGCCCCGGTGCCCGACACAGGGGTTCCGCGCATCGGGCTGGAGGCGTTGATGCGGCTGGCCCGCGCCCGGGAAGTCCGGCCGGTTCCCGTGCAGGCTCGTGAGGACGACGTGGCGCGTGTGACGTACACCGGCGGCACCACGGGCAGGCCCAAGGGGGTGGCCTCCACCTTCGCCGCGATGGCGGACCGGACCGGTACGCGCGGCAAGGGCGGCGGACCTGCGGAGTCGGTCTACCTCTCGGTCACCTCGCTCGCGCAGCGTTCCGGGGGCCGGTGCCTGGAACACCTGCGCGACGGAGGCCGGGTGGAGATCCTCGGACTCTTCGACACGAGGGAGTTCGCCGCCGCCTGCCGGCGCCTGGCGCCCGTGTCCACATACCTGACGCCCTCGATGGTGTACCGGCTGCTGGACGACCCGACGACCGCCGACGGCGTGCCGGGGCTCGTCCAGGTGTCGTACGGCAACTCCCCCATCCACCCGGAGCGGCTGCGGCAGGCGCTCACGCGCTGGGGTGCCCGGCCGAGGTGGCGGCAGGGCTACGGGATGAACGAGGCCGGGGTGATCTGCAGGCTGTCGGCGGCCGATCACGACGCGGGGGTGACCGACCGGCCATACCTCCTGGGGTCCGCCGGCCGTCCCGCGCCCGGCGTGGACGTGCGGGTGCGGGACCGGGACGGGGCGGAGTCGGAGCAAGGACGTACCGGAGAGGTATGGGTGCGGTCCGAGATGGTGATGGCCGGCTACTGGAATCAGCCCGACCTGACGGCCCAGGTGATGCGGGACGGATGGTTCAGGACCGGGGACCTCGGCCACTTCGACGCCGACGGGTACCTCTACCTCGACGACCGGGTCAACGACGTCGTCATCGTGGACGGTGTGAACATCTACTGCGGTCCGATCGAGACGTCCCTGACCCGGCACCCCGCCGTGTCCGAGGCCGCGGTGGTGGGCCGGGCCAGCGACCTCACCGGTGAGGAGGTGTGCGCCTTCCTCGTGCCGGCGCCGGGTCACCCTCCCACGAGCGCGGTGGCCGCCGAGGCATGCCTCCTGACGGCCGAGGCGCTGTCACCGGCCCACCGGCCGACCACCGTCTTCTGGGAGCCGGCCCTTCCCCTCACCGACCGGGGCAAGCCGGACAAGCGGCTGCTGCGGAAGCGGGCTGCCGGACCGAGTCCTGCACCCACCACCCCGTAGCCCCGACCGACGACTGCGGCTCAGGAACCGGCGGCGCGGAGCGAGCCGGTGCTGGAGCCGCTGCTGTCCCCGATGAAGCAGGTGACCTCTCGGTCGCCGCGGATCCAAGTGGTGGGCTGCGGGTAGTAGTAGTACACCTCGAGCGTATCCGCGATCTTCGCGTCGGCGCCGACGTAGCCGGTGAGCGCCGGGCCCGCGCACTTCTCCTCGGCGATCGAAATGACCTTGTCCTTGCCCGGGTACGCCCCGCCGTCCAGGTTGAAGACGCTGTAGGCCTCCCCCTCGTGAGCTTCGCCGCAAGGCACGATCTTCACCCTGAAGCCGGCGTCACCGCCCTCCTCGTCGTCGTACTCCGCCAGTTTGCCGCCCGTGTTGAAGCAGTCCCCCTTGCGGATGTCCTCCACACGGACGGAGCCCGGGGTGGTGGCCTGGCCGCTGGTGTCGCGCTTCGGCTGGGGGCCGTCGTCCAGGCCTCCGGAGAATCCGAGGACCAGCACGATCGCGTAGAACGCGATGGCCAGGCTGTGGATGACGATGGCCGCGATGGCGAAGCCCTTGCCCTTCTCGCCGCGGTCGCGGATCTGGGAGAGGGCGATGATGCCGAGGATCAGCGGGGCCAGCGGCAGCCCGCAGACGATCGACATGACGAACGCCACGATGGCCAGCGTGTTGGTCTTCTGCGACATCGGGGGCGGCGCGTACCAGCCCTGCTGGCCGCCGTACGGCCCGGGCTGCCCCGGCTGTCCGTACGCTCCCGACTGGGGGTAGGGCTCGGGGGACGACGGTGGCTGCGGCGGTATGGACATGCGTGTGGGTGCTCCTTGCGCAGAGGGTGAAGGAGCAACCTACAGCCAGGGCATGACAAAGCCGGGTTGGGGGTCCGATGGGGGCACGGCGCTCGGACCGGATCGACGGTCACAGGCTCCTGAAGAGGTCGTCGAGCGGGGCCGGTACCTGTCCGGGGTCGAGGGCCTCCGCCAGGAGACGGCCGTAGCGGATCTTGCGGCCCTTCTTCGTGCCGAGGAAGCGCCGCAACTGCTGCTGCCGGGGCCGGCCGTGGTGTGAGGGCTGGCGCAGGAACGTCTGCCAGGCACGCAGGTCGCCCTCGGCCCCGATGATCTCCTCGATCCTCGCCGTACCCAGCGCGCGGATGAGCTCGTCCTCCAGGTCCGCCACGCACACGAAGAAGCTCGGGCCCGGCGCCTGGGTCTGCTTCAGGGCCCGGTCGTAGTAGCCCTGCTCGCGCTCGTCGCACAGTCCTGTCAGGCGCAGGCCAAGACCGGGCGGCCCGAGAAGTCCGGCGTAGCGCCCCACGTTCATCGCCCCGCCCATCGACACGACACACACCCCTTCGGCGGCGAGGTCCCGGTTGCGCCGTGCGGACAGCGCCTCGACGGCCGCAAGGTCGCTCAGCCCTTCCAGCAGAACCGCCGTCCGCAGCCCCAGTTGCACGGCCAGATCACTCGCCGGTCCGCCGGGACCGCCGGCCGCCCAACGGCCGACTGCGTCCCGGAACGCCCATATGTCCACCATGGGGCAAGTCTGCACGTCCACCGACCGGCACGGCACGGAATATTGGCCGGCCGTCGACCGAGGGCAGGCCGCACCGAGCGGCCGTTGGCCGTACGAGTACGCGTACTGCAACGGGGGGAGGAACGCGAGGCGTACGACGGCCTGCGCGGGTGTGGGCCGCATGCTGGCCTCTCGTACGGTCGCCGCGGCATCACCCGTTCGGCCCATCTCACCCGCTGTGCGTCCTTCGCGCCGCCCGAACCCACGGAGAACCATGGCCGAGCCCGCCGCCCCTCAGGCCACTGCCGCGACGCTGCTGCGCCGCCCGCAGTTGTGGCTGGTGCCCACGGTCCTCACCGGGCTGCTCGCCCTGCTGCTGTCCCTGCTGTACATGGGCGGCATCGTCAACCCCAACCGGGACCTGCGCGACCTGCCCATCGCCCTCGTCAACGACGACATCGGCAAGCCGCCGCCCGGGCAGAAGGAGAACCTGGGCACACAGGTCACGACCGCCATCGCAGCCGACACCGGGGGCGGCAAGGCCGAGTGGCGCAGGCTCACCCGTGCCGAGGCCCAGGATCAGCTCGACTCCGGCAAGGTCTACGGCGCCCTGATCATCCCGGCCGGCTTCACGGACGACGTCACCGCCCTCACCACGCAGGGAGCCACCCGGGCGCCGACGATCACCGTGCTCACCAACCCCGGCAAGGGCAGTCTCGGCTCCTCCCTCGCCAGTCAGATCACGACCAAGGCCGCGCACCAGGCGTCCCAGACCATCGGCAGGCAGCTCGCGGCAGCGGCCGGCACGCAGGCGAGCCCCACCGCGAAGCTGCTGCTCACCGACCCGGTGAACGTCGTCACCCAGGTCGGGCACCCGATCGGCATTCACAGCGGCCTCGGCCTGACCGCCTTCTACTACACCCTGTTGCTCGTGCTGGCCGGGTTCATGGGCGGCAACGTGATCAGCAACGGCGTCGACACCGCCCTCGGCTACGCGGACAACGAGATCGGCCCGTGGCACACGCGCCGCCCCACCGTGCCGATCAGCCGCACCCAGACGCTGCTGCTGAAGATGGTGATGACCGCGGGCATCACGCTCGTCAGCGCCTCGCTGGTCCTCATCGCCTGCGTCAGCATCCTCGGGATGGACGCGTCCCACCTGCCCCTGCTGTTGATCTACTCATACTGCGCGGCCCTCGCCGTCGGCCTGGGCGTGCAGGCCATCAATGCCGCGTTCGGCGGGATCGGCCAACTGGTGTCGATGTTCGTGTTCATCGTCCTGGGCCTGCCCTCCTCGGGCGCCACCGTGCCGCTCCAAGCCGTCCCCGGCTTCTACCGCTTCCTGTCCCACTTCGAGCCCATGCGGCAGCTCAGCGACGGGGTGCGCGCGATCCTCTACTTCGACGCCCGCGGCGATGCGGGACTCACCCGCTCCTGGATCATGATCGCGGTCGGCGTCGTACTCGCCCTGCTCTTCGGCTTCGCCATGACCACGTACTACGACCGCAAGGGGCACAAGCGCCTTACCCCGCAGCCCGCCTGACCCCGTGAAACCGGCGGTTCATTTTCCGACGGTGTTCATCAGGACGATCGCCGTGAGGTTGGCGAGGATGACGGCGAGGACGCCGATCATCATGGCCCAAGCCCTGCGCGATTCGTCCATGTTCATGTCCATGGGATCACCTCCCGCCTGACGCGCGTGTCGCACGCACGCGCAGTGGCCGCACAACGCTCCGGCCTGCCTCTTCCATGATGGACCGGTTGCGCCGGGCGCACGCGCGCAGACTCTGCCCGTGTGTCTGTGTGGGGGGCGGGGCACCCGGTATCGTCCGCCACAGCAGCCCTGGTCTTCCTGGCGGCCGTCGGCCCGGCGCCGAACGCCGCAGCGGCGGATCACGCTCGCGGAGCCCCGGCCGGGAACCGAGCGGAAGCGTCGTCGAAGTTCATGCCCGGCCCCTGCCCCAAGACGTCCGAGCACAGCGCTCCGGCTCCTCCGGAGGGGTCACGGGCGGCGGCACCGGGGCGGCCACGGGCGGCGACACCGGCGCCTCCGGTGACCTCCGTGACGACTTCTACTACGGCGTCTGGGTCGGCCTGGATCCCCGATCCGGCCCCATCGTCAACTGAATCGCCCGAAGGGACCGGCCTAGACCACCGGCGGGTTGAGACGGGCGAAGCCCTCCTGCCGGTGGTACGGGAAGTAGGGATACGGGGCCGTCCGGCTGCTCGCCGCGTCGAGCCTGGCCATCTGCGCAGGGGTGAGCGTCCAGCCCACGGCTCCGAGGTTCTGGCGCAGCTGTTCCTCGTTGCGGGCACCCACGATGACAGAGGAGACGGTCGGCCGCTGCAACAGCCACCGCAGGGCGATCTGCGGGATCGCCTTCCCCGTTTCCTCCGCGATCTCGTCCAGGGCGTCGACCACACGGTAGAGGTACTCGTCCTCCACCGGCGGACCGTAGTCGGCGGTGTCGTGCAGCCTGCTGCCGGCGGGCAGCGGCCGGCCCCGGCGGATCTTGCCGGTGAGCCGGCCCCAGCCGAGGGGGCTCCAGACGATCGCGCCCAGCCCTTGGTCGAGCCCGAGCGGCATCAGCTCCCATTCGTAGTCGCGGCCGACGAGGGAGTAGTGGACCTGGTGGGCGACGTAGCGCTCGCGGCCGCGGCGGTCGGCGGTGGCCAGGGATTTCATGGCCTGCCAGCCGGAGAAGTTGGAGACGCCGAGATGACGGATCTTCCCGGCCCGGACCAGGTCGTCCAGGGTGGAGAGCACCTCCTCCACGGGGGTGCCGGCGTCGTAGGCGTGCAGCTGGAAGAGGTCGATGTAGTCGGTGTCGAGGCGGCGCAGGGCTGTATCGACCGAAGTGATCAGGCGGGATCGCGAGGTGCCCGCGTCGCCGGGCCCGTCGCCCGTGGGCAGGCCGGCCTTGGTGGAGATGAGCACCTGGTCCCGGCGCCCCTTGAGGGCTGCCCCCAGCACCTCCTCGGACGCGCCGTCGGAGTAGACGTCGGCGGTGTCGAACATGGTGATCCCGGCGTCGATGCAGATGTCCACGAGGCGGCGCGCCTCTTCGACACCCGTGTTGCCCCAGGCACCGAAGAGCGGTCCCTGTCCGCCGAAGGTTCCGGCGCCGAAGCTGAGCGCGGGCACCTGAAGCCCGGACGTACCCAGTCGCCTGTACTCCATGACGAATCCCCTCTCACGCACCCAGCTAATGGGGCTGCGGTTCCGTTAAGATGCCCTCAGCGTAACAAGGCTCAGCACTTAATGGAACAGGAGTCCCGTTATGGAGTTCGCGGAAGCCGAGTCCGACCCGGGAGCCACCCGGCCCGGAGGGCGTACGGCGCGGGTGCGGGCGGCGGTGCTGCGCGCCACCGAAGACGTCCTGGCCGAGCAGGGCTTCGCCCATCTGGACCTCACCGACATCGCGCGCCGCGCGGAGGTCGGGAAGACGACCGTCTACCGCCGCTGGGGCACGGTCACCGGTCTCGTGACCGATCTGCTGCTGGACATGGCACAGCAGTCCGTGCGGCACACGGAGACGGGCTCACTGCTCGGGGACCTGAGGGCCAACACCCGTCTGGTGCAGCGGACGCTGGCCGATCCCCGGCAGGGAGCCCTGTTCAAGGCGGTGATCGCGGCCGGCACCTGCGACCCGAAGGCGGCGGAGGCCCTGTACGGCTTCTACAGCGCCCGCGTCGAGGAATGGGCGCCGTGTGTCGAACAGGCCGCCGCCCGCGGTGAGGTGCCCGAGGGCACCGACCCGCACGAGGTGATCCGCGCGGCGTCCGCCCCGCTCTACTACCGCCTCCTCACCACCGCCCTCCCGCTCGACGAGGCCGCCGCCGATCGCTGCGCGACGGCCGCGGCGATGGCCGCGCGTGCGGGGGCGTACGTACGGGAGGCGTAGCGGTACCGTCGCCGTGGACGGGGTCCCGGACGCCGAGGCCCGAGGGGATTCCTTACGGGGTGGTACGGACCGGGAAGGTGAAGGTGTAGCCCCGTGCAGTGAGCCAGGGCAGGTACTGCTTGAGCGCGGCGACCGTCTCGCTGCGGTCGCCGCCGCCGTCGTGGAACAGGACGGTCGGCTGCTGGGGCAGCTTGCCCTCCAGCGCCGCGACGATCGCAGGCAGACCCGGGCGGCTCCAGTCCTTGGGGTCCACGCTCCAGCCCAGAGGCCGCATCCCGCTCGCGGTGGCTATCGCACGGCTGTCGGGGGTGAAGGCGCCGCCCGGCGCACGGTAGTAGTTCACGGCGACACCCGGCACGGCCTTCTCGATCATGGCCTTGCCGTCCAGGATCTGCTGCCGCTGGTAGGCGACGGGCTTGTGGTCCATTGTCACGTCGTGGTCGACGGAGTGGTCGCACAGCTGGTGGCCGTCGGCGGCAATCTCGCGTACCAGAGCGGGGTACTTCTGTGCCCGGGTTCCGATCATGCAGAAGGTCGCCTTGACGTGGTTCTGCCTCAGCACCTTGAGGACCTGCGGAGTCCAGCGGGGGTCCGGACCGTCGTCGATGGTGATGGCGACGTTGTGGCCCGGGCCCTGGGCCAGCCGGGAGATCCCCACCGGGATCGGGGTGGCGCCCTGGGCGGGCCCGGAGGGGGCCGACGACCGGCCCGCCGAGCCGTCCGCAGCGGCGAGCGCCGGCGTGCCGGCTGCTGCCAGAAGGCCGAGGACGGCCCCCGTCACGGCGAATCCTGCCCGCCGACGACGTACGGAACTGATGATGACGCCCATGGACGCGCTCTTCCTTTTGCGCTCGGCCCCCGGATCTCACGTTGCCGGTCCAGGGTAGGTCACGCGTTCGGGGGCCTTGTTCCTCCGATCGGCCGATACGCCGCGGGGCCGGCGACACGCGGCCGGCAGATCGCAGGCAGATCGCACCTGGGCGCCTGACGTCCGGGGCGCCCTACTTGCTGTGCAGGATCTGGATCAGGTTGCCGCAGGTGTCGTCCAGAACCGCAGTGGTGACCGCGCCCATCTCGAGCGGCTCCTGGGTGAACTGCACGCCGAGCTCGCGCAGCCGGTTGAACTCCGCGGGTACGTCGTCCACGGCGAAGGCCGCGAGCGGGATGCCGTCCTTGGCCAGCCCGTCCCTGTACGCCTTCACCACGGGATGACCGGAGGGCTCCAACAGCAGCTCGGTCCCGTCGGGAGCCTCCGGCGAGACCACGGTCAGCCAACGGTGCTCACCCAGCGGGACGTCGTGCTTCTTCACGAAGCCGAGCACCTCCGTGTAGAAGCGCAGTGCCTTTTCCTGGTCGTCGACGAAGACGCTGGTCCGGTGGATCTTCATGGGATGCTCTCCGGGGTGCGGGGCCTGAGCCACCGGGTCGCGATGCGCTCAAGAGGTTCGGTGTTCAGATCGTGGAACTTGTAGCGGCCCTGGCGCCGAGAGACCACCAGACCCGCGGACTCCAGTACGGCCAGGTGCTGGCTGATCGCCTGGCGGGACAGCCCCAGGCCGTGCTTGGTCACCAGCCGTGCGCATATTTCGAACAGGGTCTGGCCGTCCCGTTCCACCAGCTCATCGAGGATGCGCCGACGGGTGGGGTCGGCCAGCGCCTTGAAGACGTCCTCATCCGCCATGACCACCACCATAGGCAAGTTTTGGCTTGCCTATCAAGCGCCGTTGCGGCGTCAGGTGCTGTCGGCAGGATTCGACGGGTTCAGCCAGGCCCCGATGGCCGGCAGCGCTTCCGGGCCGCCGTCCTGCTCCACCGAGCCCACGAGGTCGGCGATGGACACCTGCTGCAGCGACGCCCGCCAGGCGGCATCGGCGGCGGTCATCACACGGGCGATGGCGCACGGCTTCGTGCAGTCCTGGGGCGGGGTCCCGAGCGGGCCCCGCTGGCGGATCTCGGTGCACACGAACGCCGGGCTCGCCCCCTCGACGGCCTGTACCACGTCCAGCACCGTGATCTCGGAGGCGGCCCTGGTCAAGGCGTACCCGCCCGTCTTGCCCTGGACGGACGTCACGAGGCCCGCCCGGGACAGGGCCTGCATCTGCTTGGCGAGGTAGCTGGGCGACACGTCGTGCAGCCGCGCCAGCCGGGCCGCCGGCACCGGCTCGGTTGCCGCGGTCAGCACCACACAGCAGTGCAGCGCCCACTCCACGCCACCGGACAGCTTCATTCACCCTCCCGTTTGACTCGGACCCAGAATATCCGAGTATCATCTCGGACAAGACTTATCCGAGTTTGCGCCGCGACGGGCCGCGGCACTCGGCTCACGGAAAGGGCACGGCCATGAAGATCACGGTCATCGGCGGCACCGGACTGATCGGTTCCCAGCTCGTCTCCAGGCTCCGCGAGGCCGGACACGACGTGGTCGCCGCGTCCCTGTCGAGCGGGGTCGACCTGCTCAGCGGCGCGGGACTCGACCAGGCACTGGAAGGCGCGGACACGGTCGTCAACGTGACGAACTCCCCCACGTTCGACGACGCCTCCCCGGACTTCTTCCGTACCACCATGGGGAACCTGCTGACGGCGGGCGAGCGCGCGGGTGTCCGCCATCAGGTCGTCCTCTCCATCGTCGGAGTCGACCAGGTGCCGCAGCTGGACTACTACCGCGCGAAGACGCTCCAGGAGGACCTGCTGCGCACCGGGCCCACCCCGTACTCGATCGTGCGCGTCACCCAGTTCTTCGAGTTCATGGACGCGGTCATGTCCTGGACCACCGACGACCAGACCGTCCGGCTGCCCGCCACGCCCATCCAGCCCATCGCGACGGCCGACGTGGTCGAGGCGCTGGCCGACGTCGCCACCGCCAAGCCGCTGGACGGCACGCTCGACGTCGCGGGCCCCGACGTCTTCACCCTGGACGAGCTCGGCCGCCTCACCCTGTCCGCCCGGCAGGAGCAGCGCACCGTCGTCACCGACGCGGAGGCGGGCATGTTCGCGGCGATCTCCGGCGACGTCCTCATCGCAGGCCCCGACGCACGCCTGGCCCCCACCCACTACAAGGACTGGCTCGACAGCCGCCGCTAGGGCCCAAGGACCCAAAGGTCCAAAGGTCCAAAGGTCAGCAACGACCGGGCGAACGTGCCCAGTCACAGCATGGGGGGGCAGGCAAGCGATTTCCGCTGCCCCCCTTTCCAACCCGCCGGTTCCAGCCAAACCTCCCCTCCAGGAACCCCCGGAACCCGGCCAGTGCCGGAAACGATCAGCCAACAGGGCCGAGCCGACTGCGCCGGCAGGTCGGCCAGATCCGGCTGCTCCGGCCTTCGCGCTGCGGTGTACTCACTCCCTCCAGTTCCCCGGACAGCTCAGCATCGCCTCCCCCGACCACAGGCGGCGGGCTGCGCCGCCATGCCTTGCGCCGGGTGAACCGGGGTTCCCTCACAGCCGAGTTGGAGGAGCCGCAGGATGACGCAGCAGAAGGCCGAGAAGCCGAAAGACACCGCACTGCCCGCGCCACCGGAGTTCAAGTTCACCTGGGGCCAGCACAACGAAACGATGGAACGGCTGTCGCTCACCCAGATGGCCCGCCGCGTGCCCTCCGCCCTCGCGCAGACCGCGAAGCTGGCCTGGTCGAACTGGCCGCCTACGACGCCCCCGACTTCACCGAGCGCTCCGAGGCGGCGGAAACGGGATCCGCCCGCTCCGCCATGCTGCTGCAGGACGCGCTCGGCTTCACCGGCGGGCTGATCGACATGCTCGCCGTGGCGTCGGTGCTGTCCCTGGTGCACCCGCTGCTCCTGCCGCTCCTGCTGCTGTCGGTGATCCCCCGGGGCCTCGGCTCGGTCTTCGCCGCACGCCTCGACTACCGCCTCCACAACGAGACGGTCGCCTCCCGCAACATCCGCCACATGATGCGCTGGCATCTCACGACCCCCAAGCTTGCCGACGAGCTCCGTGGCAACAGCATGCGGACGTACGCGCACCACTGGTACGCGGCCGTCTGTGCGCGCATCGACTCCAAAATGGTCAGCTCCGCCCCGCGCTACCTGGCCGTGTACCTGACCGCGGCCGCCGTGTCCGGTCTGTTCATCGTCCTGACCTGGGTGTCCCTCGGCGCCTTGGTCATCGGCGGCTACATGGCCGTGGGCGCGGCCGGCACCGCCATCGTCGCCATGCGGACCTCCACCGCGGCCCTGTCGCAACTCGTCGTCTACGGCGCCGCGATGTTCCAGCACGCCCTCTACCTCGGCGACTACGCCGCCTTCATCGCGCACTCGGCCGAGCAGTCCGTACCGCGTGGGGCGCAGATGCTGGACGCCCCGCAGAAGATTCGGATGGAGGGGGCCTCGTACACGTATCCGGGCAAGGACGCCCCGGCGCTCGGACCGGTCGATCTCACCCTGAACCGCGGGGAGGTCGTCGCCCTCATCGGCGAGAACGGCGCCGGCAAGTCCACCTTCATCCGGCTCCTGACGGCGCTGACGACCCCGACGGCCGGCAGCGTGTCGTGGGACGGCGTGCCGACTGGTGGAGGCTCCTTCGCCGAGCTCGTGCGGCTCTCCCAGGACCGGTAGCCGGCCTCTCGCAGGGGGCGCGGGCGGAGCCTTCCTCGCCGGCGCCGCTGTCCGGGTGGCGGCGGGCCGGCGGGGCGGGCGTCAGGTCAGGTCAGGACGACGACTTTGTGCATGCCCTTGACCGCATGCGGCAGGCCGGTCTTGTCGTCCGGGACGAAGCAGAGGAGTACGTACGTGCCCGGGGGCAGGTTCCGGGTCTCCAGCAGCGCGGAGCGGCCGGGCGAGAGGACGCCGAGGCCGACGGGCCGCCCGGTGAAGGGCAGCGGACCGGGTGCGGTGCGGTCGAAGACGGCCTGGATCTGGGCGTCGGTGGTGCCGGGCGCGACGGGCTGCACCGCCATCTCGTGCAGTTCGCCTGAGGAGTTGTGCACCAGGATGCTGCCCGCGGCCCGGTCCAGGCCGTGGACGTCGAACCGGGGGCCGTCCGCGGTGTCCCGTTCGATCACCAGGCTGTCGGCGAAGTCCGTCAGGTTCCCGGATGTCCTGTGGCCTTGGAGCTGAAGCGTGCGAGTGACCGGGTGGGCCGGATCTGCGAGGAAGGCGCCGAAGTCCAGCAGGACGAGCTCGCCTGCGGTGATCGGAGCGGTGAAGGTCTCCGAGACCGATGGGGTGACCTGTGCCCCGCCGAACAGCTCCGCCTCGTCGCGCACCGCGGATATGCCCTCGGCGGTGGGGACGGGCTGGTGACTGACGGCCTTGGCGAGGTCGGCCAGCACCTGGTCCACCGTCACGCCGGGGTGCGGCCGGAAGGCCTGCAGGAAGTGCCCGTTCGGGTCGTCGGTCCTGACGCGGAAGGACACCAGGCCCGCCTGTGCGGACTCCGGCGCCTCGATACCCGACGCCGTGATCCGCACGTCGACCGGCCTCGGCGCACGCAGGCCGAGACCGGCCTGGCCCTGGGGGTCGCCGAGGTCTGCGGTGTCGGCGACGGCCGGACCGCCGAGGGAGGTGGCGAGGACGAGCGCGGCTGCGGCCGTCGCTCGCACCCCGTGCTTGAGTAGTGCGCTACGCATGGGTCTCCTGTCGTGGAATGGCCCCCGGACAGGGCGGCACCTTCGGAGCCCGGGCGGCGTCAGCCACGCACGCTACGGGTTCGATCAACGACATCGACGCTCGAACTGACGTATTCGACACAGACGTCAGCCGCAATGACCGCCACGCCCACCGCGTCGAAGAACTCGGTCGACGGCCGGGAGAGGCGGTCGTCAGACGGGCGTGCCGATCCGCGAGATCGCCAGGGTGATCGGCCACCGCCTGAACCTGGACAAGCGCCACTGCTTCGCCTGAGCCGGTGCGCTGCTGCAGACGACGGGGCTCCAGGTCCGTTCGTGCCGATAAGACCCTCGCTCCTGTGCGCTCCCCCACTTGGCGCAAGCATCGTTGAGCCGCACCGACCATGATCAATACCCTGCCGACCGACGCGTGATCTCGCGTCTGTCGGAGGGAAGGCGAGCGACCCCCAGTGAAACTCCCGATGTTGCAGCGCATGGCCCGGCTCACCGCGGCGACCGCGCTGCTGACACTGCTCGGCACCACCCCGGCCGGTGCGGCCGACCAGTGGCAGAAGGTGGGCGGCGACGCCCGGAGCGGTGTCAGCGGCATCGCGTTCGAGAGCCGTACCGCGGACGGAGCCGGGGTGCACGTACTGGTCGTGCACGACAACAAGGGGGCCGGCCAGAAACGCCTCTCCCGGATCACACACTGGGAGGGCTCCGACGGCATCTCCCCCATCAAGTGGGACGGGCCCGAGCCCGTCGACCTGGAGGCCATCGAAGCCATCCCCCAGATGCCCGAGGAGTACCTGGCGCTCACCGGTCGCGGCATCGTGTACCGCCTGAAGGTCGTCGGTGGTACGGCGACGGTCGTCGACTACGCGCCGCTGCCGGCGATCGGGGAGGGCGACGACTTCGAGAGCTTGGCGCTCGTGGCCCAGAACGGGCAGCTCGCAGCCCTGTGGGCTGACCGCGGAGCGGGTGCGGCGCGTCCCGCAACGCTGTACTCGGCGACCCTCTCGTTCGCCCCGTGGGGCCAGCCGCAGTTCGGCAGCGTGACCCGCCGGGCCTACCGGGCCACGTACACGACCGACGACGAGACGCGACACATCTCCGACATCTCGGTGACCGACTCCGGGCGGATCATCGTGAGTTCGGCGGCGGACGCCGGTGACGACGGCCCGTTCGACTCGGCGGTGAGCGAGGCGGGCCGGGTGACGGTATCGGCGGCCGGCCGGGTACGGGTCACGCTGGCGGCGTCCCCGACCCTGCTCGGGACGTTCCCGCAGTACAAGATCGAGAGCGTGGAGTGCCTGCCGGGATCCACCGACGCGCTCCTCGGTACCGACGACGAGAACCTCGGCGGATACGTCCGGAGCATGCCCTTCTGCGGGGTCTGACCCTGGTCGCCGTCGGCAACGCGGCTTCCGAACGCCCGGAATGCGGCGGGCCTCGGACACGCGGCGCCAAAAGGTGAATCGGGACAGTGGTATCGGCGCCCGGCTGGTGGCCGGACGCCGATACCCGTCAGGTGCATGCCTTTGGTTGAGTCGCTCCCGGCGACCGGCCGCACCATCGCCGACGTGGCGGGAATCCGTGTCCGTGGCTGCCGCCGGGCTCCCGCCGTAGGCTGAATCTCGCACGTGATGGACAGGAGGCGCTGGGGTGGCCGAGACGATGGTGACCGAGGTGATGGCCGAGCTGGCCGCGCTCGAGGACCCGAAGGCACGCGAGGTGAACGAGAAGCACGGTGACGATCACGGTGTGAACCTCGGCAAGCTGCGCGCGCTCGCGAAGCGGCTGAAGACGCAGCAAGAACTCGCGTGCGGGCTCTGGGAGACGGATGACACCGCGGCGAAGCTGCTGGCCATCCTGATCTGCCGCCCGAAGGCGTTCGAGCGGGACGAGCTGGACACCATGTTGCGCCAGGCGCGGACACCCAAAGTGCACGACTGGCTCGTGAACTACGTGGTGAAGAAGAATCCGCACTCCGAAGAGCTGCGCGTAGCCTGGTTCGCCGATCCGGATCCAGTGGTCGCCAGTGCCGGCTGGGCCCTGACCACCGAACGTGTGGCGAAGAAGCCCGAGGGCCTCGACCTCTCAGGACTGCTCGACGTCATCGAGGCGGAGATGAAGGACGCCCCGGATCGCCTGCAGTGGGCGATGAACCACTGCCTCGCTGAGATCGGGATCGACCACGCCGAGCACCGCGCCCGGGCGATCGACATCGGTGAGCGCCTGGAGGTGCTCAAGGACTACCCGACCTCCCCGGGCTGCACGTCTCCGTTCGCACCCATCTGGATCGCCGAGCTGGTCCGCCGACAGCAGGACAAGACGCCGGCCTGATGGGTAGGGGCTCGTTGTCTCGGGCCGAGCCTGTCCGGGCGGATCATGTGACAACTAGTGCCGCGTCAGGCAACGTTCGCCCCGTCGCGACGCCCGGCACGCACTCTCGCCACGCCGGCCGAAAGATGCCTTCACCACCGCCGGTTTCCGCCTTGCCGTCATCAGCGAGCCGCAGCCTGACCCGGCCGCCCGTGAGCTGTTCCCCGACGACTTCCACGACCTTTCGATCAAAACCACCTTCCTGTTCTTCGTCGTCGAAGTACCGCCGTCGGCCACCGGCTCGGACGACCAGCCAGTCGCGGATCTGCGCAGGTCCACGCCGCAGCCGCCCCGGGCGGCGACGCCGCACCCCTGAAGTGACATCCACTACGGCGGCTGGACAGGCCCGAATCCCCGCTCGGGCGCCGTCGTCAACTCAACCGCCATCCCCACAGCGGCGACACCCTGGCACACCGCAGACCCCGCGCTGGCCGTCACCTCACGGTGGCGGCCGGCGCCACGGCATGCGGGGTGGACACAGACGGCCAGACGCCACACTGACGCATTCTGTTGCCCTGGTGGTGGTGTGTGCAGCACGGGCCACCCAGGGACCGGTCAGGCGGTGGTTGCCACCGGTGCGTTCTCGGTCTGGGCCGGTACGGCGGCCGGGGCCTCGGCGGCCGGGGTGTTGTGCTGGATCGCCGTGTAGTAGACGGTGGAGCCCTGCTTGGCGCGCTCCGCCAGGCTGCGGGCCACCAGACGCTCGGTGGTCGTGCGCACGAGGTTGTCGCTGAGGTTGCGGTCCGGGTGCGCGGTGGTCAGGGCCTGGGCGATCTCGCGGGCCGTCTTCGGTTCCGCCTGACCGCTCAGGTGCTGGTGGATGAGCTCCGTCAGCGGGACCGGCTTCTCCTTGGCCGCAGCCGCCTTCTCCGCCACGGGCTTCTTCGCCGCAGGCTTCTTCGCCACAGCCTTCACGGCCGTCGCCTTCTTGGCGGTGGCCTTCTTCGTGTCGGCGGTGGTTGCGCTCTTCGCCGCCGCCGGCTTCCTCGCCGACGTCGCGGTCTTCTTGCCGGTGCGCGGGGCGGGCACCGCAGTCGGGGTGTCGCCGATGGCCGCCCGCATCCCGACGAGGAGCTCGTGGTCCTGCTCCAGACCGGTCAGGTTCTCCTGCAGGGACGCGATCTCCTTGCGGATCCGCTCCTGCTCGGCGGTGTTCAGCGCGAGGTCGGCGGTGACCTTTTCGGCGTACTGGGACTTGAGAGTGGGCTCCTGCGCGGTCATGGGGGCTCCTTGATAGAAGGTGTTGCCTGCGGACTCTACCCAGGTCACCTGTGAGGTGTGTGGGTTTGAGCGATACCGGATACTCGCCTGTGGGGGACGAGGCGCGGTGGAGCAGGGCGTCAGGGGAAGCAGGTGTCCATCCCTCGGCGCGGTTGACGAGCGCCCAGTTCCCGCAGGTCAGTTCGGGTCATCGCTCGTGCGGGGTTCGTGGCGTGTGTGTGCAACTCATCGTGCGGTGCTCCGCTCGCGTGCCGCGGTGGAGGTGGGGTGCACGCGGGTGATGGGGCCCTTCCCACGGCGGTGCGGGCCAGTTCGGCCGCTTTCCGTACGAGCGCGGGACCGTCCCCTGCAGTGGGCCGGCCGCACCACAGGCGCATGCGGCCTGCGACGAACACAGCGGTGATCCGGTCGCGGTTGCCGCGTCGTACGAGCTCAACAGCACGGCGTCGGTCTGACCGGTGGCCTCCGCCTTGGAGGCGAGGCTGTAGAGCATCAGCTGCAGCGCCGCGACGAGGCTGAACCGGGGTGAGCCGAAGGGCAGCAGCTGCGGCGCGTTGAGCCGGCCGTTCCGGGCGGCGCGCCCGAGGTCGACGGAGCCGAGCACGGCGGCGAGCAGGCCCGGCATGACGGCAAGTTGGCGCAGGATGCCGGTGAACAGCAGGTTAGGAGACGACGGTGAACCCGATCAAACTGTGGAGGTGGCTGCCGTGGTCGGGAACCACGAGGCCGTGGACACCGTCCGGTTCGGGGAGGGGTCTTGTGGGTCTGCTCCACGTGTGGCCTGACCGTACGACGGTCCCCGGCATCGGGCCTCGACACGATGGGCGGACCGCGCGGGCGTAGGCTTCGCTCAGCACGGGCGCAGCAAGGGGGCGGAGTACATGACGGCTGAGACACCACAGACGTGGAGTTCGACCCTCGATTCGGTCGTGGTGTACGCGCAGGGCGCGGTCTGCCGCCGACTGGTCCGGGGCAGCGTGCCTGCGAACGGTCGGCTGCGGGTGACGGGGCTGCCCCGCTCGCTGGACCCGGGTTCGCTGCGGGTCCGTGTCCTGGGCGCCCCCGGGGTGCGCGTCACCGAGGCCCGGGTGGAGGTCGAGGCCGGGCAGCTCGGCACCGGCGCACCCGACACGTTGCGCCGCGAGGTCGTGCGGTTGCGGGACGACCGCGCGGCCGCGCAGGGACGCCGGGACCGGCAACTGGGTCTGATCGAGGAGGTCAGGGCTCTGCACCCGGTTCCGCCGCCCCGCAGGCGCGATGACCCGCACCGCCGCACGCCCGTCGACGCGTGGCTGGGGCTCGCCGATTTCGTCGAGGAGCGGCTGACACAACTGCACGCCCGCCTCGTCGAGCTGGAGGAAGCACTGCGCCGCGTCGAGCACGAGCTCGCCGTCGCCGCGGACACATTCGCCCGCGCCTCCACCGACGCACCGTCAGCGCACGTGGAGACCACGGTCTCCGCGGTCCTGACCCTCGACGCCATCGGAGACGCGGAGACGGACACGGACACGGACGCGGACGCGGACGCGGAGCTGAAGCTGGAGCTCGAATACGCCGTGCCCGGCGCCGTCTGGGTGCCCGCCTACCGTCTCACCCACCGTCAGGGCGACGGCACCGGCCGACTGGTCCTGCGCGCCTCGGTCGCCCAGCGCACCGGCGAGGACTGGACCGGCGTGCGCATCGCCCTGGCCACCGCCGACCTGCAGCGCCGCACCGACCTGCCGAGGCTCCGCTCGATGCGGATCGGACGCCGTCAGCCCGCCCCTGCGCCGTCCGGCTGGCGCGAGCCTCCTGCGGGGCTCGCCGACCTGTTCGCCGGGTACGAGGCGGCCGGCCCCCGCCCGGCCCCGCCGGCCCCGCGCACGGCACCTGCGGCTGTCCGGGTCGGTTCCGCATCCGGTCCCGTACCACCACCGCCCCCACCGCCGTCGGTGCCGATGCCCCAGGCGCCGCAGGGCTACGGCGCGGCGCCCGGCGCGCTCGCGGTCCCTGGTGGTGTGGACGGCGCCGCGCCGGCGGTTTTCGGCGCCGCCATGCCCGCCCCCGCGCAGCCGGGCCGGTCCCGTACGGCCGGCAGGCCGGGCGGCGGCGGCTTCGGCGCGGCCCCCGCCGCCATGGCTCCGCCGGCTCCCGGAGGGGCCCCGCCACCGCAGCCTCCGCCGCCTCCGGCCGGTCCGCCGCAGCCGAGCGGAGCCGAACTCAACTACGCCGCCCTGGTCCTGTGCGGCCCCGATGAGCAGGGCCGTCGCCGAGGCAGGCTGTTCCCCGTCTCTCCCTTCGACCCGGAGGCGGCCGAGTACCGCCGCCGCGCCGAAGCGGTGGCCGGGCTGCCGCTGCCCGGGCACGCCGTGCGTCCCCGCAGATCGGCAGGTTCCTTCGACCACCGCTTCGATGCCGCCGCCCGCGCCGACATCCCCTCGGACGGCACCTGGCACACTGTCACCGTCGGTGAGATCCCGGTCGGGCTGCGTACCGAGTACCTCTGCGTTCCGTCCGTCGAGCCGACCGTGTACGCGACGCTGCTGCTCTCCAATGCCACCGACCAGGCCCTGCTGGCCGGCCCGGTGGAGGTCACCGTCGACGGCGAATTCCTGCTGACCGCCGCACTGCCCACGCTCGCCCCCGGTGGTGTCCGCCGGGTCGGGCTCGGGCCGGCCGAGGGCATCCGGGTCACCCGTCGTACGAACCTGCACGAGTCGACGTCGGGCCTGCGCAACAACACCACCGTGCTCGACCACCGCGTCCACGTGGAGCTGGCCAACAGGCTCGCGCAGCCCGTCACCGTCGAGGTCCTCGAACGGGTACCCGTCACCACCGAACCGGACGTCCGGATCGAGGAACGGGCCGACTGGACTACACCCGAGGCCGGTACAGGGCCTGAGGACCATGCACCGGGCACCCGCGTCTGGCGGGTTGACCTGCCCGCCGGCGCCACCGCCGCCCTCGACGGGGGCTACGAGATCCGCATCCCGGCCGGCAAGGCCTTGGTCGACGGCAACCGCAGGAGCTGACACACCATGTCCACGGCCCTGAAGCCGATCGCCCTTCCCGTCACCGCCGTCACCTGCCTGGAGGACCGCGCCCACATCGAGCGTGCCATCGTGCTCGACCTTCAGGCCGGAGTCCAGCGGCTGCGTCTCGGGCCGGTCACTGCGCTGGCAGTCGACCGTACCCTCCACGCCGAGCTGACCGCCGATCACCCCGCGACCGTGCTCGACGTACGGATCGTCCGCACCTGGACACCGCGCGGGCCGCTGCCGTCCACCGACGACTCCGCCCTGAGCCAGAGCGTGCACACCCTCGAAGAGGAGCGGCTCGTCCTGGAGCAGCGCCGCGATCGGCTGCATTCCCGCCTCGACGTGCTCGGCCGTCTCGCCGCCGATCTCCTGCGGGAGATCGGCGAAGGCGCCGGCTCCGGGGAGACCGAAGGGCCGCGCTGGGCCGGGGAACTGGACCGGGTGGACGCCGAGCGCGACGCGTGCGGTGAGCAACTCCGCGCCGCACAGTCGCGGCTGGGCATGCTCGATGCCGAACTCGGGGCGGTCCAGCGGGCCATGGCCCTCGCCGAGGAGGAGCCCGCCGAGCTGGTCGGCCATGTCGAGCTGACCGTGGAGGCCGCGGCCGCCGGACCGGTCGGGCTGCGCCTGAGCCACCTCACCCCGTGTGCGCTGTGGCGGCCCGCCTACCGGGCCGTGCTCGAAGGGGACTCCCTGACGCTGGAGACCGACGCGATGGTCTGGCAGCGCACCGGCGAGGACTGGTTGGACGTACGGCTGACGTTGTCGACGGCCCGGTCGGCGTCGGCGACCGATCCACCGCGGCTGGGCGAGGACCGGCTGACGCTCAAGGACCGCTCCGCCGCGGAGCGCCGCACGGTCGACGTCGAGCTGCGCGAGGAGGAGATCGGGGACCTCGGTCCGGCGCCGGTGCTCGGCCTGCCGGGGGTGGACGACGGCGGCGAGGCGCGGGTGCTGAGCGCCCCCGCACCGGTCTCCGTGCCCGGGGACGGGCGCGCGCACCGTGTGCCGGTGTCTGCCTTCACCACGGCCGGGAGCAGCGAGTACGCCTGCTCACCCGAACTGTCCCCGCTGGTGACCCAGGTGGCGCGGTTCGCCAACCTGTCCGGCCATGCGCTGCTCGCCGGTCCCGTGGACCTGGTCCGCAGCAGCGGGTTCAGCGGCCGCGGCACGCTGGACTTCACCGCTCCCGGCGCCCCGGTCGAGCTCGCCTTCGGCAGCTGCGACGACCACAGGGTGGTCCGGCATGCCGAGGAGTCACGCGCCACCGCCGGCATCACGCAGCGGACCGTGGTCACGCGCACGGTTCAGCTGCACCTGTCCCGGTTCTCCGCTCCCGGGGAGCAGGACGAACGGGTGGTCGCCCTCCGGGAGCGGATCCCGGTTTCCGAGGTCTCGGCGGTGGAGGTGCGCCTGCGCAAGGAGGCCTGCTCGCCGGCGCCCGACGTGGTCAACGCCGAAGGCATCGTCCGCTGGGACGTCGCGCTCCCACCCGGCGGCCGGCGCACGGTCACCCTGGTCTACGAGCTGTCGGCGAGCGCCAAGGTCGCCGGGATCTGAGGACCAAGGGGGGTCTCCGCCGCTGAACCTCGACGGCCGACGGCTTCGGTCCGGGGCCTATTCGCCGCGCCCGGTGGCGAAGTCCCGTGCCCGGTCGACCAGTCCGGTGCCGGCGGACAGCAGCTTGCGGTGCGGCCTCGAGGCGAGGGCGCCGGGGTGGGGCCGGGTCGGCGCGAACCTCTTGGCCCGCCGCACCTTGTCGCCCAACTTGTCCAGGACTTCCGACGAGCATGCATGACGGAGCCGGGGAAACAGGTTGTCCTCCTCATCGTGCACATGGGCGATGACCTCCGCCTTCAGCACGGCGAGCACCCGGTCGAACTCCGGTCCCGCCGCGTCCAGTCCCTCGAGGTCCTTCAGCAGCTTCTCGACACGGGCATGGTCGGCCAATTCCTTGTCCGCAATGAGGTCGCCGTCCGGGAAATGCTCCCGGACCGCCGGGTAGAGGTGTTCTTCCTCCGCCACCTGGTGCCGGACCAGTTCGATGGTCAGCAGTTCGGCCGCCTTCTGCCGCTCGCCCGCCGGGGTCGTGTGCTCGATCCTGACGAACAGCCCGTCCACCTCGCGGTGATCGGCGGTCAGTTCGGCGATGATGTCCAGTGCGTGTCGCATGCCGTGGTTCCTTCCCGATCGGCCTCGACCGGGCGGGGCGCGCCGGTCCCTGCGCGCGTACCCGGGAGGACGCGGCCCTAACGGGACGGCGGAGCCGATCGGTCGGCCGGGCCGACGCGGACAGCGCGGGCACGGGCCAGGCAGGGCCGGGAAGAGACGGTGACGGCAACGGAGACCGCAGCCAGAGCAGCGATCACCGTACCGGGGGTGAAGTGCTGGGCGAGCCCGCCGGCGATCGCGGCTCCGATGCCCTGCCACGTCATCCGGCCGGCGGACTCGACGCCCTGGACCTGGCCGCGGACCGGATCCGGGGTCAAGGCGAGGAGCTGCTCCTGGAGCGGCAGGGTGGCGGCGAACCCTGCGCTGGAAAGGAACACCGCGGCCATCAACACCGGCACGGGCGGGTGGACGGCGAACAGCACGAACGGAGCGGCGAGCAGCAGTCTCAGGGCGAAGGCATAGCGGCGTCGCTGGTCGGCGGTCAGCATGCGCCCCACAGCCAGGTCTCCGAGGAGCATGCCGGCTGATCCGGCGGCCAGGAAGGCACCCGCGTGATCCGGTGCGTACGAGATGAACAGGGCCTCGCAGCCGACGATCAGGCCGTTCGGGACCCACAGGTTCACCAGGAGTGCTCGCCGGCCCGTGTCCGAGAAGAGCGCGATGTTCGTCGCCCAGGTCTGGCGCAGTCCGGGTCGTCGGGTCAGCCGGATCGAGCGTTCCCTGACGGTCGTGGCCACGACGCCCAGGCCGAGTCCGGCAAGGACCGCGGCGATGACGAAGACCTCCTGCGGGCTCAGGTGGCGCAGCAGTACGGCCCCGACGGCGTAGCCGACGACGGCCATGCCGCCGGAGGTGATGTTCATCAGCGAACGTGCCAGCGCATACGTGGCGGTCGGCACGGCTTCGGCGAGCAGTCCCATCCGCGTTCCGGTCCCCAGGGATTGGAAGAACCCCAGTACCAGGAGAAGGCCGAACCGGGCGGCCAGCGGCAGCCCTGGCACCGCCTGCGCGGCAACGCCCACCAGCGCGGCGCACTGGAGCGTGACGAGGGTCCGGCGAGGTCGGCTCCCGTCGGCGACCGACATGAGCGTCAGGGCGCCGAGCACCGTCGCGAACGTGGCGCCGTACATGCTCACGGCAGTCAGGAACGGCGATCCGGTGCGGCGATGGACCAGCGTGCCGAGCGCAAAGCCCGACAAGGTGTTCGCGGCGACGGTCAGGGTGAAGCTCGCATACAGGCCGGCGAACTCTCTGTTGCGGAGAAGGGCGAGGTAGCCGGTGGCGGGAGGGGCGGCGGGCTTGGAAAGGTCGGAAGGCATGAAAAAAGCCTCCGGACACACACCCGTCGGGTGCGGCGCCGAAGGCCAACGCGATCATTCTAGCAGTCGGCCCGGCTCTCGCTTCGCGGATGTGCAGGCGCTCGGTGAGCGATTCGGGGACGAGCAGTCCCACGACGTGCCCGCCGATCACGAAGAGCAGTCCGTACTGGAAGAGCGGGGCGCCGATGCTCAGCAGCCGGTGCTCGTGCAGCTGACCGGAGCGGGTGGTGAACCCGAAGCGGTCGTAGTGGTGGCGCCAGGCAGTACCGGCGACGAGCACGACGGCGACGAGGTAGGGCAGCACGCCCCACAGGGCGGTGTGCACGTGGTTCATCGACGGATCTCCTCGGCTGGGGCTGCCTGCGGGCGCAGCGCGGGAAAGGGCAGCAGGCCCACGGTCTCGGTGGGCGGGCCGCTGTGTGCCAGCTGCAGGGCGGCTGCGCGGCCGGCCGGTGAGGGGCCCGGCAACGTGAGGCAGACGGCCGTCAGGATGTCGGCGCAGGGAGTCTTGTGGTCGGCCAGGGCCATGCGGAGCAGTTCGAGAGCGGCCCGGTGTTCCTGCAGGGCCCGACGGCCTGCCTCGGGGCAGCGGGCGGCGAACTCCAGAGCCGGCGGGAGGAAGCCGGGCAGTTCGTCCACGGGCGGCTGCCGGCCGTGATCGCGGTACAGCTGCTGCCGGCCCGGCAGGGCCTGGCCGCGGCGGCGGGTGTCGCCGTCCGTGCAGTACGTGAGGTGCAGGGTGCGGCGGCGGCGGTCGAAGGTGGTCACGTAGTGGGCGGGCTGACGCGGCCCCGCGAGTCCGGCTGCCCGGTGGAGCCGCGGATGGCTGTCGGACGGCAGCGGTCACACACCCGCCTCGATCGTGGCAGAGCTCAACGGGAGCCCCTGAGTGTCGGTGATGGAGCAGCCGGTCAGTGCTCGGACTGCAGGCTCCGCCTTCCGTCCGGTGCCGGGGCCGGCGCGGCCGGGTCGACGGTCGCCGTGATGACCGTGGCGGTCAGCACGCTGGCCAGGGTGAGCCCGGCGACGAGCCACCTGGAGCGCGGGCGCTTCCGGTGCCGGGCGGTCACCCGGCGGGCCCGCGGGTGCGGTGTGGTGTCGCGTCGCTGGAGGGGCTCCTGGGGTGCGGGGTACCGGTTCATCGCAGATCGGGGTCCTCGGTAGGTCCGGCGGGTTCAGTGGGCGCTCAGTAGGTGAAGCACTCCGTGTGGATGCGCGCGGAGGGGACGCCTGCCCTGATCAGTGCCGCAGTGGTCGCATCGGCCATGCCGGGAGGCCCGCAGAGGTAGACGTCACGGTCGGACAGGTCGGGAACGAGCGCACGCAGGGCTTGGGGCGCGAGCGGGTCGTATGCGGCGTCGGAGCGTCCCACCAGGTAGTGCAGTGCGGCCTGTCGGTCGGCGGCGATGGCCTCCAGCTCATCGCGCAGGACCAGTTGGTCGGCGTCACCCGCCCGGTAGAGCAGAGTCAGGTCGCCGGGGCCCGCGGGCAGGGACTCGAAGAGGGCGCGCATCGGAGTGATCCCGATGCCGCCGGCGATCAGCAATACCTTGGGGCGGGTGCGCCGCCGCTCGGTGAGCGCACCGAACGGGCCGGTCGCAAGGACTCTGGTGCCGGGCCGGAGCCCGCGCACGCGCCGTGAGTGCCCGCCGAGCGCCTTCACGGTGATGCGGAGGCGGTCGTCGCGGGCGGGTGCGGAAAGCGAGAACGGCAGGGCGGTGTGCCACAGGCCACCGGTCAGGAACCGCCAGCGGAAGAACTGACCCGGCTCGGCCCGGAGTTCACGGAGCCGGCCTCCTCGGACGGTGACGGAGACCACGCCGGGGCCTTCCCGTTCGACGGTGGCGACGCGCAGCCCGTGCCGCAGGGCCTGACGGACCGGCACGATCCCGCGGTACCAGGCGAGCAGTACGCCGACGACGGTGTGCAGCAGGGCCCAGAACCAGGCGGTGAGGGCGGTGACGGCGACGTCGGGGCCGGCGAGCTGGTGGACGAAGCCGAGCGCGGCGGCAAGGTAGGTGAGGAGGTGGATGCCGCGCCAGGCCTCGTGCGAGACCCGGCGGCGGACGGCCCGGGCAGAGCACAGGCCCACACCTGCCAGCAGGGCGGCTCCCGCGAACGCGGCGGTGACGGCCGGATACCGGAACAGGGCCCCGGTGGCGGTCAGCAGGTCGGTCCCGGTGCACAGGGAGTACACGACGAGGGCGAACAGCCCGTGGGCGCCGCACAGGACCAGAACCCACCGGCCGCCGAAGGCGTGCCAGCGGGCGAGGCGGTCGGCGCCCACCCCGTGCTCGACCGCGGGCACGCGCGCCATCAGGAAGAGCATGGCGAGGATCCCGTAGCCCGCGAGGAGACCGGTGAGGTGTGCGGCCGCCCCGATGAGTTCGTCGGGGCGGGCGGACGGATGCACCTGCACGGCCCACAGCAGGGTGACGGCGGCCGCCCCGCCGGCCAGGCCGGCGCGCAACCGCTCGGGCGCGGTCTTCATCTGCGCCGGCCCGCGCCGGGGCCGGCGGCGGTCGCGGGGCCGGGAGGGCGCGCGGGAGAGCCATGCCAAGTTCGTTTCACTCGGCAACTATGTGCAAACTCGCTCGCGTCAAGCAATGGCGATGACTTCCGTCACGGACGACGAAAGGAGCGATATGTCCGCTCCTGAGAGTTATGGATGCCCCCAGTCGGCTCGCCGACAGCTTTACGCACTCGCCGTTTCGGCTTTGCATTCCTGCAGTACAGACACGTGGCGAGTGCCTGCCTAGCACACGCGGACGCGCGTTTTGGGCAATTCTTTACGCTTGCACGGCACTGGCGCAGCCCGGGTGCCCCCAGCGGCTGTCGACCTTGGTGATCATGTCGCCGACCGCGTACGACGTTCCGCAGGGGCAGCTGCCGGGGAACTTCGCCTTGATGGAGCCCCGGCTGCGGGTGGACTTCTTGGCTCCGGCTCCGGCTGCGGCTGCGGCTGCGGGCTTTGAGCGCGACGCGGACGTGCGGGCTGGAGCGGGCACGGGCATCGACGCGCTGCCGAGTGCCGTGCCGGCCGCCTGCTGGGTGACGGCGGCGTCACTGGCGGCCTGGTCGGCGATCGCATTCAAGTGGTCGCCGTCCTCACGGTGGGCCGGAACATAGCGGAATTCCACATCCCGCTCGGCCAGCAGCGCGTCGATCTGCTCGACGAGCTCCCGGTTGGCCACGGGTTTGCCCGCCGCGGTCTTCCACCCGTTGCGCTTCCAGGCCGGGAGCCATTGGGTGACCGCCTTCATGGCGTACTGGGAGTCCATACGGACCTCGACTGCGGTCCCCGGGGCCAGGGACTCCAGCAGCCGCTGGAGGGCGGTGAGCTCACCCACGTTGTTGGTGGCCCGGCCCAGCGGGCCGGCCTCCCAGCGCTCCGGTCGGCCCAGTGTGTCGGCGACGACCCACGCCCAGCCGGCCGGTCCGGGGTTCCCCTTGGCCGCGCCGTCGCAGGCGGCAATGATGCGATCAGACATCCCCCGATCATGCACCACAGCCGCCCCGCCGCGAATTCGGCTCGTAGGGACGGCACGGTGAGCGGGCCGACCGGATGCGTCGACCAGGAATTCCGCGCAGCCGGTCCGAAAGCCTCCTGGCCACGGGGGTGCCGGAGCGGCACAATGGGCCGGGTCAGCGCCGCCCGGCAGGAGAGCGTGTGCCCGTACCGATCATCATCGACTGCGACCCCGGACACGACGACGCCCTCGCGATCATGCTTGCGGCGGGTGACCCCGCAGTCGACCTGCTGGCCATCACCACGGTCGCAGGCAATCAGACGCTCGCGAAAACCACGCTGAACGCGCGCCGGGTCTGCACGGTCGCGGGCATCACCGATGTGCCCATCGCAGCCGGCTGCGCCCGGCCGCTGGTCCAGACGCTGAACGTGGCGGACGACGTGCACGGCGTGTCCGGTCTCGACGGGCCAAGCTTCCCCGAACCCACCGTGGACGTGGTCGCCGAGCACGCGGTGGACCTCATGTACCGGATCCTGACCCGGCACCCGGAGCCGGTCACTCTCGTCCCGACGGCGCCGTTGACCAACATCGCCCTGCTGCTGACCCGCCATCCCGATGTTGCCTCCCGCATCCGGGAGATCGTCCTCATGGGCGGCTCGACGGAGCGGGGCAACCGGACCCCGGCCGCCGAGTTCAACATCCAGGCAGACCCGGAAGCCGCGGACATCGTCTTCCGCAGCGGTGTTCCGCTCACCATGTGCGGCCTGAACGTCACGCACCAAGCGCTCGCCACGCCCGAGATCGTCGCCCGTTTCGAGCTCCTGGGCACCGACCTGGGGCAGGTCTGCGCCGAGCTGCTGACGTTCTTCGCGTCCACCTACCGCACGCTGTGGGGGTTCCAGGACCCGCCGTTGCACGATCCGGTCGCGGTCGCCCGGGTGATCGATCCGGGCATCGTGCACTGCGTGGATGCGAACGTCGTCGTCGAGCTGCAGGGCCGGTACACACGGGGCGCCACCGTCGTGGATCTGCACCGGTACATGGACCGACCGGTGAACGCGCAGGTGGCGCTCACCCTGGAAACCGGCCTGTTCTGGGACCGGATGGTCGCCGCCGTGACGGCTCTCGGCAACCGTATGGCCTGACCGGTCCGGAAGTCGTCACGAAGTGGGCTCGGCCATCAGACGGGCTGGGTGGCGAAGAGTTCCAGGTGGCCGCACTTCGGGCAGCGGTAGGCATCGATCTGGCGGCGGGGCCGCCCCAACCGCTTCGCGCCGCCGAACAGGCCACGCTCCAACGGCCCTACGATCCAACGGGCGTAGCCTCGCGACCCTTCGCCGGTGTCCTCGACGAATCCGGGCTCGAGGCCGACGGTCCCGCAGTACGTGCACCTGACATCACTCACCCCGCGAGCGTCTCACAACTGCTCCGGCATCGACACGGGTTGCGTGAAGTGGACGCCCACGGCGGTGCGATGCGGGCGGGGTTGGTCAGGCGGGCGTGAAGACGTCTTCGCGGGTGTCGTCGAGGATGAACCCGAGGTCGAGGCGGACGCGGACGGTCACGCGGTGCCTCTGCTCCTCGTACGCGATCCACTCGGGTTGCAGGGCGCCGACCTGCTCTTCGAGCTGCCGCCTGCTTTCCGTGGGCATTTCGTGGCCGAAGGTGTCGAGAAGCGACTTGAGCCGCTCGTACTCGCGAGCCTCGTGACTCTGATGGTGGTGCTCGACAACCCGCTCGACGGTGCCCTCGGTGCCTGCTGCCAGATACACGGACCCGGCGACGGCCTCCGGCGACGTCGTGGGCTCCCCCGTCATCGCAACCCAATCGGTCAGCCTGGTGTCCGCGGCCAGTTTCACCCGCTGGCCTTCTTTCAGCGTCATTGATTCTTCGTCTCTCAGATCGGTGCAGCCTGAAGTTGACATCCTCAGCGCTTGCGAAATACCTTCACCATTACTTAAGGGTATCAATCATCTAGTTCCTTAAGCATTCTCGCCACCCGGGGCGCACCATCAGAGGAAGGCCGGACATGAACCCCGCCCAGCACGGAGCGGCCGTCGCAGCCGAGACCGCCCGATTCGTCGCCGCGGTCAAGGCCGCCGACCTCTCCACCCCGGTGCCGACCTGCCCCGGCTGGACTCTCGCCGACCTCACGCAACACGTCGGCAGCGTGCACCGCTGGTTCACCGAGCTGCTTCGCCGGCGCATCCAGCAGCCGCCGACCAGCCGTGAGGTGGACCTGCGCCTGCCGGAACACCCCGAGGGCCTCCCGGACTGGCTGGCCGCGAGCGCCGCGGAGGCGGCGGAGGTGTTCGCCGCAACCGACCTGGACGCACCGATGTGGGCCTGGGGAGTCGACCAGCACGCCCGGTTCTGGGTCCGGCGCATGCTCTTCGAGACCCTCGTCCACCGCGCCGACGCGGAACTCGCACTCGGCATCTCCCCGTACATCGACCGCGTACTGGCGGTCGACGGCATTGACGAGTTCCTCACCAACCTGCCGTTCGCATCCTCCTTCGCGCCGCTGACCGGCCAACTGCGCGCCCCGGACCGGACCATTCGCTTCAGCTGCACGGACGGCGAAGGCGACTGGCTGGTCGGCCTGCTGCCCGACCGCTTCGCGCTCGTGGCCGACAGCGCCGGACCCCGTACGGCGGACGCCACGGTGCGCGGGTCGGCTGCGGACCTGCTCCTGCTCCTCTACGGCCGCCTGGACCGCCGGAGCGACGCCTTCCACGAGCTCGGCGACCCGGACCTGCTCACCCACTGGTTCGCCCACTCGGCCTTCTAAGCGGCCTCGGGGAAGTGGCGTGCGTTTTCGCGTCGTCCGGTGCGGTGCATCGCAAGGCGGAGCGGCACGCTTGTACTGGACGTACTTGAGCTTTCGGCCGGGGGGCGAGAGTGCGTGCCGGGCGTCGCGACGGGGCGAACGTCGCCTGACGCGGCACTAGACATCGCCTACGGGCTGCCAGGGCGCGGCGCGGAGGTCGGCAGTGCTGCGTCGCTCCCGCACCACGGGAGGTTCGTCGGCCGCCTGGCCGACCGCGATCATGGAAACGATCGACCAGCCGGGGTTCGGCCGAAGTTCCCCGGCGAGGGCGTCGAGATCGAAGGCCCGGAACTGGTGGGATGCCAGTCCCATGGCCTGGGCCTGGATACTCAGGTGGGCAACGGCCTGTCCGAGGTCGTAGTCGGCGAACTCGGAGTAGACGATCCGGGAGCCGTCGACATGGCGGCGGGTGAGCGCAACGACGAGCAGACCTGCGTCTCCCGCCCACCCGGCGGAGCTGGGCGCGAGATGGCGCAGCACCCGCTCGTGGTCCGGCTCGCCCGGCCTGACGGGAAGGAACGCCCACGGCTGGGAGTTCCCGGCGGACGGCGACCACCTCGCGGCTTCCAGGAGCAGCTCGAGGGCGTGGTCGTCGACGAGGCCCGACGGGTCGAACTTGTAGGGGCTGAACCGGTTGGCCAGCAGGGGGTGGATCCGGTCGGACCGCTCGAGATCATGAGGCACGTCCCGGACAACAGGCTGCCTGGGCGATTCATTTCCGCCCGAGCCGGTCGGCCAGGAAGGCGATGATCTCGTCGCGGGCCTGCACGGTGGGGTGACCGTCCTGGTCGACGAGATGTGCCGTGACGACGCTGTGGGCGCATCCGACGACGTCACGGAAGAACGGCGGAGGGTTCGTGTTCGCCGCGTCGGCCGGCAGGACGCGGCCGTCGAATGCATCGCCGAGCAGTGCTCGGTAGGCCGCGAACCGCTGACCGGTGCACCACTTGTCGTTCTCGAAGCGGTAGGCGAGAACCTTCAGTCCGTCTCGCCCGATGCGTTCCGCCACGGCAGCAGCGTCTTCGTCGCCGATCTCCAGACCGCCGGCGTCGTCGACGAGGACCATGCTCCGCCGCATCGGCGACGAAGCCGGCCGGACGCCCCTCGCGTACCTGCAAGCGGCCCGGGTGCGTCGGGCTCGGCACCTGCTGGAGACGACCGATCGGAGCGTCGCGGGCATCGCTGCCGACGTCGGGTGCCGCGACCCCGGTACCTTCAGCGGAATCTTTGCCAGACACACCGGCCTGCGGCCAAGGGAGTACCGCGCGATGTTCCGTCGGCACGATGACCACCGCGGCTGAACCAGGAAAGACACGCCCTCCACTCACACTCCGTGCACGTATCGGCCGGTACGCTACACAACGTGACGAACCATGTGGACGGTTCACCGTCCCGCTCAGACGCCCCCAGTCACGTCTACTACTTCGACGTGGGGACCGGCGACTGGCAGGGGCTCTTCACCTTCCGGGTCACGTCCTGGAGACGCCTGCGACACACCCGCGGGGTCGGGCTGCTGAACCGGGTGCTCGTCGTCGCCATGGACCTCACGCAGCGGCTGACCGGGCCGTCCCGGCTGGATTCGACCATCGTGGCGAGCCCGTCCGCGGGCGCGTTCGGCGTCGCCGACAACGTGGTCAGGGTCTCCAAGTTCGGCGTGACGCTGTACCTGTTGAAGGAGCGGTACGTTCTCGCCCCTGACGGCAGGGGTGTCACCGTCGAGGCGAACGAGCAGTTCAGTCCGGTCCCGGCCATCCTGACGCGGAAGTTCACCTACCCCGCGGAGATCCGGCCTTCGGGCCTGGGCTCCACCTACCACATGCCACTGCTGGGGAGCCCCTGGACCGCGACGTACGAGGTGGGGGCCGATCGGCAGAGCCTCGCGGGCGAACTCGTGTGCGACTGGGCGAAGGCGACGGAGAGCGCCCGCCGGATCTCATGACGGAGGACGCCACGGCTGTTGCCGCCGACAAGGTTCTCGGGGTCGTCGGAGAACTGACCGCCCGCGTCATGCGGTACGACGCCGCGCGGGATCCCCGCGCGGTGTTCGCGTACACGTACTTCCGCCTGTCCTCGGACCTCGCCGCGAGCCTGCGGACCGACGGGCCGGCGTTCAAGGCGCCGGAGTGGGTCGCCGAGCTCTCCGTCTCCCTCGCCGCGGCTTACTTCACGGCGATGGACGCCATCGACACCTGGCTGGGCCCCGGCTCCCGCCCCCGCGGGGAAGTCCGCTCCGCCGACATGCCGGAGAGCATCCCGAAACCCTGGCGGGACGTGTACGCCGCCTCGACCGTACGGCACTCCTACGTCCTGGAGGAGGTGCTGTTCTCGATGATGGCGCACATGTCGTACGACCTGCCGCTGGCGCTCCAGGCCCTGGCCCGGGCGGGCCAAGGGGAACTCCGCGACCACATCGCCGACTTCCACCGGATGAACGACCTCCTGGCCTCCTCCGTCGACGTGGTCCAGGACGAGATCTCCGCCCGGTACTGCCGTCGACTGCATTCGCTGGACCGCTTGTTCACCGGCGACGACGAGCTGTTCACGAGTTACGGGATCCGGGTCGCGCGGGGCATGGCATGGTTCAACTGCGACAGGCTCCTGGATCCTCAGGCGACCGCCGAGGCCAAGGGCTCCATCAGCAGGTCGACCGCCGCGTTCATCGCCGAGTTCCGCTCGCCGGACGATTTTCTGCGCCGCCACGCCTTCCGAATCCTGCGGGCCGTGGTCCCCTCCCGGCGGCAGTGGCCGCCACCGGGCACTCCCGTACAGGCAGCTCTGCGGTCCGTCTGAGCTCCGGTCCACGGGCCATTAGGGTCGTGCGGAACCGTCCCGGGTCACGTGGAGGCATTGTGGGCACAACTCTGGTCGCGTTGGCCGCCGCCACCGTCGGCGTGGTCGGCACGCTCCTCGCGCCCGTCCTGTCCCAGCGTCTGACGGCCCGTGCCCAGGCAGAGCAGTTCGACCGCCAGCAGCGGACGGACCGCGCCGTACGGCTCCATGAGCGGCAGATCGCCGAGGAGGAGCGGCGGCGCGACTGCTACGTGGCCGCCAACGCCGCGTACCGCCGCCACCGGGTCGAGCTGATGAACTTCCTGTGGCTGGTGCAGAAGGGGGAGGTCACGCCGGAGGGCCGGCAGGCGATGGAGGCCGCCCGGCATGCCCACCACGCCGCCTTCGCCGAGGCGCAGATGATCGCCTCCACCGCGGTGATGGACGAGCTGGATGTCATGACCACCGCGCTGTCCGAACTGTACGGACGGACGATGCGGCTGGAGGAGGGCCACCCGGTGCCGGGCGGCTCCTTCCAGGAGATACACGACGAGCTGCAGGAACTCTGGAGCCGCGGGCAGGACCTCCGCGCCGTGATGCGCGCCGACCTGGGCGTCGACGTCGGCCCGATCACCCGCCCCACGGCGCGCCCCTGAGCCGGGCGGCAAGGCGTCGCGAGGTGATCGACAGATGGCGCACTGACCCGACCCCCGTACGGGGCAGTGCGCCAAGAGGGGCCATCCCGCGTCACGCCGATCTCGTCCCTCTGCCTCCCGAGAACGATCACCACGCTATGGCGGCGGACTCTGCCCGGCACAGGGCAGCGCACGCCAGCGAGGGGACCGTGCGCGCCAAGGGGGACTCTCCACGCCGTGATGGGGACATCAGGCGCCGTGCCACGGCGATGACCTGGTAATTCCTGCTGGTCTATGCTCATCCGCTGTGATCTTGCATGCGCACCAGGGGACGACCTCCTCGGCCCTCACCCGTCTGAGCGTCAATGCCGCTCGTCGGCTCGGCATACCCCGGGACGGGTACGCGCATCTGCTGGGCGTGGCGCCTGAGCACCTCAACGACGACCTGTGCCGAACCCCCGCGGCCACGAGCATCCGTATCGCGGAACTGACGACCGTCCACGCTTCCTGGACCGAGTTGGCCTTGGTGCTGGCCGAGCAGTCGGACATCGGCGCCCTCGGGGTCTGGGACTACCTGATCACCTCCGCGCCCACACCGGTCGAAGGGATCCGAGACGCCTCGGCGTACTTCGCCACCGTCGCCGACACCGGAACGGACAACCTGCGGATCGTCGAGGACGGCGAGCAGATCACCATCAGCCACGTCAACGAGGCCGATCTGACGTACGAGGCGGCCTGCGCCATCCGCGCCTACGCCCTCGGCCTGTACCAACGGCGTCTGAGCGAAGCCGCACAGCGCCGCCTCGTTCCCCTCCGTGTCACCCTGGCCGCCGAAGCACCCCGTCGGCACGAGGCCCTGACCGGGCTGTACGGTACCCGCGCCATCGAGTTCGAGGCGCCGGTCAGCTCGATCACCTTCCTCGCCTCCGACTTGACCGCGCCGACGCCACACGCCCAGCCCGGCCTGTCGACCGTGCTTCGAAGACACGCCGAGCAGACCCTCGCCGGCGCGATCCCGCTGCACGACTGGCTGGACCTCTTCCGCACCGCCCTGGCCTCCGTCCACGACGAGGCCACCACTCCGACGCTGCCCGCGGTGGCACGCCGCATGGCCGTCAGTACGAGAACCCTCCAGCGCCGCCTCGACGAACACGGCACCACCTGGAGCAACGAGGTCGAGGCCGTGCGGCGGGCCCACATCACGCGCCTGCTCCACGACACCGACCTCGGCATCGACGCGATAGCCGCCCGAAGCGGCTACGCCGACGCCCGCGCCCTGCGGCGGGCGGTCCAACGCTGGTACGGCACCACGCCCGCCAGGCTGCGCCGCGACGGGCGCTCGCTCTGAAGGCCTCCCTCCACCCCTTCCCCGTCAGAGGCTGTTGCGGCGGCGCATCCTGAGGGGGTGTCCGTTCGGGTCGCTCAGGGCACGGTGCAGTGGCGTCGCAAGGAGGCGTCGGGCGGTCGGCAGGTCCGGCGGGACATGGCGGCGCAGTCTGCCCACAGGGCGCGGCCCACGACGGCCGCCCGCGAGCCACGCGTCCAGTGCCGAGGCGGCCCCCCTGAACGCATCGAATGCAGTCCCCGGATCGCACAGCCCCGGCTCTGCCCCGTCCTGCGCGTCGAGGTGTTCGCGCATCAGCTCCAGCCGCAGCTCCCGGGCGATGCGCCGGGCGCCGTCCCCCAGTCCGCCCGGATCGTGCGGCGGCCGCGGATCACGGCTCCGGTCGACGAGCTCGGCGAAGTACGCCGCTCCGTGGACCAGGGGCCGCGCGTCGTTGCCCTCGGACCAGGCGATACCGTCCGCCCAGCGCTTTTCCAGCCGGGTGGCGGGGTTTCCGCGTTCTCCGGGTTCCAGCAGCCAGTCCGAGGGGAACATGGCGCGACCGCCACGCACCCGCCTGCCCACTGCCGGCCCATCCACCCGCACAGCCCTGTGAGACGGCCTGGTCCGCGGCCGTACGGAGCGATGGTGCAGGTGTGCCGGCCGAGTGGGGCGTGGCTTGCGGGGCCGCGGCGGCGGTCCCATAGTCCGAGGTATGGATGCGCGCGAGAGGGCGCTCCGACGAGCGTACGGCCATGCCGCCCGCTGGTTGGCGAGCCTGGCCGACCGCCGGGTCCCCGCCCGCGCTTCGGTCGACGAGATCGTGCGTGCGCTCGGTGCCGAGCTGCCCGACGGGCCGAGCATGCCGACCGACGTCGTCGACCTGCTGGCCACGGCCTGTGACCCGGGGCTCACCGCTTTCCCCAGTGGCCGTTTCTACGGCTTCGTGGTCGGGGGCACCGAACCGGCTGCGCTGGCCGCAGACTGGCTGGTCAGTGCCTGGGACCAGAACTGCGTGATGCGCGCCGCCTCGCCCGCGTACGCGGCGGTGGAGGACGTAGCCGGCAGGTGGTTGCTCGATCTGCTCGGCCTGCCGAGCGCCAGCGCCGTCGGCTTCACCACGGGTGCCACGATGGCGAACTTCACCTGTCTCGCCGCCGGGCGCGACGCGGTACTGCGCCGCACCGGCTGGAACATCGCCCGCGACGGGCTCGCAGGTGGGCCGCCCGTACGCGCGATAGCCGGCGAGGACCGGCACATGGCCATAGACCTGGCGCTGCGCTATCTCGGGCTCGGCAGTCCGGAACTGGTGAAGGCGGACGATCAGGGACGCATCGAGCCCGAGGCCCTGCGGCGCACCCTGGCGGGCGGCGGGCAGAGCCCCACGATCGTGATCCTCCAGGCCGGAGACATCCACTCCGGCGCCTTCGACCCCTTCGTCGAAACGATCCGTGCCGCTCGCGAGGCGGACGCATGGGTGCACATCGACGGCGCCTTCGGACTGTGGGCAGCCGCCTCTCCGACGTACGCACACCTGACCGCGGGCTGCACATACGCCGACTCGTGGGCAACGGACGCCCACAAGACCCTGAACGTCCCCTACGACTGCGGGCTCGCCATCGTGCGCGACCCGTCCGCGCTCCGGGCAGCCATGGGCCTGCGCGGCGATTACCTCATCCAGGACGAGCACGGCGACCCCATCGACAAGGTGCCCGAGCTCTCCCGGCGCGGCAGAGCCTTCACCGTGTGGGCCGCGCTCAGGTCCCTCGGCCGATCGGGTGTGGCCGACCTCGTGGAGCGGCTGTGCCGACACGCCTCCGCTTTCGCCGCCGGCATCGCCGAGATCGAAGGAGCGACCGTCCTCAACGACGTGGTGTTCACTCAGGTCTGCGCCGAGTTCGGCGGCGACGAACGCACGGAGCGGGTGCTCACTCGGCTGCTCGACGACGGTACGGCGTGGATCAGTGGCTCCACCTGGCACGGTCGTCGCGTCATGCGGATCTCGGTGAGCAACTGGTCGACGACCGACGACGATGTGACACGCACCCTCGACGCCATCCGGCGGGCAGCCGTCAGGTGACCGGGTTCCGCCCGTGGTTCCATGGCGGCGTGGAGAGCATCACTCAGCGCCTCCTGACCAGAGGGTTCGGCCGGCCCAGCGGGCTGCTCGGCCGGCTGGGTGGCCGGCTCATGGCCCACGGCAACGCCGCGACCGAGCTGCATGCCGTCGCCCTCGCCGCGCCCGCCGAACAGGACGTCGTCCTGGCCGCCGCCCCTACGCGTGAGGCCGACGCCTGATGATCGGTTTCCCCCTGTCCGCGCGGATCCGGCCATCGCGCCGCGATTGCCTGCGCAGTCTGCTGCCTCCGGTCGTCGCATGGCTGATGACCAACCTCATCACCTGGCTGATCGCGAAAGCTTCTGTTTCCGGCGATGGATCCAAAGTGGCGTATTGGTCCACAAACGGTCGTCGCCGCTGGGATTCCGAACACTATCTGTCCATCGCCAAGACCGGCTACGAGATGTTTCGGTGCCGGGATCGCTACGCGAACTTTCCCGATGTCATGTGCGGAAATGTCGCCTGGTTTCCCGGATATCCGATGTCGGTCCGGGCGGTTTCCGCCACCGGCCTCTCCTACGAGATATCCGCTGTTGTCGTCACCGAAGCGTCCCTGTTCGGCATGTTCGCGGTGTTGTGGTGGCTTCTCGGCGTCCGGCTCACCTGGGCCACCGGCCTCACCCTGGCCATTGGCGTGGTTTTCCCCGGCGGTATCTATTTCCATGCGTTGTTTCCGATCGCCACCGGAACGCTGGCGTTGCTCGTCTGTATCGCCGGAGTGAAACGCGGCTCCTGGGGCATTGCCGCTGCCGGTGGTTTCGTGGCGGCCTCCTGCCATCCGGTCGGTGCGGTCGCCGTCGGCATGCTGCTGTTGAGCGCGTTCTTCGCATGGCAGCGAGACACGTGGCCTGTACGGCTCGCGAAGGGCGGGGCGTCAGCGGCCATCGCCAGCTGCGGCGTCCTGTGGGCCACATGGCTGATGTGGCAGGCGACGGGCCACTGGGACGCGTACGAGACCATCCAGAAGTCCAGTTACCAGCAAGGTGTCCTACGTCAGCCCTTCGACGAGATGAGGAAGGCGTACGATTTCCCGTTCAGCGACTGGTACCGGCCCGAAGGGCACCTGCCATGGCTGGTGGAGCACAGCCTCACCGCGCACAGGACCCAGCTCTGGCTGAATGCGGCCTTCTTACTGCTCGTAGTGGCGACGGCCATGGTTCGGCTCATCCGGAACCGCCGGCTCGGCGCCGAGGAGTGGGCCGCCTTGATTCTGACGGTGGCCATCTTCCTGTTGCCGTTCTTCGCCGGCGCGGAAATGTCGTGGTATCGCAACCATGCGCAAATGTTTGTCGGGCTCATCTTGGTCAAGCACATGTCCCGATGGGTCCAGGTACCGCTGTTGGCCTTTTGCTCGATCCAGTACGCCCTTTTGGGGGCGATGTTCTTCGCCGGGGTGCTGGTGTAACTGCTCCGCGCACAGCCAGGGCCGTAACCTGGCGTGGTGGACGGTGCAGCAAGTGGTGGCCCTGTGGACGTCGTTGTCCGCTTCAACGACTGCATCAACGCGCAGGACGTGGACGGCCTCGCCCTGCTGATGTCCGAGGATCATGTCTTCGTCGACTCGGCCGGCAGCAGGACCGGAGGCAGACAGGCCTGCCTCGAGGCGTGGCGGGGGTTCTTCGCCGCCTTCCCCGACTACCGCAACGTCTTCACGTCCCTGCGGTCCGAGGGAGACCTGGTGACGATCGAGGGGCACTCGGTGTGTACGGAGCCCGCGCTCGCGGGCCCGGTGCTGTGGACGGCCAGGGCCACAGGGAACCGGCTCGCCGAGTGGAGGGTCCACGAGGACTCGCCGGCCAACCGCAGGCGGCTGGACCTGCCCTTGAGGCCGGCCTGAACGCGATACCCCACATCTGCCCGCGGCTCGCATCGCCCCTGGCGCGGTGCCAGACTCTTCGTGCGCGCCGGAGGCGGTCATGGGTTTCTACGCCGAGCACATAGTCCCGCGGATCCTCAACCTCGCATGCGGCATGGGCGAGGCCGAGGCTCTGCGGCGCCGGGTCTGCCAGGGCCTGGAAGGCGAAGTGCTGGAGATCGGGTTCGGCTCCGGGCACAACGTCCCCTTCTACCCGCCGGCCGTCACCCGGGTGGCCGCCGGCGATCCCTCGGACGTCGGCTGGAAGCTGGCCGCCAAGCGTCTCGCTGCGACCACCACCCCGGTCGAGCGCTCGGGCCTCGACGGCCAGTCGCTGCCCTTCGCGGACGAAGGGCGCCCCGAAGTCCCTGGCCGCCGACTCCCTCGGCATCGCAGTGTCCCGTTGACAGCCCTCGGCGTGCGTCGCGCCGCAGGCCTCGCCGACAACGCCGTTCAGCGCGTCCCGTTCCTGTGCTCGGCGCCGTGAGGCCGCACGGTACCTTGGAGGGTCGCTCCGTCCCTCCGTACGTCCGCCTGCCGATTGGCGGTGTGCCCGCCTGACAGGTCTGCTCCCCTTGCCTCACTCTGCCGTCTCCATATCCGCGCGGCTGCGTGGCGTCCGGCCGTCCTGGCTGTCGCCCAAGGTGCTGCGCACCGAGGTACTGGCCGGGCTCGTGGTCGCACTGGCGCTGATCCCGGAGGCGATCTCGTTCTCGATCATCGCCGGGGTGGATCCGGCGATCGGCCTGTTCGCCTCCTTCACCATGGCCGTGACCATCGCCGTCGTCGGCGGCCGGCCCGCGATGATCTCCGCTGCCACCGGGGCGGTGGCCCTGGTCATCGCACCGCTGAACCGGGAGCACGGGTTCGGGTACCTGGTGGCCGCGGTCATCCTGGCCGGGATGTTCCAGATCGTCCTCGGCGCGCTGGGGGTGGGGAAGCTGCTGCGGTTCATCCCGCGCTCGGTGATGGTCGGCTTCGTCAACTCGCTCGCCATCCTGGTCTTCATGGCCCAGGTGAAGGAGCTGCGGGACGTGCCGTGGGCCGTGTACCCGCTGCTCGCGGCCGGTCTGGCGCTCATGGTGCTGTTCCCGAGGATCACCACCGCTGTCCCCGCCCCGCTGGTCTCGATCGTGATCCTGACGGTGATCACCGTGGCCGCCGGCATCGCCGTTCCGACCGTCGGCGACAAGGGTGCACTGCCGTCCTCGCTGCCGGTGCCCGGACTGCCCGACGTGCCGTTCACCCTCGACACCCTCACCACCATCGCTCCGTACGCCTTCGCCATGGCACTCGTCGGGCTGATGGAGTCCCTGATGACGGCGAAGCTGGTCGACGAGATCACCGACACCCCCTCGTCGAAGACCCGGGAGTCCGTCGGGCAGGGCATCGCGAACATCGTCACCGGCTTCCTCGGCGGCATGGGCGGCTGCGCGATGATCGGCCAGACCATGATCAATGTGAAGGTCTCCGGCGCCCGGACCCGGCTCTCCACCTTCCTGGCGGGCGCGTTTCTGATGGTGCTGTGCATCGCCTTCGGGCCGGTCGTGTCCGACATCCCGATGGCCGCGCTGGTCGCGGTCATGATCATGGTCTGCTTCGCGACCTTCGACTGGCACTCGATAGCGCCGAAGACACTCAAGCGGCTGCCCGCGGGCGAGATCACCGTCATGGCCCTCACCGTGGCCTGCGTCGTCGCCACGCACAACCTCGCCGTCGGCGTCGTCGCGGGATCCGTCACCGCCATGGTCATCTTCGCCAAGCGTGTCGCCAGGCTCGCCGACGTCACGGCGGTCACGGACCCCGACGGCGGGCAGGTCGTCTACGCCGTCACCGGTGAGCTGTTCTTCGCCTCCTCCAACGAGCTCGTCGGCCGCTTCGACTACACCGGCGACCCCGACAAGGTCGTCATCGACCTGTCCGCAGCGCACATCTGGGACGCCTCATCGGTTGCCGCACTGGACGCGATCGAGCACCGGTACGCGCAGCGCGGCAAGAGCGTCGAGATCACGGGACTGAACGAGCCCAGCGCCCGCCTGCACAAGACCCTGAGTGGCGAGCTCGCCTCCGCCGGCTGACCGAGGATGATGAACGGCATGAGTGACCGTGCCGAGTTCCTCACGTGGGTCAGGACCGCCCTGTACGAGGCGGAGCGTGCGCTGCACAACGGCGACCTGGCCACCCGCCGGGCACTCCGGTCACAGAGCGAGCCCGTGAGCGTCCTGGGGGCATGGCGCAACACCAACGGCCGGCAGGAGCTCGGCACGCTCTTCAGCGCCCTCGGGTAGAGCGTCTCCGACTGCACGTCGTACGCGTTCGAACTGCAGGCGTACGACGCCCGGCGCGCGGCCCGTACCGGGCCCGTGGAGATCCTCGACCATGCGGTCGCGGTGGCCATGGTGCACGGGCCGGAGCGGCCCCTCGCGCTGCTCGGCGTACTGGACGAGGACGACCGGCTCGCCGGACACCACCGCCTGCACGCGGTGCGCGGCCCGTATCGCGCAGGACGGCATGCGGGGCGTCGGCCGTCAGGAATCGAAGCGGCGGCGGGAGGACGTGCTGGAGCGCTACGGCCTGCTCGAGCGGACCGTGTACCCCACCGCCCGGTCTCCCGCCATCTCCAACAAGTGGGCGCCTCGTTCCGATCGCCTTCGTCCGGAACGGCTCGGAAATCGTCATGTGCACACCGACGAACGCCCCGAAACTCCCGGCTCTGCGCCACAACCCGGCCGTCGCCCTGACGATGGACATCGAGAAGGTGCACCCGCCGAAGATCCTGCTGCTCCGCGGTCGGGCCGAGCTGGACGTGGTCGAAGGCATCCCGGACGAGTTCCTTCGATCGAACGGCGCCGAGGCGATGACACCCGAGCAGCGGGTCGAGTGGGAGGCCGAGGTCCGATCGCTGTACGACGGGATGGTGCGGATCGTCGTGACCCCGACCTGGGCGAAGCTGATCGACTTCGAGACGACCCTGCCGAGCGCGGTGGAGGAACTGGCCCGGCAGCGGAGCGAACGCGAACGCGGCTGACCTGCATGATCCGCACGGCGGGCGGTTGCCTCGATGCGCAGTGAGCCGGGGCCGCGGCGGGGCGGGAATGCGTGGACCGGGGCTTCGGTTACACCAGGCAGCTGGCATGCGCGAGTCAAATATCGCGCCAGTGTCGCTGAGAGGAGCACCACGTGGCACGCAACGTCACGCGCCCCGTCGTCCGACTGAAGTCGACGGCCGGGACCGGCACCACCTATACGACGCGGAAGAACACCCGGAACAGCCCCGACCGGCTCGTCCTGCGGAAGTACGACCCGCTGGCGGGGCGGCACGTCGCGTTCCGAGAGGAACGCTGAGGCCCACCGGACGCCGCCGGGCGCGCACGCATGCACTCGGCACACGCGCATGAGGAAGGAAACCGCATGAAGCCCCGTATCCACCCCGAATCCCGCTCCGTCGTCTTCCGCGACCGCGCAGCCGACATGGCGTTCCTGTCCCGGTCGACCGCGCACGCCTCGGGAACGATCGAGTGGGAGGATGGCAAGACCTACCCGCTGGTCGACGTCGAGATCTCGTCGGCGAGCCACCCGCTGTACACGGGGACCTCACGGATCGTGGACACCGAGGGCCGCGTAGAGCGCTTCAACCGTCGCTACGGCCGCTGAGCGCGGTCCCACAGCTGACCCGCTCGGCCCGGTACGGCGTGTTCCGCGAAGCGGGAGGCGATACTGGCATTCCACGTACGGCAGGCTGCTTCGGCCGGACTGTACGCCTGTCGGGCGGCGGGCCGGCCGGTGGGGGCGCAGCAGTTCCGATGACTCCGAGGGGAGCCGTTCATGACCACGGCGAAAGACCTGTTCATCATCGCCATGGACCCGCAGCCGGACCGTTCGGTGGGGCAGGGGGACCTGTCGCTCGCACTCGCGGGAGCCGAGCTGATCGATCTCATCGGCGCGCAGGCAGTCGCCTTGGACGGGGACAGCATCGTGCCGGGTCCGCAGTCTGCGCTGGATGATCGCCAGCTGGGCGAGGCGTCGGCGGCGCTGGTTCGGCAGGTGCCGTACGAGCAGGTCGAGGACTGGCTGTGGCGCAGGGGCCGCGACCTCGCCGCGGCGTACCAGGCCGCCCTCGAGGCGGACGGTCAACTGGCTCGGGGGCGAAGCGGCCGGTCCCTCTTCGGGGCCGAGCGCCTGGAAGTGGTCGATTCACCCGCTCGCCGCCAGGCCCTCGGCCGCCGGGAGGCGGACGAGCCCGTCCTCGCCGCCCTCGCGGCCGTCGTGGGGATTGCGAGCGGGCCGTCCGAGGAGCAGCCGAGCCTCGACGACGAAGCGGTGACGACCGTGCTGGCCTTCGTCAACGACGCGGTGATGGAGCTGGAAGCCGTACGCCAGAGGCGGTCCATCGAGAAGGCGGCGTTCGCCAACGTCTGGCGCGGTCCGTGACCGGTAGGTGACGTGGCCTGCGTTCGACCGCTCCCGGCCCCGGTGCTGTCGGCTCGACGACCTCGGCTGAAAGACGGCCGAAATGCAGCAGGTCGCCGAACCGGCTCCCGGACCGGGGCGCGAGCTTCTAGGCTGGTCACATGCGCCACACGCTCACCAGCCTCGCCAGTGCCTACGAACTGGAGCGCGTCAAGCGTGCCCCGGCCGGCGGGCGCGACTTCATGGCCCGGGCCGCCGCCTATGAAGAACGGATGGCACAGCGCCCCGACCTGCGCCACTGGTCCCCCGTGGACAACGCCGATCCCGGAGACGACGGGCCCACACGTGTTCTCGACGCCGACCTCGACGCGTGGACACGCCTCGGCGACGGCCCGAACCGCGGCGCGTGGCGGATGGCGCGGTTCAACCGCCCCGAGCAGGAGGAGCAGCCCGGCGGCGCGCTGACCTGGCAGGAGCTCACGTACCACTACGGGCCCCTCACCGAAGACAGCCCCTGAGGCACCGCCGGCCGGGTGGTGCAGCGGCAGGCCCGTCGTGCCGACGATGCGACGAGCTGGTTCCGTGCGAAGCCGAACGGTCAGGCCGACACCGTGGGCAGAGCGCCGAGGAACGCGCGGACGTGGCGGAGCCACGTCGCGCGGTCGGCGTCGTTCAGGACGTGGGCCGCGCCGGGCAGTTCGAACAGCCTGGCGCCCGGGATGCCTGCCGCCAGACGCCGCGAACTCACGGGGTGCACCAGCCGGTCGCCGGTGGGTGCCACCACCAGGGTAGGCACGGACAGGTTCTCGAGGTCTGCCCGGACATCCACGCGGGACACCAGGTCGAAGTGGTCCACTGTGCCGGGCGGCAGCCCGGTCAGGGTCCGGGCCACCAAATCCTCGAGGTCGGCCGGAGCGATGGTCGCCAGGTCGGTCGGCGACATGCACGACAGACAGGCGAACCGGGCCACGTCGCTCCACTGACCCGCCCCGGCCAGGGTCTTGATGAGCCGCGCAGCCAACCCCACGACGGGGTCTGCCACAGCGAACCCGGCGGTGAGGACGAGCGCCGTGACCCGCTCGGGGTGCCGGGCGGCGACACGGACGGCCACGGCGCTGCCCAGCGACTCTCCGAGCACGGCGAACGACTCCTGCCCTACAGCCAGAGCGGAGACGACCAGTCGGTCGGCGAGTTCGTCCAGTTCCAAGGGCTCGGTGGCCACAGGAGAGCCGCCCGCCCCCGGGTAGTGCGGGCCGATGAGCGTGTGGTCGCGGGCGAGGTCGTCGAGCCCGATGCCGAAGTTGCCGTGGATGCCGCCGCCGGCGCCGTGGGCGAGCAGCAAGGCGGGACCGCTGCCCATGAGGACGACGTCGAGGTGAGAGGGAGGAAGCGCGTGCTCGGTGTTCATGCCCCGACGCTAAACTCTGACACCGGTGTCAGAGTCAAGTCGCCGTGCTGCGGAGGGGGGTGGGTCACGTGCTGATGAAGGAGATGGTCCGGCGTACGGGAGTCCATGAACGGCTGCTGCGCTATTACGAACAGCAAGGGCTGCTGGCTCCCCAACGGCTGCCGAGCGGCTACCGGGTCTACGGCGAGGCGGATGTGGAGACCGTGCGCCGTATCCGGTGCCTGCTGGCGGCAGGACTTCCCACTGCGACGATCGCCCAGGTACTGCCTTGCATTCGCCCGGACGACGACCGCCTGGTGCCCACCTGCCCTGACTTGCTGACCCGGTTGGAGCAGGAAAGGGAGCGGATCACCCGCTCCATCGAGGAACTACAGGCTTCCCGCACCATCCTCGACTCCGTCCTGATGCCGCCCCGCCCCCGGTCGGCAGCGGCCGGGGGCGGGCAGGCGTGACGGTCGATCAGCAGTTGCGGATGGAGTAGACCGGCGTCCAGTCCTGGCCTTGCTGACCGCCACCGGGCGTGAAGGACTTCACGACGCCGCCGCCCTGGTTGTACAGGTACGACGCGGGGTTTCCGGTCTGGTTGTCGAAGTACCACCCGTTGCCGTTCCAGTTGTACACCGAGTACCGGTTGCAGTTGTAGAGGTAGAAGATCTTCCAGTCCGACGTCGTCGGATCCCAGACGAGGGTGCAGAGGTTCCCGCTGTCGCAGCCGTAGCTGCCACTCGCCGGCACGTGAGAGGTGCGGACGCCGGGCGAGATGCCCGGGGACGAGGCAGCTGCGAGGGACGCCGGCCGGGCGTTTGCGGGCGCGGCCGGCGCGACCAGGACGCGGGCGCTCGCGCCCTGGTCCGAGGGCGTGGCGGCCTCGGCCGACCCGGTGGTGAACGCCGCCGTGAGCAGCATCGTGGTGACGCCGACCATGCCGAGAACGGAACGCTTGACGCGCATCGTGGACTCCTTGCCAGAGCGGTGTGAAGTACCTCGAGACTCGTGGAGGAGCCGTCCCGGCAGTACCTCGCACCTGCGAGGGTCAGCAGTTCGGTACCCAGGCGTGGGAGCGCGGCCGGTCCGAACCGGCGAGGTTGGTCCTGGTGCGCACCTTCACGCAGCCCAGCAGCTCCCGCCGGTCGGGCTGCGCGTAGTAGAGGACGTCGACCTGGGTCGCCCCCTCGGCGAGGTCGAAGCCGTTGTTGTAGACCGACCGGGGCCCGCTGTGGGCCGCCCACGGGCAGGGGGCCTGGCCGTCGCTCCAGTCGGTGTCGCCGTCGACCCAGGAGCAGATCTCGCCCCGGCCGTCCTCCTCCGCGAAGAAGCAGACGGCACCGCGCCGGCACCGGCCGTACCCCGCATCGGCTGCGCCCCTCAGCGGGAGCAGCCCGGTGCCCCAAACGACCCCCAGGACGGCGAGCGCCGCCGTCCCGGCCGTGATCACCACGCGGCCCCGCCGTCGCGGCCCGAGGGCGCGCGAGCCCTTCGGTGCCCGCCTCGGCGCGGTGCGGCCCGCGGCCGCCGCCTCGACCCGGCTCAGCAGTGACGCCGCAGTGTGCCGGGCCCGGTCCTCGTGGCTGCGGGCCAGGCAGTCGCCGACGATGTCGCGCCAGGGCTCCGGCAGTTCCGGCGACAGGCGCAGTTCCTCCTCGCCCCTGGCGTAGCGCAGCGCCGCGTCCCGGCGGGCGGCGGACGCGCCGCCGGGCAGCGGCAGCGAGCCGGTCAGGACGACGTGGGCCAGTACGCCGAAGGCCCATATGTCGGCGGTGGGACGGATCTTCGTCCCGCGTTCACCGATCTCCGACCAGAGGAGGTCCGGCGGTGTGTAGTCGGGCGTCGCGAACGCCGCCGAGTACGCGTGGGTGCCCTCCAGCTCCGCCGCCGTGTTGAAGTCGCCGAGGCGCGCCGTACCGTCGGGCATCAGCAGGACGTTGCCGGGCTTGAGGTCACCGTGCACCCAGCCCGCCCTGTGCAGTTGGTCGAGCCCCTCGCAGACCTGGGCGAGGAGGGTGGGCCCCGTCGGCGGCACGCCGTCGGCCAGCAGGGCGTCCAGGGACCCCTTCGCCTCCTCCAGGACGAGTACGGTGGCGCCGTCGAGTTCGGGGCGGCCGGGATCGTCGAGCGTGAGCACCTCGTACATCCGGATCAGCCGGGGCGTGCACACCCGGCGCAGCACCTCGGTCTCGCGGTCGGCGAGTTCGCTCAGGTGCCGCAGCTGGCGCGGGGTACGGGTGCCGGTCGGGAGGAGCTTGAGCGCGGCCCGGCCGGGCAGGCCCGGCTCGGGGACGGCGCGTCGAGCCGCGTACACGCTGGCGAAGGCGCCGGCTCCGAGCAGGTGGCCGACGACCCAGGGGCCGATCCGGTAGCCCGGCGGGACCGCGAGGGCGCCCCGCTGCCCGGCCCGCCCGGTCAGGGGGCGGTACCGGTCGGGGCGGCCGGCAGGGCCGCCAGGTCGTGCTCGCGGACCAGGTCGAAGCGCAGGGCCAGCGACACCAGGGTGTCCTTCTTGCCGACCAGCCGCGGTCCCGGATCCGCCGTGTCGGGTCCGGGCTTGAGGCGGAGCTTGACCGCGAGGTAGTCGATGCTCCACTGCACGGCGGCCCGGTTCGCGGCCGGCCACGACGGCCTCAGCCGTTCGACGACCTGCTCGACGGTGGGCAGCGGAGCGTGCGGTACACCGCGCAGCCGCGGCTCGCAGAGCGCGGTGAGGACCAGGAAGTACCGGCTGGAGCGGTCGAGCGGGAAGGCGAGCGCCGTCGGCTCCCCGCCGGGCTCGCCGAGCTCGCCGGGTTCGTCCTGGTCGGCGTAGTCGTGGCGCGGCGCCCAGACGTCCAGGGTCAGCAGTTCGGAGCCGGCCGGCAGGACGAGGCGGGCGAACTCGAACGGGACGGGTGCGCCCAGCCGACCGGGCGCGATCTTGATGTGCTCGCCGGCGCCTTCCGGGTTCTCGACCACGTACGTCGACGCACGGCTCAGGTTGCTGAGCGACCAGTACGTGCCGGTGGCGATGATCTCCCCCGCGGAGCGCGAGACGCCGGCGTGCGGGACGTGCAGGCGGCCGTCGCCCGCGCTCTCGCGGCCGAACCGGAGGGTCTGCCCCGGTGCCAGGCGGATCTGTGCGGCCGGGGACATGGTGGGTCCCGGAACCACGACGATGCTGTACACGCTGCTCCCATCCCCCAAGGTGCCGGGGGCAGGTTAGCCAGCGGAATCAATCGTTTCTGTAAAGGTTGGCCGGTACTCAACACTCGCCGCGCCACTCGAAGCGGTCGATGGTCCGGCCGCCGGCGGGCAGGTTTCCGCGCCCCTCGTCCCAGCCGTAGTGCAGGCAGGCGGTGCCGCCCTCCCTGAAGTACACCTGCACGTGGTCGTAACCCGGCTGCGGCGTACCGTTGTTGAAGAAGGACCTGCGCAGGCCGCAGCGGCTTTCGGGCTCGTCGACGGCGGAGCGGCAGACGGTGCCGGTGCCGTCGGCTCCCGAGTAGAAGCAGACGTGGCCGGACGGGCAGTCCAGCCAAGCTGCCGGCGCGCCGGTGCAGTTGCGGCTCGTCACGCTCGGCCAGTCCTTCCCTGCGCCCGTGTACGCGACACCGTCGAAGTAGGCCGGAACCCGATGGCTCTCGTCGGTGAAGTCGCCGGAGGCCAGGAAGCGCTGCTCGTAGTGCAGGTGGGCCCAGTCGGAGGCGCCCGAGGTGCCGATCCGGCCGATCCGTGTGGACGGCTCGACGGCGTCGCCCTTCTTGACGTAGGTCGCCGGGTCGTCCTTCAGGTGGTAGTACGCCGTGAACCAGCCGTTGCCGTGGCTGATCTGGATCGTGTTGCCCGAGCCGTTGTTCCAGTACGCGGCGGACACCGTACCGGCGGCGGACGCCAGTACGGGCAGGCCGTCGGATCCGGTGTTGCCCTCCACCACCATGTCCAGCGCGGGGTCGTGGCCCCAGGTGTGCAGCTCCCAGGTCGTGCCGCACGGGAACGGCAGCTGGAACAGCGGCTTCGCCCCGGCCGCCGCCCTCGGGGGCGCGGCCGAGGCGGGCACGCCCGCCAGGACGAGTCCCGCCACGGACATCAGCACCAGCGCATGCAGCATGCGCACGTACCGCTTCATGTCTCCCCCTCGCGGCCCTGTGGACGGCGCCCTGCCAGGCGTTGTCGCGCACCATGGTCGGGGGCGGGGGACGATCACGACACCTCGCAGGTACGAGGGTGCCCGCGGCCTGATGGCTGGCGGGGCGTCCGCCTTCAGTCCGCGCCGGCGGGTACCAGGACCTGCCCGAGGTACTCGGGCGGGAAGAACTCCGCGGGCGAGGTGACGCCCGCGGCCACTCGGGCAAAGCCGTCCATGGCCGGAACGCTGTGGCACACGGCCTCCAGCAGCCGTGCCCTCTCCGGCGTCGGCCCTTCGCCGCCTCGCTGACGGCGTCCCGGGTATCCGGGGCCGGGGCTGGATCCGGGTGCATATGCCCAGTTTCGCAGCCTGGAGGCCCGCGCCGCGCGTGTGCACGCAGCGCCGGTCCGTGCGCCGCACAAGGCCGGGGTGCGGGCGGGGGTGGTCAGGCGGCCGGGGTGTTCAGCACGTACGTACGCGAGGCGTGTACGGCACTGCGCAGTGCGGGGAGGTCGACGTCGAGGACCTGTCCGTTCCACTTCCGGGGTTCGCCGTTGATCAGGACCGTGCTGATGTTGCGCGGGTCGGAGCCCAGGACGATGGTGCCGATGGGATCGTTGAGCGGCATGTTGTTGAGGTCCTCGGCCTGGATGACCAGAAGGTCGGCCTTCTTGCCCGGTGTGAGCGAGCCGGTGACGCCTGCGAGTCCGTTGGTCCGTGCGCCCTGGAGGGTGGCGAAGTCCAGGACGTCGTGGGTGGTGATCCGGGAGGGCTGCCGGTCGGTGCCGTAGGCGGCGTTGACCGCGCGCATCCGCTGGAGGGCGTGCAGGGTCCGCATCTGGGTGAACATGTCGCTGGCCAGGGCGACTTCGACGTCGATGCTGAGGCCGGGGCGGATGCCGGCGGACAGGGCCTCGTCGACGGCGGGAATCGCGGTCTCCAGGCCGATCTGGGCGTCGGAGGTGGGGGCGAGCGACACGGTGCTGCCGGTCTCCCCCATGGCCTTCCATGCCTCGGAGGTGAGTCCGGTGGAGTGGATGAGGGTGACGTCGGGGCCGAGGATGCCGTCCTCGGCCCAGCGCAGCACCGCCTCGGAGGACGCCGCGCCGAAGACGGCGTCCACACTCACCCCGATGCCCAATTCTTTGGCCACATCGGCCAGTTCGGGTCCGTAGGAGAGTGCAGGTCCGGCGATCTCATCGGTGGCCAAGGCCGCCAGCCGCAGGGTCAGCAGCTGGTCGTCGCTGCTGAAGTACCGGTCCTTGATGCGGGTGAGATCGCCGGGCCACTGCCGGTCCCAGTCGCCGAAGTGCGGGCCCATGGAGGCGTGCACTCCGCGGATTCCGGTGTCGAGGAGGGCCTGGATCGCGGCGTCGGAGTGCTCGCGGGTGCGGGAGTTGTGGGAGAAGTCGAGCATCGTCGTGATACCGCTGTCGATCGCCGTCAGGGCGGCCAGCCTGGTGCCGATGTACATGTCCTCGGGCCGGTAGACGGTGGCGTGGCCGGCCAGGGTGGTCATGACGTAGCCGGCCAGGTCGTCGACGTCCGGCATGATCCGGCGCAGCTGGGCCTGCCAGGCGTGCCGGTGGGTGTCGACGAAGCCGGGGGTGAGGATCGTGCCGGTGGCGTCGACGACAACGGCGTCGCCCCCGCCGAGGTCGCCGCCGACCGCGGTGATCGTGTCGCCCTCGACCAGGAGATCGCCGCGGTCGATGACGCCGAGGCCGGGGTCCATGGTGACGATCGTCGCGCCGGTGAAGAGGATGCGCCGCCGGCCGGCGGGCCGGCGCCGGATCTGCGCGAGGACGGCATCGAAGGCGTTGGCTTGGACGTTCATGACAGGACTTCTTTCCGTACACCGAAGAGGGAGATGGTGAGTTGCGGCTGCCGGGCGGCGACCGGAACGGCTCTGCCATCAGCCTCGGTTGCGTTGTCTGCGGCAACCAGGCCGCCGTGTTCCCTGGTGTCGCGCACCCAGGATGCGGACGTGTCGTCGCGCGCAGCGGCCACGGCCGTCCCCGCCGCTTGGTCGCCGGTCCCCCGGTCTGCCATCATGGACGAAACGGAACCTTGCTCCGCGGAAACAATACGGAGCATCGTTCCGCTGTGCGGGACTCGTTGAAGGAGCGTCGCAGTGAACGACGGCGGACAGGGCGCGGGAAGCGCAGCCGGGTCCAAGCGCAAGGACGCCCGGCGCAATCAGCAGACCCTGCTGGAGGCAGCCGCCGCGGTGTTCGTCACCTCGGGGGTGGAAGCGCCGGTACGGGACATCGCGGCTGCGGCCGGCGTCGGCATGGGCACGATCTACCGCCACTTCCCCACCCGGGCGGACCTCGTCATCGCCGTCTACCGCCACCAGGTCGACGCCTGCGCCGAAGCCGGCCCGGCCCTGCTGGCCGCCGGTCCGACACCGCACGCCGCCCTCGAGCGGTGGGTCGACCTCTTCGTCGACTTCCTCGTCACCAAACACGGCCTCGCGGCCGCGATGCAGGCCGACAATTCCGGCTTCGAGGCGCTGCACGCCTACTTCCTCGACCGCCTGGTGCCGGTGTGCGCCCAGCTCCTCGACGCTGCCGCCGCCGCGGGCGAGATCCGCTCCGACCTCACCGCGTACCCCCTCATGCGCGGCATCGGCAACCTCTGCATCGGCGCCGAGAGCGACCCCCGCTACGACGCCCGCCGACTGGTCGCACTCCTCGTCGCAGGACTACGCCAACCCTGCTGACTGCGGCGCGGGTCCCATGGAACGGAGTTCCGCGAAGGCGGCCACGGTGGCACTGGCGGGCTCGGCCTGGTAGACGACCAGCTGCTGGTGCGGGGCATCGTTGACGGTGAAGGCCGAGAACTGGATCTCCAGAGCGCCGACCCCGGGGTGTACGAGGTGCTTGGGCTGCCGCGTCTTGCCCCGCACCTCGTGCCGCGCCCACCGTGCGGCGAATTCCGGGCTCTTCGCGCACAGCGTGTCGACGACCTCGGTGATCCGCGGGGACTCGGGGTCGTATCCGTACGCGGCACGGATTTCGGCGACGCAGGAGTTCGCGGCCTTCTCCCAGTCCTGGTGGAATCTGCGTCCGGCCGGGTCCAGGAAGACCATACGGGCCAGGTTGTCGAACTGATGGAATCCGCTGTGCAGGGCCGCGGCGAGGGTGTTGTACGCCAGGACGTCCAGGGCCGGTCCCAGGACGAAGGCGGGGGTGTCGGACCAGCTGTCGAGCAACTGCAGGAGCTGGGGGCTGACCCGGGAACGAGCGGCGGGAATCCCACGGCGCCCGTGGGGCGCCCGGGTGAGTCTGCGCAGGTGGCCGAGTGCCTCGTCGTCGAGGTGCAGGGCTGCGGCGATCGCGTCGACGACCTGGGGCGACGGGCCGGTCTCCCGGCCCTGTTCCAGGCGCATGTAGTAGTCGGGGCTCACGCCCGCGAGGAGGGCGACCTCCTCGCGGCGCAGCCCCGGTACCCGCCTGCGGCCGTGCGCGGGCAGGCCTATGTCCTGCGGCTTGAGGGCTTCGCGCCGCGCTCTGAGGAACTCTCCCATGGGACTGCCGTCGCGCATGAAGTCAACGTACTGGACAAGAAATGCCGGCCGGTGTGGTGGGGAGGCGGGACGGCTACTGGAACTGCTCGGTCCGGCTGGCGACGAGCCGGCCGCTCGCGAACCCTTCCACCCGGGCGGACTGCGCGGTGGCGGCGTCCGGCACGGTGACGTCGGCCTGACCGTCGGTGAGGTCGATCGAAGCGCGCGGCCGCTGGTCGACGTAGACGTCCAGTCGGTCGACGTTGGTGACCTTCACCTTGAGCCGCAGGGCGCCGTCGGTGGTGCTGGCCTCCGTGATGGACACGGCGTGCGGCGTCAGGCTCTGCAGGATCTGGCCCGCCCGCTCCAGCAGGTCGGCGTTGTCCTCGAGCAGGTCCGCGCGCGTCATGCCGTGAAGCTCGTCGGGCGTGACGCCGAGGTCCTCGACGGGGGTGCCGGAGTTGTCGCGTACGCGCAGGGTCCGGCGGATCGCGACGCGCATGCCGGCCTGCTTCGGCAGCCGCACGTACGGCGATGCCGGATCGCCTGCCAGGAGGTCGGTGAGGAGCTCCTGCGTCCACACGTTGGCGCCGCCCGCGCCCGTGCACTGATCGGTGCCCAGGACCGGGCCGATCCGATGGTCCTGGAAGCCGGCGGAGAAGATGTCGGTGGCGGAGTAGCAGCGGGCGTTGGTGATGAGCACGACCGGACCGAAGTACTGCTGGCCGATGGAGTTGGCGGCGTCCTCCGGGCTGAGCGGGAAGGCACCGGAGTACACGGCCCCGATCTCGACGGCCTGGTCCATGGAGGGCACCCACGCACCGAGATCGATCCGCGGGTCGTCCCGGTGCTTCCGGCAGATCCGCAGGTTGAGCGGCGTGTTGATGAACTGCACGGGCTCGGGGGTGATCCGGCCGGGCGTGAAGAGCTGCAGGGCCAACTCGGCGGCGTACACCAGGCCGCCGCCGTTGTCCCGGACGTCGAGGATCAGGCCGCGGTCCGGCAACAGGCGGATCAGCCGCACGAGTTCCCCGAGGTACGACTCGAGGTCGTCCACGGCGAAGGTGAAGATCCGCAGGTGGCCGTAGGTGCCGGCCGAGGTCTGCACCTCCTTGGCCCGGAAGACCTTTGGCAGCGTGGTGGCGATCTCCCCGGCGCGCAGTCCGGGAGCGGGATCGCCGGCCTCGACGGCCCTGGCCTGCGCGAGGATGCGCGGAGCGAAGAGCAGCACCTTGGCGCGGCTGATCTCGTCGGCTTCGAGGTCCAGCCCCTGGGCCGCCGCAACGCTGCTGACCGAGTCCGCATCGACGAAGGTGGGCAGGTTGTCGACGATCCTCCAGCTCTCGCGGAACTCGCGCTTGGTGCCGTCCGTATCCAGGTAGCTGACGGTCACCCACTCCTCGAACGGGGGCAGGTGGATGCGCAGCGGTCGCAGGGTCAGCGACTGGACACCGCGGCTGCGGCGGGCCTCGGGGTTGCTGCCGGCGAAGCGGGCGGCGTTGAGGTCGACGGCGTCGGCGATGGGGATGCCGCTCCAGTGGGTGATCTCGGTGCCCGGCGCGAAGCCCGGGGCCGAGAAGCCCTCGGCCACGTGCGTGACCATGAAGTGGGCGCCCTGCTGGTCGGTGTACCGCTCGATGAGGAACGGCAGGTAGGCGATCTTCCCGACGAACGGCGTGGGGAGGAGGTAGTTGGTGTGCAGGTCCCTGACCGAGTGGAAGATCTCCGACATCTCGGAGTGGAACATCCATTCCTGCGGCATGGTCTGAGGCGTCTGCCGCTCCATGCGGTGGATGAGCAGCCGCAGGCGCTGGGTCGGGTTGACGGCGTACATCGCCGACTTGAGCGGCAGGTGGACGTAGTTCTGCTCCAGCATGATCAGCGCCTGGGCGGCGATGAGCCGCCGCTCGTCCAGCGTCAGCGCGCCGGCACCCTGCAGGAAGGTGGCCAGGCCGATGGAGGCCGCCAGGTGCTCGCGTACCGGCTCGGCTGCGTTCGGGAGGAAGTCGGGGATGGTCCTGTCGGCTGCGTCGGTCATCGCGGCTCCTGAGGGCGGGACGGATCTCGGGGCTGTCGCCGTCAGTTATCGGGTGGCTCAGCCTCCACGATGAGTCGTCCACGAGTTCTTCGCCCGAACGGGTGCGCAGCGGACGCGGAAGGAAACGTGACGACTGCACTTCGTCCTAGACGCGGATCGCGATCTTGCCGCGTACTCGGCCCTCCCGCAGGCGGCGTATCGCGTCCGGGACTTCGGCCAGCGGGTACGTACGGTCCACCACCGGGGTGAGCGCGCCGGACTCCACGAGCTCCCCCAGGACGCGCAGGTCCTCGGGGCGGGGCGTGGAGGCGAGGCCGCGCAGGCGGTGGCGGGTGAACGGCGACAGCAGCAGGGCTCGCAGCTGCCGGTCGTGGCCGCCGATCCAGCGGCCGTCGGTCTCGCCGCCGACGATGACCAGCGTCCCGCGCGGGGTCAGGGCCCGGCGCAGCCTGTGGAGGGGACGGTTGCCGGCGATGTCGAGAACGAGGTCGTAGCGGTGGACCCCGTCGGTGGGGTCCTCGCGGGTGTAGTCCACGGCCTGATCGGCGCCGAGGGAGCGGACCAGGTCCGCCTTGGGGGCGCTGCACACCGCGGTGACCTGTGCGGCCCCGAGCGCCTTGGCCAGTTGCACGGCGTAGGTCCCGACCCCGCCTGCGGCGCCGATCACCAGGACCCGCTGGCCGGGCTTCAGCCGGCCGGTGCGCAGGGCCTGGAGGGCCGTGGTCGCCGAGATCGTGACGACCGCCGCCTCCTCGGGCGTGAGCCGGGCCGGCCGCGGCGCCAACTCGTCCTCCTTGGCGCAGGCGTACTCCGCGAAGGAGCCGGTGCACGTGCCGTACACCTCGTCGCCCGCACGGAAGCGGCTGACGCCCGGCCCGACGGCCTCGACGCAGCCTGCGACGTCCAGACCGCGGACCCGTTGTTTGGGTGCCCGCAGGCCGAAGCCCGCTGCGCGGAGCGCGTAGGGCGTGCCCGTCATGAGGTGCCAGACCCCCTGGTCGAGGCCGGCCGCCTGCACGCGCAGGAGGACCTCGCCCGGCCCGGGGACGGGCTGTTCGGTCTCTTCGAGGCGCAGGACGTCGGGCGGTCCGTACACGTCCTGGACGATGGCTCTCATCGGCTGTCTCCCTCGTTGCCTGTGCTGCCGCTGGTGGGATCCGAGTACTGGAAGACGCTGTCGAGGGGGACCCCGAACACCCGGGCGATCTGGAAGGCCATCTCGAGCGAGGGCGAGTAGCGGCCCTGTTCGATGGCGATGACCGTCTGGCGGCTGACGCCGATGCGGCGGGCGAGCTCGGCCTGGGTCATCTCGCCGTGGGCGAAACGCTGGGCCCGGATGGTGTTGGTGACCCGCGTCGCCTTCACCACGGGTGGAATCCGAACCGGTACGAAATGACCTTGACCACCGAGCTGAGCACCGACGACAGGACGAAGGCCAGGTAGATGGCGTTGGCGATCCAGAACGGAGCGGCTTCGGCCATCGCGAGGAGCAGGCCGGCCACGCCGCCGATCACGACGAAGGACTGCCCTACGTACTCGCCGAAGCGGTGGATCTCGCGGTCGCGCTGGTCCTTGACGTTCGCCTCCTTCGGCGAGAGGGCGGCGATCGCGATGTGGGCGGCGATGGACGCGACGATCGACAGGCCGACCGTCCACAGCAGGGCTCCCGCGTACGGCGCGCGGGTCAACGGCACCCCTGCCGGGCGCCCCAGTACGACCCACAGGTACACCGCGTAGGACCCGACCGCGACCACCAACATGCTCCAGGCACGTTTCTCCTCGACTGCCACTGCCACTCCCCATGTCAAGAAAACCAGACATGGGAAGTGTCAAACAGTCGCGACACGATGTCAAGAATTCTTGACCAAGACCCCACCGGGGCAGCGACCCCCAAAGCCCCTGGGGCATGCACATTTCCGGTGGTCACAGCGGCGCCACGGCTTCGGAATGCCGACGGGGTGGCCCCATGCCACGCTGAGACGGGGAATCGCGCCGGCTCCGGCATGCACGGCCGACCGGACGGCGCTGCCAAGCAAGGAGGCCGACATGGCCAGTGACTCCACCCAACCCACAGCGGCCGCCGTCAACCCGAGCCCGTGGCACGGGCCCACGTCCGGAACCACCGTCCTCGCCGGAGCGCTGATGATCTTCGGTGGGGCGATGGCGATCTTCGAGGGGATCTCGGCCGTCGTCAAGGACCCCCTGTTCATCGCCACACGCCACTACGTGTTCGAGTTCAGCCTGGCGGGCTGGGGCTGGGTCCATCTCATCGTGGGCATCGTTCTCGTTCTGGCCGGCTGCGCCGTGCTCAGCGGAGCCCTGTGGGCGCGCTACTTCGGCGTATTCGTCGCGGGGCTGGGCGCGGTCGCCAACTTCCTGTGGATCCCGTACTACCCCTTGTGGGCCACGATTCTGGTCGCCGTCGACCTCTTCATCATCTGGGCGCTGTGCCATGGCATGCACCAAGAGGCCGCCGGCTGACAGGCGCCGGTTGACTCGTCAACCCCAGAGCGAGCAGGAGGAGTTCGACATGCCCGAAGCGGACACCGGGGTGGCCGCCGAGGTAGACGCCGAGGTGGCCGTCCTGATCGTCGGGGGTGGGCCCGTCGGACTCACTGCGCGAGCGCTGCTGGAACGCTGGGGCGTGCGGGCCTTGCTGGTCGAGAAACACGTCGAACTGTCGCCCTTCCCCCGGTCCCGGCTGGTCAACGTGCGCACGATGGAGATCTATCGCCAGCTCGGTCTCGCAGCCGAGATCACGGCCAACGCGTTCGCACCCGAGTACGGCCGCGTCCGCTTCCGCGACACCCTGCACGGCGACGACTTCGCCACGGCGGCGATGGTCGGTGTCCACGCGCCGGTGCCGGAAAGTCCTGCCATCGGCGTGGTCACCTCGCAGGACCGGCTGGAACCCACCCTGCTCGCCGCAGCAGACTCCCACGTGCGGTTCGGGGTCGAGCTCATCGACCTGGTCGAGGAGGCCGAGAGCGTCGTGGCCGTACTCGTCGACCACCGGCAGGGCCGCGGTCGGGAGACTCGCGTCCGGGCCCGTTACGTGGTCGCCGCCGACGGCGCGAACTCCGGCGTCCGGCAACGGCTGGCCATCGACACCGTCGGCCCCGGAGCGCTGGGGAGCTTCACCACCGTACTGTTCGACGCCGACCTCGACCGCTGGCGCGCCCACCAGCCCGCCGGGGTCTACTTCACCGCGCACGGATCGTTCGGACCGCTCTACCCCGAAGGGGGCTGGGCCTGGTTCGGTCCGACGCCCGAGGATGCTGCGCACGTCGACTGGTCCGCCCTGGTCTCACGCGCCCTCGGCCCCGGTGCCGGTGTACGAGCCGATGTGCTGCGGGTCCAGCAGTGGATGATGAACGCCTTCGTCGCCGAACGCTTCCGCCGCGGCCGGATCCTGCTCGCAGGCGATGCCGCGCATGCGATCCCCCCGATCGGCGGCCTGGGCATGAACACCGGCGTCGCCGATGTGCACAACCTGTGCTGGAAACTGGCCGGCGTTCTCCACGGGTGGGCCGGCCCAGGCCTGTTGGAAACGTACGAGACGGAGCGACACCCCGTCGCCCACCGGACTCTGCGCCGGTCGGTGGCCAACACCCAGCTCATGGTCCAGGTACTGAACCGGCGCCGCGACCAGCTCCAAGCCGGCGAGGGAGCCTCGGCCCAGGTCGAACTCCCCTGGTCGGAAAGGTACTTTGCCCAACTCGGTCTCGTGCTCGGCGTCGGCTACCACTCTGCCGCCGTACTCGGCGACGACGGCACCCCACCCGAGCCCTCCGACAGCGGAACGGACTACGTCCCCACCACGAGGCCGGGCCACCGGATGCCGCACCTCTGGCTGGCACACAGCCGCTCCACGCTCGACGCCTTCGGCGAATGGTTCACACTTCTCACCCCGGACCCCGCCCGGTGGGAGCAGCAGTCCCGCACACCGTGGCCGCTTCGCGTCGAGCTCCTTCCCGAGGAGCACCTCGAACGCTGCGGTCTCCGCCCCCATGGGGCACTCCTCGTCCGACCCGACGGCCACATCGTCGCCCGCTGGAGCGACCGCCCGCCGAGCGACTCGGTCCTGCGCCACGCCGTGACCACGACCACGCGCCCGACAGCCCCCGGCGCCGGCCGGTGAGTCAGCTTGCGTACCGGCACACGACGACCCACCCGCCACCGGGAATGGGAACGCCGCTCTTCGCACCGCAACCGATCTTCTGGTACTTGCTGTCGATCATGTTGTAGTAGTGACCCCACTTCCGGTAGCCGGCGGGGTTGCTGACGTAGTCGTGGTCGGGATCGGCGTCGTAGTCGCTCTTCTCTGCGGCCCATGACCCCGTGGCCTGACCCGGCGGATAACCCGACATGTTCTCGGCGGCGTTGTTGATCGGGGCGTGGTTCAGCCGGCCGCCTGCCGTGGACGCCGGGTCGTCGGCCCAGGCCTGGGCCTCGGCGGCGAGCGCGGCATCCCAGACCAAAGGCTGCTGGTTGGCCTGTTGGCGCACGGTGTTCGTCTCGGCGACGATGGCCTGTTGCTCCGCGGGACTGAGCTCGGCGGGGACCACCGAGTGGGAGACGGTCGCGGTCGCACCCGTCGCCGCCAGCACCATGCCTCCGGTCATCAGTGCCGCCGCGAAGAGGGCCGAGGCCCGATGGTGTACCCGAGAAAAAGTCTCCATTGCGACTCCCTGGTCGCACAGAAAACAGCAGCAGGAACAAGCCTGCTGGGACGTGCCGGCACGGGTCGCGGCCGTCGGTAGCGGGCCGCACGGCCGGCTGTGCGATGGCCGAGAGGCCATCGGCGACGAAGCGGTCTGATCGGCGGCCGCACACGGCCGCCCTCCGTAGGACCAGCCTATGACCCGGGCGTCCGCGCGGCGAACGGAGTGACAGGCAGGAAGGCGTCAGCAGCGGGTCGACGGGCCGCTCTGGCGGGTGAGGTTGTCGTTGGACATCCAGCCGGATGCGCTCGAGTCGGCGGCGCGGACGAAAGTCCACTTGTTGCCGTACGCGTTGACGGTGTAGCAGTGGAGCAGGAGTTTCGTGCCGGACTTGGCCGTCGCCACGGAGGAACACGTTTGGTAGGGCCCGGTCACGATGTGGTAGTTGCCGGTCATGTAGCCGTATGTACCCGGGTTCCGGTCCTGATGGTTCCAACCGGTGCAGCTCGTGGATACGGGGCTGGGCTCGGCCGGCGGAGAGGCCGACGCCTTCGGGGCCGAGCCGCCCTTGCCGCTCGTCGTCGGCGTGGGCGACTTGCCGGCCTTGCCGCCGGTCTTCTTCGGCTCCGGAAGCCGGGAGTCGTCGGACGCGGGCACGGAGGGGCTGCGGGCGCCCTGAGGCGACGCCGCTTGTGCCTGCTGCTGACCGCTCTTGCCGCCCGGCCGTCCCACCACGGCGTACGTGATGCCGCCCCCGGCGAGTACGACGGCGACCGCCGCGGCGATGACGATGCGTCCGCGGGCCGCTCTTGCGGCGCCGGGAGCCTGGGCGGCGGTCGGTGTGCCGGTCTGCCCGAACGTGCCCGGCCCGCCGGGGGCCGGGTAGCCGGCGTAGGGCGGCTGCGGGGAAGGCTGGAGAGAGGGCTGCGGGTACGCCACCGGAGCCGGGCCGTAGCCGGGCGGAGGCACCGGGACGACGGGGGGTGCGACCGAAGCGGTGCCCGCCGTCGCGGGCGGGGCAGTCACAGGGGCAGCCACAGGAGTGGCAGCAGGGGCGGTCACCGGGGCGGTCACGGGGGCGGCTCGGTCCCAGCTCCGGCCCTGGGCCACCGCCTCCAGCATCTCGCGCGCCTGCCCGGCGGTCGGCCGGTTCGCCGGATCCTTCGCCATGAGCGCCTGGAGCACGGGCGCGAGCGCTCCGGCTCGACGGGCCTGCGGCAGCGGCTCGGTGACGATCGCCGACAACGTGGACCACGCGGACGTGCGGCGGAACGGTGACGTGCCCTCCACGGCGGCGTACAGCGTCATGCCGAGTGACCAGATGTCCGACGCGGGACCGGGCTCCGTACCCTGCGCCCGCTCCGGCGGGAGGTAGTCGAGCGAGCCGATGATGTCGCCGCTGCGGGTCAGCTTGGCCATGGCCTCGTCGCCCGAGGCGTCCAAGGTGGCGATGCCGAAGTCGGTGAGCACGACCCGGCCGTCGCGCTCCAGCAGCACGTTGGCCGGCTTGACGTCACGGTGCAGGACCCCGGCCCGGTGCGCGGCGTCGAGTGCGTCCATCAGCCTTGCGCCGATCGTCGCGGCCTCGCGCGGCTCGAGCGGGCCGCGCCTCGTCAGTACGTCGTCGAGCGAGGGCCCGTCGACGAGTTCCATCACGATGACCGGCAGGCCCTGTTCCTCGGTGACATCGTGCACGGTGACCACACCGCCGTGCCGGATACGGGCGGCGGCCTGCGCCTCCCGCTGCATCCGGGTCCGCAGATCGGCCAGTTCGGCCCCGGAGGCGTCGGTGTAGGCCCGCATGACCTTGACGGCGACCTTTCGGCCGAGGAGTTCGTCCACGGCCCGGGCCACCACGCCCATGCCGCCGCGTCCGATGACCGCGGTCACCCGGTACCGCCCGCCGAGCACCTTGCCGACCAGCTCCGAGCCGTTCGCCTCCCCCGCCGTCACCACACGCTCCATCCATCACCGTTGGTCAACTCCCGTACTGAGCAGGCCCCAGCGTAATGGCACGCACATTCGGACAGGCATGCGCCCGAGCCCGGCGCGTCGAGCGCGCCCGCTAGGGTGCCGGCCATGACTGATGATCGGATACGGGTCGAGCAGACCGTCACGGCCTGGCGCAGGATCGAGACGTGGCTCGAGGAGTACGCGCCGCGGAGCCACCGGCGTCTGCCACCGCCGGCCTCCGAGGAGGAGATCCGGACCGTGGAACGGGAGCTCGACCTGGTGATCCCCGCCGACGTCCGGGCGTTCTACCGGATCCACAACGGCACCGGCCCCGACGTCGACTTCGAGTGGTCGACCTGGGACGGTCCACTGCCGATCCCCGAAGACGCGTGGGATCCCGAGCAGGACCCCAGCGGATACATCCTTCCGGAAGGGGGGATCGGGCCGCTGGAGAAGGTGACGTACTGGTTCGACGGACCGGCCGGGTACGAGCGCGAGGAAGAACCGCAGCAGCGATATCTGGCTTTCGTCGCGTCGGACCCGGACGGGCTCTACGGGCTGTTCGCCGATTGCACTCCCGGGGAGGGGTACGGCGGGCTCGGCAGTTACGCCGAGGCCGACGTACCCACGCCGGGGCCCTGGCCGTCGTTCGCCGCGTACCTGACCGCCGTGGCGGACGCGTTGCACGACGGGCGGGGCGTCGGCACCGACACCGACGTACCGGGTGTCCTGCACCAGTCCTTGCACTGGGACGACCCGCGGTCGCCGTCGGCGCAGGCCTGGGCGCCGATCCGCGGATAGCCGCCGGTCAGGGGCCTTCGTCGTACGTTCCCGCCTCCACCTCGAGGGCGAGCTGCTGGAGTACCTCGATCGACGAGATGTCCGTCCGGCCGCCGTCGTGCGCCATGGCGAGGCTGGTGAACGCCAGGCTGAATCCGGCGACCATCGTGTGCAGAGCCGGCCCCAGTGCCTCCGCGACGAGGCGGGCCACCTGCTGCGGGGCCGAGTCGGCCGGCACGCTGATCGAGGGCAGCATCTCGTTCAGCAGCTGGGTGACGACGCCTGCTTCCGTCTCGGGACCGTCGTCGTGCTCGCCGGCTTCGGCTGCCCGGCGGATCTCCTGGGCCTCGGTGAGGATGCCGATGACTCGCTTGAGGACCTCTGCACGTTCCATCGTCGGAGCGTAGCCCCAGCGCGCTCGGGCCGGGCTCACGTTCCCGGATCTCCTCCTTCCCTGGTGGCAGCCGCGTGATGACGGGGGGGGAGGCCTCGTTCGGTGGCCCGGGGCGGCCGTTAGGGTGAGTTGATCATTTCTTCAAGAAAGGCCACGCGGCTCACAGTGACCGAATCACGCCCCCACACCCTGTTCTCCTTCGGCACGCTGATGGACGAAAGGGTGCAGACCGCTCTCTTCGGCCGAGCCGTGCCCACTGCTCCGGCGTCGCTGGCCGGCTACACCACCCGGCCCCTGCCGATCACCGACCCGGCCGTGATCGCCGCCAGCGGCCTCGACGTACACCTGATCCTGGAGCGCAAGATCGGCGCCGCTGTCGAGGGCGCCGTACTGCACCTCACCGATCAGGACCTCGCCGCCGCCGACGCCTACGAAGTCGACGACTACGCGCGCCGACGGGTGGTGCTCACCTCCGGGGAGAGCACCTGGGCCTACCTGGACGCGAAACCGCTGCGCTCCGCACAGCGCATCGTGATCGTGGGCGACAGCATCGCGTACGGGCGCTGTGATCCGCGGGGAGGGTGGGCAGGCCACCTGGCGGCTGCCCACATCGCGGGGAACGAGGCTGAACACCGGGTCTTCAACCTGGCCATACCCGGCAGCACCCTGACCGACATCAGCGAGCAGACACCCGCGCTGCTGGGCCCGCGCCTGCCGGACACCCTCCTCGTCGCCGCCGGTATCAACGACTCCGCCCTGCCGCTCGCCGTCGCGGAGACTCACGTCGACGGGCCGGCGCCGGCGCACCTCGCGGACCGTCTCGGCTCGCTGGCCGCCACGGCCCTCGGCCACAATGCGCGACTCGTCGTCGCGGGACCGACATGGATCGACGAAGCACGCACCCGCGACTACGAGGGCCTGCGATTCACCCGGGCACGAGCGCTGGACCTGCGTGCATCCCTGCGGGCCTGGTGCGTTGGGAACCACGTCGACTTCCTCGACATGTGGGAGCCGCTGCGCGAGAAGAGCGAACTGCTCGTCGACGGCCTGCACCCCACCCCCGAAGGGCACGAGGCGGTCTATCGGCATCTCAACGCCCTCAGTCGCTGAGGAACACGGAGTGAACGACTCGAACGGACTGGGTTTCTACGTACCAGGAGTCCTGCTGCTCGTGGCTGCGGGCCTCAAGCTCCCCGCCCTCTGGCGCAACCCCCGCGACGAACTCCTGCGGTCCGTCTGCATCCTCCTCGCGCTGGCGACCGCCGTGTTCGGGTTCACCGCGATTCCCACCATCGTCGCGGTCAACCGGATCACGGGAGTCCCGAACGCCGCCGCACCGCTCGTGTTCTCGCTGCTCACGGCCTTCTCCGGGGCCAACATCGTGCTCATCTTCCGCTGGAGCAGCGGCCCGGAGGACGCCGAGCGGACACGCCGACGCTCCCGCCTGTGCAACGTGGTCACCCTCGCGGTGATCGCCACCATCAACGTGCTCTTCGCGCTCGGTGACGCCCCCGTCGAGCGCCTGCGCGATCTGGACACCTATTACGCGTCCACGCCGTACATCAGGGAGATGATCCTCCTCTACCTCGCGGCTCACACCACCGCAGCCGTCACCATGACGCTGCTGTGCTGGAGGTGGGCGCGCGAGGTGCAGGGCGCGCTCCGCTCGGGGCTCGGGCTGATCGCCGTCGGGTACGTGCTCAACCTCTTGTACGACATCGCCAAGTTCACCGCGATCGGGGCCCGCTGGGCGGGCAGCAACGACTGGGACGTCCTCAGCTCCGAGATCGCACCGGCCCTCGCCTCCGTGTCCGCGCTCCTGATTGCGACCGGGTTCGTCCTGCCGCTCATCTCCCAGCACATGACGGGCCAATGGCGGATGTGGCGCCGGTACCGTCAGCTCCGCCCGCTGTCCCAGGAACTGAAAGCGGCGACGCGGCGCAGCATCGAGCTGGCCAACGGGCCCTGGACGTCCATCGAGATCCGGTTGACCCAGCGCGAGTCGGACATCCACGACGGGATCCTCGCGGTCAGTCCCTACCTGCACGCCGGCGTACGGGAACAGGCGCTCCGGGAGGAGCTGGAAGCCGGCCGTCCGGCTGATGAGGCTGCGGCCGTGGCCGACGCCGCCGCCCTGGCGAATGCCGTCGTCCAGTGGGGCCGTGCGCAGAACGCGGCGCAAGAGGAGCCCGTGTCACGGGACGCGGGCCCGGTCCTTGCCTCGCCGAACAGCCCCCTGGGCCTGGTCCGGATGTCCCAGGCACTGACCAGGTCGGCCACCGTCCGTTCCTGCCGGCGAAGCGCCGCCCTGGAGAGCAGCACACCATGACATCGCACCCTTCCGCGTTACCCCGCGTGGTCGTTCTCGGCGGAGGCCTGGCCGGCACTCTCGCCGCGGCGGCCCTCGCCCCCCACGTCGGCGAGATCCTGATCCTGGAGCGCGACAGCGCGCTGCCGCAGGCACCCGCGCCGCGGGCGAGGCTCCCCCAGGCCGCGCACGCCCACACGCTGTGGGCCGGCGGGGCCGATGCCATGGAGGAACTCCTTCCGGGGGTCACGGCCGACTGGCTCGCGGCCGGCGCCCACCGCATCCCGATCCCCAACGGGATGGTCTCGTTCTCGCCGGCCGGCTGGTACCGCCGCTCATGGGATCCGACCCACTACGTGATCGGCGCCGGCCGCGACCTGATCGACTGGGCCGTACGCAGGCGGGTCCTGGGGATGCCCAACGTCGGACTCCGGACGCGTACGAAGATCACCGGGCTGGCAGGAGACGGCGCGCGGGTGCGCGGCGTGTACGTCGAACAGGCCGCGCACGACGGACAGGAAGCGCCCGGGGGTCCGAGCCTGGTCGAGGCCGACCTCGTCATCGACGCAACCGGCCGCGGCTCGAAGAGCACCCGGTGGCTCCTCGACATCGGCGGCCCCGAGGTGCGCGAGACGGTGGTCGACGCCGGCGTCCGCTACGCCAGCCGGCGGTACCGCGCGCCGGAAGGAGCGGAGACCGACTGGCCGGTGGTGCACATTCCTGCCGATCCCCGACAGGCCCGGCCCGGGCTCTTCGCCACCATCATCCCCATCGAGGACGGCCAGTGGCACGTCAGCCTCTCGGGCACGCGCGGCGGCGAGCCCGCCTCGAGCGAGGAGCACTTCGAGGAGTTCGCCCGCGGGGTCCGCCATCCCCTCGTGGCCGATCTCCTCGCCCGCGCGGAGCCGATCAGCGACGTCAGCGTGTACGCGCGCACCGCCAACCACCACCGCCACTTCGAGCGGGCCGGGCTCCCCGAGGGATTCCTCGTCCTCGGTGATGCCGCCACCAGCCTCAACCCCGTCTACGGACACGGCATGTCCGCCGCGGCCCTCGGCGCCCTCGCTCTGCGCGGCCAGGCCGCACGGACGCCGGTCACCTCGGCGGGCTTCACTTCACGGGCGCAGCGTGCGATGACGCGGCCGGCGGCTGCGGCATGGCTGCTGGCGGTCGGCCAGGACCGCTTCTACCCCGGCGCGATCGGCAGGAAGCCGAACCTCGCGGACCGGCTGAGCGCGCAGTACGTCCACCGCCTCGTCCACACGGCCACGGGCAACGGCATGGTCGTCAAACGGGTCACCGACGTCGTCACCCTGCGGAAGCCGGCCGGCATCCTCGCCGGCCCGGCAGTTCTCCTGGCGGCAGCACTCGGGCCCCGCAAGCCCGTGCTCGACGGCCCTGAACTGACGGCACGGGAGCGGGAAGTCCTGGCCCGGCCCCCACTGCGCTCACCGGAGACCTCGAGCGCGACCGACCCCCGGTAGTCCCACCGCTCACCGTGCAGCGGCGTCGGCCAGAATCGCCTCGAGGCGTGCCCGGCATTCGGCGACGAAGGCGGGGTAGGTGTGCCAGTAGTACGAGAGCCCGCTCACGGCGACCGCGATCGCCCAGGCCCGGGCGCGGGCCCAGGTCGGTTCGTCGAGGTCGAGGGTGTTCCAGTAGGCCTGCCGCGCTTGGGGCGGCAGGTCCCAGACCGTGGCGTGTTCGGCGTCGGGAAAGCCGACCGACAGGGCTCCGAAGTCGATGACCGCGTGGAGCTTGCCCTCCCTAACCAGGAGGTTGGTGGGCTTGAGGTCCCCGTGCAGCCACACGTGAGGCCCGGGAGGCTCGGGCAGCACGAGCGCGGTGCGCCACAGCTGTTCCAATGCCTCGACGTCGAGCTCCGAACCCAGGGTGGTGCGGCAGTCGTCAAGGCCCTTGCCGAACCACTCGTCGCAGGCCTGCAGGCTGCCCCCGCGGTACCACCTGAGGTCGTCCGAGCGAGTCGCTCCCATGAGGCCGACGCCGTGGAGCTGCCGTACGACCGCCGCCAGGTCGGCTCCGAAGGCGGTCCAGTCCCGGACGGTGTCCGGGCCTGCTTCGTCGCCGTCGAACCAGCGGTAGACCGACCAGACGAGCGGGAAGGCAGCGGTGGGGGTCCCGGCGTGGACGGGCTCGGGGATGGGACACGCGAGGCGGGGTGCCAGGCGCGGGAGCCACTCCTGTTCCTTGTGCACCGACCGGGCGTTGTCGGCGGTTCGGGGAAGTCGCACGACCAGGTCGTCGCCGAGCCGGTACATGACGTTGTCCGTACCCGCACCCGCGGGCGACAGCGGCAGGCCGGCCCACTCCGGGCGCTGGGCCTCCAGCAGTGACCTGACGAGCGCCTGGTCGATCGGGACCTCATTGTGGTGAAGCGTCATGTGCGCAGCTTCTCCGCCGGATGGGACGGCGGGCCAGTGGTTTTCGTTCCACGGTGCGTTGTCAGTGCCGGCTGGCATGATCCCTGCCATGTCTGATCCCACCCGTGCCATTGCCGCGTACTGGGACGCAGCCGCGGCGGCGTTCGACGACGAGCCGGATCACGGCCTGCGTCACGAGCGCACCCGCGCCGCTTGGGCCCGGCTCTTGAAATCCTGGCTCCCCCTCGGGCCGGCCGATGCTCTCGATGTCGGTTGCGGTACCGGGTCGTTGTCCCTACTGCTGGCCGAGGCCGGGCACCGGGTCACCGGCGTGGACCTGGCGCCCCTGATGGTGGAGCAGGCCGAGGCCAAGCTCACGGCCGCCGGCTTTGCGGGCCGGTTCCTCGTCGGCGACGCCGCCGTTCCGCCGACCGGGCAGGAGCGGTACGACGTCGTTCTTTCACGGCACCTGCTGTGGACCCTGCCCGACCCCGGGGCCGCGCTCCGGGAGTGGGTCGCGCGCCTCGGCCCGGGAGGCCGGCTGGTGCTGGTCGAAGGGCGGTGGCGTGAAGCGGGCCGGAGCGGCGTGCCGTATGTCGCCGGAGCCGAGTCACTGCCCTGGCACGGCGGTATCACCGCCGAGGACCTGGCCGCCGCCGTCCGTCCCCTCGTATCGGACCTGCGCATCGAACCGCTCAGCGGCTACCCCGAGCTGTGGGGCGGAACCGTCACCGACGAGAGGTACGCGCTGATCGCCCGGGCCTGACGCGGCACCAAGCGGTCTCGGGGAAGTGGGGCACGCCCCCGCGCAGCCCGGCACGGCACCTCGCCGCGTTGTCGCGGCACCCGAGTACGCCCGGTACGGGGGCG
>NZ_JBFBAH010000018.1:0-129798 GCF_040682115.1 Streptomyces sp. NPDC051364 | reverse complement strand
CTCCTTGGCGATCAGGCCCTCCTGGATGCCGACCAGAGCGGTGGCGTGCGTCAGGTTCGGGAAGTACCCGATACGGACCTCGGAGGCCGAGAGCTGCTTGTCGCCGGTGGCCGCGGCCTTGGCCTTGTCGTCGTCCTTCTTTGCCTCGGATCCGTAGCCGCAGGCGGTGAGCAGCAGGGGAAGCGCCGCTGTGACGGCGATGGCGCGCAGGGTGGTGAGCGGTCTTGCGGCAGACACGGAGGTGTCCTTTCACGGGATGGTGTTCAGGGAATTGCGGAGAGCCGGGCGGCGCGAAGCCATCGGCACGCACGGCACCCACTCCCGGCCGCCGGCGGCGGGATCGCGGTCGCAGGCTGAGGAATGCAGAGGTGTCGGACGGCCGAGCTCGAAGGCGCAGTCGGTGAGGTCGGCCGCGGGGCCCGCCCGGCCGACGGAGAGCGGACGGGGACAGCGCCCAGTGGCGCACTACGCGGAGCCAGGCCCGGCGAAGGGTGTCAGCAGGGCTGACAGATGGCGCTGGACGTACGGACCAGGTCGATGTGCCGGCGGGAGGTCAGAGGCAGCATCCGGCCTGCGTGGTGCAGTGTTCGCACGGCCACCTCCCTGATTCCTAGTTTTCCCACCTGGTTGGTAGGCATCTTGGCAGAGGGGAACACCCGCCCCAAGAGGCTGACCGCATAGTGGACGCCGAGATCTCGCAATGTGAGAAAGTGCAGGTGGGGCGGCGGGTCAGGGATTGGTCCAGGCCCCGGGGGTATCGGTCAGCGCCGATACGTGAGAGGGAAGGTCGGATGACGCGACGTCGGCGAGTGTCACGCCGTCGAGGATCTCGCGCACGTTGGCCCGCAGCGCGATCCACAGGGGGAGCAGCGACTGGGCGGGGCCGGTGTAGGACAGGTCCGGTGGGCGGACTCCGCGCACCGAGACGAGCGGTCCGTCCACGACGCGGATGACATCCGCGATGCTGATGGACTGGGCGGGCTTGGCCAGCCGGTAGCCGCCGTTGCCGCCGCGCTGGCTGAGCACGAGACCGCCTCGGCGCATGTCGTTCAGGATGCCCTCGAGAAACTTGTGCGGGATGTCCTGAGCGTCGGCGATGGCTTCGGCTTTCACCGGCCCGTCATCCTGTGACGCGGCAAGCTGCAGCGCGGCACGTACCGCATAGTCCGCCCTGGCTGAGATCCGCATAGGGACATTATCCGGCATGGATTCGGCCGGCGTCGGTCGCGGGTGGCCGCAGGCTGCCGGGCGGGCAGCCGTGCCCGGCAGCCGGGGGGTTCAGGACGCGTATCCGCGTCCTGAACGGTGCCCTGCGGGTCAATGGAAGGCCGCCGCCACCGCGCGGTGGGAGCCGTTGAGGTAGTGCTCGCCGATGGAGCGCAGGCGATGCGCGACCGGGCGGTGGGCTGTCAGGACGCGGGCGTTGCGCCAGAACCGGTCCAGGCCGGGGGCATCGGCGAGTTCCAGCACCCTGGCGGTGATGTGCAGGGTGGCCTTCGACATCACGGCCTCGGCCGTGGCGACCAGGGCGGCGACGCCCGCGGGTACCTCGGCATCGAGCTGCGCACCCGTGGCGAGGGCCTGCGCCATCACCTCCGTCGCCCGGTCGACCACGGCGGTGGCCGTCTGAGCGGCAGAGGCGAGTTCCCCGTACGTCAGGAAGAGGTCCGGGTCCTCACCGGGCAGCCGGTGTGCGCGGCCGCCCCTGCTGAGGTCGCGTGCTTCGGTGAGGGCGCCCTCGGCGATGCCGAGGCCGACGTGGCACAGGGCGAGCCGGAGTGCCGGCTCCGCGAGCGCGGTGAAGGGCGCTGTCGACTCCTCGTCGTGCGGCCGGCGGCCCAACACCTGCCCCGGCGTGATGGTGACCCTGTCCAGGACGACCTCGCCCGCGCCGGCGACCCGCTGCCCGAGGCGATCGTGGGCGGGTTCGACGGTCACGCCCCGTGCGCCGGGTGGGATCCGTACGACCAGGACGTCACCGGTCGCTGCGCAGACGGCGTCCACCGCGATCTGGTCGGCTGCGGCCACCGCCGTGTCCACGGACCGGCGTCCGTTCAGCAGGTAGCCGGCGGTGCGCGGCCTCAGGGTGAGGTCCGGTCCCTCGGTGCAGCCGTTGGGTGCGGGAGTGCGGACCGCCCCGGTCCACAGCCACCGCTCGCGCACCGACTCCTCTTCGAGGGCGGTCGCGTGCTCGTGACTCGCGTAGAAGCGTCCGCTCCAGGCGTGTACGTAGTGGCGGGCGAGTACGTCGCCGACAGAGCTGTCCGCTGCGGCGATCTCCCGTATGACGGCGCATCCGGTACGCCAGTCCGCCCCGCGGCCGGGCCCGGGCGGGGTGAGGGCCGCCGGCAGGCCGGCCTCGCGCAGCCGGGCAGTCTCGTCGGTCGGCGGCTTGCCGGCCTGGTCGCGGGCGATGGCGTCCGCGGCGAGGTCGTCCGCGACATCGCGGGCGGTACGCAGGAGCGCGCGGCGCCGCTCGTCGGTGGATCGGGGGCCGGCAGGGCTGGGTGTCGTCCGCATGGGCGTCACCGGCAGGCCCCGGTGCCGCCGTGTGGCGCGGGGGCTGGGCGGACAGCGGTGCCATGGGGGCTGGCGGTGGTCATGTCGGCTACTCCGGAACGTTGTTGGGTGGCGTCGGCCGGTTGCTGGGCGGTGTGGGAGGCGTGCTTGTCCGTTCCGCCGCGCCTGGTCCACATGCCGCTCAGGCGGTGGCGGTGCTCCGGTCGCGAGCCTGGCGAGTGCCGACAGCATCAGCGTCTTGGCCGGACGCACTTCACCGAATCCCCACTTTTCCCATCGGATTGATAGGGATACTCGCCCGAAGCGGCCTTCCGGGCAAGGGTGTGACCGAATCGTGGACAATTCGATCTCGGGATGAAAGACGTTGCAGGTCAGTGGCCGGCTTGTTCGGCTGGGTCGCAGCCGGATCCTCTGTCAGGGAGTGCGTGCACTCAGGGGGTTCGCCGATGTGATGCCTGTCGGCGAGCCTTCGCCGAGGCGGAGATCCGCTGTGGCGACAGGGGCGGCCAGGCCCCTTCGCCCGGAGGTTTCCTATGCAATCAGTAGGGAAGTATTGACGTGTGCCCACCGCGCACTTCACGATGTGGCCATGTCCCCGTCGCAGCCGTTGCTCGTACGCCGCAGGCACGTTGACTTCCGTCTCGTCGCCAGCGCCATCTGCCGACCCGTTTAGGGCTTTTTCGACAGGGCATTTCCTCGACGCGCGCCGGTGTTCCGGTTGCTGCTTCTCTCCGTGCTCCGCGCTTTTCGTGACCCCGGCCCTTTGAGCCGCAAGGGTCCGCCCGGCGTGCGACGCGCCGACCCTCCCGGTCGACTCCGTCACGGAGACCCCATGCCCTGACGTGCCCGAACACCCGGCATCTGTACCTCGATCCGCGCAGCCGAAGGGGCTCATCGTGACCACCGCAACTCCCGCACCCACCGTCCGCCGTTCCCCGGCCCCGCGCCTCCAGCTGGTCGGCGACCGTCCGCCCGGTGTCTTCGCCGGGACCCATGGCGGCCGCATCGGATACCTCGTGTTCCTGCCGGCGGACGTCGACCCGGTGGCGCTGATGAAAGCGCACGGCATACGTCCGGAGATCCGTTCCCTCGAGCCCGGGACGCTTCCGGCTCCCGAGCCGGAACCGGCCCCGCACCCCGACCCCGTCCAGCTCGACGATGCCATCCGGGTCGACCGCGCACGTCGGCTGGTCGAGGTCGACGGGCGCGAACTGGAACTCACCTACCTGGAGTTCGACCTCCTGGCCCACCTCGTGTCCCATCCGTACACGGTCCACACGCGTGATGCCCTCATCTCGGGCATCTGGGGTTATGGGCACATCGGCGACGGCCGAACGGTCGACGTCCACGTAGCCCGGCTGCGCCGCAAGCTCGGTCCCGCCTACCGGGACCGCATCTCCACCGTGCGCCGCGTCGGCTACAGGTACGTTCCCGACCACCAGTAGCCCCCCGGGCCCGCCGGGGGTGGAACTTCTGCCGCCACCGCCGGTGGTTTCTCAGGCGTTCGCGATGACCAGCAGGGTGCGGGCGGCGGCCGGGCCCGTCAGGCGGCAGCGGTGCGGGACTTCGCCCCGGTGGTGGGCGCTCTGGCCGGCGCGCAGGGTCAGCGGTTCCTCGCCCTCGAGCTCGAGGACGATCTCGCCCTCCAGTACGTAGAGGAAGTCCTCGCCGGGGTGCTCGAACCAGCCACGCTCGCCCTGGCCGGGCTCGAAGTGGTGCTCGTAGGCCTCCATCAGCGCGCTGCGCCCGCCGGGGATGAGGACCTGGGCGGTCTGCCCGGCGGCCTCGCTGACGCGGATCACCTGCGGGTCGCTCTCGTGGCTGACCGCACCCGGCCGGGCGGGCGGTCGCAGGAAAGTTCCCGGGGTGACGTCCAGCGCCTCCGCGATCCGGTAGATCGAGCTGAGGCTGGGGGTGGCGAGGCCGCGTTCGAGCTGGCTGAGGAACGGCTGGGAGAGGCCGGAGAGCGTGGCGAGGACGGCCATGGAGACGCCGCGCTGTTTGCGGCAGCTCCGGATCACCCGTCCGACCTCGATCGCCTCGGGCGTGGGTTCAGGTCGAGACACGCAGGTGAACGTACCTCATCACCGATCAAGCGCCGGGGGCTCCGGCGAGGTTTCGTGCTGCCGCAACCCTCCCGTCATAAGCATGGTCAATTATTGACCTCACTTATCGACGACGAGGAGCCGAACGAGGAGCCGCCCCGTGCACGCCACTCCCTCACCGGCCGGCCAGAGCCTCGGCCGGCTCGGCCCCGCCCATGCTCAGACCCCGTGCCGTGGCCGCCCTGTTGACGGCGGCCCTGCTCTGCGCGCTCACCTCGGCCTGCGCCGGCGGCTCCGGTCCTGCAGGCGGCGGCCGCCCCGCCGAGGGCATCGACGTCACCGTGGCCACCCAGCCCAGCGCGAGATCGCCGCCGACCCGGCCGCCGCGCGAAAGGCCGTACTCGCCCAGTCCAAGGGCGCGCTCCAGGCCGACTACGTGGACGCCTTCCAGCTCCGTTACGGCTACGGCGCGACCCTCTCGCCCGAGCTGCCGGCCCAGTTGGAGCAGGAGGCCGGCCGGGCGAAGGCAGCCCAGAGCCTGCCGGGCTCCGCCGACCGCGCCGGGCTGCTGCGGCATCTGCACCCCGCACCCCTGTCGGCCGTCGACCCGGCCGCCGTCACCGTCCGCTGAGCCACACCCCAACAGGAGATCCTCATGACCGTCGACCAGAACACCCTGCGCCGCCGCGGCGTCGGCCTGATCGCCCATGACCCCGCCCGCAGTTACGGCGGCTACACCCTCTACACGCCCATCACCAGCGCCGGCGAAATCCACCTCGTCGACATCGAGGGCCGGCCCGTCCACACCTGGAACTCCCCGCACCCGCCCGGCCGCCAGGCACAGCTCCTCCCGGGCGGCAACCTCTTCTACGCGGCCAAGGACACCAGCAGCCCCACCCTCTTCCCCATCTGGGACGTCTACCACGGCGGCATCTTCCAGGAACTGGCCCCCGACTCCACGGTCCTGCGCGAGGTCCGGCACCCCTTCCACCACCATGACGCCTCGAGCCTGCGCAACGGCAACCTCATCGTCACCGTCGTCGAACCCCTGGACCCGGCCGACGCGGCCCGCATCCGGGGCGGCATCCCCGGCTCCGAAGCCCCGGGCGGGGTGATCTACGGGGACGTGGTGTACGAGCTGACCTGGGACGGGGAGGAGGTGTGGCGCTGGGCTGCCATCGAGCACCTGGACCCCGAGGAGTTCCCGCTCAACCCTCACTTCGCCCGTGAGCACTGGCCCATGGCCAACACCGTCAACGAACGCGCCGACGGCTCGGTCGTCCTGGGCTTCCGCAGCGCGTCCTCCACCGTGGCCGTCGACCGCGCCGACGGGGCCGTGCTGTGGCACATCGGCCCCGACGTCCTGGCGCAGCAGCACCATCCGCACGAACTGGCGGGCGGGAACATCCTGGTCTTCGACAACGGCACCTATCGCGACACCACTTCCGTACCGTACTCGCGGGTGCTGGAGCTGGACCCGCGCACGGGCAAGGAGGTGTGGTCGTACGAGGACAACCCGCCACAGAACTTCTACAGCCCGTACATGTCCAGCGCGCAGCGGCTTCCCAACGGCAACACCTTCATCGCCGAGGGCTCCTTCGGACGGCTCTTCGAGGTGACCCCCGGCGGGGACGTGGTCTGGGAGTTCGTGGTCCCGCAGTTCCGGTCCTTCGGCGAGGGTGTGGGCCTGGAGTCCTCGGCCGGTGCCCAGAACTCCGTCTTCCGCGCCTACCGGTACTCCGCCGACCAGCTCCCCTGGCTGTGAACGACACCCCGGTTCATTTCACCGGAAGGCGTTGTGTGTACGGCGGATGAAATTGCCGCACGCTTTCGCGGATTCCGATATCCGGGCCGTTGACAGCCCTTCTCCAGGCTGCCTAGCTTACGCCGCAGACAACGACATCAGCGGCCTCTTCTGTCCGGCATGACGGCTGCTTTTCGATTCCACGATTCATCGAATGCTGCTGGAGTGTCCTTGACCGAATCGCTTGTCCTCGCCGCGCCCCCGGGAACGCCGGCGCCGGCGGAGAGGGTCCTCCCGCTCCGCCGGCCCGGGCGGTGGATCGCCACCGCCGCCGTGCTGGTGCTCGTCTCCCAGACCGCCCACGGGCTGCTGACCAATCCCTTCTACCAATGGGACCGGTTCACCTACTGGTTCGTCCGGCCGGTCATCGTAGAGGGCCTGTTCATCACCCTCCAGGTGGCCGCGTACAGCGCGGTCCTGGGCCTCGCGGGCGGCATCCTGCTCGCCCTCGGCAGGCTCTCCGCGAACCCCGTACTCCGGTCGGTGAGCTGGACGTACATCTGGCTGCTGCGCTCAGTGCCGCTGATCGTGGTCCTGCTCTTCCTCTACAACCTCAGCGCCCTGTACCCCACCCTGAGCATCGGGGTGCCCTTCGGGCCCGCCTTCTTCACCTTCGACGAGTCGCGGCTGGCCACCGACATCGTCGTCGCGGTCGTGGGACTCAGCCTGAGCGAAGCGGCGTACGCGGCCGAGGTGGTACGGGCCGGTGTGCTCTCCGTCGACCAGGGCCAGCACGAGGCGGCGGCTGCGCTGGGACTGCCCAAGCGGTACCAGTTCGCCCGGATCGTCTTCCCCCAGGCGCTGCGCTCCATCGTCCCCGCCTACGTCAACCAGCTGATCGGGCTGGTCAAAGCCACCTCGCTGGTCTTCTACGTATCGCTGCTCGACCTGTTCGGAACGGTGCAGAGCCTCGGCAGCACCTACTCCGGCGACATCGTGCCGCTGCTGCTGGTGGCCACCTGCTGGTACGTGGTCCTCACCAGCGTCCTCTCGGCCATCCAGTTCTACGTCGAGCGGTACTTCGCGCGCGGCGCGCTGCGCACCGTACCGCCCACCCCCCTGCAGCGGGCCCGGACGGGCCTGCGTGATCTCGGGGACCGCTTCCGGAAGGAGACGGCGCGATGACCACCGCCATGCGGGCCGCCGCGATCGAGGTCCACGACGTGCACAAGTGGTACGGCCGACAGCAGGTACTGGACGGGGTGAGCCTGACGCTGCGGCCGGGCACGGTCACCGCGATCCTGGGCCGCTCCGGCTCCGGCAAGTCCACCCTGCTGCGGGTCATCAACCACCTGGAGAAGCCCGATGCCGGATACGTCAGCGTGGGCGGCGAGCTGATCGGCGTACAGCGGCACGGCAGGCGGCTGAAGGAGCTGAGCGACCGGACGATCCTCGCCCAGCGAGGGCGGATCGGCTTCGTCTTCCAGAACTTCAACCTCTTCCCGCACCTGACCGCGCTGGACAACGTCGCAGCGGCCCCGGTGGCCACCGGCAGACTGCCGCGGCCGCAGGCCCGGGCCCTGGCGCGCGAACTCCTGGAGCGCGTCGGGCTCGGCGACCGGACCGGCGCCTATCCGCGACAGCTGTCCGGCGGCCAGCAGCAGCGTGTGGCCATCGCCCGCGCCCTTGCCCTGCGGCCCGGAGTCATCCTCTTTGACGAACCCACCTCCGCGCTCGACCCCGAACTCGTCGGCGAGGTGCTGTCCGTGATCAAGGACCTGGCCACCGGCGGCACCACGCTGGTCATCGTCACGCACGAGATCGGCTTCGCCCGCGAGGTGGCCGACGAGGTCGTCTTCCTCGACGGCGGCCGCATCGTCGAACAGGGCCCGCCCGAGCAAGTGCTGGACCGGCCCGCCCATCCCCGTACGCGGGAGTTCCTGAGCAAGGTGCTCTGACTCCGCCGCGCCCCACCCCGCCCCACCAGCCCTTCCGAACCGAAAAGGAACACCATGCAACGCCGACGCTCCCTGCGCACCAGATTCGTCCGCGGCCTCGGCGCCGCCACCGCCACCGTGGCGCTCGCCTCCGGCCTCACCGCGTGCGGCGGTGACGCCGAGGCCACCGGACCGGACTCCGACAAGGTCACCGTCGGCGCGGTGTCCAACGGCGCCGCCCAGCAGGCCGAGCTGTCCGTCCCGGTGGTCGAGTCCCTGCGCGCCCAGCTGCCCGCTGAAGTCCGCGAGCGCGGCGAACTCCTCATCGGGGTCGGCGCGCTGCCCGCCGGCTTCCCGCCGCTGGCGTACGTCGGCACCGACCAGAAGACCCTGACCGGCGCGGAGCCGGACCTCGGCCGCCTGGTGGCCGCGACGCTCGGGCTCAAGCCGGTGGTGAAGAACTCCACCTGGGAGAACCTCTTCGTCGGCATCGACAGCGGCAAGGTGGACGTGGCCTTCACGAACGTCACGGTCACGGAGGAGCGCAAGAAGAAGTACGAGTTCGCCTCCTACCGGCAGGACAACCTGGCCTTCGAGACGCTGAAGGACAACCCCTGGAACTTCGGCGGCTACTACCGAAACCTCGCGGGGAAGACGGTCGCGGTGAGCTCGGGCACCAACCAGGAGAAGATCCTGCTGGAGTGGCAGAAGAAGCTCCAGGCCGAGGGCAAGGACATCACCGTCAAGTACTTCCCCGACGCCAACAGCACCTACCTGGCCCTGAGCGGCAAGAAGATCGACCTGAGCTTCGGCCCGAACCCGTCCATCGCCTACCACATCACCCAGACGGCGAGCGGCAACGCCCCCACCCGCAACGCGGGCTCCTTCTCCGGCGCGGGCGAGTCGCTCCAGGGCCTGATCGCCGCGACCGCGAAGAAGGACAGCGGGCTCGCCAAGCCGGTGTCAGAGGCGATCAACCACCTGATCAGGAACGGCCGGTACGCGCAGCTGCTCACCGCCTGGAACCTGTCCAACGAGGCCGTCACCACCTCGGAGGTCAACCCGCCTGGCCTGCCGGTGACCAACTCCTGAATCCCCGGCCCCCGGGCCGCGCCACGGACGGAGAGCCCGCCCCATGAGCACGAACGCCGGTCCCAGCACGAGTACGAGTACGAGCACGGGTATGAGCCTGGGCGCCGTGATGTCCCCGCACGTCCTCGACAACCCAGCCTGGGCCTCGTTGTCCGGCGTGCACGCCGCCTTCGCCGAGTGGGCGGCCCGGCCCGGGGCCGACCCCTCCTCCTCCCGCGCCGCCCGCTATCCGTCGGACGTCTCGCCGTTCGCCGCCCTCGCGGACCCGGCCGACCCGGACTCGTGGGCCGACCTGCGCAGGCTGGTCGGCGACGGCGGGATCGCCGTGCTCGCCGGCGTAGTGACCCCGCCCGACGGCTGGGAGACCGTCGGCTCGGTCCCCGGCGTCCAGCTGGTCGACACCTCGCTGCGCGCCGAACCCGCCCCCGAGGCGGTCAGGCTCGGCCCCCGTGACGTTTCCGAGATCCTCGGTCTGATCGAGCTCACGAAGCCCGGTCCGTTTCTGCCCCGTACCGTCGATCTGGGCACGTACCTCGGCATCCGGCACCGCGGCCGGCTGATCGCGATGGCCGGAGAGCGGCTGCGGCCGCCCGGCTGGACCGAGATCAGCGCGGTGTGCACGCATCCCGACCACCGGGGCGGGGGGCTGGCGACGCGGCTGGTCCGTGCCGTCGCCGCGGGCATCCGGGAGCGCGGCGACGTCCCGTTCCTCCACACCGCCGCGAGCAACACGAAGGCGATCCGACTGTACGAGTCGATCGGCTTCACCCTGCGCCGCCGGCCGTCCTTCATGGCGGTCCGTGCGCCCGGCAACACCGCTGCCAACTTCTCTTAATATTCAGGTCATTGTATGGCACCGCTATCGGGCGTAGCGTCTCGAAGAGATATCAGTGACGGGCTTCCTCATCGCCCTCTCATACGTCCTCATATTCGGCGACGCGTATCGGCCTCCTTTTCGCTTGGCCGATCAGGAAGGCGCATTTCGACGTGTCCTCATTCCCGCCTGCATCCGTTTTCACATCAGCATCTGCCGAATCGCTGCACCTCGCGGTCGCGCTCGACGGCGCGGGCTGGCACCCTGCAGCCTGGCGCGAGCCGGGTGCCCGGCCCGGTGAACTCTTCACAGCCCGCTACTGGGCCGATGCCGTAGCCGAGGCCGAAGCCGGACTGCTCGACTTCGTCACCTTCGAAGATTCCCTCGCCCTCCAGTCGTCCTCGGCCGACGGGCTCGACGGGCGCACGGACCAGGTCCGCGGACGGCTGGACGCGGTACTCACCGCCGCCCGCGTCGCACCGCTGACCCGGCACATCGGACTGGTCCCGACCGTGATCGCCACCCACACCGAGCCCTTCCACATATCCAAGGCGATCGCCACCCTGGACCACGTCAGCCGCGGACGTGCGGGCCTGCGCATCCATGTCTCACAACCTGCCTACGAAGCCCGGCACTTCGGACGCCGGGCGGTCCCGCTCCCCGATGCGGAGTCCTACGAGGAGGCCGCCGACCACATCGAGGTGATCCGGCGGCTGTGGGACAGCTGGGACGACGACGCCGAGATCCGTGACGTGGCCACCGGCCGGTTCATCGACCGCGACAAGCTGCACTACATCGACTTCGAGGGCCGTCACTTCAGCGTCAGGGGGCCGTCGATCACGCCCCGCCCGCCGCAGGGGCAGCCCGTTGTCACCGCGGCCGGCGCCGCCGGTGCGCCTGGCGACGGCAGCGCGGCGTACGGCCTCATCGCCCGGTCCGCGGATGTCGGGTACATCGCAGTGCGCGACGCCGACGGGGCCCGCGCCGCGGTCACCGAGATCCGCCAGGCCCGGGAATCCGCCGGGCTCGCGGAGCAGCCGCTGCACCTCTTCGCAGACCTCACCGTGTTCCTGGACGAGGACGCTCCGGCGGCCGACGCGCGCCGCAGCCGCCTGGACGCGCTCGCGGGCGCCCCGTACAGCAAGGACACGGCCATCTTCACCGGGACCACGGCGCAGCTGGCGGACCTGCTCCAGGACTGGCGGACGGCCGGCCTGTCGGGCTTCCGGCTACGGCCGGGCGCACTCGCCCACGACCTGCCCGCGATCACCCGGGGGCTGGTACCGGAGCTCCAGCGGCGCGGAGTCTTCCGCCGCGCGTACGAGGCGGACACCCTGCGCGGACTGCTGGGCCTGGTGCGCCCGGTCGGCCGCTATGCCGCCCACCCCGCCGCCTGATCCCGGACCCGTAAGGACCCGTCATGAGTAGCAAACCGCTCAAGCAGATCCATCTCGCGGCCCACTTCCCGGGCGTCAACAACACCACCGTGTGGAGCGACCCGGCGGCCGGCAGCCACATCGACTTCGACTCGTTCGTCCACTTCGCGCAGACCGCCGAACGTGCCAAGTTCGACTTCCTCTTCCTCGCCGAGGGGCTGCGGCTGCGCGAACAGGGCGGAGAGATATACGATTTGGATGTCGTCGGTCGTCCCGACACCTTCACGGTGCTCGCCGCTCTGGCAGCCGTCACCGAGCGTCTCGGGCTGACCGGAACGATCAACTCCACCTTCAACGAGCCTTACGAGGTGGCCCGCCAGTTCGCCTCGCTCGACCACCTGTCCGAGGGCCGGGCCGCCTGGAACGTGGTCACCTCCTGGGACGCTTTCACCGGCGAGAACTTCCGGCGCGGCGGATTCCTGCCGCGTGAGGAGCGCTACTCCCGCGCGAAGGAGTTCCTGGCCACCGCGACCGAGCTGTTCGACTCCTGGGACGGCACCGAGATCCTCGCCGACCCCGATTCGGGCGCCTTCCTGCGGGACGCGCGGGCCGGGGCCTTCGCCCACCAGGGGCAGCATTTCGACATCGAGGGCCACTTCAACGTGCCGCGCAGCCCGCAAGGCCGGCCGGTGATCTTCCAGGCGGGCGACTCCGACGAGGGCCGCGAGTTCGCCGCCTCCTCCGCCGACGCGATCTTCGGCCGGTACGGGACGCTCGACGAGGGCCGGGCCTTCTACGCCGACGTCAAGGGCCGGCTGGCCGCGTACGGGCGCAGCCACGACGAGTTGAAGATCCTGCCTGCCGCCACCTTCGTCCTCGGCGACACCGACGCCGAGGCACACGAGCTCGCCCACGAGGTGCGCCGCCTCCAGGTCAGCGGGCAGACCGCGATCAAGTACCTGGAGCACGTCTGGAACCGGGACCTGTCCGCCTACGACCCGGACGGCCCGCTGCCCGGCATCGATCCCGAGACCGGCGAGAACACCGTCGCCCTCGGGCGGGCCAGCGTCCGCCAGTTCCGCGACCCGCTCGAAACCGCCCGGCAGTGGCGCGCGCTCGCCGAGGCCAAGAACCTCTCGATCCGGGAGCTGGTCATCGCCACCACCTCCGGCCAGACCTTCGTGGGCTCCGCGGCCACCGTGGCCGAGCAGATCGACACGCTGGTGCAGGCGGACGCGGCCGACGGCTTCATCCTGGTCCCCCACATCACCCCGGGCGGCCTGGACGTCTTCGCCGACACCGTCGTCCCGCTGCTGCAGGAGCGGGGGGTCTTCCGCACCGAGTACGCCGGCACCACACTGCGCGACCACCTCGGGCTCGCGGTGCCGCAGGCGCCTTCCGGCAGGCAGGCCGCGGGCTCATGAAGTTCCTGGCCATCACCCTGATCACGGACTCCGCGGACCCGGTGACGGGCGCCCCCACACCCACCCGTGAGCGGTTCCGCGAGGTGGTCGCCGCCGCGCTGCTCGCGGAGGAGCTCGGCTTCGACGGCTTCGGGGTCGGCGAGCGCCACGAGCGGCCGTTCCTGTCGTCCTCGCCGCCCGTGGTGCTCAGCCACATCGCCGCGCTGACCCGCCGGATCCGGCTGTTCACCGCCGTGACCACCCTGAGCCTGCTGGACCCGGTGCGGGCGTACGAGGACTACGCAACGCTCGACCACCTCTGCGACGGCCGCCTGGAGCTGATGATCGGCAAGGGCAACGGCACGGCCCAGCGCGAGCTGTTCCACGTGACCCCCGAGGACCAGTGGGAGCGCAACGCCGAGGGCTACGAGCTGTTCCGGCGCATCTGGCGCGAGGACAAGGTGAGCGCCGAGCCGCGCTTCCGCCCCTCGCTGGCCGGCGCCGAGGTACTGCCGAGGCCCTTCCAGCCGGCCCTGCGGGTCTGGCACGGCAGTGCGACCAGCAGGGAGTCCGTCGATCTCGCGGCGCGCTACGGAGACCCGCTCTTCTCGGCGAACGTCACCCACCCGATCGGCCCGTACGCCGAACTGATCCGCCACTACCGGGAGCGCTGGGAGCACTACGGGCACGATCCGGCGCACGCCGTCGTCGGCGCGGGTACGGCCGGCTACCACGCAGCCCCCACCTCGCAGCAGGCGGTGGCGGCGTACCGGCCTGCGTTCGCCCGGTACCTCGCCTTCCACAAGCAGCAGGGTGTGGATCCCGTCTTCCCGACGCTGGAGGACTTCGTCGAGCGGAGCTCGGCACTGGTCGGCAGCCCCCAGCAGGTGATCGAGAAAGTCCACCGCTACCACGAGGCGTTCGGCCACACGGCCCTGCACCTCCAGGCGGAGCCGGGCGGGCTCACCCCCGCGGAGCATCGCGCCTCCCTCGAACTCTTCCAGTCCCGGATCGCCCCGGTGCTGCGCCGCGAGATCCCCGACCCTTCCTTCCCCGACCCGTCCTTGCCCGACCTTTAAGGAGCCCGGCCATGTCCGGCATCCCCCTCGGGGTCCTCGACCTCGTCCCGGTCTCGTCCGGTTCGACCGCCGCCGAGGCCCTGCACCACAGCATCGATCTCGCCCGGCAGACGGAGGCGTTCGGCTACGCCCGCTACTGGTTCGCCGAGCACCACCTCAATCCGGGGGTCGCCGGGACCTCCCCGGCGGTCGTGCTCGCGCTGACCGCCTCCGCGACCTCGACCATCCGGATAGGCTCCGGCGCCGTCCAGCTCGGGCACCGCACCGCGCTGTCCACGGTCGAGGAGTTCGGCCTGATCGACGCGCTGCACCCCGGCCGCCTGGACCTGGGCCTGGGCCGCTCGGCCGGCCGTCCGCAGCAGCGGACTTCGCAGGTCCCTCCGTTCGAGGGGTACACCCCGAACGGGTTGCGCATCCCGGCCCGGTTCTCCTTCGCGCACCTGCTGGGTCATCCGCGGGTCGCGCTCCAGCAGAGGCTGCTGAACCTGCCCGGTGCCCAGCCGCAGGACTACGGCGAGCAGGTGGACGACCTGCTCGCGCTGCTGCGCGGCGACTACCGCTCCCCGGAGGGAGTGGAAGCACATGCCGTCCCGGGGGAGGGGGCCGACGTACAGGTGTGGATCCTGGGCAGCAGCGGCGGAGTCAGTGCGGAGACCGCGGGCCGCAACGGGCTCAGGTTCGCGGCCAATTACCACGTCAGTCCCGCTTCTGTGCTCGAGGCGGCCGAGGGCTACCGGGCCGCCTTCAAGCCGTCGGCCGACCTGGACCAGCCGTACGTGACGGTGTCCGCCGATGTCGTCGTCGCCGAGGACGACGCGACCGCCCGCGAACTGGCCACCGGGTACGCGCCCTGGGTGCGCAGCATCCGTACCGCCGAGGGCGCCATCCCCTTCCCCACGCCTGCCGAAGCGCGCGCCCTGACCTGGACGGAGGCGGACCAAACGCTTGTCGCCGACCGGGTGGAGACCCAGTTCGTCGGCTCCGCGCAGACCGTGGCGGATCATCTGGAGCGGCTGCAGGAGGCCACCGGGGCGGACGAGTTGCTGATCACGACGATCACGCACGGTCACGCAGACCGGGTCCGCTCCTACCGCCTCCTGGCCGAGGAGTGGCAGCGCCGTTGAGGCGCCGGCCGAGCTGTCACACGCTCTTAATGCCGTGTGCATGGCCATCAGACCGGCGCGCTCCGCATGATCGAATTCCGTCCGCGAGAGCCAAGGAGCCCCTGATGCCCACCCGCCGCCACTTCATCGCCGGGTCCGCGGCCACCCTCGGCCTGGCCGCGCTCCCCGCTGCGCCGGAGGCCCGGGCGGCGGCTCAGGCGGCGCAGGCCGCCACGACCGCCGGTACGGCCACACCGAACCTCGTGGTGATCCTTGCCGACGACCTCGGCTACGGCGACCTCGGCGCGTACGGCCAGAAGCTGATCACCACACCGCGGATCGACCGGCTCGCCGCCGAGGGCCTGAGGTTCACCGACGCCTACTCGACTGCCGCGGTCTGCGCGCCTTCCCGCTGCTCGCTGCTGACCGGCCTGCACACCGGGCACTCCGCCGTCCGGGCCAATCCCGACGGCGCCCCCGGCGCGCTGAAGGCCGGTGACACCACCTTCGCCGAGGTGCTGCGCGCCCGCGGCTACCGGACCGCGGTGATCGGGAAATGGGGCTTCGGGCCGGAGGAGGGCGACCAGCCCAGCCACCCCAACTCCCGTGGCTTCGAGGAGTTCTACGGATACATCGACCACGGGCACGCGCACGAGTACTACCCGCAGTACCTGTGGCACAACGGCGCGAAGGAGACGATCGCCGCCAACGCGGGCGGTGCGAAGGGCGCCTACGCCCCCCAGCTCATCGAGCAGCGCGCGCTCGACTTCATCGGCGACCATGCCGCCGAGCCCTTCCTGCTCTTCCTCACGCCGACCGTGCCACACGCACCGAGCGACATCCCCGACGTCGGCGCCTACGCCTCCCGCACCTGGACCCAGCAGAACAAGGGCCACGCCGCCCAGATCACCTACTTCGACACGCTCGTCGGGAAGGTCACCGACCGGCTGCGCGCGCTGGGCATCGCCGAGAACACCGTCGTCCTCGTCACCAGCGACAACGGCCCGCACGAGGAAGGCGGGGTCAACCCCGACCTGTTCGACGCGAACGGCCCGCTGCGCGGCTACAAGCGCAACCTCTACGAGGGCGGCATCCGCGTCCCGCTGATCGCCTGGTCCCCGGGCCGGATCGGGGCGGGGACCAGCGACCGTCCCACCTCGCTCACCGATGTGCTGCCCACCCTGGCGGAACTCGGCGGCTCACCCGCACCCGCCGACATCGACGGACTGTCGGCCGCCCCGCTGCTCGCCGGGAGCCCGAACGCGGCACGCCACAACCACCTGTACTGGTACCGGGACGAACGCGGCGTCACCAGCCGCGCCAACGCCGAGGACGGCGGCCGCGCCACCTGGCTCGCCGAGGCCGTACGCAAGGACGACTGGAAGGCCGTGCGGTTCGCGCCCGTCAGGGACCACGCACTGCCCGACGCACAGTGGCAAGTCGAGCTGTACGACCTCGCCTCCGACGCCGGTGAGCAGCGCAACGTCGCCGCAGTCAACCCCTCCGTGGTGACCGGACTGGTCGCCCTCATGCGTTCCTCATGGGTGGACACGTACGTCCGCAAGCCCTTCGGAGTCCGGACGCAGATCCAAGGGCCGGCCGTGCCCGGTCAGGCCCTCACGGTCAGCGCGACCCTGGGCAACGGGTCGAGCAAGCCCTGGACCCGCGCACTCCTCGCGCTGCGTGCCCCGGCAGGCTGGCAGGTCCAGGCGGCCACCGCGACCGGCCAGGAGCTGCTGGCCGCCGGAGCCACGCTGGCCACGTCCTGGCGGGTCACCCCGCCCGCGACGGCCATCCCCGGCACGCAGTGGCCGCTGACCGTCGACGGCGCCGCGGAGTCACCGACCGGGCCGCTGCGCTACTCCGCCACGGAACGGGTTTCCACGGTGCCGCCGGCGCCGGTCGCCGACGCGTACCTGAGCGATCTCGAGTGGGTGTCGGCCACCAACGGCTGGGGTCCGGTGGAACGAGACCGGTCCAACGGGCGACAGGACGCCGGGGACGGCACGCCGATCTCGTTCGGCGGAGTGACCTACGCCAAGGGCCTCGGCGTCCATGCACCCTCCGAGATCGTTTACCACCTCGGCGGAACTGCGGACCGCTTCACCGCGCTCGTCGGCATCGACGCCTTCTCGACGAACCAGGCCGCCACCGGCGCGACGAAGGCCTCGGTGCGGGGCGACGGGAAGGCGCTGTTCACCAGCGGCAAGCTGACCGGCGCGGGCGGTCCCGTGCAGGTGGATGTCGACGTACGCGGGGTGAAACTGCTGCACTTGGTCGTCGAGGACGCCAACGCCAACACGGCGTTCGACCACACCTCCTGGGCCCTCGCCCGGGTGACCGTGCGCTGAGCGGGAGCGCCTCGTAGGGGGCGTCGGTGAGACGCCCGGCGATGTCGATGCCCAGGGTGTCGGAGCCGCCGCCGTTGATCCGCAGGTCGATGCTCAGGCCCTTCAGGCGCTGGGTCCGCTCCTGGCCGAGGACCGTGTCCCGTGCATCGCCGGCACTCGTACTCGGCCTCAGCTCGCGTGTCTTGGCGAGGTTGTGCATGGTGGCGACACTGCGGGGGAGCCGCGCTTTCAGGGGCGCAGGCCGGCTTGCCTGAGCGCCACCTGGGACAGCTCGCCGATGACCTGCACATCTGCCCGCCGCCAGGCATCGGCGAGACCCTCCGGCGGAACGGCGACCGATGCGAGGTCTCTCACCGGCCCGGTCAAGGCGCGCAGGGCAAGCAGATCAGCACCGCCGGGAGCGTCGAGAAGACCTCGGATCCGAGCACTACGCCGGATCCAGCGCACGCGCGGGGGCAGCCAGAGGGCCAGCACGATCGCCACCGAGGTGACGATCAGGACCAATGCGGTCAGGTCTGCCACACGGCCCACCATGTCCTGCATCGACTGCCCGGCATCGGAGAGCCCGTTGCCGGCCTCGGCGGCGGACTGCAGCGGCTTCTTCAGGATGCCCCCGACCAGCGGCACGTTCGAGGCCGCATCCCCCGCATCGCCGAGGCCGGAAGCAAGACTGCCGCCCGCGTCCTCTACCGTCCGCCCCGGCTCGGCCAGCAGCATGATCCCATCGTGGACGGCCAGCGCGAACCTCACCGCGGCCGCCACCAGGACCACGGCGATGAGGTCAGCGAGCACCTGCCGGCAACGACGTGCTCGAGTCTGGGCGTAAAGACGCATCGGCGTGCTCCTGTTCCGGCGCCATCAACGGACGGGACCGGTCCCCAACCGGATGAGGGGCGACAGCCGTGACAGCGAGCCACGGCCCACCGCCGACCGTACGCGCCACCCGCCCCGTCCAGTCGTCTTCACATGCCGACTTCACCGCCACGTTCACCCCGGACCGGGACCGCGCCTCCGCGGCCGGCGACATACGGATTCTCGGATATTCAGACCAGCCGCACAGAGAGGAGAGCGCCCCGCCGGCCCGACGCCGGACTACGCCGCCCGCGGACCCCGGAGTCAAGGTCTCAGGTGACCCGGTGCGCCGACTGCCGACCTGAAATCCAGGCCGGCCGCCTCACGGAAACATCCAGCAGTAGAGCTGTTCGCCGGCTTCGCGAGCTCGCCTGGCGAGCAGGATGATCTCTTCAGCCACCGGCTGCATGTCGTCGATGCGCGCTCCATGCAGCTCTTCCCCTTGCACCCACCTGGCGACGATGGCCGGCAGCTCGCAGTCGCGCACTCTCCCTCGGCCTCGCCGCCTGCCTCATCATCTAAAGTGTGGTCTTCCGCGTGACCGGGCCACCAGTAAGGGGCCCGTGCCGACGCCGGGGCCGCGTGAAAATTCACTGTCGCCACACGCGAGACTGTCGAACAGTGGGCACACCACCTCACATACGTGAACGGACAACTCTCCTTTGACCACGAATCCCGGATCCCGTGTCCCGGGGCGGACCTGGACGGTCCGTCTGACCGGCCACGGTGACCACACCGTCTCCGTCACCTGCAGCACCGAGGCGTGCCGCATGCCGCCCCGCTCCAAGGACCCGGCGGCCATGCGACGGTTCGCCGCCGAGCACGCCCGCGCGCACGCCCGCCTCGCCGCTGTCCGCCCCAACGCGGCGTGTGCCTGCCGGGCCGCCGAATGCGGATTCCACGAGGACACCAGAGCCTCCTGTACCGGTGCCCCGCTGCTCGTCCTCATCCACAACCCGGCCGTCGGCCAGGTCTGGACCCTCGCCGAGATCTGCCAGGCCTGCGCACCCTTGATCTCCCACACCGCCGTCCTCGGCCGCGCCCAGCAGTCGGCGCCTCCTCGTCCCTCCGCAGCTTCGGCCGCTGCTTCGCCCCTCCTCGCCTCACCGGCTCCGGCGCGTGTGGCAGTGGCCGGCGGGTTCTCGTCGCCCGAGGCCGCTCCCGAAGCTGTCTCCCGCCGCCGCCCGTACCGCGGCGGCCCCCGACGCACCCGCTGACGGCCGCCACACGACGCAGGAGCCCCGCCTGTGACTCGTAGTCGGCCGGCCGACGCCGAGGTGTCCTGTGCCATCGAACCTTGACGTCGCTTTGCGGCCTCGGCGGACGTGGTGATCGTCCCGGTCGGCCGTGACATGAGAAGGGCCGCACGGGTTGGGTTGGGTGAGTCGTGAAGCTGATCCCGGCGGAGCCGGGCGGTGTCACCCTGAGTCGGGCCTGCCCTGCCGTACGGCGTCGTGGGCGGCCAGTGCGGCGCGCAGCGTCAGCGCATCGGCGCCGCGGGAAGCGTCCAGTCCGGTGAACTCGGTCGCCTTGCGCAGGCGGTAGTCGACCGTGTTCGGGTGGACCTGGAGCCGGGCGGCGGCCCGGCGCCGGTCAAGGCTGCACGCGAGGAAGACGCGTAACGTGACGAGCAGCTCCGGGCGCGCATCGAGCGGGTCGAGCAGGGCGGCGAGCCCGTCCCTGGCCGGGCTCGGGCGGCTCAGCTGGTACTCGAGCAGCACATCGTCGAGCAGGTACAGTCCGGGCGCTCGGCCGGACGCCTCCGCCACCTCCCGTACCTCGCCGGCCAGCCGCGCGGCCTCTGCAACGCCTTCCGGTGCTGCGGCCGCCGCCGCAGCCAACAGCTCGGCGCCGCACATCCGGCCGAGCTGTTCGACCAGCCGGGAGAGCCGGTCCCGGTCCGTACGGCCGAAGTCGGCGGCCGGCGTCTCGTACGGGATCAGCACCAGCCCGCCGTCGCCGGACAGCACGGACAGCGGGACACCCCCCGTCTGGCGCTGCAGTTCATTGCGCAGCCGCCGGAGTTTGCGGCGCGCGGCGACCGAATGGTTCATGCCGGGCACCAGTTCGTCCGGGTGCGGTCCCACGGTGATGCTCAGCACCAGGTAGCAGGGCGGCAGACGGATGCCCGCGCGGTCGGCCGCGACCTGCGGGCTGCCGCCCTCCAGCAGCCGGGACAGCAGCGACTGCAGGGCGACCTGCTCGTCACTGAGCGCCGTCTGCCGCTCCTGTACGTACCCGGCTGCGACCTCGCAGCTCACCAGCCGCAGATAGGCGAGCAGTTGGCGCTGGACCAACAGCACGTCGCCCAGGTCATCCGGTTCGGCCGCCGAGAAGACCTGGGCGGCGCACTCCTCCGCACCCAGGTGATAGGCACCGACCACGGCCTCCAGCGGCACGCCCTCGTCGGCGCGCCGGGCCGAGGACTCGCGGATCGCCGCCGCTTCGGCCTGCCCCGGCAGTTCGCCGGTGCGCAGGACCGCGGCGAAGCTCCGGATGCCGCGGGTCACCTGCTTGGCGATGTCACCGCCGAGGTGTTCCGCTGACAGCGTTCCGTAGACGGGCAGCCGCTCGACGAGCCGGACCATCACCGCACGTTCCAGCGCCCCGGAGGCGTCCTGAAGCCGCTTGTCGACCGGCACGCCGCCGAACTTCGGCACCGAGTCCCGTCCCACCGCGTTGGATCCGGTCACAATCCACCTCGCACATCTCTGTTCCCCACCCCGGAGACGCGGCCGCGTACCGGCCCCATGATGTTTCCGGGACATCACCTACTGGTTGGTAACACGACTGGCCGGTGGATGGCCAGATGTGGCAGACCCGGCCGCATCGTTCACCGCAATCCCCTGCCGGGGGCCGCCCGCCCCGGCCTGACGCGCCGATGCACGCGACCTCGTGCCGGCGCGTCAGCCCCCCACCCAGGAATCGAGGAACGCATGTCCAAGGCAGCCGTTCGCCTGATCTCCGTCGTTGTCGCCACCGCGGCGGCCATGACCGCCGCGCCGGCGGCCACCGCCGCCCAGTCCATGCCTGTAGCAGCGACGTCTACGACAAGCGACCCGTTCTACACCTATGGCAGCAGCGAGCCCCTGTCCGCTTTCGCGCCGGGCACCGTGCTGAAGACCCGGACGTTGCAGTACCACCTCGTCGGCATCTCCACGCCCCTGAAGGCAGTCCAACTGCTCTACCGCACCACCGACGCCCAGGGCCGCCCGGCCGCCAACGTGACCACGGTGGTGCGCAGCCCGACGGGTGACCGCAGCAAGGCGGTGTCCTACCAGTCGTTCTACGATTCCCTCAGCCCGGAGGACGGGCCGTCCCGTGCGATCGCAGGCAACGTCGGCCTGGGCGGCCTCATCCCGAACGTCGAGGCCGTCTTCCTGGCGCCACTGCTGACGCAGGGCTACGACGTCGTCATCCCGGACACCGAGGGGCAGCAGGCGCACTTCGCTGCGGGACCGGAGTACGGGACGAACACGCTGGACTCGATCCGCGCCGCAACCAAGTCGGCGCAGACCGGACTGAATTCCGCCACCGCATTCGGCCTCATGGGCTACTCCGGTGGCTCCATCGCCACCAACTGGGCCGCTGCGCTCGCGCCGAGCTACGCGCCGGACGTCCAGCGCAAGCTGGTCGGCTACGCCGAGGGCGGCCTGCTCGTGGACCCGGCACACAACCTGAAGTACGTGGACGGCTCACTGGCGTGGTCGGGCGTCATCCCCATGGCGGTCATCGGGGTCTCGCGCTCCTACGGCATCGACCTCAAGTCCTATCTCAACGACTACGGCCTGGAGGTGTACAAGGAGCTGGAGCACGGCTCCATCCTTGACGCCCTCGGTCACTATCCCGGGCTGACCTGGAAGAAGATGGCGAAGTCGCAGTACGCCGACCCCAACTCGATCTCCGCGTTCGTGGAGGCGATGAACAAGCTCAACCTCGGCTCGGCCGCCACCCCCGCCATCCCCGGATTCATCGCCCAGGGCAACGCGGGTGTTCTGGAAGGGACCTTCGGCTACCACCCGGGAATCGGCAGGGGCGACGGCGTCATGGTCGCCGGGGACGTGCGGGCGCTCGCCCGGCAGTACTGCACCACCGGTGACTCTGCCGTCAAGTACAGCCAGTACGAGCTGCTCAGCCACACGGGCGGGTCCGTGGTCTGGGCACCCGTCGCGCTGGGCTGGCTGGGTGACCGCTTCGCGGGCAGGACGGCCCCGTCCGACTGCGGCCGCATCCCCACGGGCAATTCACTGGCACCGGAGGAGCCGGTGTCGCCGTCCTGACGTCTGTGCGAGGTCCTGCCGCGCCGAATCCGCCCGGCAGGACCTCGCAAGTGCCACCGGACCCGGGCACGTTGCCGTGGCGGTCGGGATTCCGCCGCGGGCGCATGGGGAAGGCCGCGCAGGTACGGTCGTCCAGCAGCGGCCGGTGCCAGCGGCGTGCTGAACGCGCCAGGCCGTCAGGTCATGAGCAACAGCCGCGTGTTCGACACCAGCTTCCGGTTGACGCTGGTGCTCTGCACGAAGATCGTGAAGTCGTCATTGTGGTCCGGCTTGACGCGGACTTCCGTGTCCGGCAGGCCGAGCAGGGCTCGGGCCTCCGGTCCCGTGTAGACGCGATCCGTCTTCTTCTCCAGCACCGCGATCTGCTTTTGCCCCTGGATCTTTTCTGACTTGCTCAGCTGGTAGAAGGCGCAACCGGTACGGTAAGTGTGGCCACACTCGATGACCCAGTCACGGATCGCCGCTTCGCGAGCCACGGGAATCAGCTGGTACTGCGACAGATCCACCGGGCTGAGGCCGGCATCCTTGATGCTGTCTTTGTTGACTGCTCCTGCGCCCGTGGAGAACACCGCCCGCGATCCCCGGATGCCCTTGGCGCGGCCCACCATGAATTTCTCGGTGGCCTCCCGGATAACCTGCCCGGCCTCTTCCAGACCCTGTGTGCTCGTGGCGTCCCAGATGGCGATGTTGTCCTTCGGGAAGCCGCACTGCATGGCCTCGCGCTTGCCCATCTGGTCCGGCACAAGAACGGCCAGAGTCCAGTTGTCCTCCTGTGTCTCGATCATCGTCGCCACTGCTTGCACCAGTGCACGCGGGTCCCGGGCAGGGGCATCGGGGCAGCGATGACTCGCGTTCTCCTGTCCGTCGGTCAGCACGAACGTCAGGAAGCTGTGGTCGCCGTAAAGCTGAGCCGTCTGCGCCAGCTCCCGCTGTGACTTCAGCGTGGCCGCCAGCAGAGCCGTCATTCCGCCGACGCGGTACAGCTGCTTCAGGGACGGCATGCGCAGCACGTCCTTGTCGTAGATGACGCACTCCACCCTGTCCGAGAAGACGTACACCGTGACGCGGGTTTCCTGGTCCAGTTCCTGCGATCGGCGGGCCAGGTATGCAATCTGCTGGTCGGCTACTTCGACGACCTTGCGACTCAGCTGTGACATGGACGAACTGGCATCCAGCACGAGAGCAACGTGGTTGATGTAGTTCTGGTTTCCGGACATGACCGCTCCCCTGTTTTCCGACTTGATGCTCCGATCTTCCCACCCACCACTGACAATCGATCTTGGGCTCCGGAGCGCGAGGTGCCACGCTCCCTGCTGCCGATTCGGTGTCGGGGCCGGCCCCCTTGTCGGAGAACAGATCGCCGATCCGGTCCAGCAGGCCCCGCTGCTTCGACACCGTGTACGAACGGTTCGGGTCGAGGGCTGCCGTGCCGAGCAGCGCGTGTGGCAGCCGGATCGACGCCTTGGTGCGGTCGCCGTTCACGGTGACGTTCCGCGCCGTTTCCGGGCTGCGCTCCTGCGAGCTCGCCGGTCGGCACGGCGACCTGGTGATCGCCACGGAACCGAAGCAGGAGCTCGTCAGCGGGTGGCCCACACCCGAGAGCAGCTCGGCGGGACGATCGGAGCACTGACCGCAAAGGCCGACGTCACAGCGCGGGTGAAGGACGCGGCCGCTGCCGTCAAGGGGCAGCTCGCGCAGGTCACGGGCCGGCTGCTGGATACGGCTGCGCTCGTCGGGCGCTTGGTGGAGGGCAAGGCGCCCGATCCCGGCACGGCCCGGACCAACCGCCCTGCTTTGATCGCGGCCGCCGGCGTACTGGCCGCCGTCCTGCTCGTCCGGCGAACCCGGCGAACCGGCGGGCGGGGCGAACGCGGCGCCGGCGGTGAAGGCCTCCGAGGTGGTCCGGCCGAAGCCGCACGTGACGCGCGTGACGGCCCCGTGCGCGCCGGAGCATGAGGCGGTGGCCCCGGGGTAGGCGCAGCCGGACGGGACGTTTCAGGGAGGCGTCATGCCGGATGCCAGCGGGGCCGGACGGGATGAGACCGCGGAGGAACGCGCGGACCGGCAGTGGCAGGAGCTCATCCAGGAGATCCGCGTCGCCCAGACCGGCGTCCAGATCCTCTTCGGATTCCTGCTCACGGTCGCCTTCACCCCCACCTTCCACGGGCTTGCGCAGACCGACAAGACGATCTACATCGTGACCGTGGTGCTGGGCGCGCTCGCGACGGGTGCGCTCATCGGGCCGGTCGCCTTCCACCGCATCGTCTCGGGTCGGCGGATCAAGCCCGAAGCGGTCGTGTGGGCCGGGCGCCTGACCTTCACGGGCCTCGTCCTGCTGCTGGCCACCTGTACCGCAGCCCTCTGCCTGGTGCTGCGGGTCGCGACCCACAACGCCCTCGTGCCGTGGCTCGTGGGAGGCGTGCTGGCCTGGTACCTGCTGTGCTGGTTCGCGCTACCCCTGTGGGCGCGGATCCGCTACACCGCGGAGAACTGACCGCCGGGCGCGGAGTTCACCGGGAGTCGGCCTCCACCCACACGGACTTCGCGGCCCTGCGACCGCCGGATTCCAACCCCGGTTCCGGCCCATCCGTTCCACGATGACCAGTCAGTGCCCTCCCGGCCGGGACGGGTCGGTCCGGTGCCCGGCCCGTGGTGCGGTGGGGCTCTCGTCCGTCACCTCCATCCGTAGCCGCTCCGCCGTGCAGCGCAGCACCAGGGACGTCGGCCGGCCGGCTTGCAGGCAGGCGTTGGCAATGACTTCGGAGACCAGGAGCAAGGCGTCGTCGGTGAGCTCCGATTCGCAGGTGCCCACGTCCACGGGGCCTGGCGGCCGGCACCACTCGGCGAGGCCCTGACGCGTGAACTCGCGGCAACGGGTGACCGCGTTCGCGGTGCCGTCCAGCGCGAGGCGTCGGGTCATCTCCGGTGACCCGCCATCCTCCACGGGTGCTCCGCCGCTACGTGTGCTGGGGATGTGCCAGCGCGGCTTCCACATCGGCGTGGACCCGGAACAGCCGGTCCGCACCTGTGACATGGAACATGCGTGCGACCGGCGGGTGCAACCCGACCAGTTCGAGGCTGCCGCCGGCTTGCCCGATCGCGAGTCGGCCGTGCAACAGCACGTTCAACCCTGTGGAGTCACAGAAATCCAGCCGGCTCAGGTCGACCAGCAGCCTCCCGCCGTCCTGCCACGTGGCGTCCAGGGCCTGCCGCAAGGGCTCGGCGGTGTCGTGGTCGAGTTCCCCCGCCATGACCAGAACCGTGGCCCCGGGGAGGGACTGCGCCTCGACGGTGAAACGCTCTCCGCTCGCCGTGGACATCACGTACACACCCCTTCTGCCTGCCCGCTCAGATGAACCGCTGAGGTTGTCATGGCGTCTCCCGTCCGGGATCTTCGGGGTGTATTGCGCCTACCCCGTCGCTTGCCGCCCAAGCGACCGGGGGCACGGAGGTGCAGGCGATTCAAGGATGCGGCCACGCCCGGGTGCGCCGGATCACGGGTCGTCCGGGACATGGATGTCCAGGACGCAGATGTCGTCGCGGTTGCCCGGGCACAGCGCGGCGAGCGTACGGGCGAGGGTTTCGCCCCGCCCTTCCCGGAGGAGCCGCAGGGTGGTCGCGGCGAGCCGGTCCAGTCCGACGTCGAGGTCCTCGCCCGGTTCCTCCACGAGTCCGTCGGTGTAGAGCAGCAGGTGGTCGCCGGGCAACAGGTCGATGACGGCCTGTGCGTAGGAGGTGTCGAAGGTGGCGCCGAGGAGGCTGCCCGGAGGCTGTTCGAGGAAGCTCGCCCGGTCGCCGCGGACCAGCAAGGGGGGCAGGTGGCCTGCCCGTACCCAGATCAGGCGCCGGTCCCAGGGCTGGTAGCGGGCCATGACCATGGTGGCGGTGGCGCTGGTGGACGGGTCCGAAGCGGTGTGGAGCAGGAGGGTGTTGAGTCTGCGCAGGACGTCGGGCAGGGGCGAGCCGGTCACCGTCATGCCCTTCGTCGTGAATCGCAGCTGGGCCATGGTGCCGACGGCGGCCAAGCCGTGGCCGGCCACGTCGCCGACGACGAACAGAGCGCTCTGGTCGGGGAGTTCGATGGCGCTGTACCAGTCGCCTCCGACGTTGACCCCGCTGTCGGCGGGGACGTAGGCGACGTCGATGCACAGGCCGGCCAGCTCCAGGGACTGCTCGGGAATCGGCAGCAGGGTCTCCTGGAGACGTGCGGCGAGCGCCCGTTCGGCCTGGAGCATGCCGCGCTGGAGCAGGACGGCGCGCTCGCTCTCGAGGAGCGCGAGCTCGGCGCCGCGCTGCGCGCTGAGGTCCTGGAAGAAGCCGTGCACCTCGACCGGGGTGCCGTCGGCGTCCGTCTGGGCTTCGGCGACGATCCGCAGGTGCCGCACGCCGTGCGCGGTGGCGATACGGAACGGCTGGTCAACGGCCTCCCCCTCGCTCAGCAGCCGCTGGACGGCCCCGCCCAGTCTCGGAAGGTCGTCGGGCAGGAGGTGTCGTGGCAGTTCCTCCAGTGTCATCGGCCCGTCCCGGGGGTCGCGGTCGAAGATGGCGTAGACCTGATCGGACCAGGTGATGGTGTTCGTCGTCAGGTTCCAGCCCGCCCAGCCGAGGTTGCCCAGCCGCTGCATGTCGATGAGCCGCCGAGCCTCGCGCTCGCTGGTGTCGTGGCGGATCCAGGACACGGCCAGGCGGTCTCCCAGCCTGGATGCCCGGACCGAGTAGACGGACTGCCGCGGGACGCCGGCGATCACCTCCTCATAGGTGAAGGGCTCTCCCTCGTACCCGGTTCCCGTGGTGAGGGTCTCCAGGTAGCCGTCCCACAGTGAGGTGCCCGCCACGGTCGGGTACGTCTCCAGGATCCGGCGGCCCACGAGTTCCTTGCCACGCCGCCCGGCCACATCCACTGCCTCGGGCGCCGCCGCGTCGATGCGGTAGTCCTCCACCTCGCCCGCCTCCGAGCGCAGCGGGGTGAGCAGGATCGCGGGTGTGGCCAGCGCGTCCAGCATGCGCTGGACGGACGCCACGTCGACGCCGCCCGGGGTCCCCTCGGCGTCGGCGTCGCGGGGCCGCTCCGCTCCCCCCAGCCGGCCCGCGCACAGCCGGGCCGCCCGACGCAGCAGCGCTCGGGTGTCGGCCGCGAAGCGGCCCGGCTTCGTGCGCAGGAAGCCGATGGCAGCCGTCGGGGGCCCGTCGGCGGGTACGGGGAGCCAGGCTCGCGAGGGCCACCGGTCCGGCGGCTCCGCGATGAGCAGGTAGCGGCGTGCGTCCTCGGCCGGGTCCTCCAGCCACAGGGCCCGGCGCCCGGCGATGGCCTTGTGGGCAGCGACGCCGCTGAGCGGGGGGATGTGGCGCCATTGCTCGGCGAGCTCCTCGTCGATGCCGGCGCGGCCGGTCAGCTCCAGGCTCCCGGCGGAGGCCAGGGAGTAGATCATCACCGCATCCACGCCGGCGTCCCCGCCCAGCACGGTCCGCAGCAGCTCCGCGATGTCATCACCCCCACGGGCCGTCGCCAGGCCGTCGGCGATCCGGGCCAGGAGCGGGCGCCGCGCCGCGCCGCCCACGAGATGGCGTCCGGCGCCGGAGGCCGGCGCGGCCGGCTCGTTCCCCGCGACGGCGGCCGCGGGGGCCACGGGCGGGTCGGAGGGTGCGCGCCCGGGCGGCGGGTGCGAGCGCATCCGCCCCAGGACGATCCAGCACTCCTCCAACAGGGTGCGGCCCCGCTCACCGGCACGGCCGAGGAGCATCTCGTAGGCCGTGTCGGCGGATACGCACGCCTGGGCCATCAGCACACCCTTGGCCCGTTCGACGACGGCCGTGGTCGCGGCGAGGCCTTCCAGGTCCACGATTTCCGATCGCAGCCTGGCTACCACCTTGGCGAGCGCCAGCACCTCGGGTGCGGCGCCCTCACCCGCGGCGTCGCCCTTCATGCCTCGAGCATGGCACGGCCGTGCACGGCGCGGCGTGCCCAGGTTGAGGTACGTCCCACGGGGTAGGCGCCGAGGGCGACCGAGCAGCGGGCCCGGTCTCCGACGCCGCGTACGCCTAGGAACCACCTGGGCCCCGCAGCACTCGGGTGGACGAGCCCGTACGCGTGTACAACGCGGCGCCCTGACCCTGGTCACCGGCCGCAAGCCGGCCGACCTCGGCGTCGTCTGCGCGGCGTTCGTCAAAGAATCCCGGATCGCCAGGTCCCTGATGCCGGGCGGTCCGGCACGGATTGCGGGATGCCTGCCACGGAAGCAGGGTGGGCGGGCGGTATCCCCTCAAGGAAGGAAGAACCTCGTCATGAGCAAGGCAAAGGCAAAGGCAAAGGCCAAGCAGGTCAAGGGCAAGATCAAGGAGACCGCCGGCAGCGCCATGGACGACAAGGGCATGCAGGCGGAAGGGTCGGCCGAGCGGATGAGCGGCAAGGCCGAGGAGATGACGTCGAAGGCTTCGGACAAGGCGAAGAAGGCCACGGGCAGGTCTTGACCTGCGTCCCGCCCCGGGCTCGAACGGCTTGCGATGTGCGTAGAGGGTGCCCTGCCGGGCAGTGGCCCGGCAGGGCACCCACAAGCTCGACGGGACGTGCGGCTCAGGTGTCGAGCAACCGGTTGACGAGCGAACGGTAGGCCCGCAGGGCCTGCCTCAGGTCCTCCGTGGCCACCTGCTCCCCGCGGTCCCACTGCTTCTCCAGCCCGCTCCGGTGTTCGGAGAGGGTGCCCGCAAAACTTTGCATGACCTCCGCCACCAAGGCGTCCGCCGACCGGACCGCCTCCCGAGGGTCGTCGACGAACCGGCCCTGGATCTCGCTCCACGTGGTGCGGTACCGCTCCGCCTCCGCGGCGCCCAGCAGCGGTTCCTCCTCGCCCTCGGGTTCGCGACCCGGCTCCGGCTCCTGCTCACCGGCAGGCTGGTCCGCCGGCACCTGCGTCGCGTCGTTCTGCCCGCCGGTTGCCTCGCCCGGGTAGACGGCCGCGTCCCGGTCACGGGGCGGCGCCGGACGTGCGAGGTCTTCCGTTGTCAGGACGGGCTCGGACTCCCGCCCCGCCTTCTCCTCGTTTTCATGCATGTCATCGGCTCCTCTGGTCGGAGAGCAGCTCCTCGAACAGGGCGCGGTAGTGCACCATCGCCCCGCGCAGCTCCTCTGTCGTCGCCTCTCCCGCACCACTGCGCACCTTGACGGCATGGGCGGCCCGGTACGCCTCGAGCGTGCGCCCGTGCTCCACCGACAGGTCCCTCAGTTGCCCGTCATACCCCTCGGTGGGATAGCCGCGCTCACCCATCAGCCGGGTCAGGAGCTCGTCGGACTGTGCCACGGAACCTTCCGGCCGGTCCACGAACTGCTGCTGCACACGCGTCCACTCGTCCGCGTACTGGTGTCGGCGCTCGGGCGACAGCTCCTTGATGTCGAGTTGGTCGTGCCGCGCTTCTCGGGCGCGCAGATCCCGCTCGGCGGAGCGCTTGTCGCCTCGCTCCTCGACGGTGCGGTCGTACTCCGGCCCGAACTGTTCACGCAGGTGGCGTCGCCGGGCCAGCGTCCACAGCAGCGCCGTGAGCGCGAACACGACGACCACCGCCACGACGATGACGGCTATCAGCGAATTGGTTGACATCTCCGGCCTCCGTTCCGGGGGCTCTTCTCTCTTCACGCGGCTGCCCCGGTGGGCGCGGTGGAAACACGTACGGGCGGCGCCAACCACGGCAGCCGGGTTTGAACTCACCGCCATCGAGCAGGCGCCGAAGCGAAGACGGAGCAGGAAGACCGAGAGCAGGAGGTACGTGGCATGGCCGCGGACAAGCAGGAGAACCGGGACGTCGTCGCCGTGATCCTCAAGGACCACCGCACGATGGAGGACCTCTTTCGCCGGATGCGCAGTGTGGAGGAGGACCGGGCAGACGCCCTCGCGAAGTTCTCCGCCCTGCTCATCGCGCACGGAGAGGCCGAGGAGTCCGAGGTGTACGGCGCGCTGAAGAGGTTCAAGGACGTCGACAACGAGGAGGTCGAGCACGGAAGCGAGGAGCACGCCGAGGGCAATGAGGCGCTCCTGGCGCTGCTCGAGGTGTCCGAGGTGGGTTCCGACGAGTGGGACGCGCGCCTGGAGGACCTGGTCAAGGCGGTCTCCCACCACCTCGACGAGGAGGAGCGGACGATCCTCAACGGCGCCAGGGAGAACGTGCCGGACGAGCGGAGGGCCGAGCTCGGGGCGGCGTTCCTGCGGGAGCGGCAGCGGCACCTCGCGGCCGACTGCGGCAGCATCCGGAACGTGCGCGCCGTCGTACGGGGATGACGAAGACGGCGGCGGCCGGTCCCGCCGGTCCCGCCGGCGAGGACTTCTACGCCGAGCACGTGGAGGCCGAGGCGCACCTTCGCGGGGCCTGAGACCAGGGCGCAGCGCGTTGCGCACGGCCTTGTAACAGGGCCTGAGGGGCACGCCGCGGGCGATCTGCAGGGCGCCGTGCACGGGGTCGCCGTCCGCCGGCTCGAGCATCGCCTCGATGTCGTGCCCGGTGATCCGAAGGCGGCGCCCGGGCCGATGAACGTGCCGGGCTCGAAGCGGTCCATGCACACGGAGCGCCACGCTGAAGGCAGGGCAGTCCCCGTCCGGATGCTGGCTACGGTGGACAGCCCTCAGGTTGCGGGATGTGCTCCGACGGCCTGCCGATAGGCCACGTGCCCGCCCAGCGCACCGCTGACGGCGACTGCCGTCAGCCCGCCCCACGACCACAGCCTGCCCTTCGTCGAGCGGCCGCGGAGCCGAGCCGTCAGGGAGGCGGTGTAGCAGGCCACCGCAGCCACGTTGGAGACTGCGTGGGCCAGCCCGACCCGGGCCTGCTCGGGCGGCAGGTCCGCCCAGTCCGCCCAGCCGGCGACCGCTGCCGGGGCGACCCCGGCCAGCCCGACGGCGGTGAGGGTCGTTGCCGCGCGCTGTGCACCAGGTACGACGTCCAGTACAGCGGCTGACATCCAGCAGCCGATCGGTACCTGGACCAGCACGGGATGCACAGGGTGGCCCAGCGGCCTGCCGCGCAACAGTTCACGCGTCCCGCCCAGGGGGAGCGAGCGGATTCCGCGCTGGAGAACCCCGATCGCCGGATCGGCCACCGTCGTTCGTTCGAGCCGGTCCAGGGCCGTCAGCCACCATGCGGATGCGGTGTCGAGTGCCGCGGCGTGCCCGGCCGGCGTCGAGGTATCGAGGGTGTGTGCGTCCATACACGACGCCTACCCGGCATCCGGCCGCCATCCCACCCTGGCCTCGACTGCACCCGAACGGCCTGCCTGCCAACGGGGGAGTCGCGGCTGGATGAGCGTGCGGGTTCTGCGCGCTGTTGTCTTCCGGGTGCGAGCGCGAGTGGGGTGCACGCACAGCATTTCCGTAAGGCTCGGTTCCCGCGCAAAGACGATCACGACGGCCATCTCGCGTGCGTCGCGGAGGCGTAGTCCTTGGGGCGACGCCGTCCCGCCTGGCGGCGCGCCTGGTCGGCAAGGTTCAGATGGAGGGCGGGGAACCTGTCTCAGGCCCGGTGCTCTCCCAGTGCGCGGGTCAGCGCGCGGCAACGCCCCGCACGGTCCGGCGCGCATGAAATCGGGGCAGTGAAGCATGCGCGGCGTTCGGAACGTGTGGTGTACGAGGAGCGGTCGGGCCGCTCGGAGACGGTCGGGTGCGGCCTTGACGACGAGGCCTGCCGACGCGTGCTGAAGCGGTTGCGCGGGCTGGCCGGCGCGAATTCGGCTGGATGCGCCTGGTCGACCCGGCCGAGGGCGGGCTTGGGCAGTTGGCCGAGCAATCGGGCCTGCACCCCCCGGCCGTCGAGGACACGGTACAGGCGCGCCAGCGCCCGAAGCGGGAGCGCTTGGGCGACGTACTAGCCGTCGCGCTGAAGACCCTCTGGTACGTCGAGGAGGAAACGGCGGTGGAGACCGGCGAGTTGATGTCGTCTGTCGGACAGGGCGGGCAGACGGGGCGCGACGGGACATCCCCGTGGCCCGGGTGCAGTTCCTGACCGCGCCCCGGCAGCCCTACCGCGCCGACCCGAACCGGGACGAACTGATCGGCGTGGATGCTGCCCGGCTGTTCCAGCGGCTGCGCGTGGACCAGCCGGTGGACGTGGTCCACGCTGAGGCGGACCGCGGCCGGCCGTCCGCAAAGCCGACCGTGGCCCCCACACCGGCCCCCGCTTTCACGGGCACCACGGCGGCTGCGGCGACCTGCCGGTAAACGGCCGGGCGGCCGACCGGCACCGACCGGATCCGGGTTCGAGGCCGCCCACGGACTGGAAGGGGCGTGGGGGTGACGTGGCGGGGTAGTCGCACGAGACAGGCACATCGAGGGAGGACACGATGGCAGGCCATGAGAAGGCCAGGCACCACCCGCGGACCACGCCGTCCGAGGCGCTGGGCGAGAGCGGTGACCGTGAAGCCCGGCAGCAGGCGGACGACGCCGTCGTGCGGCGTTCGGGCAGGGGCGAGGGCGAAGGCGAGGCGGATGCCGGGGGCCACCGTGCCAAGCGCCACCGTCCGGGCATCGGCCGTGAGGAGCAGATCCACCCGGATGACGCGCGGCAGGGGGACTCCGAGGGCCGCTGACGGTCAGCGTGAACCGGTCCGCCCGCGTTGTAGCTGCGCCTGCGGCTGCGGCGGGGGGCGTCTGAGCGACGTGGTCGGTGCTCTGGCGCGCACGACCCTCACCGCCCGGACGCGAACGCGCACCGGGGAGGTGTACGTCTCGCCGACGTCCCGTGCGCGCCAGGCCGGGACTCCGTGATGGTGAGCTCGAGACTCGCGCAGGGGGGAGCCAGCGCGCCGACGCGTTGGCTCGGCAAAGGGCCTCTTAGGCTGGCCGGATGCGTCACCACGATCTTGTCATCATCGGTGCGGGATCCGGCAACGCCGTCGTCGACGACTCGTTCGCCGATCTGGACGTGGCCATCGTCGAGGAGCGCTGGTTCGGCGGAACCTGCCTGAACGCCGGATGCATCCCGAGCAAGATGCTCGCCTACACCGCGCACGTCGCCCGGACCGTCCGGGAAGCCGGGGCGTACGACGTGGACGCAGAGCTGCGAGCGGTGCGGTGGCGCGAGGTGCGCGACCGCATCTTCGCGCGGCTGGACGCCGAACGAGACGAAGGTCGTACGGGCCGTGAGCAGCAGGACTCGGTCACCGTGTACGAGGGCAGGGCACGGTTCACCGGCCCCAGGACCCTTCGGATCGACCGGGTGGACGGGGCCCTCGACGTCAGCGCCGGGCAGATCGTCGTCGCGGCGGGCGGTCGGCCCGTGGTCCCCGGGCCCGTCGCGGCGGCGGGCCTGCCGTACGAGACGTCCGACACCGTCATACGCATCGACGCTCCGCCCCGACACTTGGCGATCCTCGGCGGCGGTTACATCGCCGCGGAGCTGGCCGAGCAGGACTGCCGTGACAGAGGGCTGGACTATCTGGTGGGCATGGCCGGCTACGGCGATGTCGCCTACGGTTGGGCGATGGAGGACACCGCCGGATTCTGCAAGGTGCTCGCAGACCCCGGCACCGGGCGCCTTCTCGGGGCTCACCTGATGGGCCCTCAGGCCCCCACCCTCATCCAGCCCCTCGTCCTGGCGGCGACCCTCGGCATCGACGCCATCACCCTCGCCAAGTCCCCGTACTGGATCCATCCCGCGCTCACCGAGGTCGTGGAGAACGTCCTCCTCGACCTCGGCCTGTGAGCCCGCCCGCCGAGGGAGGCCAGCGGTTGGCCGAGCGCAGCCTGCCCGGCCCGGCCGCGGCTCAAGCAGCGCCGGTCAGCCGCCGATGACGGCCCGGGATGGCTGCCTGAGGGGCCACTGGACCATTCGGAACACGAGGAGGCACCGTGACGGAGCTGGACCCCTTTACCGACGTGCTCGACGGCCCGATGTACGTGGTTACGGCCGCGTCCGGCGGCGAGCGGGCCGGCTGCCTGGTGGGTTTCGCCTCGCAGTGCTCCATCGACCCGCCGAGGTTCGCCGTCTGGTTGTCGATCGCCAACCACACCTACCGCGTCGCGTGTGAGGCCGAGTACCTCACCGTGCACCTGCTCCACCGGGACGAGCGGGCGCTGGCGGAGCTCTTCGGAGGTGAGACGGGCGACCGGGTGGACAAGTTCGCGCGGGTCGGCTGGCGTCCGGGAGAAGCAGGCAGTCCGGTCCTGGAGCAGGTGCCCATGTGGTTCACCGGCCGGATCGAAGGGCGTATCGAGGGCGGCGACCACGTGGGCTTCCTCTTGGCGCCCGTAGCAGTGTGCCCGCCGATCGAGGGCCCGCGGCCCCCACTGATCCGGTACCGGGAGCTGCGGGACCTGGAGCCCGGTCACCCGGCCTGAGGCTACGGCGGGGCCCTGGACCAGGAGGAAGGGCATCCGTCGGCGGTCGTGCACTGAGCGGTGCGGCGATCCGCGCACGCACGCGCTGATGCTCGTTCAGGCGCTCGCCGCGGTCCGCGCCTCGGCGATGACCACGTCGAGCAGGGTCAGCAGGGCGTCGCGGGCGTCCGTACGGGAGCGGGCGTCGAGCAGGAGGACGGGCGTGGCCGGGTCGCGCAGGTGCAGTGCGGCGGCGATCTCCGCGGCGGTGTACGGCTGCTCGCCGTGGAAGCAGTTCGCGCCGACCACGAACGGCAGTCCCCGGCTCTCGAAGAAGTCGATGGCCGGGAAGCCGCGGTCCAGGCGCCGCGTGTCGACCAGCACGAGTGCCCCGAGGGCCCCGTTCAGCAGGTCGTCCCACATGAACCAGAACCGCTCCTGGCCGGGTGTGCCGAACAGGTAGAGGACGACTCCGGCGTCGGCGAGGGTGATCCGGCCGAAGTCCATCGCGACGGTGGTCAGTGTCTTGGACTCGATGCCGTCGAGGTCGTCGACACCGACTCCCGCGCTCGTCAGGCACTCCTCCGTACGCAGCGGCTCGATCTCGGAGACCGCCTCGACCAGAGTCGTCTTGCCGACTCCGAACCCACCGGCAATGAGGATCTTGACGGGGGACGCTTCCTGGGCAGGAGCGTCGGAGGTGTCATATCCGGGCAAGGTTGTCCCTGATTTTCATGAGCAGGTGGACATTGGTGGTCTCGGCCCCCTCCAGAGGCGGCCGATGGCTGATGAGCCCGCGGTCCGCGAGTTCGCCGAGGAGGAGCGTCATCGGAGTGAGGCGCATGTGCATCCGCGCGGCGATCTCGGCGACCGCCAGTCCGCCCGCGGGCGCGCACATGGCAAGGATGGCCCGCCATTCGGTGGGCAGGCCGCTGAGGGCGTCGTCCCCGGTGACCGCCGCCACGACCGTGGTGTCCATGGTGAGGACGGTCTGCGGAGCGGCGGCTGTACGTCCGTCGGTCAACGCGTACAGCCGGGTCCGGCGGAGGCCTCGGCGCTGCGGCTCGTCCGGCATTACGACGTCGACGTCGGTGTCGACATCGGCGCCGGGGTGCGCTCGGGGGTGCCCAGCCACTCGCCGAGCGCCTGGGCGGTTCGTACCGCCTCGCCTCCCAGCTCCCCGAGCCGTGCCTTGCGGGAGGTCACCACGATGAGTGTGCTGCCCTCCCCGCACCCGACGATGCAGAGGTACCGGTCGTTCATCTCCACCAGCTGGCGGATGACCCCGCCGCCGCCGACCTCCCTCGAAATCGCCTTCATCGTGGCGGCGATACCGGAGGCCGCGGCCGCGATGCGCTCCGCCTGGTCCCGCTCGAGCAGGTAGGCGCTGAGCTTGATCCCGTCGTTGGACAGGAGCACGGCTCCCTGGATACCGGCGATCCTGCTCAGGTTGTTGTCCAGGACGCTGTAGATCATGTCGTTGCTTGTCGTCGTCATGGCTGATCCTGTCTGAGCTCTGCTTCCACTTTCTGGGTCCCCTCTTCGTAGTCCGCCCAGGCGTCGGCCACCTCTTCGGGTGTCGCCGCGTCCCGGCCGGCGTCCGGCTCCGGGGCGCGGGGCCCGCGGAGTTGCCGGGTGAGGTGGGTCTGCGGGACGCGCTCGGGCAGGGGCGGGCGCGTGCCGTCACCGGGTCCGGAACGAGCGGTCGGCGCCGGCTCGGTCCGCAGCCGTATGGGCATGGGGGCGGGGGCCGGCAGGTCCTCGGGGGCGGGTGCCCGTACGGGGGTGAGCACGGTGGCGGGCTCCGGATCCCGGTCGGTTGCCGGCCCGGGCTCCGCCGCAGGCACCGGCACCCGCTCGCCCTTCCGTTCGGTCGGCGCGAGCAGCTCGCTCGGCAGGATCACCACGGCCGCCGTTCCCCCGTACACCGAGCGGCGCAGCGTGACCCGGGCCTGGAGCTGGTCGGCCAGGTGGCCCACCACGAAGAGGCCCAGCCGGTGCGCGTTCTCTGCGAGGACGGAGTACGGCGGCGCCGTGTGCAGTCGCCGGTTCATCTCCTCGTACCCGGAAGCCGCCACGCGCGGTCCGCGGTCCTCGATCTCGATCGACAGCCCGTCCGCCGCCAGTTCGGCGCGCACGACCACCTTCGAGCGTGGGGGCGAGAACCGGGTCGCATTGTCCAGCAGCTCGGCCAGCAGGTGGCTGATCTGACTGATCACGTGCGGCTGCACGCTCGCCTCGTCCAGCGCATGGCGTTCGATCCGCCGGAAGTCCTCGACCTCCGCGGCGGCTTCCCGCAGCAGGTCGGCCAGGCGCATGGGCTCGGTGTGCGGGTCCGGGATCTCGCCACCGGCGAGGATGAGGAGATTCTCGATCTGGCGCCGCATTCCCACCGTCAACTGATCGGACCGCATCAACTGGGCCAGGAGCGCCTCGTCGTGGCCGAACGCGTCTTGGAGGTCCTCGGTCAGGCTCAGCTGGCGGCTGACGAGGTTTCCGGTGCGTGAGGCGATGCCCGAGGCGAACAGGCCGAACCCGTGCCGCTCGGCCGCGAGCTGCCGGTGTCCGTCGACGGACACGGCGACGACGCGGGCGAAGGCGTCGCTGATCCGCCCGACCTCGTCCTGGTGCCCGCCCACGGTCGGCAACGCCTCGGCGTCGACGGCCTGCCCGCGCTGGAGCCGGTCCACCACGCGGGGCAGTGTCTCTTCTGCGATGGCGACCGTACGGGTGTGCAGGCGGTTCAGCCTGCGCAGCACGGACCGCGTGGTGAGGACGACGACCCCGGTGACCAGCAGGAGGGTGCCGCCGCTGCCCCCGACCAGCCAGTACACCTCGGTCTCCAGCTCGGAGGCCTTCGCATCGGCGTGCGCGAGCACGCTCCGCGACCGGTCCGCGTTGAGCGCGGCCAACTGCGGCGCGAACGCGTCGTGCGCGGCACGCCAGCCGCCGACATCGGCCGGCAGCTTCACTCCGGACGGGGTGTCCTGGTGGTTGCTGACGACCGCATTCTCGATGCGGATCTTGGTGCGCCAGGCGTCCGAGGCGGTGAGCTCGTCGTACGAAGCCTGTTCCGCGGGCGACAGGTACGGCACGATCCAGGTGTCGTACAGGTACCGGTGGGTACCGAGAGCATCGAGCAACTCGGAGAAGCCGGTGGACGCCAGCTCCTTGGACGGCCCGGCCAGAGCGAGGAGAGTGTCCTCGCGCGCGACCATCTCTGCCGCGGAGAACAGGGCGACGGCGGGCCTGCTCTCCTGGGAGAGTTCCGCGTCCTCCGCGTGGCTGAATTCATCCTGGTAGGCGCGGATGCTGTCGTCGATCACGCCGGTGTAGTAGTCGACCACTTGTTCGGGACTACCGCTGTGGGCATCCGCGCGCTTGCGGAACGCAGTCAACTGGTCAAGCCGGACGCTCACCTCATCGAGGTGGCCGCCGCTCTGCCCTGAAGGCTTCGCAGCGCCGCTGCTGCTGCCGGAGACCTGCCGGATCTCCGCCACCGCACGGTCCGTTGCCGCCCGCTTCTCGCGGAGGTCGTCGTCGGCGACGGAGGTGCCCGCCCACCGCGCCGCCGTCATCACCCGCTCTGCCTGCAGCTGGGTCATGAGCCCGACCAGTGGTACGCCGATGTGCTCGCCGGCTTCCACATCGGTGCGCAGGTGTTCGGACTGGGCCAGCAACCGCTGGGCGGTCACGGTCACCTGGGCGGCCATCGCCACGGTCGGGACGACGGCCAGGCAGGCCAGCATCGTACGCAGGCGCACGGTGCGGCGGCGCCGAAGGGGAGGCGGGCTTGGTGGACCTTCGGGTTCCATCGGAGACATCGGTCCTCGGGAGCGGTGGAACAGGGAGGGGTCCACGGACGGTCGAGCACAGTCCTCGGGAGAGGGCATGGGGGAACTGCCGACGCGGCCCCGTGGGGTGAGGGTGCAGATCGATCATATCCAGCCAGTCCGAATAAACGGAGAGCTTACTTACCTGCTCATACGTGGTATGGGTGCCGATACGTCACCGGCCCGAATCCGTTTGGTCGCTCTCGCTGCTCAGGCTGGAGGAGCGGGCGTGTGACCAAGAGCCCGGTCCCGTGCCAACTCGAGGCATCTGCGCCGAGTGGACGCGCCGCCGGGCGGGGATTGCCAGTCGTAGGGCGGGCCATGGCTAGCTAGGGGGGTTTGCGTGGTTGATCAGCTATCGACCCTGATCGGCGTCGTAGTGGGCGCAGCCATGTCGTACTTGGTGGGGACGCTGCACGAACGCACCCGTTGGCGACGGCAACAAGGAGCGCGGTGGGACGGCCTGCTCCTGCAGGCGTACAGCGATTATGGCCAGGCGATCATGGACTGTGTCGTTGTCTACCAGCGGCTCGCCGCTCACCGGGGTCTGACCGCAGACCCGAGTCCTGTTGAGACGACAGGCGACGCCCTGGAAGAGGCTGCCAAGGCAGAGTTGCGACGCGCCGCCATGACCGAACCCCTACGGCTGCTTGCCGATCAGGATACAGCCGCAGCGGTCCGCAAGTTGAACGATGCAGTTTGGCATCTCGAATGGCTGGCACGGGGCCGGCTAGCAGGCGAGGCCGCTGCCTGGAACGAGGCGTACAGCGTGTACAGAACAGCTCGTCGGGCTTTCTACGAAAAGGCCCGGGCGAGCCTGCAAGTACCGGGTGGGGTCATCGCGGAACGAGCCAGTTGGCCGCCCTCCTGGCGGGCGAGCGGCTGACCGGGAGCCGCTCAACCACCGATGGCAATGTGCTCAAAGATCCGCCGGCGCAGGACAACGGGGGCGGCTCCTGTGCGGGGCGGTCGGTGACCCTGGAAGGGGGGACCAGCGAAGGGAGGCCCCCGGGCGACGTTGCGACCGCCGGCAGAGCCGATGCCGGCGCAGGCCGCGGAGTCGGTGCCGGGCCCGGGCCCGGGTGTGCTGGACGGTCCCGCTGTGCCCGGACGCGTCCGGCCAGGTCGGCGAGTACCTTGCCGCGGCCGGCCCCGGGCACCCGTGGACGGGTGTGCGGTTCGCGGCCGCCTGGGGGTCCCGCGACGTCCTGGAGGCGGTCCTGGTCCACCAGGCCGGCGGATCCCGTCCCGTGTGGGACCGCCTGCGTGTCCTACCGCCGACCACCCGCCAGGCCGGCACCCGAGACACGGCCGCGGGGCTGCGCACGGTTCGGTTCCGGCAGCCGAACGGCCACCAGCTCCGGCGCGCGGCGGGGAGGGGTCGTTCAGCCGACCCCCGGTCCCGCCGCTGGGCGGCGAGCCGGCGGTCGACGTCCTCGCCGCAGCGGGTGACGCCGGGGACTATGGCGTGCGGCGGGTGCCTTCGGCGTGAGCTGGGTGAGGGCGGGCAGGAGTAGCAGCAGGGTCCTTTTCATGACGGGGAAAACGATCAAGCGGTCTGGGTCCGGCCGGTCCGGTCAGGCGTAGCGGCAGACTGTGACGCCGGCTTCAGCACCGCACCCCATCTTCGTATAATTCTTCTGGACCATGTTCCAGTAGTGGCCCCAGTTCCTGTAGCTGGGGTCATTCGTGTTCCAGTTCGGGCCGGCCGCGTCGTAGGCGGCCTTCTCTCCGGCCCACTGCGACACGGCCTGGGATGGCCCGGCACTCGACATGTTCTCGGCGCCGTTGGTGAAGCTCGTGTCGTGCGCGAGCCCACTGGCGTGGGAAGCGGGGTTGGTGGCCCATCCCTGCGAGCCTGAGGCGAGAGCCGCGTCCCAGGCGATGGGCGGCGCGCTTTCCGTCTGACGTATCGCATTGGTGTCGGCCAGGATGGCCGCCTGGTCGGCGGGGCTGACCTCGGCGGGAAGGCTGGCCGAGACGGCGGCGGACGCCGTTGCGCCCGCCCCCAAGACCATTCCTCCGGCCATCAGCGTTGCCGCAATGGCCATGGCCTGACGGCGTGCACGAGAAAGTCTTGTCATTGCGACTCCCTGGTCGCGCGTAAACAGCGGAGAGTGCCGGCGCAGTTCGCGACCGTCAACCGTCATGGGAGGGGGCAACACGGCCGGCAAGCACGATGGTGACTGAGCCATCGGCGACGCGGTGTTCTTGTAAGGGCGGCTCAAGGCCGCTTCCCCTATGGCCAGCGTATGTCCGGGTGACGGGGGTGGCGACCGGGGCGGCGGGACGGATGCCGGGCAGAGACGAACGGGACTGCACAAGTAGGGTGCGGGGAAACGAATTTGCGCGGCTTCGCCTGGACGGAATCAAGGCGGTCCCCGGGGGATGGCATGGAGGGATCAAGGGCACGACTGCTCTGGCGTTGGCGGGCGGGGCAGTGGCGTTACCGCCGGTACGCCAGAAACGGGTCAGCAGATCGAACAACGCCTGATAGGCGAAGAGGACCTCCCCGGTCTTCGAGGGAGACGGAGAGGACGTGCGTGGTCGCATCGCTCGTGCAGATCTTCGGCATCCGCGACGGGAAGATCGCCCGACTCCGTGACTGCTTCGCGCCGGACCTGATGAGTTGACGACGTCGACTTGACTGATCGAGTAGGTGATGGCGCCGCCACGGCCGGGTCCCGTGTCAGCATGCCGATCATGACTGAGAGCGCATCTGTACGTCCGGTTCGCAGGATATGGGACGGCCGGAACGATCCCGACAGCCCGGTGTCGGCGCGCGAGGAGGGGGGAGCCCCGAGCGGCGACGCATTGGTGGACGGTGCTTATGACGCCCTCGGCGTCACCTGGGACTTCTTCCGCACGGTGTACGGCCGCAACTCGATCGACGGCAGGGGCGGTCCCGTGGAGGCGGTCGTCCGCACCGGGGAGCCGGGCGTGGCCTGGCAGCGGTCGCGCATCCTCCTCGGTGACGGCGGGGTCCCGGCTGTGGAGGCGCTCGCCGAGCAGTTCACGGCCGGCATCATCCACCACACCGCCGAGCTGGAGTCGTACGGTGAGCCCGGCGCGCTCGCCGTCTCACTCGGGAACGTCTTCGGTGTCCTGGCCGAGCAGTACGGCCTGCAGCACACGGTGCAGGAAGCGGACTGGCTGTTCGGCCAGGGCAGCCGGTCCTCCGACGGAGCCGGCGGCTCCCTCAAGGATCCTGCCCGGTTCCACCAGGCGGCCCACATGGCCGAGTACGACGACACCTCCGGCGACGACGGGGGCGTCCACGCCAACGCGGGGATCCCGAGCCGCGCGTTCTACCTCGTCGCGACCGAGCTGGGCGGCCACGCCTGGGACCGGGCCGGGCGCATCTGGTACAAGGCGCTGATGGAGTACGCCGCCAGGACCACCAACTTCTCCGCATTCCGCTACGCGACCATCGGTGCCGCCCGTGACCTGGACTGGTCGACGGACGTGGTGGCCAAGGCGTGGAGCGCGGTCGGCGTGGAGCGCTGACCGCACTTCACGGGCTCGGGCCCCGGCAGCCGCGTACGGCTGCCGGGGCCCCGCGTCGTGTCGCCGTCGTGCCGCTCGGCCGCCCGATCCGCGGCGTGATACCTGACATTCTCCCGCTTTGGGCAGAGGCCACCCTGCGTGCGGTCAGGATCATGAGGGAGGGCGTTCGACATGCGAACGCCAGTGCGCACTCCCATTGTTCACAGGAGGACATTCGCATGGTCACCAGACGTCGCGTGCTCGTCGGCACGCTGGCCACGACGGGCGCGGGCCTGATCACCGGTGCCGGCCTGCTGCCCGTACTGCGCACCACCACCGCGCAGGCCGCCGACGACGCGGGCCCGGCGGTCGCGCCGGAACCGTTCACGGTGAAGTTGCCGCAGCTGCCCGTGCTCGCCCCGTACTCCACCGAGGGCGGGCGGGACGCGTACCGCGTCACCGTCAAGGAGGTCTCGCGGGAGATCCTGCCCGGGGTACAGACCAAGGTGCTGACCTACGACGGCCACTTCCCGGGGCCGGTACTGCGGGCGCGCAGCGGCCGGCCGGTGTCCATCCGGCACCGGAACACCCTGGACATGCCGATCGCCGTGCACCTGCACGGCGCAAGCGTTTCCCCGGAGAACGACGGCGCCCCGATGGACACCGTCGCCCCGGGCACGGCACGCACGTACACCTACCCGAACCAGCAGCCCAACGCCACGCTGTGGTTCCACGACCACGCCCACCACATGGAGGCCGAGCACGTCTACCGGGGGCTGTCGGCGACGTACGTCCTCACCGACGACACGGAGCGGGCCCTGCCGCTGCCCTCCGGCAGGTACGAGATACCGATCGCGCTGCGCGACGCCCGTTTCGACGAGAACGGGCAGCTGGTCTACGCGATGGACGACTTCCGGGGCCGCACCACGCTGCTCGCCAACGGACGCCCGAGCCCCTACCTGGAGGTCGCGGCCCGCAAGTACCGCTTCCGCCTGCTCAACACCTCCAACCTGCGCTTCTTCAAGCTGCGTCTCGCCGATGGCGGGCAGCTCGTACAGATCGGCTCCGACGGCGGCCTGCTGGAGCGCCCCTTCACCACCGACACTGTCTCGCTGTCCCCGGCGGAACGGGCCGACGTGGTCATCGACTTCTCCCGCTACCCGGTCGGCACGAAGATCGTCCTGGAGACCACGACGGGCGGGGGAGCGCCCGGTCAGGTCGGCAACGTGCTCCGGTTCGACGTGGTCCGCACCGCCCCCGACCCGAGCCGGGTTCCGGACGTGCTGCGCACCCTGCCGCCGGTGGACGCTCTGCCGAAGCCCGCCGTCGAGCGGCGCATCGTCCTCAGCATGGACGAGGACGGCCGCACCGAGCCGCGCGGGTTGATCGACGGGCTCCAGTGGGACCCGGACCGGACAGACCAGACGGTCACGTTCGGGACCTCGGAGATCTGGACGGTGACCAACGCCAACAAGCTCATCCCGCACAACTTCCACATGCACCTCGTCCAGTTCCGGGTACTGGAGCGGGGCGGCGCCCCCGTCGGACCGGCCGAGGCGGGCCTGAAGGACACGGTCAAGCTCCTCCCCGGCGAGACGGTGAAGCTGCACGCCACCTTCGACGCGTACCGTGGCACGTACGTCTACCACTGCCACCTGCTGGACCACTCGGCGATGGGCATGATGGCCAACTTCCGCGTGCGGTAGCCGGATCCGGGCCGGGCCCCGGCCGCAAGGCAGCTCACAGCGGCCGGCCGCCGACTGCGGGCCGCATCACCACTATTGCGGTCCGGGCCCGTACAGCAGGGCCGCCAGCCCGTGCGCACTGCCCGCGCCGCTGAAGTCCTCCCAGCTGATCGCACCGTCCCCGTCGGCGTCGATCAGGTCGAACGCCGCCGCCGCGCTCTGCGACGGCACGCCTTTGAGGGCCCGCCACGCCGTGAACTCGTGGAGGTCCATCGCCCCGTCACCGTCCCGGTCGGCCACGTTGAACTGCGCGTGGAGCACCGCCATCACCTCCGGTGAACCCGACAGCGCGCCTGGGCCGGCTTCCGAGGCCGGCAGGGACGCGAACCACTCGCGGTACTCCTCCCGACTGATCTTCCCGTCCCCGTCGCGGTCGACCAGCTCGGCCTGGCGTTCCCACAGGGCCTGATTCGCCTCGATGAGGGCACGTCCCTTCGGCGAGTTCGGCCCCGCGCCGTAAGACTGGAGCAACTGCTCCGCACTGGTCCGGTAGTCGTCCGCGGCCAGCACTCCGTCACCGTTCGTGTCCAGCCGATCGAAGATGTCGTCGGCCACTGCCACCTGCTCGGCACCCATGCCGTGAGCGTACGCGGCTCTGCTGCCGCCCCTGCCGATTGCAGCCCCCGGGGGCGTGTCCCGGGGTTCAGCTTCCGATCGACATGCGTTTCGGTCGCCTACGGGACTGGCACTCCAGCCCGAAGCCTACAAGCGGTGGGGTCGCCGTCCACCGACTCGTCCAGAGTGTTGAGAACGAGCTGCAGGGCGGCACTTGTCGGCGTACTCGGAGAAGCTGCTCGCTTCCGCTGTTTCTGTCACACGATCGGATGTCGGAACGCCTCGATCAGGTGGGACACGTCCCGACCTCGCCTTCCCCCGGGTCTGCGGCCTGCATGGTGGGTTCAGCTTTCGGCGCCGTGGCACACCCCGCCCCGCGCGCCTGCCAAGTAACGGGAGGGCCTGTACCCCATGGTATTCGCGAGGACTCTGCTGCCCGGTCTGCTCTCCTTGACCCTCACGGGCGTTCCCGCCGCGTTCCCGGACACCGCGGCCGCCGTGCCCTACGAAGGGCAGGCCCGTCACGAGACGGCGCTGTTCAGCGTGAAGGCCACCAACAACGCGGCGGCCCAGGCGTTCACCGTGAACGGCTCCCGGCTGACTCGACTCAGCGTCTACCTGAGCAGCGGGGCCGCGACCGGGACCGTAACCGCCCAGGTCCGCCGGGTTCGCGACGACGCGGGGTCGGTGGTCGCCTCGAAGACCCTGAACCTCGCCGCCCTGGGCGGCGCCGGCGCCGGCTGGGTCGAATTCCCCGTCAGCGCCGCCGTCACCGCGGGCGCCACCTACTACCTGTTCGTCCAGGCGACCACGGCGGAGAGCAAGCCGATCGCCTGGTACGGCACGCTCCAGTCCGTGCCCGGCTCGCTGACCAGCTGGAACTACGACAGGGCGTACTGGGGAGGCTGGCACGCGTACGACTCCCGGCTCGCCTTCCACGTCAATCCCACCGGCAGCGAGCGGTGCGGGGAGACGGAGCCCTGCTACGTGCCCGCCTCGGCGCTCGCGGCCCGCACGGCGGGGCTGCTGACGAACGGCGTGGACACCGAGGCCGTCCTGCCCTCCTTCGCCGTCGGCGCCTCCTACGTCGACGGCAGCAACGTGCTGCGTCTGCCCTCCGGCCGGTGGCGGTACCTTCCCACCGGTAGCTCCGCATCCAGCGTGGTCGCGGCCGACGACCCGGACGCCTTGGCGCAGATCGACGAGAACCGCGCCTGGCTGGCCGCGGGCCGGGTGCCGGGGACCACCACCGTGCAGCGGGCCGCGGTGCAGCGCGCCCTGCTGTCCATGCGGGCACTGCTCAAGCCCAACGGCGCGTTCGCCGCGGGGTGGTCGCCGGCGTGGGAGTACTCCTGGCCCCGGGACGGCGCTTTCGCCGCGGCTGCGTTCGCCGCCACCGGGCACGACGAGGAGGCGTACCGGATCCTGGGCTACGACGCGCGGACCCAGCGGGCCGACGGTACCTGGGAAGCGCGTACGAAGCTGGACGGCAGTGGACCGCCGGACGCCCGGAAGTGGCAGCTGGACGGCAACGGCTGGGTCCCCTGGGCCACCTGGCAGTGGTACGAAGCGGCGCCGGCCGGCGACCGGGACGAACGGCTGCGCACGCTCTACCCGATGGTGCGCAAGGCGGCTGACTACGCCGCGCGGTCCCTGGGACCGGACGGGCTTCCCCCTGCGTCCCCGGACTACTGGGAGCTGGACACGGCGACCACCAACATCGGTACGGCCGCTCCCCTCCTCGCCGGACTCAACGCTTCGGCCGACCTGGCCGCCCGGCTGGGCATGGGCGAAGACGCAGAGCGATGGGGGGACGCGGCCCGGCGCCTCTCCGCCGGCATCGCCGCCTTCGCCCCGCTGGGGTACCCGCGGACCGCCGACGGCAAGCACGGGCGGGACAGCGCCGTGGCGTTCATGGCGCCCCCGTTCAACACTGCCCCGCCAGGTCTGAGCGCAGCGCTGGACTCCACCTACCGTGCGCTGCTGCTGCCCAACGGTGGCGTCTCGCCCGGCAACGACCCCGACTTCAGCTGGGGATCGTACGCCTGGACGGCCAGCACCTCCTTCTTCGCCCTCGCCTGGTCGGGAACCGGCGAGCAGACGAGGGCGAGGGAGGCTCTGGACTGGGTGCTGTCCAAGAGGAACGGGCTGGGGGAGCTGCCCGAAACCGTGAACGGGGCCGGGCTGCCGTCCTCGGTCGCGCCCCTGGGCTGGACGGACTCGCTCGTCGTCCTCACCGCGCTGGCCCTGCAGGGCTCCCCCCAGCCCACCCCGCCGACGCAGCCGAACGTGACCTGAGCCGTAGCACCGCCCCGGGGCAGCACCGCCCGGCACCGCCGACACCCCGCACGGCCCACATCCGCACGTCGCGCACGGGCGCATGTCGCGATGCCGTCCCTGTGCCGGCTTTGACGGGGATAGGGGTCACCGACTCGCCGGCGCCCGTGTTCGTCACCCGAGCGGACACGGTGCCCGCCGAGGGGCAGCCGGAACCTGCGACCTCACCGTTCGGTGAGGGGACCGCAGACCGGGTCACCAACACGCACCCGGCCGTGCGCAAAAGCTCCGGCTAGGGAGCCAGGCTGGCGGTGGTACCGCACCGATGCCGACAGGCTGGCCGGTGCTGCCTCGCGTTCTCGTGACGGGCCGCGAGAGGTGCCCCGCTCCGCGCACCGGGGCCGGTGGGTTGATCAGCGCGGACCGTACAGCGTCGGGAGCGGTCCTTCTTCGCCCTGATGGCCGACACCCGGGTAGCTGGCACCGGGGATCAGGCGGAGCTGTGCGGAGGTCACCCCACGTGCTGTACTCGGCGGGCTCGGCGCCGCCGCCTTCGGCGGTTTGCCACATGGGTACGCCGATGCGGTAAGTCCACAGGCCGGTGTCCAGCTGCTGGCGGCCGGTCCGGCAGGCATCCGCCCCGGCGGAGTCCTCGTCAACGGCGATCACCTGGATCCGGACTGCCCCAGGGTGCACGAGCTCGCCGTGGACATCGGCCGTACTGCTGTGCGAGGCGGGCTTCGAGCACGTCGGCGCGGTCCGGCAGTTCGGCAACAGCCACGTGGTGGTAGCGGTCCGCCGGCCCTGACGGACGCGATGGGTTCCTCGGGGCATCGGTTGCGTATCCGCGCTCGGCGCGACCGAGCGGATGGCAATGCTCGGGGGCGGTCGCGTGGCGATGGTGGAGATCCGGTCTCTTTGCGGCGGCGCCACCGTCGGTTCCTGGCCGAACCGAGTCGGCCGGCCAGGCAGGCCCTGCCCCAGATCCCTCCCCGGCACACAGCCGGTGCGTGCCGGTCGCGAGAGGCAGCCCGGCCCGGTCGGCCTGTACCGGAGCGCCTCGCCGAGCTGGAGTGCGCAGGCGTAAGTCCGGCCTCGGGCGGGTCTCGGGACACAGGGAGTGCTCAAGGTTTTCGCCAACCCTGCGCTGACCCGATGTGTGCCTGTGTTCCTCGTCCACTCGCGGATAGCCTGCGTCCCGCCGTGCAACGTGGTGGGGCCGGTCACCCATCCGCCCGCGCATCCGCGTCATTCGACGAAAAGGGACCCATGAAGTCGCCCTTCCAGGTGAGAGCAGAGATGATCCCGTGACCGACGTGGCACACAACGCACCGCGTTCGGAGGTGCGTCTGGTGGTGATCGGCTCGGTGATCGGTGCAGTGCTGCTCGCGGTGTCGCTCGTGGTCGGTCTCGGCGGCCACAACGATCCTGAGATGCCGAAGATGCCCAGCCTGCCGGGGCTGAGCGCACCTCCGTCGCTCCCGTCCGGCCTGCCTACCGGACTTCCCTCGGGGTTCCCGTCGCACTTTCCCACCGGGTTGCCGACAGGGTTCCCGACCGACCTGCCCTCTGAGTTTGCGACCGGCATGCCCGGCATACCTGCTCTCCCGGGCGGTACGCCGTGACGGACATGTCCTCGGCCACGCCCGGGCGCCTGCGCGATGACGCGGTGGCGGGAGGGCGGGCCCTTCTGGTCGCCAGGCTCCTGATCGGGCTGTATATCGCGGAGCTACTGCTCAACGTCGCCCGGCCCCATGTACTGCCTGACGAGCCGACGGTTTCCATCTTCTACGAGCTCCCGAAGTCGATCGCCCAGCACATGCAGGAAGGGCCGTTCGCATCCTTCGACAAGCTGCTCTCCGTGCCGCGGGCCGTCTTCTGGGCTGTGATGGCGGGCATTGTGGTGGGCGTGCTGCTCCAGGTGGCCGCGGCGATCAGGCGCCCTCAGGGCCGCCGGGCCACGGTGCTCACCTGGGCGACCCTGGCCGCACTGCTGGGCCCGTTCTCGCTGATGGCCCTCACCATCGTCGCCACATATCCCCTGACCGCGCTCGCCTGCGTTCCCGGTACCGCCTTCGTCCTGTGGCTGTTGCACCACGGGCAGCGACACCCCCGAGCACCGCTGGCGGCCCTTCTCACCGCCTTCGGCTGGGGCGCGTTCATCGTGTTCGGAATGGGCCGTGCGTACACCGGACTCGCGTACGGGACCATCTACGGGTACTCGGTCAAGGGCTCGCGCTCGCTCCTCGAGGCCACCTCGCCCAAGTCCCTGTACCGCGTGATCGACCTACTGGTGCTGCACCTGAGCGTCGTGAATGCGCTGCTCGTCGGGGCGGGCGTCGTGGTCATCCTGCTCCTATTCCGGCACTTGGTCGTCGATACCGTGACCGGCCTCGCTCTCGGAGCCGCCGTCGGACTCGGGTACGCCTTCGTGGAGAGCATCCTGTTCATCAGGCTGTACGGGGCACTGAGCTCGATCACCGGCTCGACAGGCGGCTTCGAGTACTGGATCCGGCAATCGATCGGCCTCCTCGGCGGGCCGGTGGCGTGCGGTGCACTGCTCGGAGCCGGGCTCGGCCTGGCAGCCCGGAGGAAGCATCGCCGGGAGCGCGGGCTCATCGCGGGCGCCGCCTTCGTGGCCGCGGTCGGTGGCGCGGTCGCCACCGAAACGCTGTCGGCGTGGCTCTCTCACCTGGTCGGTGACCACATGGAGGCCGGCTCGGCGTTCGACACCCTCGTCGTCTCGCCGCTCCTCTGGCTGCTGCCCCAGGCGCCGTTCATCGTCCTGGCCGTACTGCTTCTGCTGGCCGGGACGCGCACTCGGGCCTCGGCGGCGCGGGACGCGCTGTCGGCCGAGGCGGCGGCGGGCGTGGCCATCACGCCCGGTGAGGAGACTGTCCTGGCGGATCCCAGGCTGCGGTTCTGGGCGCTGGCGAGCACCTGGCGTCGGTACGGGCCTTCCGCGGCGCTGACGATGCACCGCCTGCACTCCGCTCAACTGGACCTGGCCGACCGGCGACTGCACCCGCAGGCGGATTCCGAGAGGGCTGACCGATTGCATACGAAGGTCTTGCGTTTGAAGACGAAGGTTCGCGACGCGGCGGTGACGTCATGAGGCGCCGCCGACTCGGGGTGCTGATGTCGCGGGGAGCCTGCCTCATCGCGGGAGCAGTGCCGCTCGCATGCCTCGTGCTGCTCCTCGCGCCGCAACAGGCCTCAGCATGTTCGGTCAGCTATGGCTACAAGCCACAGCTGAAGATCAGTGGCAAGGACTTTCGCCTGAACGGAGGCCGTGTGTGTGCGAATGGCACGGCGCTCGCCGGTTCCACGGCCGTGGCGCTCCTGGTCGCGGGCGCGCTGGCCACCGCCGGCACACGGGCCTTCAGGCGAGGTGCGGCATGGGCCGGATCGTCCGCACCGGGGCAAGCGTTGACCGATTACCTGCAGGCTGCGGGAACGGTGGAGACGGCGCCCCTTCCCGGTGGCAACCAGCCTGGAGACGACGGTGCGCGTCCTCACTCGTAGTCCGCTGAAGGGGCGTTGGGCCGCTGCGTGCGCGTCTCAACGACGCCGCCGCCGCAAGGTCGCACTGCTCGCCGCGGCGGCCATTGCACTCATGCCCGGGGCGTCGACGGCGCTCGCAGACTCCACGCCCCCGCCCCCGACTCCGCTCTTCACGGATTCGAACGGGGTACGTCTCATCGTCCCTCCGGGGACGAACCTGGGAACCGATCAGGAACTGGAGGCGGCGTCCGGGCAACTGCTCCGGAATCCGCTGGGGCGAAGGCTCGTTGCGGCACGCACGAGGTTCGGACCGTCTCCCGGGAACGTATCGGTCGAGTGGTTCGACTTCTCCTGGATGCAGGGTGGTGAGGTTCCGTCCTGGTTCCGGGCGGACAAGTTCCGCGACGACATGCTCAGAGCACTCAATGCGGCAAATTCGAACTTCGACATAAAGAACGACTACAGCATTGCCGCCAAGGCGGTTGACCACAGCAGCGACAAGGGCCTCTACGGGGAGCTCGAGGCGAAACCTGAGAGTGGCCTGCTGGAAGTCTCGACAAGCAACGTCTATCACGATGCCCATTCCGAACAGATTCCCTTGGCCCGCATCCGTTCGGCCGGTCCGCTGAGCATCAAGACGATGTCGAAGGGCGTGAGCGATGCGGAAGCCAGGGAACTCACGGAAAAGATCCTGGTGAGGTCTTCACTGGGGCTGGCGAGCGAGAACAGCCCCTGCCTCGACAAGTGCGAGAAGGAGACCCGCGACTTCCGGTACAAACTTGCGATCGCCCACTATGGACTCATGGGAAGTTCCGAATCCAAGGCGTCCGTGGGAATCTCACAGAGTGTCATGGGCAAGGCCACGGCCGAACTGCGCAGGGAACGGAGCCGTGCGGCGGAACGCGAACGCGCCGCTGCCTTGGGTCTGCGACCAGACTGCGCCACCGGGACGGCGTACCCGCCGGGAGCGACGCCCCGAGGCGGTGGCCGGGGGGTGGTGGCGATGGCTGCAGCGCTTCCCGCAGCCGCCCCTTGCCCCCCGGCGGATGAACCCTCGTCGGGCGGGCTCGCCGAGGCGCTCGGCTCGAAGGACAACGGCGGCATCGACTTCTCCACGCTCGAAATGCGCTACTTCTCCGATGCCCCGGGCTCGGACGGCGTGCAGTACTCATACACGGCGCAGCCGGCTGCGCCTGGTCTGCAACAGGACATGGACTCCGGTCTCGACGCCCTCACCAACAGCGTTGCGGACCTGAGGGCCTGGCTCGTACTGGACCCGTCGAAGTTCTGGGTCAATCTCAATCCGACCGAGCCGGACAGGATCATGGACAGCGATCTGGGCCAGACGAATGCCGGCCGGGCGCTCCTCGAGGCAGACCTGGAGATGAAGCGCACCGAGGGTCGGCTCCTCGATCCGCACACCGAATTCGGCGCCCGTTACTGGAAGGAACTGACCGCCTCGGGGAATTCATGCTATTCCTCCAGGCTGTGGATCGTACCGGGTGACGTGCAGGTACGCGAAGACGGCGCGTCTCTCTACATCCTCAAATCCTCGCTTGCGGTGAATGCTAAATCGCAGCACATTGAGGGATTGCCTCAGTCATGCAATCCCGATCCGCAGAGTGATGCCCGCAGCGAGCAGCTGGAACAGACGATGGTGGTGCCCAAGATCGCAGAAGCGGTCAACACGGCGCCGGAGTACGCGCCGCTGCGGCGGGCCTTCCTCGCCCGTATCGTGGCCCAGTGGATACGCAAGCGGCACCAGGAGGGCCACAGCACCTCCTTCGACAAGCTGATCGACTCAGGGGACCTCGGATCGGCCAGACTCCAAAGCGCGTGGCGGCCGCGCCAGGTATTCGACAGCTACGTCCACTCGATCAAGAGTGGGGAGTTCACTTACGACCAGACCACCCAAGAGGGCGATACCACGGTCACGTCCACCATGGTGTTCGGCGGGGTCGACTTCAGCAAGCTTGACGTCAAGCGGCTCAGCGCCGCGCAGATGGACGAGGTGTACCCCCGACTGCCCCAGATCGTGAAGGCGTCGAAGGAACGACCTGCCTCCGCCGCGAACGGATCGATCTGGCTGGGCGAGACGACGGCAGCCCCGAGCAGCAGCCTCTGGTCCAAGTCGACGGACGCGGTACGTGACTTCGCGGCCAGTCGTTCCGGCATCGTCGTCATGCTGCTGGGCGCGCTGGTGCTGGTCACCTTCGGAATCCGGAGCGGCTCCGGCGGGAGGCGAACACGATCGTGACCGGGCGCAGTGCGACACAGCAGGCCCCGGCCTCCTGGGTACGGAGACCGGGGCCTGCTGTGATGACGTCGGCGACGTACGGCGCCGAGACCCTCTGCCCCCGGGTGCCGAGGACTACACGTGCGGTCAGCGTGCGAGGGCTGCCGCTGCCCGGCGTCGGGACGGGCGCTGGGATCCGCGCAGCTCGGCGCTCTCTGGAGCGACCCAGGCCTGCCGCTGCGCGAGCGGACGCTGTGGCGGCTCCTGCACGAGTCGGCGGCCGGGGCGAAGGCAGTCCTGTCGCTGAACGTCGCAGTTCTGGACCTGGACGACCGCCGGGCCCGCTCCGGCCACACCTGGGTGAGCCGGCGCTCCGGCACCGCAGGCCTCCTGCCCCGGCTGCCGGCCGGCCGGAACCGGGGGCCAGTATGCCTCTCCGACCGGCGGCCCGGCCCGGCGCGGACACCCGAGCGGGCGACCTGTGCCCGGCAACGGGCCGGCGCCGCCTGTCGTACGAGCGGGCCGATTACCTCTTCAAGACGGCCACCAAACCCCTGGGCCCGGCACGCAACGGCTCGAACCTCCGCCAGCTCAAGCCCCGTCCCGACGCCGGCCCAGCCGACGACCATGTGTGACGGCCTCTCACCAGTGGCGTACCGCAGCGACCCGTCCCGGCCGGGAGCAGCGCACGGTCCGGATCATCTGTGGGTGCTCCGCGAACGGCTCGCCGGTGCGCTCATCCCAGGGTGAAGAGGAAATTGACGGAGTTGTAGTAGTTGGGCAGCTGTACCAGGGCCGAACCTTGGCGCGGAGGATCGGCCTTCGGCCAGTTCCGCGGGCCCAGCAGGTGGTCGGGGTAGTCGCTCTTCGGGACCGGTGGCACGAACCATAGCCGGAAGGCGCCGGATCGTCCGACCGCCTCGGACCGCCAGAGCTGCGTCTCACGGCCGGTGCCGGAGCGGCAGGTGCGAAGGGTGACGTCGACGACGTTTCCACCGGCGGTGGTTCCGTCGAGGCAGGTACCGGTGCCCGTGTTCCGGAACTGGTACGTGCCCTGGCCGGCCGGCAGGCGCTGCCAGCCCTGGGATGCGTTGCCGGTGCACGGCTGGAGCTGCAACGGTCCTTCGGAACCGCTGCCGGCGAAGCCGACGCACAGCCCCGAGCCGGTGTTGACCAACGGCAGACCGGTGGGGGCGGGGGTCGGCGAGGGCGACGCGGAGGACGGCGTGGGAGTGACGGGGGCCGATGGGGCGGCGACGGCCGACATGGGGGCGCCGATGGACACGATCGGTGGCGCCGAGTCCGTCGGGGACGGCAGCAGGTACGGGTTCGGCTCCGAGCTCGGGTTCGGGCTCGCGACCGTGGGCGTCGGGGCGGCTCGCTCGGGCCGGTCCTCCGCCGGCAGCAGGACGAACGCGGTCATCGTCGTACCCGCGACGGCCGCTGCAGCGGTCCACTTGGCCGCGCCGAACCGCGCCGCGGCCACCTTCAGCCCCGCCAGCTTGCCCGCTGCCAGGTGGTGGGCGCCGTGCACGCCGGGGGACAGCGCAGAGGAGGCGGGGTGCCACAGCAGGATTCCGGCCGGCAGTAGCGCGCCCAGCCGGCTGTTGACGGCTCGCAGATCACGCTCGGCCCGTCCGCAGCCTTCGCACGCCCGCAGATGCCGTCCCAGATCGCGGGTGACGCGCTTGCCCGGTCGGCGGAGCGCGGCGGCGAGCAGGCCGCCGTAGTGCCGGCACTCGTCGCTCGCACTCTGGTCCAAGTGGGCGCGCAGGTACGCCTCGCGCAGGCCTTCCCGGGCGCGCGCCGCCAGGGAACCGACGCCCCCTGCCGAAATCCCGAGGCGCCGGGCGGTCTCGGCCGCGGGCTCGTGTTCGACGACAGCGTGCCACAGCACGGCCTGCCATCGCTCCGGCAGCGACCGGAACGCCCGCAGAACCAGCGAGCCCTCCTCCGCCAACAGGGCGGCGCCCTCGACGTCCTGGTCGTCGGACAGGCCGGCGGCCCACGTGTCGAAGTCGTCCGACAGCTGTGTGCGGGCACCGCGGCGTGCCCATTCGGCTGCCACCCGGCGCACGCAGGTGAGCAGGTACGGGCGCCAGGCGTACTCGGGGCCGGCACCCCAGGCGACCGTCCGATAGGTGCGGGTGAAGGCCTCGGCCGCGAGGTCACCGGCGGTGGCCAGGTCGCGGCAGCAGGTACGGGCGTAGGCGAGTACGGCATCGTGGTGACGGGCGAACACCTCGCCCATCACGTCGCTGAGATCGGCACCTGGCGCCGAGTCTCGCTCGCGGAGCAGCGCGCAGAGCTGTGCGTCGCTGAGGTCGTGGAGGTCCTGCCGGCGGGCAGTTCCCGATGTGCTCAACCTTGCTCCCGTTGGCTTGCTGATGGCCGGCATGGCGAATGCCAGGCAGGTGGGCAGTGGGGTGCGACGCTGCGCCCGGCCGGAATTCGCGCAAGTGTGCACGCTCCCAGGGTCTGTGAGCAACCGGCGGCCTGGGCGATGTCCGGCCTGACACGACTTCAGTAAAGGCCTGGCAAAGTCGCGGGACTGCGCCGCGACCACGCCGTCTCCCACGTACCAACGACAGGCCAGGAGGCGCGAGTGCGAGTGCGGTACCGCGAGACCCCGTCCACTCCGCTCGGCACAGCCACGCCACCACACGCACCGCGGTCGGCGCATGTCGTCCAGCACGGGCGCAGGTCTGCCGGGCCAGCCGCCGCTCCCGCAGGGCCGGCAGGCGCGGATCGGCGCGGAACCGGCCCAGCGGCCGCCGCAGTTCCGCCACCGAGGGCGTGCCGCCGTCGGCCGCCGTCGAGGTCAGGGAGGAGGCGATCTCTCTCGCGCTCTCGAACCACTCCATCTGCCCACCCCCGAGAACAGGACAGCAGATGGCGCGGTGCCCGTCACGGCCTCGCGGGGCTTTCGGGCGCACGCCGCCATGACGCGCGCCCCGACGTCCACCGTGCGGATCCACGGTTCGCGCCGCCACCGTCGATCAGGTCGAGGCGGGCGGTGCGCATGCCCGCTGGCCGGATCGGCACTCTGACGTGGCCGCGCCGGGCTGTGTTCAGCTACGTCCCGGCACGGCCACGCACCGGCACGCACTTCACCGGTGCGTCTTCCGTGTGCCGCCGCACGGCCTTTGCACGCCCCGATGAGGTAGGAGAGGTCATGCCCCGCATCACACGATGGACCGCGGTCGCCACCGTCGCCTTCGCCACCGTACTGGCCGCAACGCCCGGTGCCGGCGCGGCCGAAGGATCTGCCGCTGAGGCCAAGGCTGCGCCCCGCCCGGTGTACTGGACCGCGCAGCCGCAGGGCGTGACGGCAGCGGCGCCGCGGCGATTGCTGAACCAGGCCGTTCGGATCACCAACGACTTCGCCAAACGTCCCACCACCCAGTGCCTGGACGTCGACGCCAACGGCGGCGGCAACGGCACGGTCGTCCAGGTCTGGCAGTGCAACGGCACCACCCAGCAGCGCTGGTACCTCTGGAACAACGGCGCGCTTGAGAGCTATCGCTTCCCCGGAAAGTGCCTGGACGCGGACCTCAACGGGGGCGGCAACAACGGCACCAAGGTGCAGATCTGGGACTGCAACAACACACCGCAGCAGAGCTGGTCCCACCCCTCGGGCGACCGCGCCATCTACAACGCCCGCTTCTACGGCGGCGGCAACATCGTCATGGACCGCGACGCGAACGTCCTGGGGAACGGCGCCCGCGTCCAGTTGTGGCAGAAGAACTTCCAGTCACAGCAGTGGTGGGACGTGTGGACCGACTGACCTGGTAGTAGGGCAGCCCTGCACGGCGTCCGGACGTACGGCGCGGCGGTCGCCTCGGCCGGCCGGCGGTCATGGGCTCGGCGTGCCGGGCCGTCGGCGGTGGGGGAGCGGGCGGGTGTAGCGGCGGTGCAGTGCCTCGCGCGCGGCCTCGAAGGCGGTTTCGCCGCAGGAGGCCGGTCCCGCGGCGACGTCGGGGAGGGCATGGAGCCGGGTGCGCTCCTCGGCGGCCATGGTTTCGCAGGCCCGCAGTATGTCCAGGGTCGGGGCTCCCGCGTTGACCACGAGGACGGGCGCGTCCGGTGCAGCGGGCATCTTGAGGGGGAAGGTGACCAGCGACAGGACGGCGAGGCGGTCGCGGCTTTCGGCCCGGGCCCTGACCGTGCCCGTGGTGGCGGCCAGGTGCCCGCCGGCTGCCGTCACGTCGTGGAGCAGCCGCAGTGGGCCGGTCTCGGTCGACCGGCGGGAACGCCGGGGCGTCACGAGCGGGTCCCGGGTGGCGATTTCGTTGCAGGCGAGCTCCAGGCGGCGGGCCACGCATGGATCACGGAGGCCGGAGGCGAGGGCGAGGGCGTACGGGGCCAGGCGGCCGTCGATCAGGTCGTCGAGTGGCAGCAGCTTGAGGGTGCGGGCCCGCAGCAGCCAGGCCACCTCCACCCGGTAGCGGCCGTTGGGGTCGACGGCCTCCAGCTCGAGGCCGCTGTGCCAGCTGACGATGACCCGGTCATGGCGGTCACCAGTGGGGGCAACCTCGACGTGCACGTCCGCAACGGACCAGCGGCGGTTCCCGTACTCGGCGAGCGGCAGGCACAACTCCCCACCGGGGGCCAGGGCGCCGGACCGTGCCAGGCCGCTCAGGGTGGTGGTACCGGAGGGGCGTGAGTGCAGCACGGCGCCGACGAGGCGAACCGGCAGGAGGCTGTCGGCGAACGTCAGCACCGCCGCCCCGGGGTAACCCGGATCCGCCTCGGCCGTCATCGGGCTTCCCGAGGTGCGGGGGTACCGGTACCGGAGCGGGGAACGGCCTCGGTGTCCGACTCGGCCCGGGCCATCAGGTTCGTGAGATCCATGACGGACCGATACCAGGGCCGAGGTGCTCGCGCAGGACGCCGCGCCGGTGACGGGTCAGCCGGCGCCGGGCCCGTCGAAGGGATTCCGAGGCCGCTACACGGAGACCAGCTGCCCCGCACCCCGTACGACATCTCCCGGCCTCCGTGCCGAGCCGCAGGCCTGGCTGGCACCAGGGCGAATGGGTCCGCTGGCGCTACGGCCCCGCGGCCAGGAGGCGCTCGACAGCGACGCCCGGCGCGTGCACTGTGCTGATGGGCTGCGATGAGGAGTTCCCGGTACTCCGGCCGAGCGGGACTGCTTCGGCCGCCTGGTCTGCCCTCGGGCCAGGCTGCCGGTCGGACCGGGAGCGCTTGTCCGCGTGTGGCTTTCCAGGCCGCCTGTGGCGCGGACCTCGACGAGATCGGATGGGAGGGATTCCCCGCACGAGGTGTGCGGTGGTATCAGGCGCGGCGGAGAAGAACGATTCCGTCCCGGTGAGCGATGCTGCGGTACCCATGGCCGAGGGCGTCCTGGAGTTGCTGTACCTCGTCGGCGGCGGTGGCGAAGGGCCAGTCCCGGATGGCCGCGTCCGCCACGATGTACTCGGGATTGGGGCGGCTGTCGGGGAAGCCGAAGACGGTGACATTAGCCCGTTCGGTCAATTGTGGGGCGAGGTGGTTGGTGGCCGCCACGGTGGCGCCGCTTGGGATCTTGTCCAGGATCCAGTGGGTCGTAGCGACACGCGGGTCGTTGTGCCACGTAGCGGGCTGGACCAGCTGATAGAGCGGCGCCTGGAAGAACATGAAGGCTGTGACCACGCCGGAGACGGTGAGGGCGTGACGGACCTGAATGGTGGGCCACCGGGTGAGGGCGTCGATGAAAGCCGCGAAGACGATCGGCATGAGCACCGCGCTGTAGTGGAAGCCTGTGCCCCAGTACTGGGGGTTGTCGGAGAAGAAGCGCCAGGCCAGTGTGGGTAGCGCAACCAGTATCAGCGGTGAGCGCAGCGCCAGGAAGGCTGTGGGGGCGAGCAGGGCCAGAAGCGTCATGACCTTCACATCCGGCGTGATCATCCCGATCGTCCCCTGGTGCAGCAGATGCACCAGCCCCGAATCGGAACCCGCGCTGGGCAGCTTGTCCCAGTACGCATAGCTGCCTGCGAGGCTGAATGCCGGGATGATCACCAGCACCTCAAGCACTGTTCCCAGCAATCCGGCGGCGGCCGTGACCAGGCCCAGCCGCCAGGCCCCCTTCCAGGCGACCAGGCCGCCGATGACCGCCACCGTGAGCCCGAAGTCCTCCTTGACCAGCAGCAGAGGCAGGGCCCAGGCAATAGCCGCCCCAAGGCGGCCGCCGCCGAGAGCGGCGAGGGAGAACGCCAGCAGCGGGACCGCGAAGCAGACCTCGTGGAAGTCGAAGCCGACTGCCTGTGCGATACCCCAGGAGGCCCCGTATCCGGCCGCGACCACCACGGCCGCTGTGCGACCGAGGGCCCGCTCGGCCCACCGGGCCAGCGGCACGACAGCGATGGCGAACAGCGCGGCCTGCGCAAGCAGCAACGTAAGCGGAGAGGGCCACAGGCGGTAGAACGGCGCCAGTGTGGCCAGCACGGGCGAGAAGTGGTCTCCCATCAGCGGGAAGCCCGGCCCTTTCAGCTCCGACACCGGCAGGTGCAGGTGTGCGTAGGAGCGGACCGCCTGCTCGAAGATGCCCAGGTCATAACCGGTGGTCTGCAGCCGCTGATGACGCCGGACCGATACGCATGCGTACGCCCCGAACAGAACCGCCGCCGTACTCCAGAACCAGGACGGCCTCTTCCTGAAATGGGCGTGGCGCCGGACGGGATGGAACACCGGTCTGGTGGCCGATGTGATGGATCCATGACGGAACAGAACCCGTCGGCCCATGTACGGCAAGTAGCTTCCCTTTCCGTAATGGTTGTCTGCTTTCAGATGAAAGTTTCCGCTCTCGGGTTGGAGTCGGCGAGTCGAATGACTCCCCGAGCGGTCGGCCAGGTCGCGATAAATGCCGGATTTACTGCAGCAGTGCCGGATGACGGACGGGCATGACGATCGAACAAGTGACCGCAGGGGGGCAGAGGGCACGTTTCGGCTGCCGCGCGCCCGGGTGGTGCCCCTGCCTGGCCCGCCCGCGTCGTACACCGTGGCGATCGAGCGGTATCTCACCGGTGCGGGCACCGCGAAGTCCTCCGCGCGGATCGACCGGGTCTCGCTGACGGCGTGGGGATGGATGCCCACCGGAGCGTCCCGGCCGGTGCGGAACTGCTCGACCAGGGCGGCCACCCGGAGCGGCGATAAGGGGGCGGCCCGATCCGGCGCCGAGCGGGCCGGTACGTGGGCGGGGAGTGCTCCGAGCGCAGAGCGCTGAGCACCACACTGGGCCACTCAACCGTCCACCGCGGCCGGTCAAGAGGCTGCTTGAGCATGTCTGACGAGCGGTCCCTGCCCGCCAGACACTTCTGATGCCCGGGCGATACGCGGCAGCAACGGCCCTGATGGGTCGTCCCAGAGAAGGACCACTTCATCCGCCCCCGGCCCATCTGTTACGTCTGTGGGTGTCGCGCGACTCGATACCATCGCCTGGTCGCGCGGACGGAAAGTGAGTCGACGCCAGCATGACTGACGAAGTAAATGGGGAGCCCGTCGGCAGATTTCTCGGCCGGGCGCGAGAAGTCGCGATCCTGCGCGCGGTGCTGGAGGGCGAAGGTGGCACCTGGTGCGTCGCGGTCACCGGCGAACCGGGGATCGGCAAGAGTCGGCTCCTGACAGAGCTGGGGAAGCTCGCGGACACAGCAGGATGGACGGTACGCAGCGCACGCGCGGCGGAGTTCGAGACCCACATCCCGTTCGGTGTCTTCGTCACCGCACTCGACGACCAGCTCGCCGAGCTGGGCCCGGAGCGTCTCGCTTCCCTCGGGCAACAGCAGCTCGCACTTCTCGCGACCGTGTTCCCGGCGATTCCCGCCGTCGGTCCCGCCGACCTGGTCGACGCGGAGCGGTACCGGCTGCACCGGGCGGTTCGGGCGTTGCTGGAGCTGGTCGCCGAGCCGTCCGGGCTGGTGCTCGTCTTCGACGATCTGCACTGGGCGGACGAGGGTTCGGTCGAGCTGCTCGACCATCTTTTGCGCCACCCGCCCCAGGTGCGGGTGGTCCTGGCCTTGGCGGGCAGGCCCCGGCAGACGTCGCTGCGGCTGTGGCACGCGCTGTCCCGCGCCGCGACCGACGGGGTGGCCGAGCTGCTGGAACTCGCGCCGCTGAGCCAAGCCGATGCCGGCCACGTCATGCCGGAAGGTCTGAGCCGTTCCCGGCGGGAAGAGCTTTACCGGGCCAGTGGCGGAAACCCGTTCTACCTGGAAGCCCTGGTGCGGGCCGGTGAGCGGGGTATCGCCGTCGGTGATGCGGTGCTCCACCCCGACGGGGCGATCCCGGTGGCGGTCCACGCGGTGCTCGCCGCCGAGTTGGCCGCGTTGACCCCGCAAGAGCGGGTCGTCGCGCACGCCGCCGCGGTCGTGGGTGACGACTTCGAGGCTGATTCCCTCGCCGAAACGGCGGCAATGGACGCCGGGTCCGTGCTCGCCGCGCTCGACCGGCTCGCCGAGCGTGACCTGCTGCGGCTGGACGGCGCGACCCGCCGGTTCCGGTACCGGCATCCGCTGGTGCGCAGCGTCGCCTACCAGGACGCCGGCCCTGGCTGGCGGCTTCAGGCACACGGCCGGGCCGCGTCGGCACTCCGGAGCCGGGGCGCGCCGCCGGCCGAGTTCGCCCGCCACGTGGAGCGATCCGCCGTCCGCGGTGACCGCGAGGCGGTTGCGGCGCTCACCGAGGCGGCCGAGGCGACGATGCACACCACGCCGGCGACCGCCGGGCACTTCCTGCGGGCGGCCATCCGGTTGCTGCCCGACTCGGAGTCGGCCACGCCGCAGCGCCTCATCCTGCTCGGCCGGCTGGCACACGTACTCGGCGCCACGGGCGACCTGCGGCAGGCCAGGGAAACCATGCAGGAGGTGTTGCGTCTCCTGCCTGCCGAACTCACCCAGATCCGGGCACAGACGGCGCGGGCCTGCGCGACGGTGGAGCAGATTCTCGGGCGCTACACCGAGGCCAGGGCGATGCTGCACAGCGAGTGGAAACGTGTCGAAGGTGTTGACGCCCACTCGGCGGCCTTCCTGCTCGTCGCGCTCGTTGCCGGTGAAAGTGTGGAGCGCGTGCACGGACAGGACCGGGTGGCCGAGGCGATCGCCGCCGCGCGGGAAGTCGGGGATCCGATGCTGCTGGCGACTGCGTTGTCGGCCGCAACGCTCATCGACCGGCGGGCGGACCGGCTCGACGAGGCGGCTGCACTCCTGGACGCGCTGCCCGACAGCGACCTGGTCCGCGACATCGATGCGGCGTTCTGGCTGAGCTGGTCGGAAGTCTCCGCCGACCGGCTCACGGCGGCGAGCCGGCACATGAGCCGTGGCCTGCAACTGGCACGCGCGAGCAGGCAGTCACACAAGATCGCGCTGCTGACCGCGGTCCGCGGCATGGTGCACGCGTACCTCGGCGAGCTGGCGGCGGCGACGACCTGCTTCGACGACAGCCTGGAGTCGGCGGAACTGACCGGCAGCGAGGAACTGCGCGTCATGGCGTTGACCTTCGGGTGCTGGATCACCACCTGGCGCGGCGACCTTACCGAGGCGATCCGCCTCGGTAAGGAGGCCATCGTCGTCGACGACCAGGCGACGGCCATGAGTTCCTGGCGCAGTGGCCAGGCCGAGGCGATGCTGGCGCAGGCGATGTTGCACGCGGGTGATCCGCACGCCTGCATCGCGCTGCTGCTCACCAGTGGCGGCGGTGCCGAGCTGCCCGCGGTGGGCCTCCGGACCAGGCCGTTGGTGTACCTGTTGCTCACGGAGGCGGAGGTCGTGGCCGGCCGGGTTGCCGCGGCCGCAGCATGGGCCGCCCGAGCGGAGAACGCAGCCGGTCAGCTCGAGCTTCCGCTGCGCACCGCCATGGCACAGCAGGCCCGCGCGATCGCCACGCTGCCCACGGATCCGGCGGCAGCCGCCCCGCTCGCTGTCGCCGCTGCCGGAACGTTCGGCCGGATCGGGGCGGCCGTGGAGGCCGGGCGGGCGCACTTGCTCGCCGCGACGGCGTTCGGCGGCATCGGGGCGATGGAACAGGCCCGTACCCACCTCGTGTCCGCCCGCGCATTGTTCACGCGGTGTGACGCGCAACTGTTCCTGCCGCAGGTCGCACGTGAGGAGCGGCGCCTGAATGCGCGCGGCCCCCGGCCCGAAAGCGGCGCCGAGCGGTTCGACTTGACCGCCCGTGAGGTCGAGATAGTCAACCTGGTCTCGGACGGCCTGACCAACCGGGACATCGGCCTCCGGCTGCACTTGAGTCCCAAGACCATCGAAGTCCACCTGGGCCGGGTCTACGCGAAGGTCGGCGTCTCCGGTCGTGCTGCTCTGGCCGGCGTGTGGGCCGCCGCGGCCCGCGATTGAGGGCGCCACAGCGGCCAACAACTCAGTTGGCGAGGTCGCGTACGTACAGGTTGAACTTCCGGTTGGTGCCGTCACCGCCCAGGTTCGTCGCGCTGGTCGTGAAAGCGACGTGGTGGCCGTCGGCCGAAATCGAGGCGCTGTAGCCGTACCCATCGCTCTGCGAGCCGTCATTGGCGACGCTGACCCTGGTCGTGGTGGCGGTCACCCGGTCTCGGACGAACACGTCCCAGCTTGAGTTGGTGTCGCCGGTCACCAGCTTGTCCTCGCCGGACACGAACGCGATGTAGCGGCCGTCGGCAGAGAGCGTCGTCCGCTCCTGACCGGGGGTTCTGCTGTCGCTCAGGGCATTGGGGCCAAGGTTCACCTGCGTCGTCGTCCGGGTAACCCGGTCGTACAGGAAGATGTCGGTGTCGAACGGACCGCCGGTGTCGCCCGCCACCAGATTCGACGCCGTGGATTCGAACGCGACGTAGCGGCCGTCGCCCGAGATGGTCGCCGTGCGACTGGCGGAATTGCCTTCGTTGCCGTCGGGACCGACACTGATCCGGTCGGTGTACCCGGTCAGCTGATCATGCACAAACACGTCGTCCGCGTGATTGGTGTCGGGGAACAGGGACAGCGTCGTCGCCCCGGAAGAGAAGGCGACGTAGCGCCCATCTGCCGAAATCGTCGGCAGTTGGCTGATGTCGTTGCCCTGGCGACCGTTCGAATCGACGCTGACCCTGTTGGTCTCACCGGTCTGCCGGTCGCGCACGAAGACGTCGTGGATGTCGTTGGTGTCGCCGAACACCAGGTTCGACGCGGGAGAGTCGAACGCGACGAACCGGCCGTCGGCGGAGATCGACGGATGGAAACTCTCACTGTCGCTCTGCTCGCCGTGGCTTCCGACGCTGACCCTGGTCGTCTCACCGGTCTGCAGGTCGTGCACGAAAATGTCGCGGTAACGGTTGGTGTCACCGGCCACCAGGTTCGTCGCGGAGGACTCGAACGCGACGTAGCGGCCGTCGGCGGAGATCGACGGATTCCGGCTCACGTTGTTGGCCTGGCTGCCTGCGGAGTCGACGCTGACCCTGGTGATGACGCCGGTCTGCCGGTCGCGCACGAACACGTCGTCCGCTCGGTTGGTGTCGCCGGCCACCAGATCCCTTGCCGGCGAGGCGAACGCCACGTAGCGGCCGTCGGCGGAGATCGACGGCCCGCTGGCGGAGATACTGATCGGTGCCGTGCCTGCCGGCCTCGGCTCGGAATCCGTGGCATGCGCGACGCCGGCCGGCAGCAGCGCCGCGACGATTCCCGACGCGAGCACTGCGCGCCCTGTGTTGCGGATTACGGAGAGACGTCTCATGGGTGTCCTTCTGTTCGGTTCGCCGCCACGGCAGCGTGTTGCCCGGATCAGCGTTCCGTGTCGGACCGGCCGAAGCATGAGGGAACCCCCTACACCTTCGGCGTCGCGTTCTGCGCGCCGCGCGTGTGGACATGTCACGCTGCATTTCAGCGTGACATGTCCGATCCGGCCTCTTGCTGTGAGCAATGGCCGGTGGATCGGGCTGGACGCCGCCCCGTCAGCCGCCCACGTAGACGTCCTCCACGTAGCGGCCGTCCGCCACCAGCCCCCGGAGCCACTCCGAGGCCGTCGACCCGTCCTTCCCGCTGTACCGGACGTACAGCTGCCGGAAGGCTTCGCGGACGCCCGGGGCCATGCGGGAGCCGTCCCCGCAGACGTGGATGCGGGCGCCCGCCTCGGTCAGCCGCCAGACCTCCTCACCCTCCGCCTCGATCCGGTGCTGTACGAAGCGGACCTCGCCTTCGGGTGCCAGTGAGAAGGCGGGGCGCATGGACACGGTGCCCTCGCGGTCGGCGTCCTCCAGCTCCGTTCGGTGGAGGTAGTCCACATCCGGGTGATCGCAGCCGAAGTAGCAGAGTGCGGGGGCCAGTTCGGCTCCCGACGCACGCAGCGCGCGACGGTCGGCGATCGCCCCCCGGAAGGGCGCGAGGCCGGTACCCGCGCCGATCATGATGACCGGCGTCCGCTCGTCATGCGGAATGCGGAAGGCCTCCCGGCACGGCTGTACCCGGGCGAGGATCGTGTCGCCGGGACGTACCCGGTGCAGGTACGCAGAGCCCACTCCGCGGAACACTCCGTCCCGGCCGGAGCGGTGGGGGGCTTCCAGGAGCGAGATCATCAGGTCTGCCTGCTCCGGACCTGCCGACGGGGACGAGGAGATGGAGTAGTGGCGGGGCCGCAAGGGCTCCAGCAGTTCCAGCAGTACGGGCCACGGCAGACGGCCCTGGAGTGCGGGGTGCTCCTCGACGAGGTCCACGAGGCTGCCCGGGCGGGCTCCGTCGGCTCCCGCGGCCTCTGCCGCGATCCGTTCCAGCGCGGCCTTCTCCGGCGGGCACGGGTTGTGCGTCGCGAGGACGGCCGCTTGCTCGGCCGTCACCGGGGCCTGGAGCTCGACGTACCGGGCGAGCAGTTCGCGTACGGAGACGGGGCGGTCGAGCGGCAGGGTGGTCCGGCCGGGCCGGTGGGTCCGGATGTTCAGGACCGAGCCCAGGTCGGCACCCAGGACCCGGGCTGCCCGCTCCACCTGGTCGGGGTCGTTGGCCGGGAGGACGGCGAGGTGGTCGGCGGTGCGGTAGTGGACCCCTTCGGGAAGCCGGACGCGCAGGAAGCGCTTCGGCCTGCCCGCCGGGTGGCCGAGGTCGGCGAGGTCCCCGGTGTGCGTCACCGTCATCGGCTGAAGGTCGTGTCGCCGGGCCAGTGCGTCGAGCGGCTCACCCGTGATCTCGACGACGTCGTACGCCGGGCCGGGTGATTCCTCCGCCCGGGAGGGGGCCACGGACGCCGGGTCGCCGTAGCGCTCCAGCAGCGTACGGCGCAGGGCGGCGGTGAAGCCGCGTACCGCTCCCGCGAGGTCTCCGGAGGCGTCGGCCTCGGCACGGTCCATCAGCCGCGCCGCACCCGCCGAGGCGAGGCGGCCGTCGATGAGCGCTGGTACCTGCTGGTAGGTGGCGGCCCAGTTGCGGTCCCCGACGCCCAGGACGGCGTACTGCACGCCTTCCGCGGCACCGGGGCCCGCCTGCGTCAGCCAGGAGACGAATCCGGCCGCGTCGTCGGTGGGGCGTCCGTTGTACGACGCGGCGACGACGACCAGTGGCCCGTCCGTCGGCAGCCCGCCGTCACGGTGGTCGTCGAGTGGCGCGACACGCGTCCCGAAGCCCAGTTCCGCTGCCGTTTCGGCCAGTTCTTCCGCGTACGTGCGGCAGGTGCCGAAGTTGGATCCGTGCAGCAGCGTCAGCGTCGTACCGGGAACGGCCCGGGTGGGGGAGGCTCCCGTGGCCGGCGCCTCCGTGCCTTCCCCGTGGCCGGCCGGGAGGACCGCCCCGAGGGCCGCACGGTTGCGGGAGCGGTCGGCCGGGGTGCGCCGGCCCAGGGCCAGCGTGAACCCGTCGGGCTTGAGCGTGAGCGTCTCCTTGATGCGCAGCTCGTACCGCCCCTGGTCGATGAAGCGGTAGCGGTGCACCAGCATGCCCAGCAGCATCGTCGCCTCGTGGAGGGCGAACTGTCGTCCGATGCAGGCGCGTTCCCCGGTCCCGAACGGCTTGTACGCGTGCGGGGAACGGGCCGCCTCCGCCTCGGCGGCGAACCGGTCCGGGTCGAACTCCTCCGCGTTGTCGCCCCACACCGGGTCGCGGTGCAGCATCGGGGTCAGCACCAGCATCCGCTGCCCCGCCTTGACCGGGTAGCGGCCGCCGATCACGGTGTCGGCGCGCGCCTCGCGTGCGAACGCGGCGGCGGTCGGCCACAGCCGCAGCGTCTCGTTGAGGACCTGGCGCACGTAGCGCAGCCTGCCGATGTCCTCGAAGGCGGGCTCGGGGTCCGGGTCGTCGCCCCACAGCGCGTCGGTCTCGGCCTGGGCCAGGTGCAGCACCGCCGTGTTCTTCATGAGGTGGTACAGCGCGAACGAAAGGGCGCCCGAAGTCGTCTCGTGGCCCGCGATCAGGAACGTGATCAGCTGGTTCCTGATGTTCGCCTCGTCGAGCACCTCGCCGGACCGGGGGTGCGGGGAGCCCAGCATCAGGCCCAGGAGATCGTCGGTCGAGGTGTCCCCCGAGGCCTTGCGCTGCTCGATCACCTCGTCGACGACCCGGGCCAGGTAGGCGGCGTCCGCGGCGAACGCCACGTCCTCGGCGGTGTGGTCCGCGCCGGGCACCCGGCCGAGTTTGGCCTGGCTGTGGGCGAGGGCCCGGACGAGTGCCTGGACGAACGGGTGCGCCTGCTCACGCTCGAAGGACGCGAAGTCGTAGCCGAAGCCGGACAGGCCGATGGTGTCCAGGGTCATCCGGGTCATGTCCTCGGCGACGTCGACCGGGGCCGACACGCCGGCGCCCGCGGTGAACCGCGCGTCCCAGGAGCCGATGAGCCGCTTGGCGACCCGCAGCATGTGCGGGTGGTAGGTGCGCATCGAGGTGAGGGCGAAGGCCGGGAGCAGGATGTCGTGCGCCTTGGCCCAGTTGGGCTCGTCGTTGTACGCGGTGAACAGTCCGTCGGCGGCGACCTCGCGTACGTTCTCCAGCGCCGGACCGATGCCCTTGACGAAGCGCTGCTCGTCGGAGAGTTCCTCCACCAGCGCCGCCGCACTCACGAACACGGTCTCCCGGTCGTGGAAGCGCTGGACGAAGACCGGACCGAGCCGGCGCGCGTGCCCCATGGCCGTCTGCAGTGGGGTGCTCGTCATCCCCGAGTCGCTCACGTCGACGACCGGCAGGTGCGCAGCGTCGTCGTCGAGGGGTCCGGTGCCGGTGGTGTGCGATTCACTCATGGCGTCTGCCTCTTCTGGTCACGTCATTGCCTGGACCTGTGCACCCGCTCACTGACCGGATGCCGTGTCGTGTCCACGGTGACGCGGCCGCCGGGGCGATCGCGTACGACGACTACCTATTCTTGTAGTGGTGTTTTCCGTTCCGGGCCTTGATCGGGGGCAGTTGGCCGTGGCAGAGGGAGAGCGCGTGACACAGCCGTCACGGCATGCGTTGGGCGAGGCGGCGGCGGCCTGGCGGTCACGTTTCGTCAGCCTGTTCGACAGGGCGCCCGTGGCACTGGCGATCAGCGACGCGTACGGTCTGATCCTCGGCGCGAACCCCGCGTTCGCCTCCGCATGGCAGCTCCAACCGGGAAAACTGGAAGGCCGCCGACTCCTCGACATCCTCACTCCGACCAACGACCGGCAGCTGCGCAGACTGGACGAGGCCCTGCGCTCGCGCCGCAGGTCCCGCTACCCGGTCGAGGTGAGCTGGCAGGTCCGGGGGGCGGCCCGCCACGGCCGGGTCACCGTCGAACCGGTCTCCGACCCGCAGGACGACATCCCCCGCCTGCTGGTCTCGCTGACCGAGGAAACGAGCGGAGGCCGGCCCGAGCTGCCACCGGAGGACCCGGCCGACGGCCTGAGCCCCCAGGAGGCGCGCATCCTGCCGCTCGTCGCGGCGGGGGCGTCGGGATCGGCCATCGCCCGCGCGGTGGGCCTCACCGTCGACGGGGTCAACTACCACGTGACCCGGCTCTGCCGGCGGCTCGACGTACCCAACCGCCCCGCTCTGATCGCCCGCGCCTACGTCCTGGGCCTGCTGGACCCGACGGCATGGCCTCCGCGTGTGACGGCGGCCGGTCCGGAGCGGCCCTGAGGCGGCATCTCCGTGCCCTGCCGCGCACCTCAGGTGCCAGGGGCGCGGCCCTTGGGCTGGCGGGGTTCGGGGGAGTCGGGCGCGGGTGGGACGGGGAGGTCCGTCGGCGTGTCCATGGTGAGTGCGACCCGGGTGCCGTGATGCATCACGGTGAGGGGCCCTCCGGACAGGAGCGTGTAGCGGGCCGTCGACCGGCCCATGTCGATGCGGATCAGCCGCTCCTGGACACGGACGTTGAAGGCCAGCCGGGTCAGCGAGGACGGCAGACGCGGTGCGAACCGTACCGGGGCTTCCGGTTCCTCGGCCTGCGGGATCCCGGACGGCTGGTCCTGCGGGTGTGTGGCCGGGGCCGGACGGAGGCCGCGCAGCCCGCCGAGGCCCTGGACCAGGGCGATCCAGGTGCCGGCGAGCGAGGCCATGTGGAGGCCGTCCCGCGTGTTGTGTTCGAGGTCGTCCAGGTCCATCAGCGCCGCCTCGCGGGTATAGGCCCAGGCGAGGCGAAGGTGGCCGGTCTCGGCGGCGAGCACGGCCTGGCAGCAGGCGGAGAGGGAGGAGTCCCTGACCGTCAGCGGCTCGTAGTAGGCGAAGTTGCGGACCTTTTCCTCGGAAGTGAACTCGTCCGGGCACGTGAACATGGCCAGAACCAGATCCGCCTGCTTGACGACCTGCTTGCGGTACAGGTCGAAGTACGGGAAGTGCAGCAGCAGCGGGTACTGGTCCTCGGAGGTGCCGTCGAAGTCCCAGGGTTCCTGGTCGGTGAAGCCGTCGGACTGCTCGTGCACCTGGAGCCGCTGGTTGTAGGGGATGGCCGTCCGCGCGGCGGTGTTGCGCCAGTCCGCGATCTCCTCGGCGCCGACGCCGAGGTCCGGTGCCCGGTCCGGGTGGCGCGAGACGGCGTCCGCCGCGGCGAGGAGGTTCCGCCGGGCCATGGCGTTGGTGTAGAGGTTGTCGCGTGCGATGGCGCTGTACTCGTCGGGACCGGTGACCCCGTCGATGTGGAAGACGCCGTCGGCGTCGAAGTGGCCGAGCGAGCGCCAGAGCCGCGCGGTGTGCACCAGCAGGTCGAGTCCGGGACCGCGGTAGAACTCCCGGTCGCCGGTGAAGAGCACGTACCGCTCGACGGCTGCGGCGATGTCGGCGTTGACGTGGAAGGCGACGGTTCCGGCGGGCCAGTAGGCGGAGCACTCGGCGCCGTTGATCGTACGCCAGGGGAAGGCCGCCCCGTCCAGACCGAGTTGACGGGCGCGTTCCAGCGCGCGGGGAAGGGTGGAATGCCGCCATGCGAGTGCGGAGGCGACGGTGTACGGCGCGGTGTGCGTGAGGACGGGCAGGACGAAGGACTCGGTGTCCCAGAAGGCGTGGCCGTCATAGCCGGTGCCCGTGAGGCCCTTGGCCGGAATGGGGCGCCGCTCGCTGCGCGCGGAGGCCTGGTAGAGATGGAAGAGGCCGAACCGGACGGCCTGCTGGACCTCTTCGTCGCCCTCCACCTCGACGTCGGCGGAGGACCAGAACTCGTCCAGGCAGGCCCGCTGTGCGTCGAGCAGCCCCTGCCACCCGGTGGTGCGGGCCCCTGCCAGCCCGCCCTCCACCTGGTCGCGTACGGCGGGCAGGGAGCGCTGTGCCGACCAGCCGTAGGCCACGAACTTGACGAGTTCGAGCCGTTGCCCGGGTTCGAGGGTGGCGGTCACGGTCAGGCGGGCGACGTCCGGTTCGCTCTCGGCGGCCCACGCGGTGCCGACGGGGCCCTCCACGATGTGGTCGGCCGCCACCGCGACGCGCTGCCCGCTGGTGGCCGTGCAGTGGACGAGGCGCAGCCGGGTGTCGTGCGCGTAGTGCTCCTCGGGGAGCAGCGGGCGGTCGATGGCGGCGGCCATGCGCGGGTCGCCGGAGGCGGTGGGCAACTGCTCGTTGGCGACGAGCTCGGACTGCACGGCGATGGTGGCCGGACCGTTGACGGTCTCGACGCTGTACGAGATCGCCGCGACGGCCCGCTGCGCGAGGGAGACCACGCGGTGCGAGGTCAGGCGTACCGTCCGGCCGGAGGGCGTGGTCCACTCCGCGGACCGGCTCAGGACGCCGGTACGGAAGTCCAGGACGCGTTCGTGCGAGAGGAGTTCGCCGTAGCGCAGGTCGAAGGGGTGGTCGTCGACGAGCAGCCGGATGACTTTGCCGTCGGTGACGTTGACGGTCGTCTGCCCGGACTCCGGATACCCGTACCCGGCCTCGGCGTAGGGGAGCGGGTGGCTCGCGTAGACGCTGTTGAGGTAGGAGCCCGGCAGGCCGTGGGGCTCGCCCTCGTCGAGGTTGCCGCGCCAGCCGAGATGGCCGTTGGACTGGGCGAACACGGATTCGCTCTGCGCGAGGACATCGAGGTCGAGGGCCGTCTCCCGCAGCTGCCAGGGTTCGGTCGCGAAGTTCTCGTGAGTGATCACCCGCGGTCCAGCAGCTCGGAGAGGTCGGTGACGACGACATCGGCCCCGTGCGCACGCAGTTCGGCCGCCTGACCGGTGCGGTCGACGCCGACGACGAAACCGAAGCCGCCCGCCTTGCCGGCGGCCACCCCGGCCAGCGCGTCCTCGAACACGGCGGCATCGCGCGGGTCGGCGGCGAAGAGGCGGGCGGCCGCCAGGTAGCTGTCGGGGGAGGGCTTGCCGCGCAATCCCTGCTCGGCGATCGTGATGCCGTCGACACGGTCTTCGAAGAGGTCCTCGATGCCGGCCGCCACCAGCACGTCGCGGCAGTTGGCGCTGGAGGAGACGACAGCGCGGCGCAGGCCCGCGTCGCGTACGGCGCGCACGTAGGCCACGGAGCCCTCGTAGGGCTCCACCCCCTGCTCGCGGATCGCGCGGAGCACCAGGTCGTTCTTGCGGGTGCCCAGACCGTGGACCGTCTCCTGGTCGGGGCCGTCACTCACCGTGCCCTCGGGCAGCGTGATGTCACGGGAGGTGAGGAAGGTGCGTACGCCGTCCTCGCGGGGGCGGCCGTCCACGTACTCGTCGTAGTCGTGCACGATATCGAAGGGCACGAAGGGCGAACCGTCGCGGTCGGCCCGCTGACGCAGGTAGTCGTCGAACATCTCCTTCCAGGCGGCCGCGTGGACCTTCGCGGTCCGGGTGAGTACGCCGTCGAGGTCGAAGAGGCAGGCGCTGACGTGGTCGGGGAGTCCCAGCATGCCGTCGAGGCTAGGAGGATGTGGCGGCCGGCGGGCAGTGCGGCGCCCGGAGGACGCGCGTGATAGCCCGTGCGGCTGAGGGGGTGTGGCGTTCGGAGCAACGCGTCCGTCGCCTCACCGCCCGCCGGGCCGGTCTCGTTCGGGCAGGTGCCACCGGTGGGGGGCGACGAGGGAGGTGACGGCCCCGGGCCCCCAGGATCCGGGGGCGTACGGGACGACGGGTGGAGGGGCGTCCAGCAGCGGCGCGGAGACCTCCCACAGGCGTTCGATGCCGTCGGAGCGGGTGAAGAGGGACTGGTCGCCGAGCATGGCCTGGAGGATGAGGTGCTCGTACGCCTCCAGGGAGTTCTCGGTGGTGAAGGAGCTGCGGTAGCCGAAGACCATGTCGGCTTCCGCGAGCTGCATGGTGGGGCCGGGTTCCTTGGCGAGGAAGCGGGCGGTGATGGAGCCGGGGTCGGCGAAGTCGATGACGAGTTCGTTGGCGCGGCCGTCCGCCGCCTCCCGGGCGTCCAGGGGGAACATGCCCAGCACGGGCTCGCGCAGGCCGAGGGTGACGACGTGCCGGCCCTCGGCCAGCGCCTTGCCCGAGCGCAGGTGGAAGGGCACGCCGGCCCAGCGCCAGTTGTCGATGTCGACGCGCAGCGCGACGAAGGTCTCGGTGTCCGAGTCCGGATCGACCCCCGGCTCGGCGCGGTAGCCGGTGTACTGGCCGCGTACGACGTGGGCGGGGTCCAGGGGCCGCATGCTGCGGAAGACCTTGACCTGCTCGTCCCGGAGCGACTGCGCCTCGAGGGCGACCGGCGGTTCCATCGCCACGAATCCGAGCAGCTGGAACAGGTGCGTGACGACCATGTCGCGGAAGGTTCCGGTGCCCTCGAAGAAGTGGGCGCGGCCCTGGATGTCGATCTGCTCGGGCACGTCGATCTGCACGTGGCTGATGTGCTCGCGGTTCCAGAGCGGCTCGAAGAGACCGTTGGCGAACCGCAGGGCGAGGATGTTGTCCACCGCCTCCTTGCCGAGGAAGTGGTCGATGCGGAACACCCGGGACTCATCGAAGACGGCGTGGACGGCCGCGTTGAGTGCGCGGGCGGACGCGAGGTCCGTCCCGAAGGGCTTCTCGACGATGACACGCGCGTCCTGGGCCAGCCCCGTGGCCCCGAGCAGCCCGATGACGGAAGTGAACGCCACGGGCGGGACGGCGAGGTGGAACAACCGCCGCGGCGTGCCGCCGACGGCCCGCTCGGCCTCGCCCACCGCCGTCACCAGCGGTTCGGTCGCGTCCGTGTCGGCCGCGCCGAAGGACAGGGCGGCCTCGAACTCCTGCCACGCGGGGCCCTCGGGGCGCGAGCGGCCGAACTCCGCCACGGCCTGGCGCGCGTGGGCGCGGAACTGCTCGTCGTTCAGGGCCTCGGCCGCCGGGGCGGAGCCGACGATGCGGTAGCGCTGCGGCAGGAGCCCCGCCTGGGCGAGGTGGAAAAGGCCCGGCAGCAGTTTGCGCCTGGCCAGGTCACCCGTCGCGCCGAAGAGTACGACGACGTGGTCCGCGGGGCGCGGCTGGGGCTGGGGCTGAGGTTGGGAAGTATCGGAATCCCTGTCCATGGCGGGCCTCCTCACGCGTCCGCGCCGGGGCGCTTCTCGGCATGGCCGCCGAACTCGCTGCGCATGGCGGACAGCACCTTGGCGGTGAACTCGCCGAGCCCCCTGGACTCGTAGCGCTGGTAGAGGGAGGCGCTGATCACCGGGGCGGGCACGCTCTCCTCGATGGCCGCCAGCACGGTCCAGCGCCCTTCGCCGGAGTCGGACACGCGGCCCGTGAAGGCGTCGAGCCGTGGGGAGCGGGCCAGGGCGTCGGCGGTGAGGTCGACCAGCCACGAGCCGACGACCGACCCGCGGCGCCACACCTCGGCGACTTCGGCCACGTCGATCTCGTACCGGTAGGCCTCGGGATCGGACAGGGGAGCGGTCTCGGCGTCGGCGGTACGCGAGCGCAGGCCGGCGTCGGCGTGCTTGATGATGGCGAGGCCCTCGGCGATGGCGGCCATCATCCCGTACTCCACGCCGTTGTGGACCATCTTCACGAAGTGACCGGCGCCGCTGGGCCCGCAGTGGAGGTAGCCGTGCGACGCGGTGCCCTCGGTCCGGGTCCGGCTGGGGGTGGGCTCGGCGCTGCCGGTGCCGGGCGCGATGGTGCGGAAGAGGGGGGCGAGCCGTTCCACGGGACCCCGCTCGCCGCCGATCATGAGGCAGTAGCCGCGTTCCAGGCCCCAGACACCGCCCGAGGTGCCGCAGTCGACGTAGTGGATGCCGTGCTCGGCCAGGGCCCCGGCCCGGGTGATGTCGTCCCGGTAGTAGGAGTTACCGCCGTCGATGACCGTGTCGTCGGGCTCCAGGAGCCCGGCCAGCCGGTCCAGGGTCTCCTGGACCACGCCCGCAGGCACCATGAGCCACACGGCGCGGGGCCGTTCCAGCCGCTCGACGAGCTCCTCCAGCGAGAAGGCCGGGGTCGCGCCCTCCCCCTCCAGTGCCCGTACGGCGTCGGGGCTGACGTCGTTGACGAGGCACCGGTGGCCGTCCTGCATGAGCCGGCGCACCAGATTGGCACCCATCCGGCCGAGTCCGACCATTCCGAGCTGCATGGGTGCGTCCGATGTCATCGCCGTGCTCCCGTTCTCCCGTTCCTGGCCGCGGGCCCGCATCACGCAACAGGCGCCGTCCCGCGTGCGCGGCACCGCCCGCGCCACCCTTCCCCCTCCGCGCCCACTGTGGCCGCCCACCACGACCCCGGCACCCGGAACTCCGCCACTCGGCCCTGTCGGTGGTCTCAGGACACGGTCTGCCGGATGGCGGTCTGCGGCAGGTGCAGGCCGATGGCTCCGGTGCCGGAGCGGCGCAGTCGGCGTCGACCGCCGCGGCGCCCGGGTGTCCGGGCTGTACGCCCTGGTCGACCAGCACCGGGCGGGGCAGGGCGACGGTGTCAGGTCGCGCCCGGCAGGACACGCGCGTTGTCGACGTAGCGGCACAGCGCGCCGTCCTCGGGGCACCTCAGGCCGACCGAGATGCCCATCCACGGGTACGCGCGGGGTACATGTCTCCGTCCTTGATGCCGACCGGTATGCAGCAACCCACGCAGAAGCACTCGCCTTTGGCGACTTCGAACTCGTCGGCTCCGGTGCCGCACAGCACGCACTCGACGGCCAGAGCCTCGACGCGCCCGCCCGGCTCCGACGGGCGGCATCGCGCACCATGCGCAGTACGTCATCGGGCCCCGCGGAGGGCTTCCCCGTAGTTCCGTACGTCCACACGGCTTCGTCGTCTATAGTGCGGATCCTCGCACGCGGCCCCCTCCGGGTTCCCTGGCGGGCAGCCGTCGGGCCGGGCGGCGCCTCGCCGGGTCACCAGGTGACGTACAGGGCCTGCGGTGAGCGGTGGATCAGCGTGGGCTCCATCTGCGGCCGTGGACGGCCCTGGTCCAGTCGCAGTTCCGGCATGCGGCGGAGGAACAGCTCGAGTGTCAGGCGGAGCTGTTCGCGCGCCAGTTGGGAGCCGGGACAGCCGTGGGGCCCGTACCCGAAGGCGAGGTGCTGCCGGTTCCCGGGCCGGGTGATGTCGAACTCCCCTGCCCGCTCGTATCGTTCCTCGTCGCGATTGGCCGAGCCGTACGCCACCATTACGGCGGCCCCCGCAGGCAGTTCCGTCCCGGCGAGGGTCACCGGTCGGGTGGTGGTCCGCCGGAATGCCTGGATGGCGGTGTCGTGGCGGGCGGCCTCCTCCACTGCCGCGGGGACCAGAGACGGATCGGCGCGGAGCATCCGCCACTGCCGCCGGTCGTCGCCGAGCAGGTGCAGCAGCGTCGTGCCGATGAGGGCGCTCGTGGTGAGGAATCCGGCGATGAGCAGGTTCTGCAGGCTCGTCACCAGTTCGTGGCGCTGCTCGAGGGTGAGCTCGGCGTCACCGGGGGCCAGGGCGGCCACCATGGCCGAGCACATGTCGTCCCGCGGCCGGGCGCGGCGGTCGCGGACGTACCCGTCCAGCAGATGCTGGAGCGCGACCACGTCCTCGGCGGCGGCCGCCTGCCCCTCGGGCGGCAGTGGGCGGAACAGTAGTTCCTCGGCCCGGTAGCCGCCGCGCACGGCAGCGGGCACGTCGGCGGGGTCCAGCCCGATCAGCCGTCCGACCACCATCCCGGGCAACCGCCGGGCGTACACCTCCACCAGTTCGGCGGCCCCGTCCGCCGCGAAGCCGTCCGCCAACTCCCCTGCGCACGCACGGGCGTACGGCAGCAGCGCCGCCACCCGGGCGGCGGACAACCCCCGGTTCAACGGGGCTCGGAGCCGCCTGTGGGCCTCGGCGTCGGTGGACACGACGGTGGGACGGGGCCCGAACCCCCGAGGCAGGACGCCGAGCGCCGCTTCCGAGAGTGGGATGTCCGGCAGCAGGGCGTTGGCCGAGGAGAAGTCCTCCACGCGCAGCAGCACTTCCCGCACGTCCCGGTCGCGCGCCACCAGCCACGCGTCGAACTCGGGTACGTACAGCAGCCCCTCGGACCGGCGGGCGCGGTCGTAGAGCGGATACGGGTCGCGGTACAGCTCGTCACGCCGCGCCTGGACGTCGTGCCATGCCACTGGGGCCTCCGGATCACGGTCGGGACCGGGCGGGGGTCACGGCCGCGGGTGACCTCCGGTGCGCCGGGTCATCTTGCCCGAAACCCGCCCGGTCCGGTAGGGCGCCTGCCAGGAGGCGGTCGTCGCCGAGAAGCGCGACCTCCACGGCGCCTTCTGGGACTTCGAGCAGAGGATCAAGCCGTCGGAAGTCGCACGGCGGCTGCGGGTGAGCGTGAAGTCGGCCTGTCAGTGGCACCAGTTGTGGCGGGACGGTGGTGTGCAGGCGCTGGCATCCCGCGGTCCGGGCGGATCACGGTGCCGTCTGTCCCCGCGGTCTCTGGAGAAGCTGGCCGGGTATCTGGAGCAGGGTCCGGCCGCACACGGCTGGGTGGAGGACCAGGTATGGACCGCCTCAAGGCTTGGAGGCCGCATGGAGGACAACAATGAGGGGCCCGTCCGATCGAACGGGCCCCTCATCAACCTTCATGGACCGACTGGCCCGCGATCGCCCCGCCGGGAGACCCTTGTTCGATCAGCGCCCTCGATCGGGGTACGACAACGGCTTCTTACGACTTCAGGGTCACTGAGCGGCACTCGTCCCAGCCGACTCTGTCTTCACAGATGTTCATGTACTTGTACAATCCAACGCTTCCGGAGCCGCAGCCGCCCTGGCTTCCGTTGTAGTCGGCGTACTCTCCGGTTTCGTTACTGCCGTACGCATTGCCGAAGTGGATGTAGACCTCGTTGCCGTCTCGTTCCATATCGCAGACTTCGAACCGCTGGGTCGAGGTGTCATAGGTTGCGTAGTTGGCCCCGTAGCTGACGGAGTAGCTCGCGGCGTGTGCCGACAGTGCGGTCCCCATCGCGAGCGCGGACACCATGGCGAGTGTGGAAGCGGTTCTGAGTACGGCTCGTTTGGCCCTCATGGATCCCCCATTGGTTGTGGACTGTTGTACTGAGACGAGAGTGATACTGTGCGCCGCCCCCGATTCCCGGACAGCATGTTTCGGCCCGTGCGGTGTCAGATCTGCGCTCCAGGGAGGTAGGTGTGGTGTTTCAACCCCGATTCCGCCGGGGTTGCCGTCAATCTTGGGTCAGCAGCTCGGGATGGACACCCAGCGGCTCCCGTTCCAGTAGTCGGCCTGATCGTTCCCCTGGCCGGACAGGTAGTAGGCCGACACCCAGCCTTGGCTGCCGGCGGGGGTGTCGAGGTCGGTCCACAGCCACCAACGGTTGAAGTTTCCCTGGCCGTCGTTGACTTCGGCTCCCCAAGCCCGGCAGAAGACGTAATTGCTTCCGGCGTAGAGATAGCCGTTGGGTCCGCACGGATGTCCGTTGCTCGTTCCGCAGACCGGGTTCGGGTATCCGCTCGCCAGGGTGAACGTCGTGATCCAATACTTGTTGTAGGCATGTGCCTGCGGTGCGGCGAGGGAGACGTTCGCCGCGAGCGCGAGCAACAGGGCCGTGAGCAGCACGACGGTGTTCCGTACGGTCGTGGCAGCGCGGAAGTGCATGGATTCTCCAGGTGACGTGAAGGGCGCCGAGGAGGCCGTGCTACGGGAGCGGTGTGGCTAGAGGCGGCCGGACCAGTAGTCTTCGCAGGACGGCACCGGATTGGTCTCGGAGGAGATGTCGGTGTCCTTCATCCAGCCCCACGCGCCGTTGTCGGCCTGGGTCAGCAGCCACCGATACGGATGGATGTCGTTGCCGTTGTACTGACCGTTGTCGATCCTGCAGGCGAACCAGCTGGGATTGGAGTACATGTAACCGACCACGGTGTTGGGATAGTCCATGTCCCTGGTTGCGCCCCACACCGGTGCCCCGGAGCGGTTGTGGCACATGTACGCACGGTACGTGTAGTCGCCCCCGCTGTTGACGTTGAAGCCTCCGTTCCAGCATCCGCCGGCCGCATGGGCGGGGACGGCAGTGCCGATCACGGCGCCTGCCAGGACCGTGGCCGCCGCGACCATCTGGGCTGCCATCTTGCGTACGTGCATGAGGGCTCCTTGGTGAAGGGGTAGACGATGGCAGTGCGTCAATCCTTGGTGCTTCAAGGTCAGTTGACTCAGGCCTGTCGTGGTGGAACGACGCTAACGCCGTTGCCCGGAGGCATGCGACCTCTGGAAGTAGGGGTTTCGCCGGTCGGCGTGATGTGGTAGCAGACCCAGGTGACCCCATCGAACCCAGCCCCACCGAACGGCATCGAGCTGCGCCGAGCCCGGGCGAGGATCGCGAGACTGTGCCGGGAGCCCTCACACGCCGCCTGGGGATGACACAGACAGTGCGCGCCGCGGCCATACTCAGGGCCTTGGCCGACCTGCGCGACCTCGCCACCGCCCGCGCCGGCCACGTGAAGGACGTCGCCCTACCTTGTCCGGTGCGCGTACAGGTCCCTGAGCAGAGAAATCTCCGCTCCGTGGTGGATCGTCTCGCGGTTGATGTGCAGCACGAGTGTCGCCATCGGCTCCTTCCCGTACGCGCCCTCGGCCTCGCCGCACGGCCGCGCCAGGCCCTCCTCGCCCAGGCCGCGCACCCCGGTGACCCATCGTGCATACGTCGCGTCGAGCTGGTCCAATGCCTGCGCCGCGGTGCCCGGATACGCGTATGTCATGTAGTCCACGGGCGGTCCGCCGAAGTGTGAGGCGCTGCGCGCGCCCAGCACGCCGACGAGGATGTGCCCGAGGCGCCAGGCGATCGTCGTGACCGGCGCGGGAACCGGCTCCGGATAGGACCAGTCGATTGTGAAGTCACCGGAGCCGCCCTGCACCGGGGCCGTGCCGGTCCCGCGCGGGCGCACGGTCCAGCAGTCCGGTACGGGCTCCCAGAAGAATTCGTCGTCGGTGAGGCCGTCCAGACGTGCGCGCAGATGGTGCTGCCAGTGCCAGTCGAGTTGGTCGACAAGGAGTGTGTTCCAGTCCAGTGCCATGGGTTCCACGCTAGGGCGGGGCCGCTCCGGGCGCTCCTGGGGATAGCCCGGCGGACCAATCCGGATTGAGCAATGCTCAAGACCTGTGGATCGGGCTCGGGGAGGACGTACCTTCCCGAGTGATCGATTGACGGTCATCGAGTAGGCCGGTGTTCGCAGCACCGGTCGGGAAGGCACGCCCGTGCTCACGCCGGTCAGCGCTGACGGCGGCGACCGAAGCCGCAGCCCTGCCGCGGGCCCGTGCTTCCAGTGGCTCACCTATTACAACGACTGGCGGCGTCACGGCGCGCTGGGCTACCTCTCCCCGATCGAGTTCGAACAGCAGCACCACAGGACAGCGAAACGCCAGCTCGCAGCATGAACCCCTGCGTCCATACTCCGGGGGTCACCTCAGCTGGCCGGAACCGGGCTTGCCTGTCGGTGGGCGGGCCTGGTGAGGTGATGTCCGTGGCAGCGGACAAGGACAACCCTGACAGCTCGCCCGGTGGCTGCGGCCGGAGCATGGTGACGCTGGACGACTACTACACTGCGGCGCGTTCCCGGGTCGAGGCCTCTGCCTGGGACTACATCGACGGCGGCAGCGGGGATGAGACGACCCTGCGCGAGAGCCTGGCCGGCTACCGGCGCTACCGGCTGCGCCCGCGCGTCCTCGTCGACGTCTCCCGGTGCGACACGCGCACCACACTCCTCGGCTCCCCCGTAGCCCTGCCCGTCGCCGTCGCCCCCACCGGCTTCCACGGCTTGGTCACGCCCGAAGCCGAGTCGGCCTGTGCCCGCGCCGCGGGAGAGACGGGCGCGCTCATGGTGGTCAGCACGTTCGCGACCACACGACTCGAGGACATCGCACGGGTGGCGCGGGGACCGTTGTGGTTGCAGCTGTACGTCTTCCGGGACCGCAGCGTCAGCGAGGATCTGGTCAAGAGGGCTGAGGCGGCCGGGTACCGGGCGCTCGTCGTCACCGTGGACGCCCCGGTCAGGGGGCGCCGAGTACGGGATCTGCGCAACGCCTTCGCCCTCCCCCCTGGAATGACACCGGCGAACTTCCCCGACACCCCCGCCGACGGCTCTTCGGCCGAGCTGGCCTCGCAGCTGGCCCGCCGCATCGACCCTGCCTTCACTTGGGACGATCTGGCCTGGCTGCGCTCGCTGACCCGGCTTCCGATCGTTCTCAAGGGCGTGCTCACCGCCGAGGACGCGGCCCGCGCAGCCGAGTTGGGGGTAGCTGCGATCGTGGTGTCCAACCACGGCGGCCGCCAGCTCGACGGCTCGGTCACCGCTCTCGACGCGCTCCCCGAGGTGGTCGGCGCCGTCGCCGGACGCTGCGAGATTCTCATCGACGGGGGCATCCGCCGCGGCTCGGACGTGCTGGTCGCCCTGGCGCTGGGCGCCCGCGCGGTACTGGTGGGGCGGCCAGTGCTGTGGGGCATGGCCGTCTCAGGGGCCGAGGGCGCGCGAGCGGTACTGTCCATCCTGGCCTCCGAGTTGGAGACCGCCATGGCACTCTGCGGCCGTACCGACCTCGCCTCTCTGGACACGAGCCTCCTTCACCCCACACCCCACCGCCCCTGTTAAGAGATATCCGGCAGGTCGCTCTGCAGCTGGTGCTCATGCCGACCGCGGCGACTGCTGACACCGAGGCGTTCTCGCTGGTGTAGCGACAGCGGATGCCCCGCGCCACCGCTCGCCGAAGGATCAGGCCCTAACCGATGCCTGTCGGCAGAGAGGTGGCGCTGCATTTCAGCCCAGCGATGAGGCCAGTCCGGGCCCGCCGTAGGCACAACGTGGCCCTGGCCGGGTACTGGCGGCCGGGCGGGCCGCTAGGCTCGTGACCGGTCCGGCCTGGTGCGTCTTGCCGAGTCACGCTTCCGTCCGGCGGGGGGTTCCCGGTGTTGCTCGACATCGTGTGCCGCCCGCCGCGGTCCGTCGCGTACGGGCGTCCCCGTGCCGCGCCGTACCACCCGGCCACGGTGCGCCGAGCAGTGCGGGGCTCTCGAGTTGATCGCCGTGAGCCCGGCACACCGGAACCCGGGCTCGGTGCCGCGCCTCGCCCAAAGGACCAGCCCGCACACAGAAAGCCTGATCATGCAGCTCACCGTCCTCGGCGCCACGGGCCCCATCGGCCAGCACGTACTCCAGCAGGCCCTTGCGGCCGGGCACCGGGTCACCGCTCTGGTCCGTGACGCGGCCCGGCTGCCGCAGCGCGACGACGAGCGCGTTACCGTCGTCATCGGCGACGCCGCCTCCGCCGCGGACGTCGTAGAGGCGGCTCGGGGCAGCAAGGCCCTCATCTGCGCCCTGGGACCGGGCAAGGACTACAAGTCCACTCTCGCCACGCGCACCGTCGGCCCCGTCCTGGAGGCCATGGCCGCGGCCGGCGTGGAGCGTCGCGTCTGGCTCTCGGCTCTCGGCTCGGGCGACACCGCCCGGCGCCAGTCGCTCTTCCAGGCCGGGGCGTCGAGGCTGGTGATGGGCCCGCTCATGGCGGATAAGGGCATCGCCGATGAGACCATCGCCCGCAGCGACCGCGCCTGGACCATTGCCCTGCCCGTGATGTTCGCCAACGGCCAGGCCACGGGCGACTACGAGAAGATCCCACTGGACGGAACCCAAGGACGCGTCGGCGGGAGGATCAACCGTGCCGATGTCGCGGACTTCCTGCTCTCCGCTGCGACCAGCGACCTATGGATCCGCCAGCGCGTCATCCTCACACGCTGAGCCGTCCGAGCGGCCGGATCGCCCGGACCGAGGTCTCAGAAGCCCATGGCACACACCTCGAGGATCGCGACGAGCATGTCGAGCGAGGGATGCGCCCCGCTCTGTGTTCATTCCGCAGTCCGGTCAACGACTCGGTGCCGGCCGCATGTGCATCCGATGACGATGCGGCGGGGGTTTGCGGGAAGGGTCACGTAGTCGGCCAGGTTGGCGAGCCGTTGGCGGGCACCGGGGGTGTTCAGGACGACGTCCTGGGTGGTGGCGTGGCTGGCGATGCGACAGGAGCGTGACGCGGCTCACCAAGAAAGGGTGACAGGACGTTGTCGCGGACGGATGTGACCGTTGGCAGCATGACGATCACAGATGAGGACTGCCTCGCCGATACCCTGGCATTCAACGAGCAATTCGAGGCCGCTGCCGTGAGCCGGCCGACGCGCGAAGAGACGCCAGACGCAGCCCTGCTGGCCGCCCTGCGGCGTAACCGGCTCGGTGGCGACACGCCACCGGTAAGACTGCCGCACGGCCAAGACCGCGTCGTTGAGGGTGGGGTGAGGGTACGGGCCTTTGTGCCGGACCACGTTGACGGCGTGTACCTGCACTTCCACGGAGGCGGCTGGATGTTCGGTTCCGCGGACGGGCAGGACGAGAGACTATGGCTGCTCGCCGAGCAGGCACGGCTGGCCGTGGTAAGCGTCGACTACCGCCTCGCGCCGGAACACCCCTTCCCCGCCGGGCCCGACGACTGCGAAGCGGCTGCCCGATGGCTGGTGAAGCACGCCACGGCCGAGTTCGGTACCGAACGGCTGCTGATCGGCGGCGAATCGGCCGGGGCCCACCTCAGCGTCGTGACGCTGCTGCGCCTTCGTGACCGGCACGGCATCACCGGCGCGTTCCGGGCGGCCCACCTGCTCTTCGGCCCCTACGACCTGTCAATGACACCAAGCCAGCGATCGTTCGGCGCCAAGCGGCTGCTGACCAATACCGACACACTGCGGCGGACCTATGAGCTGTTCACACCGTGCATGAGGGCGGAGCAGCGCCGTGATCCCGAGGTCTCGCCGCTGTTCGCCGACCTCGCCGGCATGCCGCCGGCCCGGATCGTCGTCGGCACCGAGGATCCACTGCTGGACGACTCGCTGTTCCTGGCCGGGCGGTGGCAGGCGGCAGGCGCGCCCGTGCAACTCGGTGTCGTCGCCGGGGCGATGCACGGCTTCACCCTGTTCCCGCTGACCGTCACCGAGCGGGAACTGCGGCGCCAGCAGGACTTCCTGTCCACCACCGGACGGTAGCGTCGTCGGCATGAACCGCACCGCCCGACTGTACGCACTGGTGGAGGAGTTGCGTGCGGCGGCACCGCGGCCGTTGACGGTCGCGGCGCTCGCCGCACGATTCGAGCTCAGCAAGCGTACGCTGCAGCGCGACCTCCAAGCGCTGATGGAGACCGGCGTCCCGGTACGCACCACACCCGGGCGAGGCGGTGGCTGGTCGATCGACCCGCGGATGACCCTGCCCCCGATCCAGTTCACCGCCGATGAAGCCTCGGCACTGGCCGTCGCCCTCGCCGCGACCGACGCCTTCACCCCGTACGCCGGCGCTGCCCGCACAGCAGCCCAGAAGATCGCGGCCTCGATGACCGGCCCCGCCACGGCGGCGGCACAGGAACTGGCCACGCGGATCGTTACGTTGTCCTCGCCGGCCGGCTCCACCGTCCGTGCCGCAGTGGAACAAGCCCTCACCACCAACACGGTCCTACGGCTGTCCTACATCGACGCGGCAGGACACGAAAGCGACCGCACGGTGGAACCGGCCGGACTGCTGACCGCCAACGGCCGGTGGTACCTCATCGCCTGGTGCCGCACGCGACAGGCTGGCCGGGGCTTCCGGCTGGACCGCATCACAGCAGCGGCTCCCACCACGGAGCAGGCTCGGCCCCACGACCTGACCGAACTGCTACGCGGCTCCGCCGGAGCCGGCGCCGTGCACCCCACCACGCTGGCTTCACTCACGCCCCCCGCCTGAAACCAACCGAAGGCACCACCCCGGTGAACCCTTCCGGTCACTCGGCGGCAGCAGCACCAACATCACCGGCCTCAACGGTGACACCGTGGTGGGGACGTCGTCGGTGTCGGGCGACGTGGTCACCCACGCGTTCGCGTACAGCCTGCGCACCCGGACGATGTCCGATCTCGGCACCCTCGGCGGTAGCTCCAGCACGGCCAACGACATCAGCGGTTCAACCGTGGTCGGTCAGTCTCGAACGGCCCGCAACGGCCTCACCGGATACGCCTACGACCTCCGCACCGGCATCCGCACGGACCTGGGGTCCCACTTCCTGACCGCGCAGCTGATCAGCGGGAGCACCGTGGCCGGCGGCGACGGCTTGCTCTCCAGCTCGTTCGACCTCATGACACACACGAGCGCCGCGATCGGCTCCGGGCGTGGTGTCACCGAGGTCAAGCAGATCGCCGGGAACGTCATGGTCGGTGACAACTTCGCCCCCAACTCCTTCGCCTTCGTCGCCCGCGTCGACAACGGCGACTTCACCTACCTGGCCTCCCTCGGCGGCCTCAACTCCTCCGCGACGCAGGTCAACCGCCAGGGCGTCGTCGCAGGCAGCGCAGCACTACCGTCCGCTGACCCGTTCACTGCCAACGGCCCCTTCCATGCTGCCGTCTGGGTGCCGCACACGGTGGCGTAGGGGAGCGAGGCCGCGCGGGGTGAAGGTGTGCGGCTGCGGTAGGCCTGCTGCGCGGACCTGGCGGTCCGCCGAAAAGCCGGGGCCAGGGCCGGGGGACTGCGGGGATCGGGCGGACGGGGCTGCGCCCGCCCACACGGCAGGCTTGCGCTCCGCCCAAGGCGCCGCCTTCTCCAGTTGCGCGGCGAGTCGGAACAGCACGTCCTCGCGTCCGTAGCCTGCGGCGAACTGGACACCGATCGGCATGCCGCTCGCCGGGTCGAACGCGAGCGGCACCGACATTGCGGGCGTGCCGGCGACGTTGAAAGCGGCGGTGAACGGCGAGCGGTAGAACAGGTGCTCCAGCCAGCCCAGCCCGTCAGCATTCTCCGCGCCCTGGCCGTAGGTGTTCAGGGTCACCGGCACCTCGGGGAGGGTGGGCGTCAGCAGCAGGTCCTGGTCCCCGAAATGGCCGCCGATCGAGCGGGCGACCCGGTTGCGTACGTCGAGGGCGTGCACGAACTCCGCGCCGCTCACCCGGAGTCCCCACCGGTAGCTCGCGAGCATCTCAGGTTCGACGGTGGACTCGTCCACGGGGCGGCCGAACGCCCCGGCGAAGCCGTCGATCCACGTCACCAGGTTCGCGGACCACAGGCGGGCGTTGGCGAGGACGAACTCCTCCCAGCTCACGCCGAGATTCACGATGGTTACGTCGACCTGGTGGCCGAGTGATTCCAGCAGCCGGGCGGCGGCCAGGGTGGCCTCCCTGGGCGCTGCTGCGACGATTGACGAGTCAGACGGATCAGTGGGCCGAAGCCGAAGGCGAAGGCGAAGGCGGTGCCGGGGGCGCGCAACGCGGCGCCCGTTCCCGCGCCATGAGCGGCCGCGTACGGAAGGAGGAAGCGTGAGCCACGACGACGCGGCGGCGGGGGCCCACCCGGTCCAGGACCTCCGGGCCGCGCTGACTGCACTGGCGACCCCGTCCGCGCCGAGCAGCAGCGCGCCTACCTGAGAGCGACCCGCGCCACCTCGGGATCGGTGTACCCGACCTGCGGCGCTGCGCTACCCGCCCCTGCCGGAGGCCAGGCGTGCTCCCGGCCCGCCGGCGGGCGAGGCCTGACGACTCGCCCGGATCGGTGCAGCCGCTCTGCTCCCGCTCGCCTCGCCGTTCGTCGTCGATCGAGGAACGGGGCAGCTCCTCGGACGGGTCGGCGAGAAGGTCGACCGGCACGGGCCCTTCCGGGATGGGATCGCCCGCCTCGACCTCAACCTCCTCGGCTGCCTGATTGAGGCCCGCGAACGCCCGGCACCGTACCTCGCCGCGTTGACGGGATGCCCGAGTACGTCAACGAGTCGGTACTTCGCCTTGCCGTGCACGGCAGCAGACGCCGCGGGCTCGGCCGAAAAGATCCGAAAGAGACCTGGCGGCGGAGATCAGCGCAGACCAGGCCGTTGACCGGGGCGGGGTCTTCCGGCATCCGCTGCGGTCCAAGCTGCTACGCCTGGACGTCATGCTGGAGGACATGCCGAGGTTCTCAGCCGGGTCGGCGGCGGCTGCCGTGTGAGCGGTCGGCGGGGGTCGCCGGACCCCGATTCGTCCGTACCGGGGTCCGGCGGCCCGTCCCGGCGATACCGTGGTGACACACGTCAGATGACAGCCCAGGAGTCCCGGATGAGCCAGCAGCCGGCCACCGCGCCCGTGCCCGCGCCCGTGCCCGAACGCCAGCCCCTCGACGAGCACGCCGCCGCGTCCGTCCTCGCGTACGCGGCCGACCAGCGCGCGAAGGTCGATGTCCTCGCCTCGGCGCTCGAGGACATCGCCGCGAACGGCTACCCGTCCCCGGAGACCGGCGTGCTGTGGGAGACCGCTCGCGACGCTCACCTCGCCCGTTTCGCGGACGAGCAGTCCCGCGTTGCCTGACCACTCCGCGCGCCGCGCGCGTCGTCATGGTGGAGCCCGCGCTCACCCAGCTCGCCAAGCTCACAGTTTGCTGAGCTGGTGAGGGGTAGGGCGGCACACTGGCACGCGGCGACCGGCAGCTTCCCCCTATACGCAGCTGGGCCCGGCGGGCTATGGCAGCTTGAGTGTCACGCAGGTGGGGCACGCGATGAACGGACCTCGCAGGCCATCTCCCCGCTCGCAGTGAGTGCGGTGACCTGGATACCCTATGCGTTCCGCGGGACCGAGACGGGCACGCTGACGCGCTGGGCGACCTCGCCCTTGTCATTGGGTCGAAGGGTGCTCTCGTACAGGTTTTCGTTCCCGACTGGTTCTCCGTCTTTGTTCACGCCGTTGACGTACACGTCGATGGTGGCCCACCTATCGACACCGTCCGCGTGGACGTCGAAGTTCAGCCTCAGATCGGGTCTGTGGCCCTCGATGACGACGTGGGTGACGTTGGGGCGCCCGTTCCCGCCCGCCGCCTGGGCGGCGCCGACGACGGCCACGATCAACGCCGCCATGTAGAAGATCACTCCCAGCACCAGGACTATGGTCTCCCCAACGTTGCCCCGGCGGGTGGGGTGGATGAGCAGGGCCACGACGCTGCACGCGATAGCCAGGATGGCGCAGAGGGAGGCGACGTAGATGGGCCAGGATTCGTTGTTGAGGGCGACGAAGACCACATCGCTCGTCAGGCCGAGGGTGGTCTTGATCCCCGCGACGGCGACCAGGGCGCCGGCGAGGATCTTGGCGACGTCGTCGAGGCGCTTGCCGACGCCGGCCTGGAACTCGCCCGGGTCCGCCGTCAGCGGCTGACGTTCGTGGCCCGCGCCCGGCCTCGGGACCCAGCTCATGGCATCACGCTACGGGCGGGGCGGGAAGCAGGCCCTTCGGAGCTAGCCTGAAGGGGCGTAGACCGAACGGTGGGTCACAGGTCGTGAAGATCACCGTGGAGGTTCCACCGCGGTGGATCCGGCGCTCACTGCGGCGTTGTTTCGGGACGCAGACCGCGGCGGTGTGCCGGTGGGCTGACGGTGCTGTACCGAGCCGGCCGGCGGGGGAGGGCTCCTACGGAGGGTGCTCCAAGGAGGCCGGCGTTCGACCTTTCCTGCTGCTGTCAGATCGGCCGGTGCGCCACACCGGCGTCTGCGGAGTGTCCCGCCTTCCCGTCATGACCCCGGAGACTTCACTGCGCCCAAGGCAGCCATGGGGCGCCGTCCGGCCCGCAGGCGGCCCGCACTCACGCGAGCACAACGCCGGGCCCCATGCCGGCGGGCGCGGGTCAACACGGCGGCGCCTGGGCGGCTGCCTCACGTACGCAGGTATGAGGCCCCGTTGAGGTCCAGGACCGTCCCCGAGGCCCATTCGGCGACCGGTGAGGCCAGCCACAGCACGGCCTCCGCGATCTCGTCCGCCGATGCCACCCGCCCGAACGGACTCTGGGCGCGGATCGCCTCGCCCTCCGCCCCGCTCAGCCGGTGCGCGACCCGCTCCGTCTCGAAGAACCCGGGTGCGACGGAGGCGACGCCGATTCCGTACGGGGCGAGGTGCACGGCGAGGGACTGACCCAGCGCGTGCACCGCCGCCTTCGTCGCCCCGTAGGCCGGATGGTCGGGCTCGCCACGGAAGGCCCCGCGCGAGCCGACATTGACGATCCGGCCACCGCCGCCCTGCCCGATCATCCGGCAAGCCGCGAGGTGGCAGAGATTCGCCGTCGCGAGGAGGTTGACGGATACGTGACTTTGCCAGGCGGCCGCCCAGTCCTCGTACGAGGTGGTGGCGAGCGGGTGCGGGAGGTTCACGGCGGCGTTGTTGACGAGTACGTCCAGCCCGCCGAGTCCTCCGACCGCTGCCTCGGCGACGGCGTGCGCACCGTCCGGGGTGGACAGGTCGCCTCCGGCGAGCACGTGCCCCGTACCGACAAGGGAGCCGAGGGTTTCCTCGGCTTCCTCGCGCCGCGAGCCGAAGTGGACGGCTACCAGGTCGCCATTGGCGGCGAACGCCTGAGCGAGCGCACGGCCGAGCCCGCGCGAGGCACCGCTGACGAGCACGCGACGGCCGGTGGGCGGGAAGACGCGTGCGGAGGGGGAGGCGGAGGTGGAGGCGGAGGCGGAGGGCGCTGCGTGAGTCATGTGGATCATGATGCCCCTCGGTCCGCGCGGCCGGGTCAGCGCTCCGCCCCGCTCTGCCTCGCGCCCTGCAGCGATGAGTCTGCCGGCGCCGACAGGCCTACCCGCCCGAACGGGACGACCAATTCATCGGGAGTAGGCCATGGGCCTCATTCTTCAACAGCGTCCCGAAGTACGTGGCCTCTCGCGGCCGGCCCGACCTCTCGTGGGCCGGGTCCACACAGCTCGGCCCGGACCTGGCCGGCGCGGTGCGTGAGATCCGTGACCGGCACGAGCACGTGAAGGTCGTCGGGAGCCTGAACCTGGTGCAGACCCTCCTGCGCGAGAAGCTCTTCGACCGTCTCGACCTCTGGCTGCATCCGATCGTGCTCGGCGTCGGGAAGAAGGTGTTCGACGATGGCGCGGTGCCCACCAACGTCACGCTCCTCGAACCGCCGGTAGCCGGTCCGAAGGGCACCGTGTACCTGCGCTACGGGCTCGCCGACGGCACGCCCAGGACGGGGGACATGAGCGCACCCGATCGCGGTGCCGGGCGCGACGACTGAAGCCGCCCCACGGCCAGGTGCACCCAGCCCTCCTCTTCGGATTGCTCACAGCAGTTCGAATGCCTCCACGGAACGTCAGCCGGTGCAGCCCGGGACTGCGCCGGCAGGGCTGCAGTTGTTCGGCTGGTTGTCGCGGATGACGTCGCCGTTCAGGGTGAGGATGCCGGACGCCTTGAAGATGCCGCCGCCGTCGCCCGCCCGGTTGTGGGTGATGGTGTTCTCCTCCAGCGTGGTGGTGCCCAGTCCCGTGGTTCCCCCGGCGTGGTAGAGGCCGCCGCCCTGAGCGGTGCCGTTCTTCGCGGTGACCGTGTTGCGCAGGACCTTGTTGCGCTTGGCTGTCAGGGTGCCGCCGTCAGGGTTGTCGAGGCCGCCGCCCTGGGCCGTGCCGTTCAGTGCGTTGGCGGTGTTACCGGTGATGTGGCTGTCGGTCAGGTCGAGTGTGCCGAACGGGCCCATGCGGATGCCACCACCGCGCGCGGTGCCGTTTTCGGCGACTACCCGGTTGCCGCTGATCTTCACGCCGCTCACGGTCATCAGGGAGTTGTTCGCGATACCGCCGCCCTGGGCGACACCGTGCGGAGCGTCCGATGTGTTGTTGCTGATGGCGCCGCCGGTCACGGTCAGTCTGCCGGGCTCCGGAATGCCGTTGGAGACGGTGGCACGCGCGATTCCACCCGGGGCGAAGGAACGGTTCTTGCTGATGACCGTGTTCTCGATGGTCGTCTCGGCGAAGCTGATGATGCCGGCCCCGAAGGCAATGCTCTGTGTGTCGGCCGTGACGGTCGCAGTGTTCCCGGTCAGCCGGGAGCCGGTGACCGTCAGCGGACCGTCGTTCGCGACGGCGCCGCCCGCGGCGAGACCGCCGACGGCGCTCCCGCTGTAGATCACATGGTTTCCGGTCACCTCGGTCTCGCTCACGCTTCCGGTGCCGGGGTTGTCGATCGCGCCGCCCTGGGCGAACACGTCGGACTTGGACGTATTGCCGATGAACTTGCTGCGGGTCACCCTCATGGTCCCGGAGTTGGAGATGCCGCCGCCGCAGGCCAGGCCCGGGGGGTCGGGGAAGGCAGGGCAGTCCGTGGCGAAGCCGCCACTGATCGTCGTGTGCGTGAGCGTGAGGTTTCCCGTCGGACCGACGAAGAGGATCCGGAACTTCGGCACCTTGTTCCCGCGCTCGTCCCGCCTGATCGTGGCCCCGCGCCCGTCGATGGTGATCTCACTGGTGATCACCGGCAGCCCGTTGCCGGGGTTCACGGGGTCCGGCGATGTCAGCTTGTACGTGCACTTGCGCGCCAGCTGGAGCGTGTCCGGTCCCGGTGAGCTGTTCGCCGCGTTGATCGCCGCGACGAGGTCCGGGACCGAGCAGCGAACCTGCACCGTGGCGGCGTGAGCGGCCGGGGCGGGGACCGCCACCACCGCGCCCGCCACGAGGCCGAGGATGGCCGGGACATGCCGACGAGACATCGGGGATTCCTCCTTCTGCTGTGTACGGCCGGCCGTCAGGGGACCGCAACCAGCCGAGCCCAGCCGACCATGTGCAACCGCCGTCTGCTTCCCGGCGTGATCCGTACAGGCGGGCGGACAGCCCGGACGGAGCATGAAGACGCGCGAACGGACCAGGGCGAGTGAAAGGAGCCGCCCTCCAGGCGGCCCTTTCCGCAGGAAACGGCACGATCCACTGCCGCCCGGAATGAGGACGCGCTCATTGAGGTCCCGATCGTGCGCCGGAGGTGTTCCAGCCGGCGCCGTTGGGTGCGCCGAGATGCTCGCGGAGGCAGTCGGCGCGGTCGTGTCCGGATCGTAGGTGAACTTGTCGCCGGTGGTAGGGCTGTTGCTGTTGCCGGCGCCCTCGGGGCTTGATCTTGTCGTCGGGCCCCTTGCCGCGGGACGGGGTGCCGGGCTCGAGGTGGACCGGGCCCTGGCCGGGCCTGTGGGGACGCTGCTGCGCCTTGCGGCCCTTGCCCGGCTCTTGGACTCGTCCTTCGTGCCGACAATGGCGGCGACTCTTTGCTGCGCGAGGTCGGATTTTGCCGCCCATGCGCACGAAGCGTAATGTTTCGTACCATATCGGACATGACTCATGGTGTGGCCGGGTGGCCTCGGTGCATGGGGCGGCGCGGGTGGGTGTCCGTTTTGAAGGGTGCCCGGGCGGGCATGCGCCTTGCATGTCGATCGCCCGTTCGATTAAATCTGCCCGGCGTCGGTCGAACTGATAACAGGAGTGCAGTGATGGTGTACGTGCCCCGGTCCTCCGCGGAGAGCGAGGTCCCGAGGGGGCGGCGCTCCCGAAGCGCTGTCCTGGCGGTGGGTGCCCCGTGTGCGGCCTGAGCGGAGAGATGCGTTTCGATGGCCGGCGACCCGATCTCGCGGCTGTGGAGCGAATGACCGATGCGCTGGAGCCCCGGGGTCCCGATGGCAGAGGAGCGTGGTCGCAGGACTCAGTGGCCTTGGGCCATCGCCGCTTGAAGATCATCGATCTGTCCGAGCGCGGTGCTCAGCCCATGACCGACGCGCAGCTGGGTCTCACCGTGGTCTTCAACGGTTGCATTTACAACCACCGTGAGCTGCGTGGCCGACTGGAGGGGCTGGGACATCGCTTCTTCTCCCGCTCCGACACCGAGGTGGTCGTCAAGGCGTACGCCGAGTGGGGCTGGGAGTGCGTCGAGTCTCTCGTCGGCATGTTCGCCTTCGCCGTGGTCGAGCACCACACGGGCCGCGTCGTACTGGGTCGTGACCGGCTGGGCATCAAGCCCCTGTACGTCGCCCAGGACAGTGACCGCCTCCGCTTCGCCTCCTCCCTGCCCGCCCTGCTGGCGGGTGGGGGAGTCGACACGTCCCTCGACCCGGTGGCGCTCCACCAGTACCTGAGCTGGCACGGCACGGTCCCGGCGCCCCGCACCGTGCTCGCCGGCGTCCGGAAGATCTTGCCGGCGACCGTCCGCGTCATCGAGCGGAACGGTACCCACCGTGACCACTGCTATTGGCAGCCGTCGTATACCCGGCACTCTGAGCTCGGCGAGGACCCGGTGCTCTGGCAGGAAGCGGTGCACGAGGCGCTGCGCACGGCGGTAAGGCGGCGCACGATCGGGGACGTCCCCGTGGGCGTGCTGCTTTCGGGTGGTCTGGACTCCAGCTTGATCGTGGCGTTGCTCGCCGAGGAGGGGCAGACCGATCTCGCGACCTTCGCGATGGGCTTCGAGGCGGCGCACGGTGAGGACGGGGACGAATTCCGGTACTCGGACATGGTCGCCCACCGTTTCGCGACCGACCACCACCAGTTCATGATCCCGTCCGACCGGCTCCCGTCCGCGCTGGAAGCCGCGATCGGTGCCATGAGCGAGCCGCTGGTCAGCCACGACGCCGTGGCGTTCCACCTGCTGTCGGAGCAGGTCTCCAAGAAGGTCAAGGTCGTGCTGTGCGGCCAGGGTGCGGACGAGGTGTTCGCCGGCTACCACTGGTATCCGCGGATCGCCTCGGCCACCCGGTCGGGCGCCGCAGACACCTACGCCGATGTGTATTTCGACCGGACGCACGCCGATCTCATCGCCATGCTGCACCCGGACTTCGTTGCCGGCCACGACGCTTCGATGGACTTCGTCCGCAGCCACATGGCCGGCCCCGGAGCCGAGACCTCCCTCGACGCCGCCCTGCGCATGGACGTCCACGCGCTCATGCCCGACGACCCGGTCAAACGGGTCGACAACATGACGATGGCCTGGGGTCTGGAGGCGAGGGTGCCCTTCCTGGATCACGAGCTCGTCGAGCTGGCCGCGGCCTGTCCGCCGCGGTTGAAGCTCGCGCAGGACGGCAAGGCCGTACTCAAGGACATCGGACGCACGGTCCTGCCTCCCGAGGTCGTCGACCGCCCGAAGGGCTACTTCCCGGTGCCGGCGGTGCGGCACATGGCCGAGCCCGTGCTGGCTCGGGTACGGGACGCTCTGGCGGCCCCGGAAGCGCGCCGGCGCGGGATCTTCGACGAGCGCCTCGTGGACGAGCTGCTCGCGGCACCCAACCGCTATCGCGCCAAACGTGGGGCCAACACCCTTTGGCAGGTGGCGTTGTTGGAAATCTGGCTCCAGGCCCACGACATCCACTGAGTGGCAGGAACCTTCGGAAGCGGAAGCCTGGGAGAGGCGGCCATGCCCCCGCAGAACCCACTTGGTACGGCAGGCGGGACGGCGGACCTCCCTGATGCCCCGGCGTCCGCGACGGGCCGCGGGCCAGGCCCCGTGCCGGCCCCCGTGCCGGTTCGGATGCCCGACCACCGCAGCCCCGACCCGCCGACCGTCCTCGCTGCCCACGGGTGCTGGTACCCGTCGGCCGATCCCACGGGTGAGCACGTGGCGTTCATCTGCGACCGCGCAGGGGTCCCGCAGCTGTGGTGCGGGCCCGCGCGGGGGGCGGAGGCCCATGTGCTGGACGGTGACCCCGAACCGGTGACCGAGGTCTCGTGGTCACCCGACGGGCGCTGGATCGCGTACACCTCGGCGCCAGGCGGCGGCGAGCACACCCGGGTCCTGGTGGTACGGCCGGACGGAACCGGACGCCAGGTGCTCGCGGGAGCCGAGCCGGGAAGCTCGGCTCACCTCGGGTGCTGGACCCGCGACGGGACCGCCCTCGCCGTTACGGTCGCCCAGCCTTCCGCGGCGGGCTCGGAGCACGGTGGGCCAGGGCACCCTCCGCCGGACGCCTACGGTGCGTCGGCGGCCGGTGGAAGGACCCCCGGCGCGGCATGGTCCGAACGCGGCGGCCCCGCGACCCTGCTCGGAGGAGGGGCCGCGCACGAGGTCGTCAGGCAAGACCCCGCACCACCGTCCGTGCTCGGGGCGGGTCGCCGCCCGGCCGCAGACGGTGCACTGGTCCCGGACCTCGGCCCGGCCCGAAGCGACGGGCTGGCCGCCTACCTGGTCGACCCGGACGGAGTGAACGCGCCCGTACTGCTGTGCGGCGAGGAGGGAGCCGCTTCCCTCCGCGTGTGCGACACGAGCGCGGACGGTCGCTTCGCGCTCGTTCGCCGCGGTCCGCGCGGCCTACGGGAGGCCCTTGTGGTCGACACCTCCTCAGGCCGCACCACGTTCTCCCTGCACGTCGCTGATGGGGACCCCTGGATCGGCCGGTTCTCAGCCGACGCGCGGACCGTATGGCTGCGCAGCGACACGGAACGGGAGTTCGCGGCCCTCCTGCGGATCAGGCTGGATGAGGGGGGCGCGTGCCATGGCGTGTCCGTCGCGGTCGAACGCGAGAAGTCCGCCCTCGACCTGCTGAGCGTGCCCGACCACGGCCGGTGGGCCGTTCTCGCCTGGAACGTGCACGGCGCGACAGAGCTTGAGAGCGTGGGACTTCCCTTCTCCGGCCGGGACGGCGGCGTCGGACCGCACCATCGCCCGGTGCTGCCCCACGAGGTGGTGACCCGCATCGCGCCCTTGGAGCGCGGTGGACTGTTCGTCGCCCTGTCGGGATCCCGGAGAAGGCCCGGCATCTGGGAACTGGACCGAGGCCTCGTGCCCGCACGCGCCGGCTGGTCGGCCCGGGACGAGGACGCGGTCCCGCCCGGGCGGCCTCCCGTACGCCCGGTGCCCCTGCGCTGCCGTGCCCGGGACGGTCTGACGCTCGGAGGCTGGTACTACCGAGCGCCGAGCCAGGATCTGGGCCGCCCTGCCCCGTGCGTCATCCACCTCCACGGCGGCCCTGAAGAACAGGAACGGCCAGTGTTCAGCCCGCTCTACCACGAGCTCCTCGGCAGGGGCCTGGACGTGTTCGCCCCCGACGTCCGCGGCTCGTCCGGCTGGGGGCGGTCCTTTGTGGACGCCGACCTCGGCGCCGGCCGGTTCGCGGCGATCGACGACGTTGCCGACTGCGCCGCACACGTGGTCTCGCTCGGGTACGCCGACCCCGTGAGACTGGGGGTGATGGGTCGCTCGTACGGCGGCTACCTCACCATGGCATCCCTCGTATGGCATCCGGACCTCTTCCGTGCCGGGGTCGCCGTTTGCGGGATGTCGGACTTCGCCACGTTCTTCGCCGGTACGGAACCGTGGATCGCGCAGTCCGCCGCCGCCAAGTACGGTCACCCCGAACACGACCGGGAATTGCTCCGCACGCTGTCGCCGATGAGCCGCGTCGATCAACTGCGCGCTCCTGTGCTGGCCGTCCACGGCGAGCACGACACCAACGTGCCACCGACGGAGTCGGAGCAGTTCGTCCGCGCGGCGCGCGACCGGGGAGTAACGGCGCAGCAACTGACGTTGCGGAACGAGGGCCACGAGTTCCTGCGAGCGGACAACCGGCGGCTCTACCGGCGTGCTGCAGCAGACTGGCTGGAATGGCACCTCGGCCGAAGTCCGATCCCGTGACCAGGTCCAGGGATGTCCACGGTCGCCTTGGCTCCCGCCGTACCCGGCGCGCCGGAGGTGCGGGTGCCGTTGTCGTTGTTCGAGGCGATCGACCGGCTTCCCGTCGCGGAGGACCCCTTGACCGGCCGTGGGCCCGGCCGTAATTCGCTTGCCCTGGCCACGGGGCAACGCTGCACTGTGGCCGGACACCACGCGTCGTGGTGCCGGTATTTCGAGCAGGCAGCGGCGGCAATGGAGATGCGTTCCACGACCTATGAGGGCGGCGGGCTCTGGTGGTCGGCGCTCGAAATGGACCGCTGCCTGCTCGACCTGACGGCGGACGGGCGGCCCGTCGGCACCGCCGCCGCCACTCCTTCGAGCTCACTCTGCCCGGTGAGACCCCTCGTCCCGGCCGCCGAGGTGACCGCCCGTCGGCGTCCTGCCCTCACACCGGCGCAAGGGCGAGCGCAGCGCGATGATGCGGCATCAGCTCGCCGAGTTGCGGGCCCGCCGGGAGTTCCTCTCCGTGCTGCTGGCCTCCGAGGCCCAGATCGACGGCAGGTTCGGCTACGGACCGGCGACCTACAGAGCGCGGATGACGGTGCCGCGCCAGCAGGCCGCCCTCGCCCTCCCCCCCCGGGCGCGCGCAACGGCCGCCCACGCCGACTGCGGGCAGAACGCCGTGACTTGAGGGCTGCATCACCTCAGCGCGGCTGTGGCGGCGTAGGAGCGCGTACAAGCTCAGCAGCTTGTACGCGGACAATCGGAACCACCGAAAGTGCGATGGAGCCGCATCTTCTTGTCCCGCCTCTGGAAGACATCCGGCGACGGCCGGAGATGGCAGCGACACGCGGCCGAGCGGCCGCGAGTACCAGTGGCCGCCTCCCGTCGTTGTGCGCGTGTTCGGACCACCCGGTAGCCTTGATTACGTGCGTTCCGCCCACACCGCCGTGGCATCGCCCGGAGGGGCAGCTGTCGATCGGCAGAGGAACGGGATCACATGGCAGAGCACGGCTTCCATATCGGTGTGCCGGTTGCAGGGGCTGCTCTGGCCCTCCTGGCAGCCCTCGGTCCGACGCCGGCGGGTGCCGCACCACCGCACACCGATACCACCGATATCACCGGGCCTGGCAGGGCCGCCGCGTCGCGGTTCGTGCCGGGCCCCTGCCCCAGGACACCTGAACCGATCGAAGCCCTGGCCACCGCCCGGTGCGGTGTCCTGGAAGTCCCCGAGAATCGTGCCCGCCCCGGCGGCCGGACGATCAGGCTGGCCGTGGCGGTCATCCCGCCCGTCTCGGCGAAGCCCGCCCAGGACCCCGTGGTGTTCATGTCAGGCGGCCCCGGTGGCGAGACGTTCGACGACATCCCGTTCCTGGTCTCCTCCGGCCTGAACCGGGATCGCGAACTGATCGTCATGGCCCAGCGCGGCAATCTCTACGACAAGCCCAACCTTGCCTGCCCGGAGTTGGACCGCTTCTACGCCCAGTCGGTGGGGCTCCCGTCCTACACACCGCAGACGGAAAGGCTCATGCTCAACGCGGTGAAGCCGTGCCGGGACCGCCTGGCAGCCGACGGGACCGACCTGAGCGCCTACAACAGCACCGAGAACGCCGCCGACTTCGCCGACCTGCGCACCGCACTGGGCATCAAACAGTGGAACGTCTACGGCCACTCCTACGGCAGCAACCTGGCCTTGACCTACCTGCGCCTGCACCCCCAGGGGATCCGCGCGGTGGCGCTCGACTCGGCCGCCCCTGCACAGTACGTTTCCCTTCCGTTCGCCTGGGCCAACGCCCGGGAGGGGCTCGACAACCTCTACAAGGCCTGCGCGGCCGAGCCCCGTTGCAAGAGCCGCTACCCGGACCTCGAGCGCACCCTGAACGAGCAGGTGCGCAAGCTGGAGGCCCAGCCACTGACGCTGAACGTCCGGCCGCCGCAAGGCGGAGACCCGGTGAAGGTCGTCCTCGACGGCGGCGCCCTGCTGAACCTGCTGGTCGCCAAGGCGATCCCGTTCAAAGACGTCCCGGCGGCGATCGACGAACTCGGCCGCGGACGTCCTGAGCGCTTCGCCCGGGCCCGCGCCGCCGGCTCGGTCCAGGTGGTCGGCCAGACCGCCCACGGTCTGACGCAATCGGTGGTGTGCAGCGAATGGGTGCCCGATCACTCGCCGTCCGACGTACTGAAGGCAGGCCGCGAAGCGTTCCCCGAATGGCCGGAATCGGTCCAGGCCCAGGCGCCCCAACTGGCCTTCCAGGACCGGCTGTGCCGCATCTGGAACGTCCCGGACCGCACCGCCGTCCAACGGGTGGCCACCACCAGCTCGGTGCCGACGCTCTTCATCAACGGAACGTTCGACATGAAGACCAGTCCCAGCTGGGCGCGCAAGACGGCCCGAACGCTGGCCCACGCGACCACCGTGGAGGTGCCCGGGATCGGGCACTGGGTGGTCCCGCAGTCGCCCTGCGCCCAGAAGGTGCTGGCATCCTTCCTCACCCGCCCGACCGCGCCCGACACCGGCTGCGTGGCGGGGCTCAGGTGGGAACCGTACACGATCACCCCGAAGTGACCGGGAGGACTGATGGCACGGTCACACGTACCACGGTTGCGCACCGGGTCGGCCGCAGCGGCGACCGGGATGCTCCTCACCGGTCTGTTCGCGGCGCCGGTGAGCGCGCAGGAAGAGACGCCCGCAGGAGCGACCGGCACGGTCGCCCGCACCGTGGGCGACGCCGGCTTCGAGCCGGGCCCTTGCCCGAAGACGGCGGATCCGGTCGCCGAGCTCGAAGGGGCCCGCTGCGGCACGCTCACCGTGCCGGAGAACCGCAGCAAGCCGGACGGCCGAAAGATCACCCTCGGCGTCGCGATCGTGCCGGCCAAGGCCGACAAACCGAAACCCGACCCGATCGTGTGGCTTGCGGGCGGACCCGGCGACGACGCAGTCGGGGAGGCGAAGATGGCGATCGACGGCGGCCTGAACCGCGACCGTGACGTGATCTTCATGTCCCAGCGCGGCACGTACTCGGCCGACCCGGCACTCACCTGCCGCAACATCGACGAGTTCAATGCACGCGCGACTGGTCTCGTCTACGACGCGCCGTCCACCGAGCGCGAGCACGTCGCGGCCACGAAGGCCTGCCGCGAGAAACTGGCGGCGAGCGGGGCCGATCTCAGCGCCTACAACGACATCGAGAGCGCCGCCGACTACGCGGACCTGCGCACCACGCTGGGCCTCAAGGAATGGAACGTGTACGGCATCTCCTACGGTACCCAGCTGGCGCTCGTCTACATGCGCCTGCACCCCGACGGAATCCGGTCGGTCGGCATCGACGGCATCCTGCCGCCGTCCACCGGAGGGTCGGCCGTGACATGGAGCGCCGCCAAGCAGGGCTTCGACGGCGTGTTCAAGGCCTGCGCGGAGCAGCCCGCCTGCAACCGTCGCTATCCGAACCTGGCGGCCACCTTCGAACGGCTCGTCCGTGAACTCGAAGCCAAACCGGTCACCACCACCATCACGCTTCCCGACAGCCAGAAGCAGGTGAAGGTCGTCCTGGACGGCGGAGCCCTGGTGAACTGGATGACCGCCGCCACCCACGTGGCACCCCAGGTACCCCGCGCCCTCGACGAACTGGCCCACGGCAAACCCCAGCGGATCGCCGAGCAGTGGGCGGGCGGCAAGTACAGCCCCCAGGCCATCGGCCGACTGTCCCACGGGCTCGTCTACGGCGTCTTCTGCAGCGAGTGGACCCCGTACGAGACCCAGGCAGAAGCCCTCCGCGCAGGCCAGGAAACCTACCCCTCGTTCCCCCACTCGGTACAGGCCCAGGCCCCGCTGCTCACCTCCCTCCGCCCGGACTGCGACGTCTGGAACGTCCCTGCGGCGCCCCGCTCCATCCGCGACGTCACGAAGAGCGACATCCCCACCCTCGCCATCTCGGGCGGGTTCGATGCCCAGACCGCAGCGGCCAACGGGCCGTACGTGGCCCGCACCCTGCCCCGCGCCACCGTCGTCACGGTCCCCTACGTAGCCCACGTGGTCTTCGCCACGTCGAAGTGCGCGCAAGCCATTGCCGTCTCCTTCTTCGACACCCCCACGGCCCCGAACACCGACTGCCTCAAGGACCTCAAGCCTCCGAAGTTCGAGATAGCCCCGTGAGCCGACCTCGTTCGAGGCAAAGAAGGAAGGCGGTGTCCGTGAACCGGATGGCGTTGTTGCGCACCGCCGGGGGCGCCATGGTTGTGGCCGCACTGGCCGGTACCCCGAACCCGCAGGCATACGCGACCGGCGAGGACCGCGAGAATCGCAGTGCAGCAGTTCTCCAGAAACTGGTGGCTTCCCCCGACGGCCCGGGCTGTGCCGCAGCGGTCGGCAGACGCGGCAACGTCGTCTGGGAGGCGGGGAGAGGGAAAGCCGACCTGGCGACCGGGCGAGCCATTACACCTACGACGGTCTTCGACATGGCATCCAACTCCAAGCAATTCACTGCAGACGCCATCCTCTTGCTCGCCGGGCGGCACCGTCTCGCGCTCAACGACCCCCTGTCCAAGTTCGTCGACAACGCACCCGACTGGACCCGACGCGTCACGCTGGCCGACCTGATGCATCACACCAGTGGCATTCCCGACTACGAGGATCTGCTGCATGCCAAGGGTGTCGAACTGACGGATCCAGCCGGCCAGCAGGACGCGATCACGGCCGTCCTCGCCTCACAGCCGGACGATCCGCCAGGCCGGCGTTTCGCATACTCCAACTCCAATTACATCCTCCTGGCCCATGTCGTCGAACGGGTCACCGGCAAGCCGTTCACAACGTTCATCCAACAGGAGTTCTTCACCCCGCTGCAGCTGCGCATGACGTTGTCCCCGGCGGCAGACGTTCCCGGCAAGGCGAAGTCGTACGACGAGAAGAAAGGCTCGTTCACCTCAAACTCCTCCCCTTGGACACAGTACGGAGACGGATCAATCCAAACCACCGCTGGCGAACTCGTCCGCTGGGCCGACAATTACCGCACTGGCCGCATCGGTGGAACGCAACTGCTCGCCGGAGTCACGGAGGGAGCGGTGAGTGTGGGCGACGTCCTGCGTGCGCGTGGCGTCGAGGAAGGCCGATACGGCGCCGGAATCCTCCTTCTCCCCGACAAGAGCCTGGTGCACCGCGGCGACTGGGAGGGGTTTCACAGCACCTTCAAGGTGAGCCCGGACCGCAACACTGCGGTCACCGTCGTGTGCAACGTGGAATCACCCGACAACTTCCGTGCGGCAAACCAACTGCTGGACATCTGGACCAAATGACGCGACGGCTGCCCTGGGCAGGTATGACCGGTCGTTGGTGTAGTGCCTGGGCGGGCCCTCTGACCTGGGGGTGTTCAGGTCGATTGGCCGGTGTGGGGCTCCGTGGGCGTGGCCAGGCCGTAATGCCCTCCTGGTGCCCGCCACCACGCGGCTCGGGCGGCTCGGGAGTCCGTGCCGCTCACCGCCATGGACTCCCATGACCACGCGTATGGCCAGTCTCGGCCAGCCCAAGCGGTGGAAGCGCACTCTTTCTCGGAACGAACCGAAGGTCCCGCACACCGGGGAGTGAGGCCGCGGGCACTGGGCAGGCGCGCCGTCAACGGAGATCCCTTCGCGCCCGAGGGCACAGGGGGCGGAGGGCCACGGTTCCGATCGAAGGAGTTGTTTCGCATGACGGAAAACGTGTGGGCCTACCGCGTCGGCGTCGACTACCTGGCGGCCGACCTCACCGGCTACGGGGTCGAGGCGCTCGACGGCAGCATCGGCAAGGTCGACAAACACTCCGACGAGGTCACCGACGCCTACCTGGTCGTCGACACCGGCGTGTGGATCCTCGGCAAGGAGGTCCTGCTCCCGGCCGGCCTGGTGACCCGCATCGACCACGTGGCGGAGAAGGTCTACGTGGACCGTACGAAGGAACAGATCAAGGCCGCTCCGGAGTTCCATCGGGACGAGCACCTCGGGACCGCGGACCATCGCGAGGTCTTGGGCAGGCACTACCTCTCCGGCATGCCGTTCGGCGTCCCGCCCGCCTGACCGGATGCCCGGCGATGGTCTCGCGGCGTACGTTTGCCGACGGCGATCGGGGTCAGACGCCCAGACGAAGGCCGAGCCATTCTCATATGCGAGGGTGCCTGACCTGCTGTTTATGCGGAGGGCTGGGCCAGTGCCGGGTGTCGGCGGCGCCAGTTCGCGTAGACCGGGCTGGCGGCGCAGCTGTCCAGGTAGCCGGCCGCCGCCGTGCGGAGGATGGCGTCGCCGTGGGGGGTCAGTGGGCCGTCGCGGTGCCAGGCCAGGACGTGGCGGTACCAGAGCGGGTTTCCCGCGAGGGGACGGACGGTGACGCCGGGGGTTTCCGCGAAGGTGGCCTGGCAGAGACTGACGGCCAGTCCCGCGCGGACCAGTTCGATCAGCTGGCGCCCCTCGGCCTCGTGCGGGGCGGACGGGCGCCGGCCGGTCAGCGCGCACACGGAGGACCAGTACTCGCGGGTGCGGTCGCCGTCCGGCCGGGGCATCGCCCAGTCGTGGTCGGCGAGTTCGGTCAGGGACACGGCCTCCTGGCCGGCCAGCGGGTGCGTCGCGGGCAGCAGGGCGAAGACGGGTTCGGTGACCAGGGGGGTGAGGACCACCCCCTCGCGCGGAGGCAGGACCTGCTCCGGGTGGTCGCCGAGCACCGCCGCCTCCAGGCGGCCGGCGGCGAGGTCGTCCAGGAGGGTGACGGGGGAGTAGTGGCACCGGGACGTCACCTCGGCCTCGGGCAGCAACCTCCCTATGGCCAGGATGAGGTGGCCGATGAGGGGAGCACCGACCGATCCGACGCGGACCCGGTCCGGGGAGGCCAGGTGGCGGGCCGCGCGGGCGGTGTCGGCGAGGAGGGAGTCGATGCCCGGCAGGACGGCGTGGGCCCGGGCCAGCACCAGCTCGCCGAAGGCCGTGGGTGTTGCTCCGGCCCGGCGCCGCTCGAAGAGGACACCGCCGAGCATCGACTCGATGCGGCGCAACTGCGTGCTGAGGCCGGGCTGGGTCATGGACAGCGCGGCGGCCGCCCGGGTGAGGCTGCCGGCCTCGGCGATCGCGCACACCACCCGCAGGTGCCGTACCTCCAGTTCCATGCCGCGCATGTTATGGAGCGGCGACAGCTTTCGGACAGGAGCCGGATCCCGTCAATCTTATGTGAAATGTCACACGTGATTTACGGGAGGTTGTGCGTCCATGAGACCCAGATCCAAACCCATCCACCGCCTGACGGCCACGCGCGGGCTGCCGGCCGCCCTGGCCGCCGCACTGCTGCTCCTCCTGCTGGTGGCGCCGACCGCCGACGCCGTTGACAGCCCGTCGGCCTGCGCCCTGCGCGGTACCACCGGCTGGACGGACGAGGGGCACGACACGGACTACTCGGTGTTCCGGCGTCCCGTCGGCACGGTCAAGGTCGCCATGATCTTCGTGGACTTCCCGGACGCACCGGCCACCGAGGCTCCAAGTGAGGACTCCGCGCAGATCACGCCCGGGGCGGACTGGCTCTGGTACGCCTCGTACGGCAGGACCTGGCTCGCGATCGACCAGCACCAGCGGTGGGTTCGCATGCCTCGCGCCTCCACCGACTACGGCTTCGCGCGCGGCCTGACCCACGAGACGCACGAGGCGTACGTCAAGGACGCGGTGGCGGCCGCCGATCCGTACGTGGACTTCTCTGGCTACGACATGGTGTACGTCGTGCCGACGCGCAACGCGGCGGCGATCTCCTTCACACCCACGTACGTGTATGAGCCGGGCACGGCAGGTGTGGTGGCCGACGGCCGCCGGGTCAAGTGGGCGGTGACCTTCGGCCAGGACATGTGGCACTGGGGTGCCAAGCTGGTCGCCCACGAGACTGCGCACACCTTCGGGCTGCCCGACCTGTACGCCTTCGAGGCGGGCAACGACGCCCATCGCTTCGTCGGCGGCTGGGACGTGATGGGCCTGATCGGCGGCCGGGGGCCGCAATTCTTCGCCTGGCACTCCTGGAAGCTCGGCTGGACCGGGGACGGCCAGGTCGTGTGCCGGGCCACGAAGGGCAGCGACACCGTGTACCTCACGGCGGTCGAGTACGGCAGCGGCACCAAGATGGCGGTGATCCGCACCGGCCCCACGACCGCGTACGTCGTCGAGTCCAGGCGCGGGATCCAGGCGGACGCGGGCTCCTGCTCGACCGGCGCCCTGGTCTACCGGGTCGACGCCTCCGTGCGGACCGGCCAGGGGCCGGTCAGGGTGATGGACGCCAAGCCGGCCGCCGCACCCGCCGGCGGCTGCCGCCCGCTGGACGACGCCCCGTTCTGGGCCGGCGAGTCGTTCACCGATGCGGCGGCCGGAGTACGGATCGACGTGCTCGCCGCCGACGGGTACGGCGAGACCGTACGCATCACGAAGTCGTAGGCGCGGCACGGACGTGCCAATGCCCCCGGCTCCATACCAAGGAACCGGGGGCACCGCGCGGGGTGGGGTCAGGTGCCGCTCTTCGCCGGGTCCTTGAGCCCGATCGTGGCGTAGTCGAGCTGGCCGCCGAAGGACGTGTGGCCGAAGGCGCCGGCGATGTTGGTGCCGAGCAGTAGCGGCATGCGCTCGATTACGGCGGGCGCCGTCGGGGCCTTGGCGAGGATCTCCCCGTCCAGCTGCCGCCACGCCGTGTTGGCCTGCGCGGCGTCGGTCATGCCGGCGATCTCGTCCATCCGCTTCATCGTCGCCTCGTCGCGGAAGAGCGAGTGGTTGCCGGAGTTCCCCTTCTCCTTGATGTAGCGGCCGTCGAACAGGAAGGGCAGGAAGGTGGAGCCGGAGGGGTAGTCGGGGCACCAGCCGGTGTAGACGAGGTCGGTGCGGTTCTTGGTGTCACCGATGGTGTCGTAGAAGGCCGACGGGTCGACGGTGTCGATGGTGACCTTGATCCCCGCCCGGCCCAGGGACTGCTGGACCGCCTCGGCAGCCCCCTTGTCCCCGTTGGAGACGGTGATGGTGGTCGTGAACCCGTCCGGCTTGCCCGCCTCCTTCAGGAGCTGTTTCGCCTTCTCCACGTCACCCGTGGCCGGGATCCCCAGTGTGTCGGGCTGCTTGCCGCCGAAGAGCGAGCCGGGCATGAGTGCGGTGGCGGGGTCGTTGAGGGCCGGGCCGCCCGAGGCGGTCAGCACCGCTTCGCGGTCCAGGGCGTACAGCACGGCCTGCCGGACCTTGACGCTGTCGAAGGGGGCGCGGCCCGTGTGCATCTGCACCATCTCCGTGCAGTTGGTGGACTCGGCCAGCAGCCGCGCGCTGACGTCGGCCTTGGTGAGCACCTTGGGGGTGCTCTCGGGGCGCAGCTTGCCCCAGGAGACTGCAGAGGCGTCCACGCCCTCGGAGGCGATGAGCCGGTCGTCGATCTGATTGGCCCTCAGTCCCATCACCACGACCAGCTTGTCCGGGTACGCCTTGCGCACGGTGTCCGTCGCCGGGTCCCAGTGGGGGTTGCGGACCAGCACCAGCCGCTTGTCCCGGTCGTACGACTCGATCTTGTAGGGGCCCGAGGAGAACGGGCGGCTGTCGTACTGGGGGCCCTTGTCCTGGACCCTGGGCACCGGGGCGAAGGTGGGCAGGACGGTGGCGTTGGGGAATTCCGCGAAGGGTTTGCGGAGTTCGAAGACGATCGTGTGGTCGTCGGGGGTCTTGACGGAGTCGAGGTGCTGTCCCTGGGCGGGGCCCCGGTAGCCCTCGGCGCCGGCCAGGTAGCGGGCGGCGTAGTCCGGGCCGCCGGGCAGGTCGGGGGAGAAGGACCGCTCGACGTTGTACTTGACGTCCTGGGCGGTGATCGGGGTGCCGTCCTCGTACGTGAGGCCGCTCTTGAGCTTGAAGGTCCATGTCTTGGCGCCGTTGGAGGAGACGCCGAGGTCCTCGGCGAGGTCGGGGACCAGCCCTCCGCCCTTCGCGCCCGGTTCCGCCTTGTACGTAACCAGCGTGCGGTAGAGCAGCCGGGTGCCGAAGTCCATGTCGCCGATCACCCAGTTGCGGGCCGGGTCGAGGTGGGTGAAGTCCTGATTGGACAGGATGGTCAGTGTGCCGCCCTTCTGCGGAGTGCCGCCGACCGTGGCCCCTGCGTTGGCGAGCGCGGGGTTCTTCCCGTCCTTGTCCTGCCGACTGCCGCCGGAGTGGTTGCCGTTGGAACAGCCGGCCATGCCGAGTGTGACGGTCGCCGCCAGGGCGGTGGCGACGGCGTGGAGAGTGCGCTTGTTCATCAGTGGTCACTCCGTGAACAGTCGGGCAGCCCGAGGAGGATGGAATGTGACCGATAACATAGTTATGTGAAATGGCACTGACAATTGTCGCACCTCCATAGCACGGAGTTATGGGCAAGTGGGGGCTCCACGACTCCCGTTGGTCGCGCGACGCTGTAGCGCAATGTCACACGTCACTATGCGGCCGCAGCCGCGAAAGGGACCCATGAACCCCGCGTACGCGACCGTCGACCACGACTTCACCGTCCCCCTGGACCATGCGGCCGCGCACGGCCCGACCATCCAGATCTTCGCCCGGGAGGTCACCGATGCGCGCCAAGCAGGCTGCCAACTCCCCTGGCTGCTCTATCTCCAGGGCGGACCCGGCGGCAAGTCACCCAGGCCCTCGGCCGGTTCACCCGGCTGGCTGCCCCAGGCCCTCAAAACCCACCGGGTCCTGCTCCTCGACCAGCGCGGAACGGGCCGCTCCACCCCCGTCACCGCCCGTGCGGCCTCCCGGTTCCCCTCACCGGCCCGGCTGGCCGACCATCTCGGCCACTTCCGCGCCGACTCGATCGTCGCGGACGCCGAATTCATCCGCCGGCAGCTGTGCGGCGACGAGCCCTGGGAGACCCTCGGCCAGAGCTACGGCGGCTTCATCACTCTCACCTATCTCTCCCAGGCGCCCGAAGGGCTGCGGGCGTGCTACGTGACCGGCGGCCTGCCAGGCGTCTCGGCCACCGCCGAAGACGTCTACGCCCGCACCTACCCCCGGGTGCGGGACCGCGTCCTCGACTTCTACGCCCGCTACCCCGACGACGCAGCCCGGCTGCGCGAGATCGCCCGCCTCCTCGCTGCCACCGATGTGCGCCTGCCCGACGGAGACCGGCTCACCCCCCGCCGCCTGCGCACGCTCGGCCTCGCCCTCGGCATGGGCGACGGCTTCGAGCGGATGCACTGGCTCCTCGACGAATCCCTCGACGAGGAAGGGAAGCCGACCGACACGTTCCTGCATCAGGTGATGACACTGACCGGCTTCACCGACAACCCGCTCTTCGCCGTCATGCAGGAGACCCTGTACGGCCAGGGCGCGCGGCCGACGGCCTGGGCGGCGTCCAGGGCGCTGGCGGACTTCCCCGAGTTCACCGAGGACGCCGACCCCCTCCTGCTCACCGGAGAAATGATCTACCCCTGGATGTTCCGCGAGATCAAGGGCCTGCGCCCCTTCGCCGACGCCGCCGATCTTCTCGCCGAACGCCCCGACTGGCCACCGCTGTACGACCCTCGCCGCCTCGCCGCCAACCGGGTCCCGCTCGCCGCACTCGTCTACCACGACGACATGTACGTGGACGCCGGGCTCTCCCTGCGCACCGCGCGCGAGGTCGGCGCCACCCGGGTATGGGTCACCAACGAATGGGAACACGACGGCGTCACCGCCTCCGGCGGCCGCGTGCTGTCCCGCCTGATGGACCTGGCCGCGGGTCGCGCGTAGGACCCTCGCAGGTCCCTCCCGCCCCGCCACGCAGCTCCCTCCCGCCCGCCCGCGTAACTCCTCAACCTGCCACCGACGGGAGAGACATGACCAACCCGCTCCACCGCCTACGGCCGCTCGCCGCGGCCGTCGCCCTCATCTCCTGCCTGTCCGCCCCCACCGCGGCCGCTGCCCCCGGCTCGCCGCCCCCGGCCGCCGGCTGCGTCCTCCCCGGCCGGACCGGCTGGACGGACGAGGGCCACGACACCGACCGGACCCAGTTCCAGCCCGCCACCGGAACCCGCCGCGTCCTGACGCTGTACGTGGACTTCCCCGACGCCCCGGCCACCGACTCCACCGAGCCGTACGCCGCTCACCTCGCCCCGGCCTCCGGCTGGATGGGCCGCGCGAGCTACGGCCGTCTGCGACTGGACAACACCTCACTGCACCGCTGGATCCGGATGCCCGCCGAGTCCACCTCCTACGGCTTCGCGCGCGGCCTCACCTTCGAGGCCCACGAGAAGTACCTCCGCGACGCGATCACGGCCGCCGACCCTTACGCGGACTTCTCCCGCTATGACATGGTCTATGTCGTCCCCGCCAGGACGGCGACCGCCATCCCCTTCTCACCGACCTACCTGTACGACCCGGCGGCGCCCGGCATCACCGTCGACGGCACCCGCCTCAAATGGGCCGTCACCTTCGGACAGGACATGTGGCGCTGGGGCCACAAGGTCGCGGCCCACGAGACCGCCCATACGTTCGGGCTGCCCGACCTGTACTCGTTCACCGGCGCCACCCACCAGTACGTGGGCGGCTGGGACGTCATGGGCAACATCGCCGGCCACGCCCCGCAGCACCTCGGCTGGCACTCCTGGAAGCTCGGGTGGACCCGCGACGACCAGGTCGCCTGCCTGCCCGCGTCCGGTCGCCGAACGGTACGGCTGACCCCGGTGGAACGGCCCGGCGGAACCAAGATCGCCGTGCTGCGGGCGGGCGAGACGACGGCATACGTGGCGGAATCCCGCCGTGCCGAGGGCAATGACGCGGCCGCCTGCTCCACCGGCGTCCTCATCTACAAGGTCGACTCCGCCGCCCGCACCGGCGAGGGCCCGGTTCGGATCATGAACGCGAACCCGACCACGACCCCGCCCACCGGCTGCACCCCGCTGGACCTGGCCGCGTACGCACCCGGACAGAGCTTCACCGACCCCGCGACCGGCGTGCGCATCGACGTCGTCGTGGGCGGACGGACGGGAGACACGGTGCGGCTGAGCAAGGAGTGACTTCGGTCCGGCCGCCGTCCACCTGATTCCCGTGGATTTACCTGCGTCCCGCCGGCACGTCGCACCATCCAGGCCGTGTTTTAGGTCGGGATTCCGATCAGATGCTTCCTCCCCAGGGCGATCTCGGATGCGTCAATGGGTGAGGAGCCAAGGCACAGGCGGCGCCGATCCAGCTTGGCGAACCACCGATCGTGCTGTCGCAGGCTGAGCTTGATCAGTAAGGGTGTCGTGCTGCACCGACCATCAGCTGGAACGGTCGGGCCGCCCCAAAATGAGTTGAGCGGGAAGCCCCCGCTGGGTAGTGTGCGGGCACCGTGACAGGACGTGAGGAGGTGGGACCCGTGAACGTTGTATCGAAGTGGGTGCTCCCTCCTTCCATCACGGTGTGCGACTGACTCAGGTGTCGTCGGAGCGCCCTTGACAAGGCACTTCTGAAAGGCGACAACCTATGAACTCTGTGATGGTCACCCGGACTGCCGAGACGCAGTGGCAGGCCGTGTCGGACGGTCGGATCGTCGGCCACGGCGACGTCTCGAACCGGTCCGACGGGCGGCTGTTCGTCAGTATCGACGTCTGGCAGGACACGGTCTTCGTCCGGCTCGCCAGCGCAATGTTGGCGGACCTGCCGACCCCGCTCCACACCCTCGTCGGTGCGGCCGACCTGGACCTGAAGGCGCGTTGGGAGCAGGTCGGCTTCACCGTCGGACGCCGTGAGCGGGAGTATGTCGTGCCCACCACCCCCGGCGTCACCAGGTTCGGCACCATGCCTCCGCCTGCGGACGTGGAGGTGCTTCCCGGCGCCGAAGCTGATCCGGTCCGGCTGCGCGCGCTGGACCGCGCGATCCGCGAAGAAGTCGAAGCTGCTGTCGGCTGGCGGACCATGCCGGCCGAGGTGGTGCCGAATCCCGGCGGTTCGATGCCGGTGGACCTGGCGAAGTACGCCGTGGCGGTACGGAACGGCCGGTACGTGGGGTTGGTGCGGGTGGTACCGATCCGCCGACGGGCCCGAATCGGGCTCATCGCCGTGCTGGCCGACCATCAGCGCCATGGCGCCGGGCGGGCACTGCTGGCCCACGCGCTGGGCTCGATGCACCGCGACGGCATCGCGTCGGCATGGGCCGAAGTGGACGAGTCCAACACCGCCGGCGTCGCGCTGTTCGAAGGGGCAGGCGCCCGACGAACGGGCGGCTACCTGGAGATGGTCCGCAGCTGACCCCCCCTCACTCGCGCCACCCACTCGGAATCATCAAACGAGAGAAAAGAGAGACATTGCCAAGAACAGCCAAGGGCCTGGAAGTCGAAGGCACCGTCGTCGAATGCCTGCGCAACGCAACTTTCAAGGTGCAGCTCCAGAACGGGCACCACGCGCTCGCGCACATCAGCGGGAAGATCCGGAAGAACTACATCAGGATCCTCCCGTACGACCGGGTGCTCGTGGAACTGAGCCCGTATGACCTGACCCGCGGCCGGATCATCTATCGGTACCGGACCTGAGCGGGGAAGCGTGCGCCCGGATCGCCGGGCGCACGCTTCGGCTCGGTGGCCCGGCCGGGTCGGCGTCGGCGTGACCGCACCGCGCTCAGGGTCGGGCGCGGGGCCAGTGCGCAACTGGCAACGCCCCGGTCATCCGGGTCCGCGGACGCTCCCAAAGCCGCGCGAACCCAGGGCGATCGCAAAAATGCCCTGCAGGACGGGACGTCTCACCCTCCGCCGGACGTTCTGGCCGGATATCGCTGCGGCATTCGATGTGCCACGGCCGCCCCGGGCACCGCCGGGCGGATCGGCGCGGGGGGCCATGCCGTCCCGCGGGGCGCGGCGAGGCGCAGGCGTGCGGCGTCCTTGCTGGGAGGCGTGCCGAACTGGCGGTGGTACTCGCGGCTGAACTGGGACGGGCTGTCGTACCCGACGCGGTGGGCGACGCCGGTGACGTCACCGGGCCGGGAGGCGAGCAGGAGGCGGGCCTCCTGGAGCCGGATCTGCTTCTGGAACCGGATCGGGCTCATCGTGGTCACCGCCTGGAAGTGCCGGTAGAAGGCGGACTGGCTCATCCCGGCCTGCCGGGCCAGGTCCTCGACCCGGAACGGCTGCGCGTAGTGCCTGCGGATCCATGCCACGGCCCGGGCGACGTGGCTGAGGCTGCTGTCGGCGAGGCCGAGCTGGCGTACCGCGGCGCCCTGCTCACCGGTGATCAGGCGCCACAGGATCTCGCGCTTGACCAGGGGTGTGAGCACGGCCCGGTCGAGGGGCTCGTCGAGCAGCCGCAGCAGCCGCAGCAGCCGCACCACCGCGTCGAGCAGCGGAGCGGGCGCGTCGCAGACGGCCAGGGCCGGTACGGCGCCGCCTGCGCTGCGCGGGGCGCTCGAGGGCCCCGCGTGCAGCAGCAGCTCGGCGACTGCGGAGGGATCCAGTACCAGGCCGAAGCCCAGGGCGGGACGCTCGGGGCTCGCACGCAGGAACTGGCCGGTGATCGGCAGGTCGACCGAGGCCACCAGGTACTGTCCGGGGCCGTACTCGAGGACCCGGTCGCCCAGGGCCAGGCGTTTGGTGCCCTGGGCGATGACCGCCAGCACGGTGCCGGTCATCGCAGGCTCCGGCGGGTCCGACCGGGCAACGCGGCAACTGCTGCCGCCCCCGAACCCGGCTACTCGGCCTACGCCGCGATGAAGGGCGGCCTGAACGTTCTGACCCGGTACATGGCCAAGGAGTTCAGTCCCCGGGGCATCCGGGTCAACGCGGTCTCGCCCGGCGCCACCCGCACCCGGCTCTCCGACGACGCGTTCACCCGCTTCCCTGAAGTCATCCCGGAACTCGCCGCACGCACCGCCTTCGGCCGGGTCGGCGAACCCGACGACATCGGCGAGATGATCGCCACCCTGGTCGGGGACGAGAGCCGCTGGGTCACCGCACAGAACATCGAGGTCTCCGGCGGCTACCAGCTGTAGGACCGCAGTCCGCGACGTCAGCGCCCGAGGCGCCCGGCCCCTCAACCCGGACCCGCAATCCCGGTCCGGCCCCCTCCTCGTGCGCGGATCTCCACCCCTGTCTCCATCGGTGGGGTGCAGGCGCTGCGTGCCCGCTCACCGCAGGCTGGAGGGCATGACCACGACCACATGGATCACCGGCATCGCCCTCATCATGATCGTCTTCCGGCAGCTCCGCGAAGGCCGGCTGACCCTGAAGTCCTACCTGCTCCCGCTCGGGATCGTGACCTTCGTGGGATTCAGCCACCTCCACACCGTCCCCAGGGGCGGCAATGATCTCGTGCTGATCGGCGCCGCCGCCTCCAGTCGGCCGACCTTCTCCCGTAACACCTGGCAGTCGCAGCTGGGTCAACAGGCTGGGCAGCGGCAGGTATCCGGTCTCGGCGAAGCGAGCACGCAGCGATACGGGGTGTGAGGGCAGGGTCGGAACGAGCACAGCCCTACTCCTTGGGCAGGCTGGGGGAAACGCCAGATCACGCTTGCAGCCGTCCAGCGCGCTGTGAGCCGTCCCGTCGCCGTCCTGAGGTGGAAATCGCCTTCGAGCGCGAATCGTTCCTGCGGTGAATGTCCTCGGCTGTGTGGGTGAGCGTAGCCCGCTATGCCTCCGGCGGATGTGAGGAGGCCGGTAGAACGCGGGGGTCGTTCCGTCGTCCTGAGGGGTGTTCGTGATGAGCCGAGGCTTGATCGTCGTGGATGTGCAGAAAGACTTCTGCGAAGGAGGCAGCGTTCCCGTCGCGGGAGGCGCCCAGATCGCCACCGCGATCGCCGAGCTGGTGGAGCAGAGCTCGGACGGTGACTACCAGTATGTCGTGGCCACCCGGGACCACCACATCGATCCGGGAGGTCACTTCTCCTCAAACCCGGACTTCAAGGACAGCTTCCCCGTGCACTGTGTGGCCGGAGACGAAGGCGGCGAGTTCCACCCGAACTTCGCCCCCACGGTCGCCGGCGGCAAGGTCCATGCCGTCTTCTTCAAAGGCGCCCACAGCGCCTCCAAGAGCGGCTTCGAAGGCGCGGACGCCGAAGGGACCTCCCTCGCGGACTGGCTGCACGCCCGCGGGGTGAGGGATGTCGACGTGGTGGGCATCGCGACCGACCATTGCGTGCGTGCCACCGCTCTGGACGCCGCCGCGGCGGGATTCGGCACACGGGTACGCCTGGACTACTCGGTCGGCGTCGCCCCCGAAACCATCGCCTCCACCCTGGACGACTTCCGCCAGGCCGGCATCGAGGTGTCCGGCCAGGCACCGGTGCCGAGTTAGTCCAGCGGGCAGGCCGACGTCCTCACTCCGTGACGGTTGACGTTCGCGGATCCGGTCTGCGGACTGCTCGTTGGATTGGCCGGTGCACGCCCCCGGTCCGGGTGCCCTGAGCCTTCGGGGCGGGGCGCCCGGGGCTGGCGTCTGCCAGGATCCGCCCGTCCGGGCCTGGGACGGAGCCGCCTCCTCACCGCGCGCAGCGGTGTCGGTTCAGGCGTCAGCCCCGATACTTTCCGGCTTCGTGGTCGGCTGGTTCCGGCCGGGGTTAGGGTCTGTGGCAGCCCGTGCCGATATGGCGTGCGCGGGTGAGGCCCGGTGCCCAGAGCGCTCTGGGGGCAGCAGTACCACCGGGCCGCCACAACATCCCGGCCCGGGGCTCTCACCCGTTTGGTGCGGGTTCACATCCTGCCGCGTGCAGATTCTTGGCAACCCGCTCGATCCCGACCGCGTACGGCGCTGGGCGACTCGCGAACAGCGCCGCCTTGCCTCCCGGGGGCGCCTCACCACTCGGGCGGACAGTGTCAAGAGCGGGAAGGCGGTCTGAGAACCGTCAGCGGGAATTGCCACGCGTCTTCCGACTGCGGTTCTTCAGGGCCTCGGCGGGGTGATCAGTGCTGGCTGTTCAAGAAGCCGATTGCGACCGCGCCCCACCAGGCAGCTTGCGATACGGATGCCGTCACGGCACCACGGATCAACAGCGAGCGGCGGACGGGGCCGCCGTCGACGGCGGCCAGCCGGCGGTGCAGGGCGGACGCCTGGACACCGTTGAGTGAGAGCACCAGGACGAGGCCGAGTTTGACGCAGGTCAGCGGTGAACTGAGATCGGGGTGGAGGAAGGCACCGCTGAAGAGCAGGCCGCCCAGGCCGGCCCACACGGGTATGTGCAGGGGCGCGGTGAAGTCGAGAACCTCACGGAGGGTCTTGCGGCCCATGAGCCACAGGGCGCCGTAGTAGTCGATGGCGAGTACCGCACCGAAGCCCAGGACCAGGGAGGCGAGGTGCACGAACAGCGCCGCGGTGTGCAGGGTGATGTCGGCGCGCAGGTGCAAGGCAATCCACGTGGTGGCTGCCCACCCAGCGCATACAGCCAGGGACGCCACTGCGGTCCCACACCAGTCGGGGAGCTGGAGAAGTTCTGCTTCCCGTCCAGATCTTCGTTGGGTCGCGGTTGCGTCGGCGGCGGACATTGCTGCTCCAGGGATCCTTCTGCAGGGTGTGCTCACACCAGCAAGGAGCGAGCAAAGGTAAGGCTGGCCTAAGTGTAGACAGTCGTCAAGGTGGCCATCCGCACAGTGGGCACGGCACTGCGCGGCCATGGCTCACGCACACGCGCGGGGTGGTGCTTGCTGGTCCGATTCGGGCCATGACCTAGCATGGCGCGCAGGTCGCGACGCCTGCCTCTGTCGCGCCGGGCCTGGTCCGGAGCGCTTCTGGTGTGTGCGCCCCTCCCGATCTGCACCGGTTGTGCGTGTCACGGACGTGACGTCCGGCCGCCCGCGAGGCTGATGGGGGCCGGCCTGGCCCGCGCCACGCCTGTGTCCCTGCACGCTAGTCGGCCAGGTGTCGCAGCGCTGTGGGCCGGTGTTGAGACGTGGCCGGGGCCCTGGTGTGCGCGGGTGGTGGCCGGGCAGGCTAGTTTGTTTGGATGAGTCTCCTTGATGATGTGGCCGAGCGCGACGGCTGGCGGTGCTGGGTCTGTGACGAACCGGTCGACCCCGACGAGTCGGTGAACGACCCGCGGGGGCCCAGTGTCGACAGCCGGACCGCCGACCGGAAGGCCAAGGTCGCCGAGCGGCTCGCGCACCGCGGGTGCAATTCCCGCAAGGGTGCGGTCAAGGTGGTCATCGCCTGGCCGGAGCGCCTGTACGTAGTCGAACCCGCGCCGCTGATCGCCGTTGCCGACAGGCTGGAGCGCAAGGGGGGCCGCGAGATGGTGGGCCGTTGTCCGACCAGGAAGGACGCCCAAGAGGCGGCGGATTGGCTGGTGGACCGGTTCTCCCGACTGGTACCGGGGATGCCGGTGAACGCCGGCATCGAGGCGGGCGGCGGCCAGTTCCTCGTCATCCTGGCCACCGGCCGCCGCTGATCGGGGATCACCGCGCACACTCGCGTCGAGATGGTGGTCATCTGACTATCCAACGACGCAAAGCCTGGCCAACTACTGAAGTTGAATGGGTGATGTCGGTCAGCCATGTGCGATCACGGGGCGTCCTGGTCCCAGCTGCGACTCGGTCCGTGACTACGCCGTCTGCGTCGAGCCCAACGTCGGGGTCCGCACCGCCTCTGACGGGTCAGCATCCTCGGTCGTAGATCGCCCGCAGCCACGGTTCCCTGACTGCGGGCATCCGCGCGAGCGTGTACCGGAACGCCTCCGTGGACGGCTGGAACGGGTACACCGGGTGCGACGGCAGCGGCTCGTCCCGCTCCACGCCTGCCGGAAGCCCGCCGACCACCGGCAGCCGGGTCCGGTGTGGCGGGAAGGCGAGCTCAGCCCAGAGCGCGGCATCCATAGGTACCGGCACCGCCCCGCCACGCGGCTGCCAAATGTCTCCGGTCTGCGGATGGACCGGTACCAGCACCAGGTCAGCGGCCGGCTCGCCGAACCCCGGTCCCGCCAGGTCCAGCCGCTTCGCACCTTCCTCGGCGGGCAGCAGCGCGCCGAGTGCCCGGCCGAGGAGCTCCGCAACCGGCCCGGGCGCCACCTCGACCGGCGCGCCCCCGGCGGCCACCACCAACTGGGCGAGGGCCACGCCCGCCGGGATGTCCCGGTACTCGCTCAGCCGGTGCCACAGCGCGCCGGTGGCCAGCAGCTCCGCCCAATCCATGATCGGCCGCTCCGGCGGGCCGGGCAGCCGCACTACCGCCTGCGGGACGAGCCGGACGACCTGCCAGCACCCGCAGTCGTCCATCCGCGTTCCAACCGGCAGATCGCAGCCCAGGCAGGCAAGGTTCGGCCCGTCTCGCCCGTCGATCCCCATGCAGTAGCCCCCCGGCCCGTTCGAGGATCAGCCTGGTGCCGCGCATGTCGCCGGGCGCGAGGAGGACGGTGTCCGACGGTCCGTTGGACAGCGCGCCAAACGGCGCGAAGCGCCCCCGCTCCGCCGCCTCGCGCGCCCCGACCTCGTCCCACTGCCGCCACGGCGGCCCGTACGGCGCGGGGTCGACGGCGTAGGACCCGGCCTCCAGCAGTGGCGGGTGCAGGGTCTCCCAGTGGGTGTCGGCCAGGTGGATCGGCAACGCCACCTCCGACACCGCCGCCGTCAGGACTGCACCGCAGCCCGCACACCCGAACACCGCCAAGCTGTCCCCTCCCGCCGTCGAAGCCCCTGCATCCCACCAAGCAGGCGGACCGGGGAGCAAGGGGTTTTCAGACGACGCTGAACGCCCCACCGATAGGCAGAGCGGGCCTCGATGTCCCGGTCGCAGCCTCAGGAAGCCGGAAGCCGGAAGCCGCGCCGGACTGAGCCGCTGAAGGTGATTCGTACCGTCGGTCAGCCGTCCACGATGAGGCCTGTGCCGGCGAGACAGCCGTCGACCAGGTCCGGCCGGTACTGGATCGCAGGGCGGTGAAGGCCTTCCCAGGTGCCGTCGGCCGCCCATTACCGCAGCCGGTTGTGGGCGCCCTTCCACGAGCCGAAATGCTCGGGCAGGTCCATCCACGGCGTCCCGGTGCGGTACTTGAACGCGATCGAGTCGATCACCTGCCGGTGATCCCGCCACCGCCCACCCCGCTTCGGCGTCCGATCCGGCAGCAGCGGCTCGATGCGCGCCCACTGGGCGTCAGTCAACGACACACATCAACCAACGATCCGATGATCTGAAGGAAACGGCCTAGACCCCCGGCGGGCCCGTGACCAGGGCCTCCAGGCGGGCCGCCGCGCGCGCCAGTTCGCGCCGGGTGCCCAGCGGGACGATCGCCGCGCGGGCCGGGATCCGTACGCCGCCCGTCAGGGCCACGCGGGTGCCGCCGCCCGGTTCCGGGGCGGCCGCCATGCCGATGATCAGGAACCGGCTCTGGAGCCAGCACCAGCCCGGCCGCAGGTGTCCGCGCAGCCGGGCGCGGAAGCCGTGGCGGCTGCGGGCCAGGGCCTCGACGCGGTCGCCGCTGACCCGGACCACGCGCACGCGGCGCATGTCCGGCTGGAAGTCGCCGAAGCCGCCCTCCAGGTCGCCCATCACCGCCCAGACGGCCTCCACGGGGGCCGGGAGGACCCGCTCGACGACCCGGGCGCCCGGGATGGCGGCGGCCATGATGCGCAGCCGGGTGACCGCGTCCACTGCGTACGTCATGCCGACCACGCCTTCCGGAAACTCGAACGGGCCCGGCTGAGCCGGGATTTGGCGGTGCCGGGCGGGATGGCGAGGAGGGCCGCCGCGGCGTCCTCGTCCAGGCCCTCCACGTCCCGCAGCACCAGGACGGCCCGGTGGTCGGGGGAGAGGCGGGCCAGGACGTCGGCGATGTCGGCCGCCAGCTGCGGGTCCCCGCGCTGGGGTACGTCGGCCAGCTCGGCGGCGGGCCGCGCCCGGGCGGCCCGGCGGGCGACGCGGACGGCCTCGCGGACGGCGATCACGCGGACCCATCCGTACAGGGCCTGGGGGTCCTTGAGGGTGCGCAGGGAGGTGAACACGGCGACGAGGGCCTCCTGCGTGGCGTCGGCGCCGTCCGCCAGGGCGATCGGCTCGCAGATCCGGTCCACGTACGGGGTGAGGTGGTCGAGCAGATCGTGCAGCGCGAGGGTGTTCCCGGCGCGGGCGGCCCGCGCCAGGGCCACGCCCCGCTCACGGCGTTCGGTGCTCACGCAGCGACCCTCTCAGGCCGCGGGCCGCGCAGGACGCGCAGGGCCGCCCAGCCGAAGCCCACGCACAGCGGCGTGTACAGGAGCAGGTTCAGCTGGTGGAAGGCCGGGCCCGCCTCGCCGATGCCCGCGTCCAGGCCGAGGGCCCAGCCGGCTCCGGCGAGGGCCCGTACCCCCAGACCGGCGGTGACGGCGCCGGTGACCAGGGCGGCGGGGCGCCCGCCGCGGCCGTGCGCGCGGGCCGCCACCGCCGCCGAGGCGACGGTGAGGGCGGCGGCCAGGGGCAGGACGACGGGCGGGGTGAAGGGCACGTCGGCGCCGAGGACGGCCAGGGACAGGGCGCGGGCGTCGGCGGCGGGCCAGGTCGCGCCCGTGGCCCAGTACAGGTGGGCGAGGGCGTCGGCGGCGAGGAGGGCGGCGAGTGCCTGCCCGGCGCGGCGGGTGGTGAGGACGGTCATGGGATGCTCCCCGGGGTGTGGGTGGCGGAGGTACCGGCACCCCGAGGAGGCGGCGTGGCCCGGGAACGTTCCCTGTGGGACGTGTCACACCGGGCCGGTCGGCCTTCAGGGCGAGCAGGACGTGGGTGTGCATCAGCCAGGCGCTCACCGACTCGGGTTCGACGCGCAGGGCCTGTTCGACGGTGGTGAGCGCCTGCTGTTCGTCGCCGAGGCGGTGCCGACAGCGGGCGAGCAGCACGAGTGCGGTGGCGTCGTCGGGGTCGCCGGCGAGGTGCTGGGCGGCGAGTGCGGCGGCCTGCTCGTAGCGCCCCAGGCCGAGGAGGGCGTCGGCCTATTGTGCAGGGCCCGGCTCATCAGACCTTGTCCCGGTCGTGGGTGATGCTGAGCAGGTTCGGTACGAGTGCCAGCCAGAACAGGACCTGAGGGACCGTGCGCTCGGTCCACGGAAGGGCCACGAGCAGCAGCGCGCACAGGGTGGCCCAGGTGGCCTGGCCGAGCACGACCCTGGGCCAGAATGAGCGGCGCACGAGCGCGAACACGGTGAGCTGTGCCCCGGTCCGCAGCCGCCGGTAGCGGCGCCAGGCGCCGAAGCCCCACACCACGGCCATCAGGATGAGCGCCCACAGCCGGGTGCCGAGATGGACGGGCAGCTCCTTCGCCTCGCCCCCGGTGGGGAAGACGTCGACGGTGACGGCGGCCATGACCAGACAGAGCAGGGCGAGCCATCGGGTGCCGCGCAGCATCCGGTAGACGGCCCTGTCGAGGTCGGAGCGGAGCGACTCGGAGTCGGGGGCGGCGGCGAGTGCGCCAGCGTAGAGGTCGGCGGCCCGGGCGGCGGACGTGCCGGGCTTGCGGGCCTCGCGCCCGGTGACCTCGGTGACGGCGAGCTGGTCGGTCGGGTCGATGCGCAGGAGCTGCCGCACGGACTCCTGCACCAGGTCGGAGCGGCTGTTGAACGCGGCGACCTTGTACATGGTGTGCCACGTGTCGACGACGTCGGGGCCGAGCCGTACGGCCTCCTGGGCCTCCTGGAGTGCCTCCTCCTTCGTCCCCACGAAGATCAGCATCTCGGCGCGCTGGGCACGCGGGCCCCAGCGTTCCGGCGCGAGGCGGATGGCCTCGCGCTGCGACTGCTCGGCCTCGGGCAGCCGGCTCATCCTGCGCAGGGCGAATCCGCGCATGAAGTGCCCATCGGCGAGCTCGGGATCGAGCTTCAGCGCCTGGTCGGCGGCGTCGAGCCCCTCCTCGTTGCGGTCGAGAGCGGTGAGACAGCGGGCGCGCGCGGTCCACGCCTCGTGGTCGTGGGGTGCCTCGGCGAGACGCCGGTCGAGGAGGGCCAGGGCCTCCTCGCGCCGCTTCATGCCGTAGAGCTCGAGGGCCTGTTCGACCCGTGGGTGCAGGGATGTTCCACTCACAGCTTGCGCTTCTTCTTCAGGTAGGCGACCAGGTCGTCGTACATACCGCCGTCGTTGGCGAACATGGCGACGTTACGGGCGGAGACGAACCAGGATTCGCTGGACGGCTTGATCTGCTTGGCCGCGTTCAGGAGGTCCTTGGTGCCGATCATGCGGACGGTGCCGGAACGGGCGGAGTCCAGGAGCGCGTACTCGGCCGCGCTCTCGCAGACATGGGCGAGATCGGCGCCCGAGAAGTCCTCGGTGACCTTGACGATCTTGCCAAGATCGACGGACTCGATGGGGCGCTCGCGCAGGTGGTAGCGGAGGATCGCCTCCCGGGCCGGGGCGTCGGGCGGCAGCACGAGCAGGGTGCGGTCCAGGCGGCCGGGGCGGCGCAGGGCGAGGTCCACGTCCCAGGGGACGTTGGTCGCGGCGAGCACGAAGACGCCTTCGTTCTGTGCGGCGTTGATGCCGTCGAGCTCGGTGAGGAGCTGGTTGACGACATTGCGCAGACCGCCGTGGTGCGTACGCGAGCGCTTGGCGCCGAGCGCGTCCAGCTCGTCGAGGAAGACCACGCAGGGCGCCTGTCGGCGGGCGGCCTCGAAGATGTCGTGGACGTTCTTCTCCGAGGTGCCGATGTACATGTCGAGGATGTCGGAGAGCGAGACCGACATGAAGCCGGCACCGAGTTCGCCGGCGACGGCCCGCGCGATGAACGTCTTGCCGCAGCCGGGCGGGCCGTAGAGGAGCAGGCCGCCGCGGAGCGACTTGCCGTACAGCTTGCGGAGTTCGGGATTGCGCATCGGGGCGAGGAAGGCGGCTTCGAGCCGGTCCTTGACCTGCTGCATGCCGCCGACGTCGGCGAGGCGTACGTCGCCGGGGGCGTCGATGTCCCAGGCGGACGCATCGGCCGGGTCGCCGCTGCCGTCCGCGGTCAGGGGGGCCTCGGTGGCATCGCCCGCGCCGGCGGAGTCGGCGGGGTCGGCGGGGTCAGTGGGATCGGTGGGGTCGGCGGCGAAGCGGGGGCCGACGACGTCGGCGACCTCCTGCTCGGCGGCGGACCAGTCGAAGGCGGGGGGTTGGGTGCCGTCCGTGGCGGGTGAGGGGGCGGCGGACGCGGCGGCCTGGGGCGGGGTAGCGGTGGGCGGGGGCGGCGTTGCGGTGGCCGCGGGCGGGGGCGTGCCGACCGTGGGCAGTTGCATGGCGCGGACCATCAGGTCCCGTACGGCTTCGTCGCCCGGCGCGTGCTGCAGCGCGACCGCGGCTTGCGTGACGGCCTCGTCGTGCCTCCCCTCCGCGAGGAGCAGTTCGGTGAAGTGCAGCCGCAGGGGCACGTCTTCGGGAGCGGCGGCGACAGCGGCCCGCAGGCTACGGATGAGAGGTGACTCGTCGGACATGGGGTCAGCCTAGAAAACGGCCCGCGGCTCTCGGTCACCGGGTGCGGTCAAGATCGACAGGCGCGGGGAGCGCGTTGGTCCGGCGGCGTCCGGCCGGCTACCACCAGTACGCGGGATACCTCGGTGCCCCGCGGCGTACCCGCGAGGCGGCGCGGCACGTCAGGACGAGCAGGATCGTGGAGCCGAGCAGCAGGGTAACGAGGCGGAGCGGCTGGGGCGCCTGGAGGACGATCACGACGACGGTGGCGCAGCCCGCGGCGTGCAGGGTACGGGCGATCGTGGTCAGCGCCATGGTCAGTCCGGCGGAGGTCCGTCTCGTGATCGCCCACAGGCCGCACTGTAGAGGCCCGACCAGGGCGGGTGCGTTGAACGTGGCGCTACCCGGGTCCGTGGCGGGACCCAGCCGCGGTGGCTTCAACCGGCCGGGCCCCCGCGCGGTTTCGTGACGAGTCAAGGGCTCGGGCGGTGCGGATGAGCTTCCGCGACTGGCGGAGCGAAGTCGCCCGGGTGCGGGTTGAGCGAGGTCGGGAAGGAGAGCGCAGGAGCGCAGGCCTCGCGTGTTGGACAGCCGATTCCGGAAGACCGAACGAAATCCCCTTGCCCAATGGTCAAGAATCGTTGACCATTGGGGACATGTCTACCGATGATCTTCCCGAGACGTTCCACGTCACCACTGACGAGCAGCTACGCGCCGTCTCCAATCTCACGCGTCACCGGATCATGGCCGTGCTCCGCTTCGAGCCCGCGACGATCACGCAGATCGCCGAGCGGGTGGGCCTCGCGAAGGGAAGTTCCAGCTACCACGTACGGCTGCTCGAACGGGCCGGCCTGGTGAAGGTGGTACGAACGCGGAAGGTCCGGGGGGTCACCGAGCGGTACTACGCGATGGCCGCGCGGGCGATCGTGCTGCCGGATCCCGGCGAGGGAGGGCCGGATGTGCTGATGCGGCATGCGGTGGCAGACCTGGAGGCATCGCCGGCGGATGGCGAGCGGCACGTACGGATGGCGCATCTGCGGCTCACCGACGATCAGTTCGCGGAGCTGGGGGCGCGCCTGGAGGCACTGGCGGACGAGTACCGGGAGCTGTCCGATCCGTCTCTGCCGGACGCGTCACTCGTCTTCGCACTGTTCCACCCGGCACCGCGCCAGCAGGCCGAAGCGGACGCCAAGTGACCTCAGACGTTCGGAAGCTGCCGACCGGATTCGGACGGCTGTGGACTGCGCAGACGGTGTCCTCGCTCGGTGACGGGGTGACGCATGCCGCGCTGCCGCTGCTCGCGTTGACGTTGACGCGGGATCCCATGGCGCTCGCCGTCGTCACGGCCGCCGGAACGCTGCCGTGGCTGCTCTTCGGGGTGCTCGGCGGTGCGCTGGTCGACCGCTGGGACCGCCGACGCACGATGTGGGTCGCGGACGCGGCGCGTGCGGTGCTGCTCGCGATACCGGCAGCGGCGGCCGCGCTCGACGTGCTGAGCATTCCGCTGCTCGCGGCCGTCGCCTTCCTGCTCGGCCTCGGCGGACTCTTCTTCGACACGGCCGCCACGGCCTATCTGCCCGATCTGCTCGGCCGCGACCCCGCACTCCTGGAGCGCGCCAACTCCCGACTGCGCGGCACCCAGACCGCCGCGTCCGGTTTCGCGGGGCCGCCTGCGGGCAGCGCCCTGCTCGCGCTCGGGCGGGCGGTTCCACTGCTCGCCGACGCGGTGTCGTTCGCGCTCTCCGCACTGCTCGTACGGTCGCTGCCCGCCGCGCCCCGGCCCGTACCGCAGGCCCGCGAGTCGCTGCTTCGGCAGGCACGGGCCGGAGCCTCGTACGTCTTCCGGGATCGGTTGCTGCTCGGGCTCGCGCTCCGTCCGGCGGTCGGGAACGTCGCCTTCCTCGCCGTGGAGACCGTACTCGCCCTCTTCGCGCACGATCGTCTCGGCATCGACACCTTCGGCTTCGGCCTGCTCCTCACGGCGGAGGCCACCGGCGGCCTGCTCGGCGCGGGCATCGCCTCCTTCCTCGGCCGACGACTCGGCACCGGCACCGCGCTCACCTGCACGGCCGCCGTCGAAGGACTCGCCGTCCTGGGCCTTGCCGTCGCCCCGAACCCGTACGCCGCCGGGCTCGCGCTCGCCGTCTGCGGAGCGGGCATGGGCGCCACGATGGTGCTCGCCCCCTCCCTCCGACAGACGATCGTCCCCGCCCAGCTGATGGGCCGGGTCGCCTCCACCTCCCGCATGCTCGCCATGTGCGCCGCCCCGTTCGGCGCCTTCCTCGGCGGCTGGCTGGCCACCACCTACGACGTACGCACCCCGCTCTACACCGCCGCCGGCCTCCTCCTCACCATGACCGCCGTCACGTCGACCATGACCAGCAACCGCCGGGTTGAGGCGGCGCTGCGTGCCGCCGCCCCGGCCGATGACCCAGATCACCCGGAATCCTGGGATCCCGTTCAGGAGCGTGCCGCGTCCCCAGGGGCGTCAGTCGATCAGGCTTGAGGTTTCGGCGACTACGGGAATATCGCACGCTTCAAAATGCAGCGCCGGGCCGCCGCCCGCGGCCGCAGCGCTCAGCACCCCTGACAGTCGCTCTGCGACGCCGTGGTCTTTGGGCCGACAGGCCCGCAGGATCTTCCAGTTCTTCAGTCGTCGGTTAAGCCGCGTTCGGCAGCGCCGGGCTTCATCCGTGCATCACGGGATAACGCCCGCCCCAAACGAAACAGCCGTTATTCGCAGGATTACATGACAAGTAATCAGTAGGGGTTGAATTGATGTAGACACCCTATGTCTTCGGAATGCTGCGCTGTCATATTCGCATCAGATCGCCCCGCTCATCTCGTTGCACCCATCAGGGGGAAGGCAGGAACATGGGCAAATTCAGGTATGGAACCACGGCGTCGGCCATCGTGCTGGCCGCCTTGGGATCGCTCGCGGCCGTGGGCGGCACGGCTCACGCGGAAGCGGGTCAGGACACCATCAGCATGCTGAAGCAGGAGAAGACCCAGTGGTGCTGGGTCGCCTCCGGGCTGACCATCGCCAAGTTCCAGGGCTTAGGCTCCACACAGACGGACTTCTGCAACCGGGCCCAGCCCTACTACGGCTGCAACAACCAGCCCGCCACGCTCGACGACATGGCCAGGGGCTGGAGCAGCCTCGGCATGGCCCACACCGGCTCGGGCCTGAACAGCGCGGCCACGTTCAACCAGGTGTACACCGACGTCAAGGCGGCCCGGCCGATCGGTGCCCGCATCGGGTGGACGTCCGGTGGCGGGCACATGAACGTGGTCTACGGCTTCGACACGTCGAACAACACGATCGCCGTGGCCGACCCGTGGCCGGACACCACCACGTACACGTGGTGGAACTACAACGACTACGTGAGCAACAGCTCGTCCAAGTGGACGCACTCCCGCATCGGCATCTCCCGCTAAGGCAGGCGACATGCGCGACACCGAAATGTCCAGCAAGCGGACGGGCTCTCGCTTCTCCCGCCTGTCCATCGTCATCGCACTGAGTGCATCCGCGCTGCTGTCCGTCGTCGGTCCGGCCCATGCGGTCCCGGCCAAGGACCCTCTCCCGGCCGACATCCCCGACTATCAGGCTGCCCTCGACACGGTGAAGTCCACCGATGTGCGCAACGCGGTCTGCCGCTTCCTGCGCACTCCGGTGCCCACCGGCGATGCCGGCGGGCCAGTGCAGACGATCCCCGAAACGGCCGAGCCGTGCCAGGACCTCCCGGTCTTCACGATCAAGGACCCGGTGGCACGGAACGAGATCACCCCCGGGTTCGTAGCGGGCACCGCCAAGCCGCTGCCCACCGAGGCGATCAAGCTGACGCAGCTGGTCTCCTCGCTCAGCACCACCGTCAACGGCCGCAACGCAACCGTCATGCTCGCCCCCACCCAGGGCGGCGGCTGGCACCTGGCGGCCATCCGCGACGGCGACAGCGACGCCACATACGCCGGCAAGGCCACCCTGGGCATGCTGGTCTTCACCGAGCCACAGATCCGCGGCTGGTACCAGCTCAAGCTCACCACCGTCGAGCCACTCAACGACGAGGCCCGGCAAGGCCTTGGCGGCCAGGCGTCGGTGTCGCTCAGCGACTACCAGAAACTGGTCAAGGCCCGCTACGCCGACAAGCTGCCCGGCTCGGAGTACGACACCAACGGCTACTCCAGCGGCTACAGCCCCCAGCGCAAGGCGGACGACGCCTCGTCCTCCACCCTGCTCCTTGCCAGCGGTTCCAGCGCGGCACTCGCCCTCGTGGGAGGGGCCGCTGCGCTCCGTCGGCGCCGGCGCGCAGGCACCCGCTGAGCCCGACCCGCACACGCTCTCGCTCCGTCCCGGCAGCCAGCCGGGACGGTTCGGGGGGATTGGCGGGTGGGGTTCACAGCCCGTCTGGGACGCCGAGTGGCGCGGTGAACCGCGACTGCCAGCCTTCCTCCGTCAGCACCGCCAGTTGGACCGCTGCCGTACGGGTGCGCAGCGGCAGGAGGCTGTCGATCGCAGTGCGGACTTGGGCGGCGGCTGTCGGGTTGTCTGCACCCATAGCGATCGTGACATGGGCGGCGGGCCGTGCCCCGAAGCGGCCTCTGTACGGGCGCAATCCGGGCCACTGGGCGCGGAACGCATCGACGATCGGTTGGAGTTCCGGAACGGTGACGGCGACGAAGCCGGGCGCCGTCACGAGCTCCTCCAAGAGCAGATCAGCTGTAGGGAAACTCGCTGCCAGGGAACGCACGGCCTTCTCGTCCTGACCTGTCAGCGCCGATTCCGGCACGAACGGGTAGAGGAGCGAGACGTGCGCCGGCAGCCCACGACGCACCAGAGCCGGGTCGATACGCCACGCCGCATCGAGGAGCGGGGCGGCATCGGGCAAGACAATGACGACGGCAGTGGTCCCTGGCTCTGGCACGCCGTCATCATCGCAGGCCGGTCCGCTACTGCGCCCATTGCACTCCGAGGTGGGCGAGGGTGCGGACCGGGCGGTCGGGCTCGGCGTGGCGTGGAGGCGTTTGGAAGCGGGAGAGAATCGAGGCCGCCCGCATCAACGCCGTCCAGTTCTCCGGCCTCGACATGGCGCGGATCGTCGTCGCCGCCGACCCCACCGGCGGCGACTAGTCTAGCTGCGCCGCCGGCGCTTGGCCCAGCAAGCCACCAGCGCCGCCACCACCCCCATGCTCTACTCCACGAGGGCATCACCGGCGCTGACAGCGAACGACTCCAGCGCCTGCACAACCTGCGGCGGACCGGTGGCGTAGACCCCGGTGAGGTAGCCACGCCGAGAGCGCCGATCCCTTCGCAGGGCTGACCGCCGGCTGCCGGGCCGCCCGGGCGGGCTGCCGATATCCTGGGACCGAGATCGGGGGCTTTCCTCATCCGGAAGGCAGCACAATGCGGCGTCGATACCTCATGCTCCTCACAGCCCCGCTCCTCGCCTCCTCGGTGGCCCTCGCCCCCGCCCACGTGGCGCAGGCCGGAACCGCCGGGACGAGCGGGGTCAAGCAGGCGGTGAAGGTCACCAAAGTCGAAGTGGTCACCCTGCTGAAGCCGGGGGAGACCGTCGAGTGCAACGGCACTCCTGTGGCCATGGCCTTCGACGGAAAGATCACGGCGACCGGGCCGGGCACGGTCCGCTACCACTGGACCGTGAACGCCAGCCGCGCGCGGGTCTCCCCGGGATCCTTCGCCTTCGGCGCGGGCACCTCCACCAAGGTCGTTCTTGAGGTCGTGGACATGCCGGCGCCCAGGAACGCCAAGGCGGTGACCGGGTACGTCACGCTCCACCTGCCGGACCAAAAGAAGAGCGTCCGCAGCGAGCAGGTGACGTTCCCCTGCAAGAAGTGAGCCCTACTTCTTCTTGCGCTTCAGCAACAGGCGGCGCGGCCGCCACGCCGCCGGGGTGCCACTCTGTCACCGGCTCGCCGGCGCAGGCACGATGCCCGCCGCACCCCGGCCCTCGTTGGGCGGCACGTGACCCCGAACCTGATCCCGCTCGGCCACACCGCCTTCCTCCACGCCCGATGCGGCCTCTGCCTGGCTTCGGTTCCCTCTGCCGCCTTGAACAGCCCCCTGGAGCCGTGTACGAAGCGGGCCGCGCCGCGGCCGCCCGCAGCCGTGGCGCTACCGGCCTGGCCGCCCGGTGGCCGGCCTACTTCGTCGCGTTTGACCTGTTGCCCGCGCCCACGCTTGGCGGGCCGACACCCCCGGCGGGGCGGCCCGCACTGCTGCGCTCACTCCTTGCTGGTATCCGGGGTCCAGACTGCCGGCCCGCCGCCGCGCCACGCGATCAGCAGCGCATCGTCCAGGCGGACGTTGTCCGGGTCCAGGCAGGCCTGGCGCGCGAACTCCAAAAGGTCGCCGGGGCCCAGGTTGGCCATACGGGTGTCGGCCCCAGCGGTGGTGCGGTCCGTGGGGCGGGTCGCGGGTCGGGAACCGTTCCGCCGGATCCTGCGTGAGCTCTTGATGGGCAGTCGGCTGGTGGAGGGGATCTGATGAGAACGCGGACGATGGTGAGCGTGGCGGTATCGGCATGCGTGGCGCTGGTGGCGTGCGGGTGCGGTCCGGAGAAAGCGAAGGAGAACGCTGACGCGAAGCCTTCGCAGCCGTCCGCGTCCACACCGGCGAAAGTGCCGTCGGGCACGCCGTCCGCGTCCGCCGGAACCGAGAAGCCGTCGGCCACTGTGACCGGTAACCAGCCCGCGCCCAGGACGAAGGAGCGCGCGATCCAGCGGTACGAGCAGTACCTCCACGGCCTCGGGCGTGAGGACATCGACACGGTCTGCGAAGTGGCCGGGCCCGGCGCGAAGAAGGCAGAGGACCAGGGCTTCGGTCCGTGCAGGTCGACGTACGTGATCGTGTTTCAGATGATCTCACCCGAGCAGAAGAAGGCCCTGCAGACCGCCATGGTCGATCCGCAGCGCGTCCCCGTGCGCACCCTCGACAAGATCGAGATGCCACTCGAAGCGGTCAGGTCCTCCGCCACCTTCTCCGAGGAAGAGCTGGGCAGCTACACCCTGGAGTATCTCAAGAACGACTACTACGTCACCGACGGAAAGTGACCCTCCGTACGCGGAGACCCTGGCGGCAGAATTCGCGTGCCACAAGTGCCTTCGTGGGCCATCAGGCTGAGCCGGGCGCTACTCGATGTCGAGTGGCTGCCGTCAGTCGCCTTTCACTGTGAGGCCGACGGGCGGGGTGGGGATCGCGTCCCTCCTCGGCACTGAAGGTCCGGCCGCCCCTGCGACGCTGCCACACCGGGGAGGGGCGTCATCCGTGTGCCTCGCTTCGCAGTCGACGTGATGCAGACCGTCGCTGTGCGTGTCAGCGTGATCCGAGAGGAATCCGTACCCCACGCATCAAGAGGAGTCGCCGTCATGGACGGTTCGCAGGAGAAGCGTCAGGAGCCGGGCAAGGGCCGCGAGGCGCAGGAACACCATCGCCGCCCCGGAGACCCCGCGCAGCCCCAGCCGGGCAGGCAGTCCCGCGAGAAGGGACAGAAGCCCGGCCAGAAGGAGGCCTCGCGCCGCCGCGAGGACGACCTGCTGCGCGAAGAGGACCTGCACGACGAGGGGCTCTGACCAGCGCACCACTCGCCCCCACGCCCAGACCCCGGCCCGTCCACGCATCGGCTTTCATGCGGGTGTCATTTCCGGCGATCGCCTAAAAACCGGGCTGCCGACGGGCAGTCCGGGGGCAGGTCCGCATGGGCCTTGACCCCGGATTTCGAACACGTCTATACGGCTTGGGCCAGGGTAGTTGTTGCTGGTCGGAAGGTGTTCTCGTAGGCGATCGGAGATCGCTGACCGAGGCGGGAGTGCCGGCGTCGGGTGTTGTATCGGGTCAGCCGGCGGAAGGCGTCGAGTCGCGCTTCACACTCGCTCGACCAGCCTTTGCGGCCCTTGAGCGTCTCCCTCCTGAAGGCGGCGTTGAAGCTCTCCTCTGCGGCATTGTCCGCGCTGGACCCGACCGCGCCCACGCTCTGCCGGACCCCTGCTGACCGGCAGATTTCAGCGAAGGCCCTACTCGTGTATCGCGAGCCGTGATCGGTGTGCATCACCGCTCCGGCCAGGCTCCCGCGGGTCCGCTCCGCTGCCGCCAGGGCGTCGATGACGAGCTCGGTTCGCATGTGATCGGCGATCGCCCACCCGGCCAGACGGCGTGAGGCGAGCTCGATGACAGCCGCGAGGTGGAGCGGCTTCGAGCCGCTGACCGGCAGATAGGCGATGTCGCCGACGTACTTCGTGTTCACCGCGGCCACGGTGAAGTCACGACCGATCAGATCCGGTGCCTTCGCCGCCGTCGGTTCCGCGACAGTGGTCCGGTGCCGGCGGCGCAGACGGACTCCCTCGAGCCCAATGCTCCGCATGATCCTCGCGACGCGCTTGTGGTTGACCACCAGGCCTCGCTCGCCGCGGAGTTCGGCGGTGATTCTGGGGCTCCGTAGGTGCCGTCGGACTCCTGGTGGATCTCGCCGTATCCGGGCCGCAAGCCGGGCCTCGACGGTCTGCCGGGCCGTCCGCGCGGCCACGGTGCGGCGCCAGTAGTAGAAGCTCGAGCGGGAAACGCCGAGAATGTCGCAGAGCCGCTTCACGCCGTGACGGCGGTGGTGATCATCAACGAACTGGCAGCGGTTCACCAGCGCGTCTCCGTCGCGAAATACCGGGCCGCCTTGCGGAGGATGTCGCGTTCCTCCTCCAGCTCACGGATCCTCTTCCGTGTCGCGGCCAGCTCTGCCTGAACGTCGTCACCGCCCGCCTTCGCAGCGGACAGCGGTGCGGAGTGGGCGCCGGGCCGGCGCCCGTCGGCGGCCCGGATCCAGTTCCGCAGGGTCTCGGTATTCACCCCGAGATCAGCGGCGACCGACTTGACCGTCGCTCCCGGCCTCGACCGGTACAACGCGACCGCGTCCGCCTTGAACTCGGCCGGGTAGTGCTTCATCCCCACGGGGACTCCGTTCTCCTGGA
>NZ_JBFBAH010000017.1:0-136742 GCF_040682115.1 Streptomyces sp. NPDC051364 | reverse complement strand
CCGAACTGGTACTCGTGCACACGACTACCTGCTGATCATCCGCCAGCCAAACCGCCAAGCCGACGCGTCCCGATCTCAATTACCCCCGAGGCCGTTAGCCTCCGCCTCTGGTCCTTGTCCTCGGTCCTTGTCCTCAGTCCTTGTCCTTGGGCGGGCAGAACTGCCGCCAGACGCCCAGTTCGTACTTCTTCTGCAGCGAGCTGAGCTCCAGTTCCTGCGAGCGCTCGCACCACTGGCCGATCCGGCTCTCGTACTCCACGTGGAAGACGGCCTTGCCCGCCGCGATGAAGGGGGTGAGCCGCTCGCACTCGTCGTACTCGGCGCACTGCTCGTTGACCGCGAAGTCGAAGTCCCCCACCAGCTGCGGGATCTGGTCGAGGTCGTTCTTCAGCCCGACCGCGAGTCCCCGGTCGTGCGCCAGCTTCGCGATCAGCCGGTTGTACTTCAGCTGGTCGTCGGCGGTGAGCGGGAAGCCCGACGTGTTGCGGTAGCCGTCCATGTTGTCCGGCTCCACCGCGTCGAAGCCCTTGGCCCGACACATGTCGAACCGCTTCGCGATCAGCGGCTCCAGCTCGGCCAGCCGCCGGATGTCCAGCCAGCGCTCGCCCTCCCAGCCGTTGCCCTCGCCGAGCATCGTCTTCGGGAAGGCCTCGGCGTCGGGGCGGAAGTCCTCCCAGGCGCCGGTGGACAGGTAGCAGATGGTCCGCCGGCCGGCCTTGTTCAGCTCGGCGACCTGCTCCTTGGTGGTGGTGAACCCGTCGACGTCGTACACCGCGGCCTTCACCGAGGTGTCCAGCTTCCCGGTCAGCTGCCACTGCCAGCTGACCGGGGGCTTCGGCTGCCAGCGCTCCCCCGGAGCCGGAGCGGGAGACAGGTCGTCCGGCTCGTCCGGCCGCTCGGTGGTGCAGGCGGCCAGCACGAGCAGCAGGAGCAGCGGCAGTGCGCGGCCGCGCCGGAGCGAGCGCGTCATCCGGTGGCCTCCAGGGCGTACGGGAGGGTCCCCCACGGGTGCGCACCGGTACCGGGGACCGCGCAGTGCACCGCTGCCCCCCGCTGCCGGGCGAGCTCGGCGGCGGGGGCACCCGGCGGGACCGCGTACACGAGGTGGCAGAACCGCTGGGCGGGGTGCTCTGCCGTCCAGGGCGGCACCGACGCGTCCCGGTAGGCGTCCCAGGGGCCCTCGAAGGTGACCAGCAGATCGGCGAGTCCGGCGTAGCCGGGGTGCGGGTGGACCCCGTGGTTGAGGACGAGGGTACGGGCGCCGGCGGCCCGGGCGGCGACGGCGAGCCGCCCGTAGTGCGACAGCAGTGCAGGATCGGCGGAGGCCTGGTCGAGGAAGGCCCCGTCGGCGCCGTACCAGTCGCGGTGGCGCAGCAGGTCCGCCACGACGGCGGCGTGCGGACGCCGCCCGTAGTCGGTGTCGGTGTAGCCGAGGACGGGCACCCCGGCGTCGCGCAGCCGCTCCGCGACGGCGGCGAACCGCTCGTCGGGGGCCTCGCCCGGCCCGCTGGCCGGGTTGAGGACCACCGAGTGCAGCCGGCCGGCGGAGCGGATCAGCAGCTCCCAGTCCTCGGGCCGGTCGGCGGGGTGCTCGTAGAGGGGCACCAGCAGCATGAGGGCCTTCTTCTTGTACGGGGTCATGTGGTGCGGGGTCAGGGTGTACGGGTCCTGGAATCAGCGGTGGGCCGTCGCGCGGCCGAGGAGCAGGCAGACCAGCGTGCCCAGCGCTGCCGCGGCAGCACCGGCCACGACCAGCTGGACCAGCCGCGGCTGCCCCAGCCCCACCAGCAGCGCCAGGCTCTGGGCGACGGCCGCCGAGGCGCAGACCACGGCCGCGGGCCGGACCGCCCCGAAGGACTGGAGCAGCAGCCCGGTCCACATGACGGCGCCGAGCAGCAGCAGGGTCGCGACCCGGACCCCGGTCAGGCCCGGGGCTCCCGGCCAGAGCAGGGTGCCGACCAGCCCGAGGACCAGCAGCACCGCCAGGTACGCGGCGAGGCAGCGGCCCAGCGTGCCGAGCATCCGCAGCCAGAACTGCCGGGGCGAGCGGGCCGCCCGCAGCCCGGCGAGGCTCCCGCTGCGGAACCGGTGGAGCAGCCATTCGGCGGGACCCATGCTGAGGGTGAGCGCCACCGCCGAGGGGGCGGCGACGGCCTCGGCGGGACCCCCGGCGAGCACCTCCCCCAGGGCGGCGTACAGCACCAGCAGGCCGGTCCCGAGGCCGAACACCCCGTACGGCACGGAGTCCCCGATGCGGGGTCCGCGCGGGCCGTACTCCTCCTCGGCGCCCCGCAGCATCCGCCAGCGCACCGGGCCCTCGCCGGGCCGGTGTCCGGCCCAGCCCCGGATCCGGCGCACGCCGGCCCGTACGCCCTCGGCCAGCGGCAGCTCCCGTACGGCGAGGGTGCAGGCGGCCAGCAGGGACACCAGCAGCAGGCCCACCCGTACGGGCAGGGGCGGGTCGGTGAACAGCGCGAGCAGCGCCCCCGCGGCCATCGGGGCGAGCGCGGCGAGCAGCACCCGCTCGCGGCCGAGGACCAGCAGCACGGTGGCGGCCCCGACGTACAGGGCCTGCCCGGCGGCGAACGCGTACGAGAACGGCGGTCCGCCGGGCACGGTCAGCGCGGCGGCCGTGCCGAGCAGGGCGCCGACGGGGGCCCCGACGAGCAGGGTCCGCCCGGCGGCGGCCCGGTCGCCCAGGCCCATCCAGGAGTAGGCGCGGTGGGACAGGGTCTGGTCCCACACCCAGCCGATGAGCGCCCCGGCGAGCAGGGTCAGCGTGCCGGCGGGCAGCCCGAGCCGGTCCTGTGGGCCCTCCAGCAGCGGGGCGCCCAGCACGTACGCCAGACCGGGCAGCGCGAAGATCACCCCGCGGAGCAGGCAGGCGGTGAGGGAGACCTTCCAGGGGTCGGGGACGTGCTCCGGCTCCGGGAAGGCGCGGGGCACCCGGGCGTAGAGCTCCTCGGCGAGGCCGAAGGAGTCGTGGCGCCCGTAGGTGAGCCGGATGTGCTCGTCGGTCATCCCGTCGGATTCGAGGATGGCGGCGATCTCGTCGGGGTGGACGGCCGCCGCGATGAAGGGGCCGAGGCGCTCGGCGAGTTCCTCCATCGGGTCGCCGGCGGGGCCGGGGTCCCCCGGCCCGGTGTGCCGGGGCCGGGGGAGGGTGGGCAGGGTGTCGCCGCCGGGAACGCGCAGCCAGAGGGATCCGCTCACCACAGGCTCCCGTCGGCGGCGAGTTCGCGGTACCAGGGGTCGGCGACCCGCTGCGTCCAGTCGTCGCCTGCGCGAACGGGCATGACGGGCTGCCCGGCTTGGGCGAGGCCGCGGTAGATGTGCCGAAAGCCGTCCACGGACTGGTGGAGCGTGAACTTCTCGATCACCCGCCGGCGGGAGCACCGGCCGAGTTCGGCGCGGCGTTCGTCGTCGCGGAGCAGCGCGAGGGTGGCGCGGGCCATGGTCTCCGGTTCGCGCGGCGGGACCACGAGCCCGGTGTCGCCGACGGCCTCCCGCACGCCGCCGACGTCGGTGGAGACGGTGGTGCGCCCGCAGGACATGGCCTCGATGATGCTGAAGGGGAAGCCCTCGCTGATGCTGGAGAGCATCACGACGTTGCCCGCCGCGTAGGCCTGGGCCACCTCTGCGATGCGGCCCTCGTACGAGATCCCGTCGCTCACCCCGAGTTCGGCGGCGAGCTTCTCCAGGCGGAGCTTGTACTCCTCGCAGCCGGCCGGGACCGGGCCGAACAGGCGCAGCCGCAGGGCGGGCATTTCCTCGCGCATGAACGCGTAGGCCCGGATGAGGGTTTCGAGGTCCTTGATCGGGTCGATGCGCCCGCACCAGCTGAGGGTGGGCACCTCGGGTTCGGGTCCGGCGTCGGGGAAGGCGTACGGGTCGACGCCGTTGTAGACCGTGCGGATGCGGTCGGGGGCGGCGCCGCCGCGCTCCTCCCAGCGGCGGTTGTACTGGTTGCACGGGGTGATGAGGTCGGCCTGCCGGTAGCCCTCGGTGTTGAGCTCCCGGTAGAAGCCGAGCATCAACGCCTTGACCGGCCAGCGCTGTTCGGCGGTGCGGTAGCCGAGGTAGCGCTCGCGCAGGTAGATGCCGTGCTCGGTGAGGAGGAAGGGCACCCGGTCGAGGTACTTGGCGGCGAGTGCCGGCAGCGTGGCGAGCCCGCTGCTGACGGCGTGCGCGACGCTGTCGGGCGGGATCCGTACGGAGAGCGGCCGCAGCGCGTGCTCGAGCAGGTCGGTGGCGGTGAGCGCGTCGTGGATGGTGGGCTCGGCGGCGGCGGTGACGAGGCCGGGGCGGGTCCACACGGTCATCAGCAGCCGCAGGACCGTTTCGGAGCGCAGGGCCGGGGCGAGGCGGCCGGCCCGGGCCAGGACGGCGAGTTCGTGCAGGGCCTCGGAGAATCCGCCGCGGTCAGGAGCGAGGAGCGAGAGCAGGAAGGTTTCGTAGGTCTCTGTGAAGCGGCGGTGCGCCTTGCCCCGCAGGGCGGAGCGGCGGCTGCGGCCCGGCGGCGGTCCCCAGAGCGGGACGGCGGTGTGCCGGTAGACGTTGCGCGGCAGCTCCCAGGTGACCGGCTCGCGCCCGGAGCCGGTCAGGGCTATGACGTTGAAGTCGACCTCCGGCATCCCGCGTACCAGCTGGTCGCACCAGGTGCTGACTCCCCCATGGACGTGCGGATAGGTACCTTCGGTGAGCATGGTGACATGACGCCCATGGCTCATGCGCGTGTCCCCCCAGGACGGAAAAGGGGCCGGCGCCCGTGGTGTGCGGAGCGCCGGCGCTGGTGGTACCAGGTGGTACTGGCGTCGGAGTGACGCGGTGGTCAGCTGGGCAGCTTGAGCGTGACCGCGCTCTGCAGCAGCTCGGGCGCGGTCCACGCCGAGCGGTTGCCCGCGTAGGCGGTGCCGAAGTCGGCGGTGCCCAGCAGGAGCTGCTTCTTGGTGCCGGTGGGTGCGGTCATCGGGGCGACGATCCCGGAGGGCGCCTTGACGGTGACGGCGGTCCCGATGCGGTAGGCGGTGACCTTGCCTTCGGCCAGCGCCTTGTCCCAGGCGGCCCGGCGGCTCAGCTCGACCCCGGTGTCCTTCATGCTCTGGTTCACGATCGGGGCGCTGGGCGCGTAGAGCGCGCGGTAGGTGTCGAGGACCTGGTTCAGCACCGGGTAGAGGGTGCGGTCCTCGGCGAGGTTGGACTGGTGGACGTAGTGCGGACGCGGGTCGTTGGCCAGGACGTGGCGCAGGCCGGTCCGCGCCTCGGCCGGGACGATGTAGTCCAGGTAGCCGGTGGTGGTGTCGAGCGGGGCCGGGAGGCAGGTGGAGGTCGCGGGGTTGTCCTCGCAGACTCCGCTGCCGCCGGCGGCGCGGCCGGTGTAGATCCAGTTGTACTCGTCGGCCATCTCCGCGTTGGTGCCCGTGTTGTAGTACACGTTCATCGGGTAGCGGGGGACGGTCAGGGCGGCGCCGACCGCGCGCTGTGCAGGCTCGCGCGAGTTGTCGCTGCCCGCCCACTTGACCCCGTTGTCGGCGAGCGCGCCCGCCAGGTTGGGGTTGTCCTGGCCCTGCTGCGGCAGGGTCTTGAGGCCCGAGTGCTCGCCGGTGACGAGCTCGGTGCGGTCGGTGGTGATGCCCTTGGTGGCGGCCCAGTTGTTGTTGTCGCGGATCTGGGCGGAGATCTCGGCCCGGCTCATCCAGTTGATGACGCCCTGGGCGTTCTTCGTACAGGTCCACGGGCTGGTGGCGGTGTTCTGGACGCAGCCGAGGAACGGGTGCGTGTAGGTGTGGTTCATCCAGCGGTACTTGGCCCGGTCCGCGACCAGCTGCGCGGTGAGGGCGTCGGTGCCGCCGTTCTCGGCCTTCCATTCCTCGCCGGCGCCGGCGTTGAAGAGGAGGTCGAGTTTGAAGTTCTTGCTCGTCTGCCACTGCGCCGCGTACTGGGCGTCGGCGGCGGTCATGCGGATGGTGCTCTCCTGGCCCTCGCCGCCCGCACAGGCGTAGTCGCCGGGCGTGCAGTTGAGGTCCTTGCTCCAGCGGGCGTCCGGGGCGAAGACGTCGTCGACGTGGACCGCGAAGTAGCTGCGGCTCTGGCCGAGGTGGACCCCCTGGGTGAGCCAGTCGACGATGCCGCGGGCCAGCAGCCGGAACTGCTGCTGGTACTGGTTGTAGCCGAAGGTGACGACCAGTTCGCTGCGTCCGTCGTGCGTGTACTCGCCGACGAGCGAGGCCCGTCCGCCGCCGACGGGTGCGTCGAGGTAGCTGGTGTAGCCGGCCCGCGGCTTGCCCATGAACCCGTAGCTCTCCGGAATCAGGGTGGAGTTGTCCTCGAAGGCGACTTGACCGGTGAGGTAGTTGAAGGGGCCCGTCTTGCCGGCGGCGGTGACGGCGGCCTGGGTGCCGTCGAGCTGCCCGCTGAAGCCGCCGTTGTCGGTGTACTCGAGGCCCACGCCCGGGTGGGCCCAGGTGTACGCATCGACCTGGCGGATGTTGTACGTCGTCTCGTACGCGGTGAGCGCGGCCATCTCGGCCGAGCCCTCGCCGAACGGGTTCTCGTTCGGCAGCACGACGCCCTGGTACTTGGCGCGCGGCCGGCCGTCGACCGTGTCGCTGAGGAATGCGGCGTTGATCACCGGGCGGCCGGAGCCGCCCAGCAGGACGCGCGTGTAGGGGACTCCGGTGTCCCGGAGTTCCGCGGTGATCGCCTCGACCGAGCTGCCGCCGTCGTCGACGACGAGCACCTTCAGGTCGATGCGCGGTGTCACGGCTGCCTGTGCGGTCGCAGCGGGCATTGCCACGGACATCAGCGCTGCCACCGCCATTGCGGCGGCAGCCCTGTTCATCCGGTTCTTGTTGACCATTTCGGCCTTTCCCCCCGCAGGCATCACTCGACAGCGGCCCTATGGCGGTCGGCCGGGCCGAGGAGGCTCTGTGGAAATCATGCAAAGGGACCCGCGTCCCCTTGCGAGAGTGGCTCGAGTCTCTCGGACCTCGTCAGGTCTAAAGGGCAAACCTGGTCCGGAAGCCACGGATGGGTGAACCTGTCATCGTCTTGATCGAACAACTTGCCAAACCTTCGAGTGGCGTACGGACCAGCCGGTACGCGTAGGCTCATTTCTGGCGGCCGTCGGGCCCGAATACGATCGCTACGGATGGCCGTCCACCCACTCGGCCCACAACACAAACGGAAGCGAGACTTCACCACCGTGACTGCTCTGACTCTCAGCACTGCCGGCGCGGCGACGCTGCGCGCCGACGCCCTCGTGGTCGGCGTGGCGAAGGGCCCCAAGGGCCCGGTCGTCGCCGCAGGCGCCGAGGCCGTGGACAAGGCGTACGACGGAAAGCTCGCCGCCGTGCTCGACGCACTCGGCGCCTCCGGCGCCGAAGGCGAGACCACCAAGCTGCCTGCGCCGGACGGCCTGAAGGTCCCGGTCGTGCTGGCGGTCGGACTCGGCCCCGTCCCCGAGAAGGACGAGTCGTTCGACGAGGAGGCCCTGCGCCGCGCCGCCGGCGCCGCCGCCCGTGCGCTGCACGGCACGAAGAAGGCCGCCTTCGCCCTCCCCCTGGACGACGCCTCCGCCGTCACGGCCGTCGCCGAGGGCGCGCTGCTGGGCGCGTACGCCTTCACCGCCTACCAGGGCGGCGAGAAGAAGGGCTCCGGCAAGAACGGCGGCCCGAAGCAGCCGCTCGCCGAGGTCGCCCTGCTGGGTGCCAAGCCGCGCGACAAGGAGCACAAGGCCGCCGCCGAGCGCGCCACGGTCGTCGCGACCGAGGTCAACATCGCCCGTGACCTGATCAACACCCCGCCGAACGACCTCACCCCCGAGGCCTTCGCCGCCGTCGCGTCCGCGACCGCCAAGGAGCACGGGATCAAGGTCCAGGTCCTGGACGAGAAGGCGCTGACCAAGGGCGGCTTCGGCGGCATCATGGGCGTCGGCAAGGGCTCCGAGAACCCGCCGCGCCTGGTGAAGATCGCCTACACCCACCCCAAGGCGGAGAAGCACCTCGCCTTCGTCGGCAAGGGCATCACCTACGACTCGGGCGGCATCTCCCTGAAGCCGGCCGGCCACAACGAGACGATGAAGTGCGACATGTCCGGCGCCGCCGCCGTGTTCGCCTCCGTCGTGGCCGTGGCCAAGCTGGGCCTCGAGGTCAACGTCACCGGCTGGCTCGCGCTCGCCGAGAACATGCCCTCCGGCTCCGCCACCCGCCCCGGCGACGTGCTGCGCATGTACAGCGGCAAGACCGTCGAGGTCCTGAACACCGACGCCGAGGGCCGCCTCGTCCTCGGCGACGCGCTGACCAAGGCCTCCGAGGAGAACCCGGACGCGATCGTCGACGTCGCCACCCTGACCGGTGCGATGGTGCTGGCCCTGGGCAACCGGACCTTCGCGATCATGGCCAACGACGACGCCTTCCGCACCGCGATCCACGAGATCGCCGAGGAGGTCGGCGAGGCCTCCTGGCCGATGCCGCTCCCTGCGGACCTGCGCAAGGGCATGGACTCCCCCACCGCCGACATCGCCAACATGGGCGAGCGCATGGGCGGCGGCCTGGTGGCCGGCCTCTTCCTGCAGGAGTTCGTGGGCGAGGGCATCGCCTGGGCGCACCTCGACATCGCGGGCCCGGCCTTCCACGAGGGCGCCCCGTACGGCTACACCCCCAAGGGCGGCACCGGCTCGGCCGTGCGCACCCTGGTGCGGCTGGCCGAGCGCACGGCCACGGGCGACCTGGGCTGACGTACCTCACATACGGCGCGTACCACGCGTGAGGCGTGCCGTTTGACGCGTGATGTGTGACGCGTGACGCACCCCGGGGCCTCGAAGATCAGTCGATCGAGGCCCCGGGGTCGTTCACCCCCAACGAAATCCGTAGGTTTCTACGCCTCGGTAACCCCTGCTTCGGGCAGAAGGACCTGCCACAGTCCGGGCCCGGCGTCCCGCGTTCCCCCGACAAATGCGAAGATGGGTTCTCGGCAGGACAGGGCCCCCACCACAGGGCCGAAGAAACAAGCGGCCGATTACCAGCCGCCGCCCGGTCACAGAGGACCGGTGCCCGGCGCACATGCATGGAGGACGTGACGTGGCGAACGACGCCAGCACCGTTTTCGACCTAGTGATCCTCGGCGGTGGCAGTGGCGGTTACGCCGCGGCTCTGCGCGCATCCCAGCTGGGTCTGGACGTTGCCCTGATCGAGAAGAACAAGCTCGGCGGCACCTGCCTGCACAACGGCTGCATCCCCACGAAGGCCCTGCTCCACGCGGGCGAGATCGCGGACCAGGCGCGCGAAGCTGCCCAGTTCGGCGTGAAGGCCACCTTCGAGGGCATCGACATCGCGGGTGTGCAGAAGTACAAGGACGAGGTCATCTCGGGCCTGTACAAGGGCCTGCAGGGCCTGGTCGCCTCCCGCAAGGTGACGTACATCGAGGGTGAGGGCCGCCTTTCCTCGCCGACCTCCGTCGACGTGAACGGCCAGCGCATCCAGGGCCGCCACATCCTGCTGGCGACCGGCTCCGTGCCGAAGTCGCTGCCGGGCCTGAACATCGACGGCAACCGCATCATCTCCTCGGACCACGCGCTGGTCCTGGACCGCGTCCCCGAGTCGGCCATCGTCCTGGGCGGCGGCGTCATCGGCGTCGAGTTCGCCTCGGCGTGGAAGTCCTTCGGCTCCGACATCACCGTGATCGAGGGCCTCAAGCACCTCGTCCCGGTCGAGGACGAGAACAGCTCGAAGCTCCTCGAGCGCGCGTTCCGCAAGCGCGGCATCAAGTTCAACCTCGGCACCTTCTTCGACAAGGCCGAGTACACGGAGACCGGCGTGCGCGTCACGCTGGCCGACGGCAAGACCTTCGAGGCCGAGGTGCTGCTGGTCGCCGTCGGCCGCGGCCCGGTCTCGCAGGGCCTCGGCTACGAGGAGCAGGGCGTCGCGATGGACCGCGGCTACGTCCTGGTCGACGAGTACATGCAGACCAACGTGCCGACGATCTCGGCCGTCGGTGACCTCGTCCCGACCCTGCAGCTCGCGCACGTCGGCTTCGCCGAGGGCATCCTGGTCGCGGAGCGTCTGGCCGGTCTGAAGACCGTCCCGATCGACTACGACGGCGTTCCGCGCGTCACGTACTGCCACCCCGAGGTCGCTTCCGTCGGCATCACCGAGGCCAAGGCCAAGGAGATCTACGGTGCGGACAAGGTCGTGGCCCTGAAGTACAACCTTGCGGGCAACGGCAAGAGCAAGATCCTGAAGACCGCGGGCGAGATCAAGCTCGTCCAGGTCAAGGACGGTGCCGTGGTCGGCGTCCACATGGTCGGTGACCGGATGGGCGAGCAGGTCGGCGAGGCCCAGCTGATCTACAACTGGGAGGCCCTGCCGGCCGAGGTCGCGCAGCTCATCCACGCGCACCCGACCCAGAACGAGGCGCTCGGCGAGGCCCACCTGGCCCTGGCCGGCAAGCCGCTTCACTCCCACGACTAATCGTCCCGGGCGCGACGACCACTTCCGCACTTTCGTAAGGAGCAACAGAAACCATGTCGGTTTCCGTAACCCTTCCGGCGCTCGGCGAGAGCGTCACTGAGGGCACTGTCACCCGCTGGCTGAAGGCCGAGGGCGAGCGCGTCGAGGCCGACGAGCCGCTGCTCGAGGTCTCGACCGACAAGGTCGACACCGAGATCCCGTCGCCCGTCTCCGGCATCCTGGCGTCCATCAAGGTCGCCGAGGACGAGACCGTCGAGGTCGGCGCCGAGCTGGCCGTCATCGACGACGGCTCCGGCGCGCCGGCTGCCGCCGAGGCCCAGACCGTCGTCGCCGAGGTTCCGGCGCCGGCTCCGGTCGCCGAGGCCCCCGCGGCCCCGGCCCCGGTCGCCGAGGCTCCGGCCGCCGCTGCCCCTGCCGCCTCCGGCACGGACGTCGTTCTCCCCGCCCTGGGCGAGAGCGTCACCGAGGGCACCGTCACCCGCTGGCTGAAGCAGGTCGGCGAGTCCGTCGAGGCCGACGAGCCGCTGCTCGAGGTCTCCACGGACAAGGTCGACACCGAGATCCCCGCGCCGGTCTCCGGCACGCTGCTGGAGATCCGGATCAACGAGGACGAGACGGCCGAGGTCGGCACCGTCCTGGCCGTCATCGGCGCGGCCGGTGCCGCCCCGGCCGCCGCTCCGGCCCCGGTCGCGGCTGCTCCGGTCGCCGCCCCGGCTCCGGTTGCCGCTGCTCCGGTCGCCGCCCCGGCTCCGGTTGCCGCTGCTCCGGCCGCTGCCGCCCCGGCTCCGGTCGTGGCCGCTCCGGCCCCCGTGGCCGCTCCGGTCGCTGCTCCGGCTCCGGTCGCTGCTCCGGCTCCGGTCGCTGCTCCGGCTCCGGCTCCGGTCGCCGCTCCGGCTCCGGTCGCCGCTCCCGCTGCTCCCGCCGCCGCGGTCCCCGCCGGTGACGAGGGCGCGTACGTGACCCCGCTGGTGCGCAAGCTCGCCTCGGAGTCCGGCGTCAACCTGGCCGCGGTCTCGGGCACCGGCGTCGGTGGCCGTATCCGCAAGCAGGACGTCCTGGCCGCCGCCGAGGCCGCCAAGGCCGCCGCTGCCGCCCCGGCTCCGGTTGCTGCCGCCCCCGCCGCCAAGGCTCCGGCCGCCGCGGTCTCGGAGCTGCGTGGCCAGACCGTCAAGATGACCCGCATGCGCAAGGTCATCGGCGACAACATGATGAAGGCGCTGCACTCGCAGGCTCAGCTCAGCTCCGTGGTCGAGGTGGACATCACCAAGATCATGAAGCTGCGCGAGCAGGCCAAGGCTTCCTTCCTGGCCCGCGAGGGCGTCAAGCTCTCGCCGATGCCGTTCTTCGTCAAGGCCGCCGCCCAGGCGCTGAAGGCCCACGCGGTCGTCAACGCCCGGATCAACGACGACGAGGGCACCATCACCTACTTCGACTCGGAGAACATCGGCATCGCCGTGGACTCCGAGAAGGGCCTGATGACCCCGGTCATCAAGGGTGCTGGTGACCTCAACCTGGCGGGCATCTCCAAGGCGACCGCCGACCTGGCCTCCAAGGTCCGCGGCAACAAGATCACGCCGGACGAGCTGTCGGGCGCGACCTTCACCATCAGCAACACCGGCTCGCGCGGTGCGCTGTTCGACACGGTCATCGTGCCCCCGAACCAGGTCGCCATCCTGGGCATCGGTGCCACGGTCAAGCGCCCGATGGTCATCGAGACCCCCGAGGGCACCGTCATCGGCGTCCGCGACATGACGTACCTGACCCTGTCCTACGACCACCGCCTGGTGGACGGCGCGGACGCGGCCCGGTACCTCTCGGCCGTCAAGGCGATCCTCGAGGCCGGCGAGTTCGAGGTCGAGCTCGGCCTCTGAGGCTGACGCCTCATCGGCAGAACGCCACGCACGGCGCCCCCGCCCGGAACCACTTCGGGCGGGGGCGCCGTCGTCATACCCTGGTGGGTCCATGTGTGACATCTCGGGGGGCGTTGTATGGCACGGGCACGGGCACAGGTGACGGATCTTGTCGTGGTACTGCCGGGCATCATGGGCAGCCGCCTGGCGGACGCCGACGGCACGGCGGTCTGGGACCTGTCCGGCGCCGCCCTGTTACGCGGCCTGCAGACCTTCGGCCGCTCCGTGACGGCCCTGCGCCTCCCGAAGGACATCGGCGACGGGGACCCGGGCGACGGCGTCGTCCCCGTGGGCCTGATGCCCGATCTGCACGCCCTCCCCGGCATCTGGCACCCGGTGGACGGCTACACGGACCTGCTGCGCTGGCTGGAGCGGCACTTCACCCTGTCCGTGGCGGACAACCTCCTCACCTTCCCGTACGACTGGCGTCTGTCCTGCCGGTACAACGCGGAGCGGCTGAAGGGCCGCATCGACCTGGAGCTGGAGCGCTGGCGGGCCTCGGCCCCCGAGCGCCGCGAGGCCCGGGTGGTCTTCCTCTGCCACTCGCTGGGCGGGCTGGTGGCCCGGCACTACGTGGAGCGCCTCGGCGGCCACGAGATCACCCGCCGCCTGATCACCCTGGGCACCCCGCACCAAGGCTCCGTGGAAGCCCTGGCCAACCTGGTCAACGGCAGCCGCCTGGCGGCCCCGGACCTCGGCGCGTTCGCCCGCAGCCTGCCGTCCCTGCACCAGCTGGCCCCCGACTACGCGTGCGTGACGGGGCCTCAGGGTCTCGCGTACGCCCGCGACCTGCCGGGCCTGCCGGGCGTGGACACGGCGCTGCTGGCGGACGCGGCCCGCTTCCACGCGGACCTGCGCAGCGCCCCGCCGCGGGCCGAACTGCACGCGGTCGCCGGCGTCGGCCAGCCCACGGCGGCGAGCGCCTCGTACGCGGACGACCGCCTGACGCTCCTGCCGGAGCCCGGCGGCGCCGCCGGGGGCGGCGACGGCACCGTGCCGCGCCTCTCGGCCCTCCCGGCGGACGCGCCCGGCGGGGGCTGCGCGGTGACCGAGTCCTTCACGCCGTACGAGCAGCACGGCTCCCTGCACCACAACCGCGGCGTCCGGGACGCCCTGTGGGGCTTCCTGGGCCACACGCCCCCGCCCCGCCGGCGCGAGCACCCCGCCGCGGCCCGCCTGGGCGTGCAGGCACCCGCCGTGCTGGCGGCCGGAGCCCCGTACGAGGTCACGGTCACGGCCCCCGGCGCGGATCTGCGGCTCACGGCGGAACTGCGCCCGGCGGACGGCAGCCGGCCGACGGCCCGCACCCTGCGCAGTCTGGGCGGCGGCCGCTACGCCGCCGCGTTCCCGCCGCCGCAGCCGGGCGCGTACCGCCTGTCGGTGGGCCCGGTCACGGCTTTGGGCGTCGTGCTTGTTACCAGCCTCACCCAACGGCCCTGACCAGGAACGCATCCCAGCGGGCTACTGCGCCGTATTGTCTACGCATCAGAGCTCTGCATGCCCCCACAGGAGATGAAGCCCGGATGATCACCCCACCCGTCGTGCACTCGCTGCGCGAGCAGATCCGCGAGCACATCGTGGAGGGGATCGTCAGCGGGCGCTGGAAGCCCGGCGAGCGCATCGTCGAGCGGCGGATCGCCGTCGAGCTCGAGGTCAGCCAGACTCCGGTGCGCGAGGCCCTGCGCGAGCTGGAGACGCTGCGGCTGATCGAGTCGGCGCCGAACAAGGGCGTGCGCGTACGGAACCTGTCGGCAGCCGACCTGGAGGAGATCTACCCGGTCCGGGCCGGCCTGGAGCAGATCGCGGCCGAGCTGGCCGCGCCCCGGCTGGCGGCCGACTGCTCGGCGCTGGAGCCGCACGTGGCGGCCCTGTGGGAGGCCGACCGGACGGAGGACGGGACCGCGCAGGTGCGGCACACCGTCGGGTTCCACCGGGAGCTGGTGCGGGCGGCCGGGAACAGCGTGCTGCTGCACACCTGGGAGAGCCTGGGCATCGAGGTCTTCACGGCCCTGTCCATCCGCTGGCTCGGAACCGTCCAGAAGTCGTACGCCGAGGAGCACGCGGCCCTCGTGGAGGCGTTCCGCAATCAGGATCCGGACATCGGCGTGCTGGTGAAGCGGCATGTCCTGGGGTGCGCACCCCGCGCCTGACGGGTCGGTCTGTCCCGGTTTGCCCGGCACCGGGTGCCTGATTTCATGGCACCGGGTGCCGACTTTTGGCCGGATGGCCATTTCGTCGTCACATTCATTTGATCGATCATCGATCAGCGTTTTACAGTCGTCGACGGACCCCACCCGGGCCCATCGACCCTGTCCTGCCCGTCAGGGATTTCTTCACCACCTCTCCTTTGTCCGGAAGGCGGCGCACACCGATGTCCGACCCCGTAGGAAAGCTTCCGAGCGAGCTCGACCAGCTCCCGGACCGCGACACCGAGGAGACCGCCGAATGGGCGGCCTCCCTCGACGCCGTCGCCAAGGCCGCCGGTACGCGCCGCGCCGAATACCTGCTCCGCCGCACCCTCCAGCACGCCGAGGCCGCCGGCCTCGCCCTGCCGAAGCTGCTGGAGACGGACTACGTCAACACCATCCCCACCTCCGCCGAGCCCGAGTTCCCGGGCGACGAGGAGATGGAAGCCAAGATCACCGCATGGAACCGCTGGAACGCGGCCGCCATGGTGACCCGCGGCTCCAAGTACGGCGTCGGCGGCCACATCGCCACCTTCGCCTCGGCGGCCTGGCTCTACGAGACCGGCTTCCAGCACTTCTTCCGCGGGAAGGAGGCCGACGGATCGGGCGACCAGCTCTACATCCAGGGCCACGCCTCCCCCGGCATCTACGCCCGCGCCTTCCTCGACGGCCGGATCTCCGAGCAGCAGCTCGACAACTTCCGCCAGGAGTCCGGCGGCAACGGCCTGCCGTCCTACCCGCACCCGCGGCGCCTGCCGTGGCTGTGGGAGTTCCCGACGGTGTCCATGGGCCTCGGCCCGCTGTCCGCGATCTACCAGGCGCGCTTCAACCGCTACCTGCAGAACCGCAGCATCAAGGACACCGCCAACTCGCACGTCTGGGCCTTCCTGGGCGACGGCGAGATGGACGAGCCCGAGTCGACCGCCGCCCTGGCCCTCGCCTCCCGCGAGCAGCTCGACAACCTGACCTTCGTCATCAACTGCAACCTGCAGCGCCTCGACGGTCCGGTCCGCGCCAACTTCCGCGTGGTCCAGGAGCTGGAGGCCCAGTTCCGCGGCGCCGGCTGGAACGTCATCAAGTCGCTGTGGGGCTCCGCCTGGGACGAGCTGTTCCAGCTCGACGCCACGGGCGCCCTGGTACGCCGCCTGCGCGAGGTACCCGACGCGCAGTTCCAGACCTACGCGACCCGCGACGTGGCCTACATCCGCCAGCACTTCTTCGGCGCCAACGCCGAGCTCGTGCAGCTGGCCGGCGTACTGTCCGACGCGAAGATCGCCGAGTGCTTCCACAGCTCCCGCGGCGGCCACGAGCCCCGCAAGGTCTACGCCGCGTACAAGGCCGCCCTGGAGCACAAGGGCGCGCCGACGGTCATCCTCGCGCAGACCGTCAAGGGCTACACGCTGGGTGCCGGGTTCGAGTCGAAGAACGCGAACCACCAGATGAAGAAGCTGACGACCGACGAGTTCAAGAGCATGCGCGACCTGCTCGGACTCCCGATCCCGGACAGCGCCTTCGTCGACGGCAAGGTCCCGTACGGCCACCCGGGCGCGAACAGCCCCGAGGTGCAGTACCTGAACGAGCGCCGGGCGGCCCTCGGCGGCCCGGCCCCGGCCCGCAAGGTCAAGCACGTGGCGCTGCCCGCGCCCGCGGACCGCTCCTTCGCCCCGCTGCTCAAGGGCTCCGGCAAGCAGGAGATGGCCACCACCATGGCTTTCGTCCGGCTCGTCAAGGACCTGATGCGGGACAAGGAGACCGGCAAGCGCTGGGTTCCGATCGTCCCCGACGAGGCCCGTACCTTCGGTATGGAGTCCCTGTTCCCGTCGGCCGGCATCTACTCGCCGCTGGGCCAGACGTACGAGCCGGTCGACCGCGACCAGCTCATGTACTACAAGGAAGCCAAGGACGGCCAGATCCTCAACGAGGGGATCACCGAGGCCGGCGCCATGGCCGACTTCATCGCCGCCTGCACGTCGTACGCGACGCACGGCGAGCCGATGATCCCGTTCTACATCTTCTACTCGATGTTCGGCTGGCAGCGCACCGCCGACCAGATGTGGCAGCTCGCCGACCAGCTCGGCAAGGGCTTCATCGTCGGCGCCACGGCCGGTCGTACGACCCTGACCGGTGAGGGCCTGCAGCACGCGGACGGCCACTCGCACCTGATCGCGTCCACGAACCCGGCGTCGCTCAACTACGACCCGGCGTTCGCGTACGAGATCGCGGTGATCGTCAAGGACGGTCTGCGCCGCATGTACGGCGAGAAGCCCGAGGACGTCTTCTACTACCTCACGGTCTACAACGAGCCGAAGGTCCAGCCGGCCATGCCGGAGGGCGTGGAGGAAGGCATCCTGCGCGGCCTCTACCGCTTCAACGAGGCCTCCTCGCTGGAGGCCGCCCCGGCCGCCGACGCCCCGAAGATCCAGCTGATGGCCTCGGGTACGGCGATCCACTGGGCGCTGGAGGCGCAGCGGCTGCTCGCCGCCGACTGGAACGTGGCCGCCGACGTCTGGTCCGCCACCTCCTGGGGCGAGCTGCGGCGCGACGCGCTGGAGTGCGACGAGGCGCTGCTGCGCGGCGAGATGCGCACCCCGTACGTCACCCGCGCGCTCGAGGGTGTCACCAGCCCGGTCCTCGCGGTGTCCGACTGGATGCGCCAGGTCCCGGACCAGATCAGCCAGTGGGTGGAGCAGGACTGGACCTCGCTCGGTACGGACGGCTTCGGTCTGTCCGACACCCGCGAGGGCGCCCGCCGCCACTTCGGTGTCGACGCGCAGTCGATCGTGGTGGCCGCGCTGGCCCAGCTCGCCCGCCGCGGCGAGGTGCCGGCGTCCGCCATCAAGGAGGCGCGCGAGCGCTACGGCCTCTGAGGCCATTCGCTGATACGGCGAAGGCCGGTATCCGTCCCTCTGGGGGATGGATACCGGCCTTCGCCGTACGCGCGGTGGCGTCGATGCGGTCCAGCCGTGATGCTGGAGCGGTGGTGACTCCTCCTCCCGGACGAATCCAGGCGGCTTCTCACTTGGGATCGCGATCCCTTGTGAAGGCCAAGCCCTGACCTCTGCCCGAGGGCAGACACCGAACGTACTACGGCACGGCGTCGGCTCGGGCCACTTTCGAGAGGATCGCATGGACGAGACGGAGTTCTGGGAGATCGTCGACCGTACCCGCGAGGCCGCCGAGGGCGACCCCGAGGAACACGCCGAGCTGCTCGTGGAGCGGCTGGCGCAGCTCGACCCGGACTCCGTCCTGGACTTCGCCCGGCACTTCGAGTCCCGGTACAACCGGGCGTACACGTGGGACCTGTGGGGCGCGGCCTGGGTGCTGCTCGACGGGGCGAGCGACGACGCGTTCGACTACTTCCGGTGCTGGCTGATCGGCCAGGGCAGGGAGGTCTTCGAGGGCGGGGTGCACGACCCCGACGCGCTCGCGGAGCTCCTGGACGAGTTCGACGAGGACATCGACGGGGACGGCGAGGAGCTCGGGTACGCGGCCGACGAGGCGTACGAGCAGCTGACCGGGGCGGTGGCGCCGGACTTGGGGATCCCGCTCCAGGCGGCCGAGCCGGAGGGCACCCCGCTGGACTTCGAGAACGAAGCCGTGCTCGCGGAGCGCTTCCCCCGGCTGTGGGATCGTTTTCGCTCTTAGTAGTGGGTACCGCCGTCGATGCGGATCTCGGTACCGGTGATGAAGGCTCCGTCCTCGGAGCCCAGCATGGCGACGACGCCGGCGACGGTCTGCGGGCCTGCGAAGCCCTGGCCGATGGCCGGGGCCAGCTTCGCGAACAGGCTCCAGTCGGTGTCCTCGGGCAGGCCTGGGCCGTTGCCCGTGGTCATGCCGCTCTCGATGGAGCCGGGCGCGACGGCGACGAAGCGCAGGCCCTGCTTGCTGTACTCGGCGGCCAGCGCGTGGGTCATGGACTGGATGCCGCCCTTGCTGGCCGCGTACGCGGACATGTAGGGGTGGGCGAAGGACGCCGAGGTGGAGCTGAAGTTCACGACGACCGGCTGGTCGCCCTCCAGCAGCGCCGGGAGCGCCTCGCGGATCACCAGGAAGGTGCCGGTGAGGTTGACCGCGATGACCTTGTTCCAGAACTCGAGCGTGGTCTGGTGGGTGTGCGCGGAGCGCAGGATTCCCGCGGCGTTGACCAGTACGTCGAGCCCGCCGAGCGCCTGGACGGCGGCGGCGGTGCCGGCCTGCACGGCGGCCTCGTCGGATATGTCGAGGACGGCGGTGGTGAGCCGGTCGGCGCGCCCGTCGGCGGCGGCCTGCTCCGCAGTGCGCTTGAGCCCTTCCTCGTTGACGTCCACGGTGTGGACGCGGCCGCCCTCGGCGAGGATGCGGTGGACGGTGGCCTGGCCGATGCCGGAGCCGCCGCCGGTGATGAGGACGCGACGTCCTTCGTAACGGTTCATGGGGGCGAGCGTACCGAGTCGATGACACGTTTTGCCAGAGTGACAAAGCATGTAATCCATCTCGTTCCCGGGAGGTAGGCTTCACCCGTGAGATCCCCTCGTCCGTACTCTCCCCAGGCCGGCCCCGGAGCCCAGTCGCTGACCGAGCGCCGCAAGGCCGCCACCCAGCTCGACATCGCCCGCGCGGCCTGCGAACTCTTCGCCGAGCACGGTCCCGACGGCACCACCGCCGAGGACATCGCGCACCGCGCCGGCGTGGCACTGCGCACGTTCTACCGGTACTTCCGCAACAAGCAGGAGGCCGTGGCCCCGCTGCTCGCCGGCGGCGGCGACGCCTGGCGCGCACTGCTCGCCGAGGAGGACCCCGGCACCCCGCTCGACGAGGCCCTGGAACGCGCGGTGACCCGCTCGCTCAGCGACTCCCAGGCGGTCGAGGAGGGCCTCCAGGTGACCCGCGGCCTGCTCCGCGCCGCCTCGACCGACGAAGCGCTGCGCGCGGTCTGGTACCGGGTGAACCAGGACTCCGAGGAGCGACTGGTCCCGGTGATCGCCCGGCTGGCCGGCGAGGACGCCGACCCCCTGGGCGTCCGCCTCCTCGCGGCGGCCGCCACGGACGCCATCCGCATCTCCCTGGAGCTCTGGTCGACCACGGAAGCCCCGGTGGCAGGTCCCGGCTCCCCACCGGAACTGGCGGTCCGCTGCCTGCGCGAACTGACGGGCTCGATGCCGCTGCTCCGCAGGGCCGGGGGAACCGGTCCGACTTCAGCCTGAGCTGCCCGGCGGCACTCTGCGTGGCGAATCAACTTTCCTCCGCTGGTGGGAAGTTGACCCGTGGTCCCGTCCAGATGTCTCACACAGCGCGTTCACAGAATGCCCATGCCCGTGGTGTTCACTTACACGGCGCGACAGGACAAGAACTACGAAGAGGGCGACCTCGCCGCCTTCACCGTCTCCGCCCCGACCGGCTACACGAACCTGACCGACACCGTCGGCGCGCTCGGCTACAAGTTCGGGTACGGCTCCGACTGGTCCGACATCATCGACTCCGGCTTCCCCGGCGAGGGCTTCAACCGCACCGACATGGACGGCTACATCCAGTTCTACTGCACGGGTGACGTCGTGGACGCGGTGGACTGGTACCCGTGGGACAACCGCCTGGAGATGGACTGCGACATGGGCGCGGGCGCGTCCGGCGGCCCCATGGCGACCCCCGAGGGTCAGATCGTCGGCGCGAACTCTCACGTCGAGACCGACGACAACGACATCCGCATCAACGACAACCTGTACTCCTCGGACCACGGGGACCAGGCCGTCGCGGTGATCAACGCGATCAACGCCGCCAACTAGCGGCAGCCCTGCACATCGAGGGGCCCGCAGCCGGACGATCGGCTGCGGGCCCCGCCGCTGTGCCCGATCAGTCAGCCCGGCGGGCCATGCCCGGGTCGATGTCCTCGGCCTTCGGGGCGTTGACCACCTTCTGGTGCAGATACCGGCCCCGGATCTCCTCCGTGGTCAGCACCTCCCACCCCTCCGGCAGGCCCTTGCCCGCCTTCTCCAGCTCGGCCGTCCACGCCGCCACGAGCGCCTCGCGAGACTGTGGCACCACCGCCCCGGACGCAGCCTGTGGGCTGATCGTCACCTCGGGAGTCCGGTCCCACAGCACCCCGGAGAGGAACCCGCCGGCCGCCCCGACGAGCAGCAACCCGGCCCCCGCACCCCACAACAACCTACGCGTCATCGTGCTCCTCCATCCGCAGCCGCACCCCAGCCACCGTGCCACACCAGCCCGCGGACCGATACGGCGATGCCGGCCGGACCACCCGGAGGCGTTCACGGTACTGCGGACGACGATCAGGCTCGCCCTCCCGCATCTCGTGCCCGACAGCCAGGCGGGAGCACGAAGGGCCGCCGGCGGCGTCTTCCGCAAGGGCGGAGACACCGGCGACGGCCCACAGACGGCCCAGGAGGACGGAAAACGTCCTGACCTGCGGCTGACTTAAATGTCGAAGTAGAGCTCGAACTCGTGCGGGTGCGGGCGCAGGGCGATCGGGGCGATCTCGTGCGTGCGCTTGTAGTCGATCCAGGTCTCGATCAGGTCCGGGGTGAAGACACCGCCGGCCAGGAGGTACTCGTGGTCGTCCTCGAGGGCCTTGAGGACGTCCTCGAGGCTGGTCGGGACCTGCGGGACGCTCGCGTGCTCGTCGGGGGAGAGCTCGTAGAGGTCCTTGTCGATCGGCTCCATCGGCTCGATCTTGTTCTTCACACCGTCGAGGCCGGCCAGCAGGAGGGCCGCGAACGCCAGGTACGGGTTCGAGGACGGGTCCGGGGCGCGGAACTCGACGCGCTTGGCCTTCGGGTTCGAGCCCGTGATCGGGATGCGCATCGCGGCGGAGCGGTTGCGCTGCGAGTACACCATGTTGACCGGCGCCTCGAAGCCCGGGACCAGGCGGTGGTACGAGTTCACCGTCGGGTTGGTGAAGGCGAGCAGCGACGGGGCGTGCTTGAGGATGCCGCCGATGTAGTAGCGGGCGGTGTCCGACAGGCCCGCGTAGCCGGCCTCGTCGTAGAACAGCGGGTCGCCGTTCGCCCACAGCGACTGGTGGACGTGCATGCCCGAGCCGTTGTCACCGAAGATCGGCTTCGGCATGAAGGTCGCGGTCTTGCCGTTGCGCCAGGCGACGTTCTTCACGACGTACTTGAAGAGCATCAGGTCGTCGGCCGCGGCCAGCAGCGTGTTGAACTTGTAGTTGATCTCGGCCTGGCCGCCGGTGCCGACCTCGTGGTGCTGGCGCTCGACCTGGAGGCCCTGGGCGTCCAGCTCGAGGGAGATCTCGGCGCGCAGGTCGGCGAAGTGGTCGACCGGGGCTACGGGGAAGTAACCACCCTTGTAGCGGACCTTGTAACCACGGTTGTTCTCCTCGGAGCCGGTGTTCCAGGCGCCGGCCTCGGAGTCGATGTGGTAGAAGCCCTCGTTCGCGGTGGTCGCGAAGCGCACGCTGTCGAACACGTAGAACTCGGCCTCGGGGCCGAAGTACGCGGTGTCGGCGATGCCGGTGGAGGCGAGGTACGCCTCGGCCTTCTTCGCGATGTTGCGCGGGTCGCGGCTGTAGGCCTCACCCGTGATCGGGTCGTGGATGAAGAAGTTGATGTTGAGCGTCTTGTCCTTGCGGAACGGGTCCAGGCGCGCGGTGGTGATGTCGGCACGCAGCGCCATGTCGGACTCGTGGATCGCCTGGAAGCCGCGGATCGAGGATCCGTCGAAGGCGAGCTCCTCCGCCGGGTCGAATGCCCGAGCCGGGATCGTGAAGTGCTGCATCACACCAGGCAGGTCGCAGAAGCGGACGTCGACGAACTTGACGTCGTTCTCCTCGATGTACTGCTTCACTTCGTCGGCGTTCTGGAACATCCAACTCCTCCTACTCCCGGCCCCGGGGCAGGGCGGGCTTTATAGCTCGTGGTGCGTCAGTGCGGTGCCGCACGCTGACCCGACCATAAGCAGACGGGATTTCTCAAGCATGACCCATTTGTTTCGCACAAGTTAACCAGGGTCCCGCCGGAACGCCGTGGAGCCGCACAGGTACCGTGTTCGGGTGGACAACAGGCAAGCACTCGGATCCTGGCTCTCCGGCCCCCGCGCGGCCGCCGAGGACATGGGCGTCGACTTCGGCTACCCGGGCCAGCGGCTCGGCCTGCCCCAGCAGGGCTCCGGCTCGGTGGCCCGGTTCGGCCGCCGCCTCGGCGGGGTCGCCATCGACTGGGTCGGCTGCCAGGTGATCGCATACGGGCTGATCACAGGCGGCAACGCCGCCGCCACGGGCAACTGGACGCTGGCGCTCTTCGTGGTGCTGAGCATCCTCACCGTCGGCACCGTGGGATTCACCCCCGGGAAGCGGCTCGTGGGCCTGCGTGTCGTCGCGGAGGGCGGCGGCCGCCTCGGTCTCGGCCGGGTCGTGCTGCGCACCGTGCTGCTCGCCCTCGTCATCCCGGCGCTGGTCTGGGACCGGGACGGGCGCGGCCTGCACGACCGCCTCGCCCGCGCCGTCCAGGTCCGCATCTAGCCGGACGCGGTACGACGGACAGACGCGGTACGACAGACAAAGGGGCGCCCCCGGACCGATCGGTCCGGGGGCGCCCCTTCTTCGTATACGAAAATCAGCTGAGCCGGTCAGCGCATCTTTCCGCCGCGCGGCATCCGCATGCCCTTCGGCATCGGACCCTTTGGCAGGGGCATGTTCGACATGAGATCGCCCATGGCCCGCAGCTTGTCGTTGACCTGGGTGATCTGCGGGCCGGCCAGTACGCGCGGCAGCTTGAGCAGCGTCGTACGCAGCTTCTTCAGCGGGACCTCGCCCTCGCCGGTGCCCACGATGAAGTCGTGCACCGGGATGTCCGGCATGATCCGGGCCAGCTTCTTCTTCTCGGCCGCGAGCATCGGCTTCAGCCGGTTCGCGTTGCCCTCGGCGATCAGAACGACGCCCGCCTTGCCGACGGCCCGGTGGATGATGTCCTGGCTCCGGTTCATCGCGACGGCGGGGGTGGTCGACCATCCCCGTCCCACGTTGTCCAGTACGGCCGCGGCCGCGCCCGGCTGCCCCTCCATCTGCCCGAAGGCAGCCCGCTCGGCCCGCCGTCCGAAGACGATCGCCATCGCGAGGAACGCCACCAGGAAGCCCAGGATGCCCAGGTAGACCGGGTGGTCGATCAGGAAGCCGATCGCAAGAAAGACACCGAAGGTGACGATTCCCACGCCCGCGACGATCAGACCGACCTGCGGGTCGGCCTTGCGCGTCATCTTGTACGTCAGGGCGATCTGCTTCAGTCGCCCGGGGTTCGCAGCAGTCTCTGCGTTTGACTTCCTCGCCATACAGCGAAGTTTACGTGGCCTGCGAGGTCCGGGTCGCCGCGGCCTCGAGTACGTGCTCGGTTTCGACCCGGTCCTTGGCTCTGCGGCGGTCCTCGAGGACGGCGGTCCAGGCGTTGCGGCGGGCACCGCTCATGAGCAGCGACTCGATACCCCGGAAGGCGTCGGTGAACGACGGAATGGCAATGGCGCGTACGGGCGCGGCCTGCATGATGTCGATCCCTTTCACGGTGCTCAAGTCGGTCCGGGTGGGCAGCGGGCGGGCGTCAGCGGTGTGCGACGGTGTGCGCGGTGCGTGGACCTACCGTCACTGACTGGTGTTACCAGGGCATGACCGGCCGGTCAAACGGTGATGAAACATTTACGCGGCCCGCCGGGCTCTTCGTTACAAAAGAGCCTAGGGGCCGCGTCGATGCGGTGTTACCCGTTGGTAAGACTTTGTGCGTGAGTTCACACAGTCCGTGCGGTAGTGCGCGTCACACGGTCGCGCGCTCAGACTCGGCTGCGCTTCTCCATCGCCTGCTGGTAGAGGCGCCCGGCCCGGTACGAAGAACGGACCAGCGGGCCCGACATCACACCGGAGAAGCCGATCTCCTCGGCCTCCTTCGCCAGCTCCACGAACTCGGCCGGCTTCACCCAGCGCTCCACGGGGTGGTGCCGCGGCGAGGGCCGCAGGTACTGCGTGATGGTGATGAGCTCGCAGCCGGCCTCGTGGAGGTCCTTCAGCGCCTGCGAGACCTCCTCGCGCTCCTCGCCCATGCCGAGGATCAGGTTCGACTTGGTGACCAGGCCGTACGCGCGGGCCTTGGTGATCACCTCGAGCGAGCGCTCGTAGCGGAAGCCGGGGCGGATCCGCTTGAAGATCCGCGGCACCGTCTCGACGTTGTGCGCGAACACCTCGGGGCGGGAGGCGAAGACCTCCTCCAGCAGCTCCGGGACCGCGTTGAAGTCGGGAGCCAGGAGCTCGACCTTGGTGTGGCCGGCCTCACGGCCCGCCGTCTGCTCGTGGATCTGGCGCACGGTCTCCGCGTACAGCCAGGCACCGCCGTCGGCCAGGTCGTCGCGCGCGACGCCGGTGATGGTGGCGTAGTTCAGGTCCATCGTGACGACCGACTCGCCGACGCGGCGCGGCTCGTCCCGGTCCAGGGCCTCGGGCTTGCCCGTGTCGATCTGGCAGAAGTCACAGCGCCGGGTGCACTGGTCGCCACCGATGAGGAAGGTGGCCTCGCGGTCCTCCCAGCATTCGTAGATGTTGGGGCAACCGGCCTCCTGGCACACGGTGTGCAGTCCTTCGCCCTTCACCAGGGCCTGCATCTTCGTGTACTCGGGACCCATCTTCGCCCGGGTCTTGATCCACTCGGGCTTGCGCTCGATGGGGGTCTGGGCGTTACGGACCTCGAGGCGCAGCATCTTGCGTCCGTCGGGTGCGACTGCGGACACGACCGGCTCCCTGTGACTTCGATTCTTCGGCGCCCACCAGGGTACGCCCGTAATTTCATACGCTCTTACGTCCGCCAACCTGGGGGCGGGCGGACACATTCCCCCCCGGCTGTCAGCCGGCGGCCGGCTCTGTCTCCCGGGGCCGCAGCTCGGCCTGCTCCAGTACGTCCTTCAGGTGGCGTTCGACGACCGGCAGCACCTCGGCGATGGTGATCTCCCGGCCCAGTTCGTACGAGAGCGAGGTCACACCGGCGTCGCGGATCCCGCACGGGATGATCCGGTCGAACCAGGTGCTGTCCGGGTTCACGTTGATCGCGAAACCGTGCATCGTGACGCCCTTGGCGACGCGGATGCCGATCGCGGCGAGCTTGCGGTCCTCGCGGCGCTGGCCGGCGTTGGAGGGGGCGTACTCGGGACCGTTCAGGCGCGGGTCGAACTCGTCGTCCGTCAGCCGCGGGTCGAAGTCGAGCGAGAGGCCCCCGACCTTCGGACGCTCCTCGATCGGGTCGCCGAGCACCCACACGCCGGAGCGGCCCTCGACCCGGGTGGTCTCCAGGCCGAACTCGGCGGCGGTGCGGATCAGCGCCTCTTCCAGGCGGCGCACGTGCGCGACGACGTCGACCGGGCGGGGCAGCTTCATGATCGGGTAGCCGACCAGCTGGCCCGGGCCGTGCCAGGTGATCTTGCCGCCGCGGTCCACGTCCACGACGGGGGTGCCGTCCAGCGGCCGCTCGTTGTCGGCGGTGCGCCGCCCGGCGGTGTAGACGGGCTCGTGCTCCAGCAGGAGGCAGGTGTCGCCGATCTCGTCCGCGAAGCGCGCGGCGTGAACCCGCCGCTGCTCCTCCCAGGCCTGGGTGTACTCGACGTAATCGGGTCCGAAGCCCAGACGGACAAACCCAAGCTCAGCCACCGCAGCGCCTCCTCGTCGAACCTGCCGTGTGCACGTATCGCACCCAGCCAAGAGTACGGCGGCCGGTTTCCGCCCCCTCAGTCGCCCGGCGGCGGCCCGTCCTCCGGGCCCGGCGGCAGCGGCCTGGGCCGCCTGCGGCCCCGGGGCGGCCGGTCCGGGTCCTCGTCCGCCCGCGGCAGCCGCCGGTGGCCCTCCGAGTGGTCGTTGACCCAGCCGCAGACCCCGCACGCGTACCGGCCGTCCAGACCCGCGATGTACGTGCCGCACCGGCGGCACTCGGCCTCGGTCAGCTCGGGCGCCGTCAGCGGCGCGGGCAGCTCGGGCGCGGTCGGTGGCGCGGTGGCGTCGGCGGAGGGCTCCGCCGCGGTGGGCCTGCGGGTCATGTCGCGCAGCGTACGCGGACGGAAGGGGTCGGTCCGTAAAGGGCCCTACCGATTCTGCACACGATCGGATGAATGTGGGGCAGAGGGGGCGGCATGAGCGGAGTTCGCCGCTACATTCACGCCGTTCACAGGGCCGGGACTCCGGTCCGTCACGTCAGGAAACCGTGGAGCCGATGACGGAACGACCTGCCCAGCGCGTCCCCAACCGGCAGCTCGCGGCGCTGATCGCGGAAGCCGGGTTCTCCAACGCCGGTCTGGCCCGCCGCGTCGACCAGCTCGGCCTGGAGCACGGTCTCGATCTGCGGTACGACAAGACCTCCGTGACCCGGTGGCTGCGCGGGCAGCAGCCGCGCGGGACCACCCCGGCGCTGATCGCCGAGGTCTTCACCCGGCGCCTGGGCCGGCGGCTCTCCGCACAGGACCTGGGCCTGGACGCCTGTGCGCCCGTCTACGCCGGTCTGGAGTTCGCGGCCACCCCGGAGGAGGCCGTGGACATCGCCAGCGGGCTCTGGCGCAAGGACTCCGGCTCCCACGCCGAGCTGCGGAAGATCGCGTTCACCCCGGCCGGGCTGGTCGTGCCCAGCCGGGACTGGCTCATCGGGCGGGCCGACGAGCGCGTGGGCCGCGGCGCGGACCCGGCTGCCGCGGCCTCGGCAGCCGCGGCGGCGGCCCGCGTGCCGGTGCAGGGGCGCAGCTCGGTGCCCCGGCAGCGGCAGATCGACCGGGGCCCCGGCCAGCGGGTGACCAGCGGGGACATCGCGGCGCTGCGGTCGGTGGGCGAGCTGTTCCGGACCCTGGACCAGACCTACGGCGGCGGGCACGCCCGGCAGGCCCTGGTGCGCTACCTCGAGCACGAGGCCGAGCCCATGCTCCGCGGCACCTACGGGGAGACCACCGGGCGGCGGCTGTTCTCGGCCGCCGCCGACCTGACCCGGCTCGCGGGCTGGACCTCGTACGACATCGCCGCGCACGGGCTCGCCCAGCGGTACTTCGTGCAGGCGCTGCGCCTCGCGCAGGCCGCCGGGGACCGGCCGTACGGCTCGTACGTGCTGGTGACCATGAGCCGGCAGGCGGTGTACCTCGGCCACGGCCGGGAGGCCGTGCAGCTGGCCCGCGTCGCGCAGCAGGGCGTCGGCTCCGGCCCGCCGCCGGTGGTGCAGGCGCTCCTGCACTCGGCCGAGGCGCGCGGGCACGCGGTGCTCGGCGAGGTCCGGGCGGCGACGGCCTCGCTGGTGCGGGCCGAGCGCGCGCTGGGCGCGGCCCGGCCGGGGGACGACGTACCGCACTGGGCGCGGCTGTTCGACGAGGCGCAGCTGGCGGACGAGTTCGGGCACTGCCACCGGGACCTCCAGCAGTACCGGGCCTCGGCGCAGCACGCGGAACGGTCCCTGCAGTTGCGGGCGCCCGGGTTCGCGCGCTCGCGGCTGTTCTGCCGGGTGGTGCTGGCCACGGCGCGGCTGGGGCTGGGCGAGCTGGACCAGGCGTGCGCGCTGGGTGCGGAGGCGGCGCAGCAGGCGATGGAGATGCGGTCGGTGCGCGCGGTGGAGTACGTACGGGACTTCGAGCGCCGGCTGGAGCCGTACCGGGACGCCTCGGCGGTGCGGACGTACCGGGACCGGGTGGCGGCACTGTCGTGAGCTGCTGATACGGGGTCAGGGGTGGGGCGTGGGCCCGGTTCCTTGGGGGGAACCGGGCCCTGGACCCGTGGTGGTTCTCAGGCCACCGCCGGAAGGGCGGGTTCCGCGCTCGCCGGGAGCCGGATGCCGAAGTCGCGCAGGGCGGCCGTGGCGGCGCGGCGGGCCGAGTGCAGCGCCCCCTGGACCGTGTTGGAGTCGCGGTGGTCGCCGCACACGTACAGCCCGGCCAGGACCCGGACCGGACGGCGCAGGTCGTACGGCGGCGGCATCGCGGGGACGGCCTCCGGGGCGTGGTGGACGGCCAGCAGCTCCCAGTCCCGGGTGCCGGTCTCGTACAGCCGGGCGAGGCGCGAGGCGACCGTACGTGCGGGCGGCGGCGGGCCGAGCACGGTGGTGGTGACCAGGCTCCGGCCGGCCGGGGCCCGCGTCGGGTCGACCCCGCTCATCACGGCGGTGTGGGCGACGGGCCACCTGGGATCGCCGTCGAGCAGGAGCGAGCCGTCCCACGGGAGCGGGGCGGCGGTGGCGTGGTGGATGACGGTGACCTCGTGGAACTCCGGCACCCGCAGCCCCGGCAGCAGTTCGGCGGCGGCCCGCGCGCCGGTGGCCAGAACGGCGGATCGGCAGCTGAAGTCGCCGTGCTCCTCGGTGGTGACCAGGTTGGTCGCCACCGAGCGGACCCGGACCCCGGTGCGCACCGTGCCGGGCGGCAGGGTGGCTGTGAGCAGCTCGGGCAGGGTGGCGGCGCCGCCCTCGGGCACGGCGAGCCGGCCGCGGGCGAAGGTGCGCAGGGCGAGGTCGGCGACCCGGCTGGAGGTGGTGAGTTCCGGATCGCGCAGCAGGGCGGCGAGCAGGGGCCGCAGGGTCGTGCCGTGGGCCCGGGAGCGCAGGGCGGCGAGTGCCGTGCGCTCGGGGCGGGCCAGTACGCGTTCCACGGGCACGGCGGCGAGCCGGCCGAGGTAGGCGCTGAGCCGGGCCTGGTCGAAGGAGCCGCTGGCCAGCGCGCGGGCCGGGGTCAGCGCCCCGGCGCGGAGCTGCCTGCCGTCCGTGTGGACGAGCACCCCCGGAGCGAAGGGCCGCAGGACCAGGCCGGCCAGGCCGGGGGTCCGGTCGAGCTCCGTGTACGAGGTGTTGAGCAGCTGCCCGATCCGGTCCAGCCGGAATCCGTCGACGTGCTCGGTGGCCATCCGGCCGCCGGGATCGTCGGCCGCCTCCAGAACGGTGACCGTGACCCCTGCCGCGATCAGGTGGTGTGCCGCCGCGAGTCCTGAGACCCCGGCTCCTACGATGACGACGTCCGCATGCTGTGCGGCGCGGTGTGAGCTGCTGAGCACGTGCCCCTCCCCGAGGTCGGCGCGGCTGTGTGGGAATCCTCCTTCCCCCAACGAGCTCCAGGGGAACCCGAGTTCGGTGGCGTATTACGCCCAACTCCGGTCGCACACCGGTCGCATCCGGGTCACAACCGGTCGCACACCGCCCAACCGCGCGCCGCGGTGGGGTTCCGGGGCGGGCCGGGGGGCCGCGACACGGCGGGGCGGGGCCGGGGCTATCGGGCGAGCGCGGCGCGGATCGCTTCGTCGATGCCCGGGTACCGGAACGTGAACCCCGTCTCCAACAGCCGGGCGGGCCGCACCCGCTGACTGCCGAGCACGTCCCCCGCGAACTCCCCCAGCACCACGCGCAGGGCGGGCGCCGGTACGGGGAACAGCGTCGGCCGGTGCAGTACGCGGCCCATCGCGGCGGTGACCTCACGGTTGGTCAGCGGCTCGGGGGCGGTCAGGTTGACGGGGCCGGACAGCTCCGGGGTGTCGATGGCATGCCGCAGGGCGGCGATCTCGTCGTACATGGAGATGAAGGACCAGTACTGCCGGCCGTTGCCGAGCCGGCCGCCGATCCCGGCGCGGAAGATCGGGAACAGCTTGCCCCAGGCCCCGCCCTCGGCGGCGACGACCAGTCCGGTCCGGGCGAAGACCGTCCGTACGCCGGCCTCCTGGGCGGGGGCTGCGGCCGCCTCCCACTCGATGCAGACCTCGGGCAGGAAGCCCTGCCCCGCCGGGGCGTGCTCGTCGACGGCGCGGTCGCCGGTGTCGCCGTAGTAGCCGATGGCGGAGCCGCAGACGAAGACGGCGGGCGGCGCGTCGAGCGCGGCGATCGCACGGGCCATCGCCTCGGTCCCCGCCACCCGGCTGTCCCGGATCTCCTTCTTGTACGCGGCGGTCCACCGGTGTTCGCCGACCCCGGCCCCGGCGAGGTGGACGACGGCCCCGCAGCCGGCGAGTCCGGCGGGGTCGACGTAGCCGCGCCGCGGGTCCCAGGCCGCCTCGTCGGGCGCGGCGGGCGTGCGGCGCACGAAGCGGACGACGTCGTGGCCGTCTGCGCGCAGGGACCGTACGAGGGCCTGGCCGATGAGGCCGGTGGAGCCGGTGATGGCGATACGCATGGGCCCATGATGCAGGTCCGCTGCGCGGTGCATCCGGCGGCGCTGCGCGGGCTTCCTCCCCGCCCCACCCTTCCCCCGTTCCCCGGGCCCGCCCGGACGCGCCTCGGGGCTCCGCCCCGAGCCCCGCCCGAGGGCCCTCCGCCGGGCTGCGCCCGTACGGGTGGGGTCAGGTGGTGCCGAGCCAGGTGCCCACCGCGTACGTGACCGTCATCGCCAGGGCGCCGCCGGCGACGTTGCGCAGGACCGCCCGGAGGGGAGGTGCGCCGCCGAGGCGGGCGCTGATCACCCCGCACAGCGTCAGCGTCGCCAGCACCGCCGCCACCGTCACCGGCACCCGCTCCGACGGCCCCGGCAGCACGATCGCCAGCAGCGGAAGCAGCGCCCCCACCGTGAACGCGACCAGGCTCGCGAACGCCGCGTGCCAGGGGTTGACCAGCTCGTCGGGATCGATCCCGAGCTCCACCCTCGCGTGCGCCTTCAGCGCGTCCCGCTCCGTCAGCTGCTCCGCCGCCTCCCTCGCCAGCTCGCGGCTCAGCCCCCTGGCCTCCAGCAGCTCGGTCAGTTCCGCCAGCTCCGCCTCCGGCTCCTGCGCCAGCTCCTGCCGCTCCGTCTCCAGCGCGGCCCGCTCCGAGTCCCGCTGGGAGCTCACCGAGACGTACTCCCCCGCCGCCATCGACAGTGACCCCGCCAGCAGCCCGGCCACCCCCGCCGCCAGGATCGAGGCCCGCGAGGTGGTGGCCCCGGCCACGCCCACCACGAGGCCGGCCGTGGAGATGATCCCGTCGTTCGCGCCGAGCACCCCCGCCCGCAGCCAGTTCAGCCGCGTGCTGATCGCCGCGCTCTGCCCCACCCCGTCCGTGTCCGTCACGGGACCACTGTCGGCGCCCGGACCCCGCAGGTCCACCCGGCAGGCCGGTCCGGCGTGCGCGGCCCGTGCCCCGGTACCAGGGTGGAGGGGTGAGACGCCGACGCGAGGAGCCTGGCTGGCTGCACGGGAAGCCGCCACCACGCTGGGCGCGGCTCGCGCCTCCCGTGGCGCTGGTGGCGCTGGTGCTCGCACAGACCGCCACCCCGGGCGACATCGAGCTGGGCTACTTCCTGGCCGGCCTGCCCCCGGTCGCGGCCTTCGCGTACGGGGCGGCCGGCACCGCCGTCTTCGCCGGGATCGTACTGCTGCTGCTCGGCGTGTCGTCGCTCGGGATCGGGCACGCCCAGGGCGCGGACCTGGCCACCGTGGCCGTGGTCGCGCTGCTCAGCGTGGTGATCGCCTGGGTCCGGCGGCGCCGCGACGCGCAGCTGGTCAGCGTACGGACCGTCGCAGAGGCGGCGCAGCTGGCGGTGCTGCCGCCAGTTCCGGAACAGGTCGGTCCGGTGCGCTGCGCCGGGCTGTACCGGGCCGCCCAGCGCGGCACGCTGGTCGGCGGCGACCTGTACGACGTACGGGTCGGGCCGTACGGGGTGCGGGCGCTGGTCGGCGACGTGCAGGGGCACGGCCTGGCGGCGGTCGGCACGGTGGCGGCGCTGCTCGGCGCCTTCCGTGAGGGGGTGCTGGACGATCCGGAGCTCGCGGGCGTGGCCGCCCGGCTGGACCGCAGACTGCTGGCGGACACCGCGGGGGCGGCGGGCTCCGCAAACTCGGCGGGCTCGGCGGGCTCGGCCGACCCGGCCGACGCCGCCGTCGAGCATCCGGAGCTGTTCGCAACGGCGCTGCTGCTGGAGTTCCCGCCCGGGCTGGACCTCGTACGGATCGTCTCGTGCGGGCATCCGCCGGCGCTGCTGCTGCGGGCGTCCACGGTGTCGGAGGTGGCCGTGGAACCTGGGCCTCCGCTGGGGCTCGGGCTCGCCGGCGCAGACCTCGCGGTGGTGGCCGACGTACCGCTGCTGCCGGGCGACCGGCTGCTCGCGCACACGGACGGGGTGACGGAGGCCCGGGACGCGGCGGGTGACTTCTACCCCCTGGCCACCCGGATCCCGGCCCTGGCCAAGGACCCGGCCGAGCTGGTGGAGGCGGTGTGGCAGGACCTGGTGGCGTTCACCGACGGCGGCCCGCGCGACGACGTGGCCCTGCTGGTGCTGTCCCTCCCGGACGCGGCGGGCCCCTCGATGACCGAGCAGTCCTGATCATGTGGGCTGACGCGCATCACGGCGCTCGCGAGAGCGACGGCCGTGGCCCCCACCCCGTTCACTGCGCCGCCCCCCTCACGGCGTTCTGCATCGTCGGGCAGAGCGTTCGAGAACGCTCTGCCCGGCGCGGTCGACCGTCGACCCGGTCGGTTGCTCAGGCTCCGTTGCTGATGATGAAGGCGCGGACCAGCTTGCACGTGACGTTCGACGGGCGGTGGATCCCCGTGCGGACGGCCATCGTGCGGATCTTCCGGTTGGTGGCGCGACGGGCGTCGTACGTCCCCGAGTCGAGCAGGGATATCGCCAGCCGCATCGCCTTCAGACGGCGGTTGTGGCTCTCGTACCACTCGCGGGGCAGCCCCGCCGGCAGCGGCTTCTTCTTGACGGGCTCAATGGTCGTGGCAGTGGCCATCTACAGCCTCCCAAACGGTAGTTGGCTTCCTGTCGTTCTCCTTCGATTTTACCGGGGACCACTGACAGAAGCCCCTGGCCAGACAGGCTCTGGCTAGGCTGAGGGCCATGGAGATCTGGATCAATCCCGCCTGTTCGAAGTGCCGCAGCGCGCTGACCCTGCTGGACGCGGAGGGCGCCGAGTACACCGTGCGCCGCTACCTGGAGGACGTGCCGTCCGAGGACGAGATCCGCGAGGTCCTGGGCCGGCTCGGCCTGGAGCCGTGGGACATCACGCGCACCTCGGACCCGCTCGCGAAGGAGACCGGCGTACGGGACCTGCCGCGCGAGGAGACGGACGAGGCCCGGGGCCGCTGGATCGCCCACCTGGCGGCGCACCCGAAGCTCATCCAGCGCCCGATCATCACAGCGGAGGACGGCACGGCGGTCATCGCCCGCTCGGAGGAAGCGGTCCGCGAGGCCATGTCCCGCTAAGGCCTGCCTTTCGGATCAGGCCGGATCGGCCCGCGGCGCCGAGCGGCACGGGCCTGGGGGAGCATGATCCGGAAGGCCGGCCCCGGGGCTGAGCCGATGCGCCGCCTCCGCGCGGCGGCGGTGCCGGAACCCGGGCCGACCTGCGCGGGCGACCCCGTCGGTGGTTCGGCGCGCCCGCCTACGCTCCCGGTATGACGTCCGACCACACGGCCCCCGCAGCCACCGCATCCGGCACGGACACCGGCACCACCACCGCCGGACCCGGCGACGGCACGGGCCCGCGCTCAGGCACCGGTGACGGCGCCGGCGCCGGCGCCGACCTGCATCTCGAGCTGCCCCCGCACGGCGCCCGGCGTACCGCCCTCGCCCAGGCCCTCCGCGAAGCCGTGCGCAGCGGGCGGCTCGCCGGCGGGACCCGGCTGCCGCCCTACCGGGCGCTGGCCGCCGACCTCGGGCTGGCCCGCAACGCCGTCGCCGACGCCTACGCCGAGCTCGTCGCCGAGGGCTGGTTCACCGCCCGGCAGGGCTCCGGCACCCGGGTCGCCGAGGGGGCGGCCACCGCCGCCGCGCCGGCCGCCCCGGCGACCCCGGCCGTCCCCGAGGGTCCCCGCCACGACCTGCTCCAGGGCAAGCCCGACCCCGCGTCCTTCCCGCGGGGCGCCTGGTCCGCGAGTGCCCGGCGGGCCCTCGCCGAGGCCCCCACCGAGGCCTTCGGGCCCGGCGATCCCCGGGGCCGCCCGGAGCTGCGGCGGGCGCTGGCCGCGTACCTGTCCCGGGCGCGTGGCGTGCGTACCGGCCCGGAGAACGTCGTCGTCTGCTCCGGCTTCGCGAACGGCCTGCGGCTCCTCGCGTCGCTGCGGCCCCGCGACTGGGCCGTGGAGGAGTACGGACTCCCCTTCCACCGCGGCATCCTCGAAGCCTCCGGGGTCCGCCCGCACCCCGTCCCCGTCGACGAGGACGGCGCCCGCCCGGACGAGATCCCGGCCCGGGCGCGCACCCTGCTGCTGACCCCGGCGCACCAGTTCCCGACGGGCGCCGCGCTGCTTCCGGCGCGGCGGGCCGCCGCCGTGGAGTGGGCCCGTACGACGGGCGGGCTGATCGTGGAGGACGACTACGACGGAGAGTTCCGCTACGACCGCAAGGCGGTCGGCGCCGTACAGGGCCTGGACCCCGGGCACATCGTCTATGCGGGCTCGCTGAGCAAGTCCCTCTCCCCCGCCATCCGCCTGGGCTGGCTGGTACTGCCGGACCACCTGGTCGACCGGGTCCTGGCGGCGAAGGGCCTGCGGGAGTCCTGGGCGAGCGCCCTGGACCAGCTGGCACTGGCCGACTTCATCGCGTGCGGTGCGTACGACCGCCACATCCGCCGCATGCGACACCGCTACCGCGGCCGCCGCGACCAGCTGGTCTCCGTACTGGCGTCCCGCGCCCCGGAGTTGCGGGTGACGGGCATCTCGGCGGGGCTGCACGCGGTCCTGGAGCTCCCGCCGGGGAGGGAGGCGGCGGCGCTGGAGGCGGCCCGCGCGGCGGGCCTGGCGCTGGACGGCCTGTCGGAATACCGGCACCCGGCCGCGGCCGGGGCGGGCAGGGAGGGACTGGTGGTGGGGTACGCGGCGCCACCGGAAGCGGCATTCGGCCGAGCGGTGGAAGCACTGGCGGAAGCGATGAGCCCGCACACGGGCCGCTCGCACGCGTACTCATCCCGCCCTCACCTCCGCACCCCATAGGGTGTGAAACCAAGCAAATGGGATGTATTGGATCGAAGGACCGGGATGAACCACGGACAGAACGACCCGAACGAAGAGAACGAGCCGAACCGGCAGCAGGCACAGCCCCTCCCGGCCGATCCCCGGCCCGACGCCCCGTCCCAGCAACCCGCCGCCGCGCCCCGCCTCCCCCCGCCGCGCCGAGGGGCCGACTGGATGTTCGGCGGGGTCTACGGGACGGTGCTCGCGTCCGGACTGCTGGCCGCGCTCGATCAGGCGGGCGACGCGTTCACCCCGTTCTACGACGCCAGCTGGGTGCTGGTCACCGCCTGCGCGGCCGCCCTCGCGCACGGCTACTCGCACCACATGACCACCCATCAGGCCGGCTCCGCCGCCCACCGCTGGCGGGTGCTCTCGCGGGCGCTGTGGAACGAGTGGCCGATGATCGTGGCCGCTCTTCCCACCGTCCTGCTGCTGGTCGTCGCCGGGCTCACCGACTGGGACTCGTACGGGGTGACCGCCGTCGGGCTCGGCCTGAACACCGCGCTGCTGTTCGCCTGGGGCTCCTTCGTGGCACTCCGCGTCGGCTACCGGTTCGGTTCGGCCCTGCTGATGGGCCTCGCGGACGCCACCATCGGGCTGGCCATCATCGTGGCCAACGCCGTCATCAAGTAGGCCCGGCCGGCTCGCCCGCGAACCCCCGGCCCGCCCCGAACCGCCACCTCAGCCCGGCAGCTGCGCCTCCGCCTCCGCCAGGATCTCCGTCAGCCGGGCCGCGAACTCCGCGTCGCGCGGGTCCGCGACCCCCGTCCGGGCCGCGGCGAGCAGCGCGTCCAGGGCGCGCCCGTACGCACCGGGTACGTCGGTCCAGTTGGGCAGCGAGAACACGCCTTCGGCCCCGCGCAGCTCCAGCCCCACCCCGGCCGCCGCGGTCGGCGCGCCGAGGCTGAGCACGGCGGTGCTGGCGGCGCCCGAGGCGTGGCGCAGGGCGAGCTGGACCACGTCGGAGGGCCCGCGGGTGGCGGTGACGGACGTGACGTCGCCCAGGACCGGGATCAGGACGGACAGGGCGTGCGGGCCGACGTCCCAGAGCCCGCCCTTGGCCTTGCGCCAGGGCGAGGCGGCGTACGCGCTGGGCGTGCCGTCGGGCGGGAAGACGGCGCCGAGCCAGTGGGCGCTCGCCGTGAACCAGCCGGAGCGGCCCGCCTGCTCGGCGACCCAGCCGGCCGCGGGCTCGGCGAAGCGCAGGGTGAGGAAGACGACGGAGGCGACGCCGTGCCGGGCGACGGCGTCGGCCACGGCCCGGGCGTCCTCGACGGTCGTGGCGACGGGCTTGTCGAGCAGCAGCTGGCAGCCTGCCGCGGCGGCGCGCACCGCGAGCGGGGCCTGTACGTCGGGCGGCAGGGCGAAGGCCACGACGTCACAGTCGGCGAACAGCTCGTCGGGGTCTTCGTACACCTTCACGCCGTACGCGTCGGCCAGCTCGGCGGCGGCTTCGGGGCGGCGGCCCCACACTCCGGCGAACTCGGAGCCGGCGAACTCGGAGGCGGCGTGCGCGGCAAGGGCGGGGGCATGGGTGCGGTGGGCCCAGGGGCCGGTACCCAGCAGGCCGACCCGGGGGCGGGCCGGCAGGCGGGGGGAGTCCGTGGGGGCGGCGGCCGAGGTCAAATCGTACGAAATGCTCACCTGCTCAGTGTGCCCCACTCGGACGGGTGTGCTGCCACCAACCCGCACAACCCACCCGACCTGCGGCGTAAACCTCGGTAACACGGGGTTCACACCCGGGCAACGGAAGAGAAATCGCGAACGGGCACGCTGCGGTCAACACCGCAGCGACATCGCAACACCACGAACGCAGCACCCGCAGAGTCTGCGCCGGAGCGACGCACCGAAGGATGGGGCCCGTGAGCTACAAGGCTGAGTACATCTGGATCGACGGCACCGAGCCGACGGCGAAGCTGCGCTCCAAGACGAAGATCCTGGCCGAGGGCGACGCGCTGCCGATCTGGGGCTTCGACGGATCGAGCACCAACCAGGCCGAGGGTCACGCCTCCGACCGCGTGCTGCAGCCGGTGTTCTCCTGCCCGGACCCGATCCGCGGCGGGGACAACCTCCTCGTGCTGTGCGAGGTCATGAACATCGACATGACCCCGCACGAGTCGAACACCCGCGCGCTGCTGCGTCCGATCGCCGCGCAGTTCGCGGACCAGGAGCCGATCTTCGGCATCGAGCAGGAGTACACCTTCTTCGACGGCATCCGGCCGCTCGGCTTCCCGGTGGGCGGCTTCCCGGCCGCGCAGGGCGGCTACTACTGCGGTGTCGGCTCGGACGAGATCTTCGGCCGCGAGATCGTCGAGAAGCACCTGGACCACTGCCTCGCGGCGGGCCTGAGCATCTCCGGCATCAACGCCGAGGTCATGCCCGGCCAGTGGGAGTTCCAGGTCGGCCCCGTGGGCCCGCTGGAGGTCTCCGACCAGCTGTGGATCGCACGCTGGCTGCTCTACCGCACCGCCGAGGACTTCAACGTCTCCGCGACGCTGAACCCGAAGCCGGTGAAGGGCGACTGGAACGGCGCGGGCGCGCACACCAACTTCTCCACGAAGGCGATGCGCGAGGACTACCGCGCCATCATCACCGCGTGCGAGTCGCTGGGCGAGGGCTCGAAGCCGCTGGACCACGTCAAGAACTACGGCGCCGGCATCGACGAGCGCCTGACGGGCCTGCACGAGACCGCCCCGTGGAACGAGTTCAGCTACGGCGTCTCCGACCGCGGCGCCTCCGTCCGCATCCCGTGGCAGGTGGAGAAGGACGGCAAGGGCTACATCGAGGACCGCCGCCCGAACGCGAACGTGGACCCGTACGTGGTGACCCGTCTGATCACGGACACCTGCTGCACGAGCCTGCAGAAGGAGGGCCTGGTCTAGGACCCGGCCTCCCCTCCCCCCTCCCGCAGCCGACACTGCGACACGAAGCGCGACGCCCGCCGAGCCCCCGTGGCCCGGCGGGCGTCTTGCGTCGTGCGTCCACGAAGCCGACCAGCATGCGATACGGGGCGCCGGTAGGGACGCCCGGACCGGCGCCACCCGGTGATGTTTTATCCGGCATTGTCCATCACAAGTCGAGGAATGATCGCGGAATTTGAGATTCCGCTCCACAACCTGAGACGGGGCCTGCCCCGCACCCGTTACGTCTGCTTCAATGAGCTCATGGCCAGCCACTCGCACACCTCGAACGGTCGCAGCGACCTCGAGCCGTTCTGGCCCTCCCGTCAGGACCACGATTTCGACCGGGTGTGTCGCCGCGTGAAGAACGCGCCGACCCTCTAAAGCCTTCCGGGATCTCCCACCGGACCTTCCCCGAGGCCTTCGGTCTGCGCGGAACGCGATGACGTACGTACGTCTCCTGCCGACCACTCCGCGTGAAAGAGCTGACCACTCATGTCCCACACCCGTTCCCTGACGTCCGCCGCCTCCGCCGCGACCGCTGCGACCGCGCCCTTCGCCTATCCGCCCAGTCCGCGCCACCGGCTGCGTGCCGTGGACCGCGACGAGGTCGCCCGCGTCGTCGACCTCCTGCCGCCCGGCGCCACCTGGCTGCCCGCGCCGCAGCACACCCTGCCGGCGCTGCCGGGCCAGCCGCCGATGGTCGGCTACCTCGTCCTCGTACCGGCGGACCAGCAGCCGCCGATCGCCTTCGCCCCCCAGTCCGTTCCCGCCCCGGCCGCTCCCCGGCCGACCCCGGCCACCACCGGGGACGAGCTCGTCCGCATCGACGCGGCGCAGCGCACCGCCGAGGTCGACGGCCGCGTACTCGACCTGACGTACCTGGAGTTCGAGCTGCTGGCCCACCTGGTGGCGCACCCGCACCGGGTACACAGCCGGGACCAGCTGGTGACCACGGTCTGGGGCTACGGACACGTCGGCGACGGCCGGACCGTGGACGTCCACGTCGCCCGCCTGCGCCGCAAGCTGGGCGCGGCGCACCGCGGTGCGATCCAGACGGTGCGCCGGGTGGGCTACAAGTACGCGCCCTGAGTGCCGGTTCGGCACAGCACCGCGCACGACGGTGGGCCCGTGCTCCGTGAAGGAGTACGGGCCCACCGTGCGCATCGGGACGGACCGTCCGGGCTAAGCGGTGGCCGCCTTGGTCCGGCGCGCCGCGAACAGCCCCAGCAGCACGTCGACCGAAAGGAAGGCGACGAGGCTGCTGCCCAGCAGCGGTACGAACCACCCGACCACGGCGATCACAGCGGCCAGCGGGAGCAGCATCGTCAGCGGCACCTTGCGCCAGGCTCCGCGCGGCTGGGCGCGGCCGACCGAGAGGGTGCGGTCCTTGGTGGGCCGGCGCAGCCACCACATCCGGTAGCCCCAGAAGACCAGGAACATCAGCGCGACCGCGAGCGCGGCGAGCGCGATCTGGTTGGCCAGGCCGAAGGTCTTCCCCATGTGCAGGTCGATGCCGAAGCGCGTCAGCTGTGCGAGGACGGGGTAGTCGGCGAAGCGGAGTTCGTCCATGATCCGGCCGTCCGCGGGGTCCACGGCGACGGAGTCCAGGTGGACCGGCAGCTGCTTGTCCTGCTCCTTGATCACGTAGCCCTTGCCCTTGGCGGGCAGGGTGATGCGGAGTTCCTCGGTGACCCCGGCGGCGCGGGCGGCGGCCACGGCCTTGTCGATGCCGATGTCCGCGGCGGACGGCGTCCCGGGCATCTCCATGCCGCCGGTCCCGCCGTGCCCGGCGTGCTCGCCGGAGCCGGAACCGGAGCCGGAGCCGGAACCGGAATCCGAACCGGGCGCGAGGGCCGCGGACACGGACGGGGTGGCGCCGCCGAGGCCGTCCTGGAGCTGCCCGATGTTCTCACCCGCGTACTTCGACCAGGTCAGGCCGGTGGCGGACAGCGCGACGAGTCCGGCGACGGCCCAGAGGCCGACGGCCCCGTGCCAGGAGAGGGTCTTGCGGCGGCCGGTGGCGGCGCGGTCGGGCAGGACGAGCAGGGCCTTGCGGGACCGGCGGCGGCCGATCCACAGGGCGAGTCCGCCGAGTGCGACGACCCACAGCCAGCTCGCGGCGAGCTCGCTGTAGTTCCGGCCGAACTCGCCCAGCTGGAGGCTGGAGTGGAACTCGCTGAGCCAGGCGCGCAGCGGCAGCGCGTCGCCCTCGGTGGTCAGCTGTCCGTTGACGTGGGCCGTATACGGATCCACGAACACGGTCTGCGTCCGGCCCTCCTCCAGCCCGGGGACCTCCATGATCACGCGGGTGGTCGCCTCGGCGTCGGGCGCGGGCCACACGCCCACGACCTTGCCCTCGGGAACGGTGGCCCGGGCGGCCGTGACCTGGGCGCTGAGCGGCGCCGTGCTCTCGCGGACCTGGGTGACGGTCAGTTCGTCGGAGTAGATGATCTTCTCGGCCTGCCAGGAGGCGGCGTACAGCAGGCCGGTGGCGGCGGCGAGGAACAGCAGCGGGGCTATCAGGATCCCGGCGTAGAAGTGCATGCGCAGGAGCAGCGGCCGCAGCGCCGCCCAGGTGCCGGGCTTCGAGGGCGCTTCGGCCGAAGCGACCGCCCCGTCCGTTGCGGGAGTGGCAGGTGCGATGGGTGCAGCGGGTGTGTCGGCGTCCGGGGTGCGGACGTCCTGAACCTCTTCAAGGGACATGTGGGTCCTAGGTGTTGGCCCTGTGGGCGAAGACTCGGGTGAAGCCCCGGGTCCCGCCACCTCGCCGATGAAGGAGGTGCGCCGGTCAGGCGCAGGCAGGACGGCCGGGGGCCGTGGCGCGGGTGTCTCGCCACCCGGGCGGCCCACGGCGCACCAGGGCGTGCGCGGGCACGGCCCCGCGCAGCCTGCGCGGGGGTTCGTACGCGGGGCGGGGCGCGGGCCGCGGCGGTACGGGGGCCACGCGGGCCCGGACCAGGGCGACCGCGCGGGCGAGCGGCCGGGCCGCCAGCAGCGCCGCGGAGCCGAGGACGGCGGCCAGCCGGAACACGGCGGCCTCGCCCCACGCCAGCCAGGCGGCGCAGAACAGCCCGGCGAGCACGTGCGCGGCGATCATGCCGAGGCCGCCGTGCCCGGCCATGTCGGCCATGCCCGCCATGCCGCTCATGTCAGCCATCCCGGCCATGCCGGCCATGCCGTCCGTACCGGCCGCCGCCTCCGGCAGCGCCGTGCCCGCCAGGTGGTGGTGCCCGGGCATCGGCTCGGGCATGGACATGCGCAGGGGCATGGACTTCGTGGTGTGACCGGTGTGGCCGCCGTGACCCGCCTGGCTGCCGGAGAAGACCAGGTGCAGTACGCCCTGGACGGCGAGCAGCGCCGCACTGATCGCGACGGGCCCGCGGCGGCGCCCGGCTGCGAGCCGTGCGAGCCCGCCGGTCACCCCGAAAGCACCCAGAAGGCCCATCAGTGGGATATCCGTGCCGGACATGTACGAATGCCCCACAGCGCCCAATGCGGTGCACACCGCCGCGAACATCGCGGCCCGTGCGGTGCGCATCGGCGCGGGGATCTCTGGCATGGCAGGAACATGCTCGCACGGGACCCGGTTCCGCCAGTCCGAGGGCCGTATCCGATCATGATCGGATGAATTCACTGCCATGGCCGCCACCGACGCTCGGCGTGGTGTACGCGGGCGGGGTCCAGCTCGGTGCGTACGCACTGGACCGGCTGGGGGCGGCGGAGCGGGACCGGGTGCTGCAGGGCTGCTCGACGAATGTCGACAACCTCGCCGCCGGCCGCTGGGAGACCCTGCTGAGCAGCGCCTTCGTCGTCGAGGAGCCCATGCCGCTGCCGTACGCGCTGCTGCTCGTCGCGGTCCTCGGGTACGCGGAGTACGCGTACGGGGCCTGGTGGACGGCCGCGGTGTTCGTGTTCGGGCACGCCACGGCGACGCTCCTCGTCCACGGCGTCCTGCGCCGTACGGCCGATCCGCTGACCCGGCGGGCCCTGGACGTGGGGACCAGCTACGGGTTCAACGCCGTGCTCGGCGCACTGACCTCCGCACTGCCGCGTGGACCGGTCCGTACGGCCGCCCGGGTGGGGCTGCTGGCGCTCGCCGCAGGCCCGGTGCTGAAGCGGGACCGGACCTTCACGGACGCCGGGCACCTGGCGGCCCTGGGGATCGGGGTCGGGCTTTCGCTCGCCCTCGATTACCTATCGGGGGCGAAACATCCGAAAATCGGGTGAACACGCACCATCCGCAGCACCACCTGCACCACCCGCACCACCCGCACCACCCTCTGCACCGCTCGCACCGCCTGCACACCGCTGGAGCCGCCACGATGACCACCACCACCCCCTCCACCACCGTCGCCAACCTGCGCGACCTCGGCGGCACCCCCCTCTCCGGCGGTCGCACCGTCCGCCCCGGGCTGGCCCTGCGCTCCGGCCAGCTCGACCGGCTCGACGTCGACGCCGACCCGGTCGTGGCCGCGCTGGGCCTGCGTACGGTCATCGACTTCCGCACCGACGCCGAGCGCGCCGACCACCCGGACCGGATACCCGCGGGCGCCCGCCTCCTGATCGGCGACGTCCTCGCCGACAAGCTGAGCTCCGGCAGGATGCCGGCCGCCACGCAGCTCAAGGATCTGCTGTCCGACCCGGCGATGGCGGAGGAGCACCTGGGCGGCGGCAAGGTGCAGAAACTGTTCGCCGACACCTACCGGTCCTTCGTGAACACCGCTTCCGCGCAGGCCGCGTACCGGACCCTGCTCACCGAGCTCGCGGACCCGGACTCGGGCCCGCTGCTGTTCCACTGCACGGCCGGCAAGGACCGTACGGGCTGGGGCGCGACCGTCGTCCTCTCGCTGCTCGGCGCGGACGACGAGACCCTGATGGCCGAGTACCTCTCCGTCAATCCGGCGGTCAAGCAGGCCTTCGCGCCGCTGATCGAGGGCTTCACCGTCGCCGGCGGCAACCCGGACATCGCGCTGGGCCTGATCGGCGTCTTCCCCTCGTACCTGGAGGCCGCCCTCGACGAGGTGAACACGCGGTACGGCTCGATGGAGAAGTACGTGCGCGAGGGCCTCGGCGTCCCCGACGAGACGGTCGAGGCGCTCCGCGCCCGCCTCGCGGCCTGATCCGGACCTGGCCCGACCCCTTCCGCGGCCGGCATTCGACCCGAACGTGTGACCTGGGGACGGGTGACCATCCGACGATTCGCTCGTTCTGCTGAACGTGACTGCGCCGGATACCGCCACCCGCCCCCCGTCTCCCGTGCCGCCCGACGTCGAGCTGGCCGAGGCCGCCATCGTCGAGCACTACCCGCGGCTGGTGCGGCTCGCCTATCTGGTGCTGCCGCCCGCCCTCGGCCGCAACCGGCGGGTGCTCACCGCCCATTCGCTGGCCCAGCGGGCCCTGCCGCGCGGGCGGCGCGGCGCCGGTGCGGAGGCCGCCGCCGCAGCCGCCGTGCAGGGCGGGGTTCCGGGCCAGCGCGGGACCTCGGGCGCCGAGTCCGGGTACGCGTACGTCCGGTTGCGGGTGCTGCGCGCCGCCCTGGAGGCCGGAATTCCGCTGACGTTCCGGGCGCTGCCCCGGCGGGCGCAGCTGCCTCCGCTGCTCCCCCAGGTGTGGGGGCTGCGGCTGTTCCCGCGCTCGGGCGGGGCCGAGGAGCTGGCCCTGGACCAGTGGCTGGCCACCCTCGACGGGCCCGGCCGGGCGGCCTGCGTCCTGCGCGCCCTCGAGCGGCTGCCGGAGCCCGAGGTGCTCCGGGTACTGACCGAGGCCGGAGTCGCGAACCCCGCCGCCGCGGTCGCGGAATCGGGGGATCCGGCCAACGACGCCCTGTTCGCCTCCCCCGAGTTCGATCCGTGCGTACTCCAGGCGCGGCCCACCGACCTGCTGCGCCGACGGCGGTTCGTCCGGGCCGGGCTGGCCGCCGCGGCCGCCCTCGCCGTGTGCGGGGCGCTGCTCGCGCTGCCCGGCGGCGGCTGGGGCGCGGACGGAGCCGCGGCCCCGCCGTACGCGCGCAACGCGGCGGCGGAGCAGGCCCTGGATCCGGGCAAGCTGGTCCGGGTCGCGCCCACGCTCTGGCGTACGTCCTCCCGTACGGGCTTCTCCACCTGGCCCGCGCGCGGCGACCGGGCCGACGACGCCGAGCTGCTGCGCCGGGCGCTGGCCGTCTGGGCCCGGCCGGGCTCGACGGTCGTCGCGTCGGCCACCCCCGGCACGCCGCCCGGACCGCCGATGGGCCCGCCGCAGCTGCTGTTCGCGGGCACCGTCGACCAGGCGGTCGTGGTCCTGCTGTACGACGGCCTGCGCGTGGTCCGGTACGCCGAACCGCGCACCGGGACCTCGGTCGCCGCCCTCGACTTCGCCCGGACCGACGGCGCCTCGGCGGAGAACTCGGCTGCGCTCGTGCTGAGCCGGGTTGACGGCAACGTCCGCTACCTGACCGCGCCGTGGGTCACCGGAGTGGGGCTGCGGGACCTGCTGAAGCCCGGTGACGCCCCGACGGCGCTGAAGCCGGGCCAGGACGGGATCACCCCGCCGGTGGCGAGCCCCGCACCGTCGGGCAACTGCACCGGCTGGAACGCCCTCGCGCTGACCGGCAACGGCTCCACCCGGCTGGTCACCGACCTCGGCGAGCTGACCCCGGCCCGGCTGACCTCGGGCGCGCCGGGCGCGGAGCGCGATGTGGCGGAGGGTGCGGAGCTCGGCGACTGGTCGCGGATCGCGTGCCTGCTGCCGTCGGTCCGCTCGCACGGCGTCCGCAGCGTCAACGCCTGGACGTACGCGAAGCAGCCGCTGCCCGAAGGCGACGGCACGGCGACCTGGCTGTGCACCCGGGCGGAGACCTGGGCGGGCACGGAGGACCGGGTGCAGGCGCAGTTCCTGACCCCGGGCGCCCCGCTGGCGGCGCAGGCGGCGAAGGCGGAGGGCTCGCCCGCGTGCGGGCCGCGGGAGCCGCGGGTGCTGGCGGGCGTGCTGTGGAAGTCGAAGGCGGGCCAGTGGTACGTGCTGGCGGCGGGCAGTGCGCAGTTCGCGTCGCTGTCGGTGTCGGGCGGCGGGGTGAACGGGTCGGCGAACGCCAACCGGCTGGCGGTGAAGGCGCCGGCGGGCGCGCAGGTGGAGCTGACGGGCAAGCTCACGGACGGTACGAAGGCGGGGGTGCTCCGGTAGCCGCGCAGCAGGGTGAGTGAATCTTCAACCGTCAAGAACGGTCGGGGAGTTGGCGGGATCCGGACATGACTGCCGCAGTGCGCACATGGCATGATCGGTTCCGGTTACCACGCGGTAACCCACCAACACCCCCCTCACGTACTGAAGGTTCACCCACGTGCGCATGCTCGCCCGACGGCTCCTCCTCCCCGGCCTGACCACCCTGGCGCTCACCGCCACCGGCTGCTCCTCCACACCGCACACCGGCGCCGCAGACGCGGCCGCCCCCGCCACCCTCGCGCCCGCGGGCGACGGCACGTCGCAGCAGCTCGACGTGGCCGCGGCCCCGCAGGGGACCCCCACACCGGCGGCCGTGGCCCGCGCCGGCGGGAAGGGCAAGACCGAGAAGTCCTCGCTCAAGGTCGCCTCGTACGACCAGGCGAGCGGACGGGCCGTCATAGCCAAGGCCCCGCAGGGGCCCGCCAAGTCCCCCGCGCCGGGCAAGAAGCCGGATGCGGGCAAGTCCCCGGAGGCGGGCAAGGCCCCCGCTGCGGGTACGGCGCCCGAGTCGGGCGCATCCCCCGAGGCCGACAAGCCCGTCGCCGTGGGCGACGTCATCGCCAGCGCGCCGGCGCCCGGCGCCCCCAACGGCCTGCTCGCCAAGGTCACCGAGGTCGTCGGGAAGACCGACCGCGGCACCGAGGTCAAGACCGCCTCCACGACGCTGGCCTCCGTCCTGAACGACGACAAGGCCGACGGCAAGGTCCCCGTCGACCCCTCGTCGGTCACCGTCGAGCCCCTGATGAAGGGCGTCACCTTCTCCTGGGCCAAGAGCCAGGGCGTGAAGTTCGGCCCCGAGGGCGCGAAGCTGCCCCTGGGCAACCTGCGGCTCGACGTGAACGCCGCCGTCGACACCGCCCCGGACGCCCCCGCCTCGGCCGGCGCCTCGGTGTCCGGGTTCGTCCAGCTCGCCCCCCAGGTGGAGTTCTCGTACGACGGAGGCGGCGCCACCGGTCCGCGGTCCGCCTTCCTCGGCATGAGCGGCGACTGGTCCTCGCAGTGGAAGCTCCAGGGCCGCGCCGCCGCGAGCACCGGGGCGGCCAAGCGGATCCCGTTCGCCAAGCTGCACAGCGCTCCGGTCATCCAGGTCGGCCCGGTGCCGGTCGTCGTCAACCTCGACCTGACCTGCTACGTCCAGGTGGAGGCCGACGGCCGCGTGACCCTCGACGTCCAGCAGGACGTCAAGGGCGACTTCAAGGTCGGCGGCAGCTACGCGACGGGCAAGGGCTGGACGCCGGTCAGCACGTCGAACGTGCAGAGCACGCCGGTCAAGGCGAGCGTCACCGCCTCCGGCAAGGTCAAGGGCGCGCTCGGCGCCGAGGCCTCCGTCGGCCTGTACGGAGCCGTGGGCGTCAGCGCGGACTTCGCCCCGTACCTGCGCGGCGAGGCCGACGCCAAGGCGAGCGCGTCCAGCGACGGCAAGACCTCCCTCAGCGGCTCCTGGGCGCTGTACGGCGGCTTCGACCTGAGCGGGAACCTGCACCTGCAGCTCTCCCTGTTCGGCACGCCGCTCTTCGAGCGCAAGATCCCGCTGGGCACGCTCAACCGCGAGTGGGCCCTCGCGAGCGGCCACGCCGAGCGCTAGCCGGACGGGCCGGACGGCAGACCTGAGTCCCCCGGGCGCGGTGCGCGCCCGGGGGACTCTTGCGTGAAGTGGTGGGCGCAGAGGGGTTTTCCTCTGTCCTACCCCTCAGTACATTGACGCCATGTCTAATACGCCGCTCACGCCCGCCCCCGTGGCGTCGGAACACATAGAGCTCAAGGCGCGGAACGTGTCCTTCGGCTGGGAGGACACCCCGCTCCACTGGCTGCCCGGCGACCCGTTCGCCACGCACACCATCAACGTGCTGCACCTGCTGCTGCCCGCGGGCGAGCGCTGGTTCGTACACGTCTACAAGCAGGTGCTCCCGTACATCAAGGACGAGCAACTGCGTGCGGAAGTCGTCGGGTTCATCGGCCAGGAGGCCATGCACGCCGCTGCGCACGACGACGTGCTCCCCCACCTGAAGCGGCTGGGCCTGGACCCGACCCCGTACACGGCGCAGGTGGACTGGCTCTTCGAGAAGCTGCTCGGCGACCGGACGCTGCCCCCGGGCAAGGCCCGGCACTGGTGGCTCATGGAGCGGGTCGCGATGATCGCGGCGATCGAGCACTACACGGCGTTCCTCGGGAACTGGGTGCTCAACGCGGACGAACTGGACCGCCGGGGTGCGGACCCGATGATGCTGGACCTGCTGCGCTGGCACGGCGCGGAGGAGGTGGAGCACCGCTCGGTGGCCTTCGACCTCTTCATGCACGTGGACGGCGGCTACCGCCGGCGGGCCCGGACCTGGGCCACCGCCTTCACGGCCCTCGTCTTCCTGTGGCAGCGGGGCGCCCGCTTCTTCATGGAGAACGACCCGGAGCGGGCCGGTGCCAAGGCCTCCCTCGGCCAGTTCTTCCGCGCGGGCCGGCAGGGCACGCTCCCCTCGACGGGCGCCATGCTCAAGTCGATCCCGACGTACCTCTCCCGTACGTACCACCCCTCCCAGGAGGGCTCGACGGCCCAGGCCGTGGCCTACCTGGCCTCCTCCCCCGGCGCGAACGGCGGTGCCACCGCATGAGCCGCGCCCTGAAGGTGGCGGCGCTGGCGGGCGCGGCCCTGCTGACCCGCCGCGCCCTGCGGGGGCGCATCGCCCGCTCCCCCCTGTGGCCCCTCCCGGCGCTGGAGACCCCGGTCTCGGGCCACTCCCCGCGGCGTTGGCTGCCGGCCCTGATCGTGTCCCGTACGGAGCCCGCGGACGGGGTCCTGATGCTGACCCTCGAATCCCCGGAGCTCCCGCCGTGGACCCCGGGCGCGCACGTGGACGTACGGCTCCCCTCGGGCCTGATCCGCCAGTACAGCCTCTGCGGCGACCCGGCCGACGCGGGCCGCTACACGATCGCGATCCGCCTGATCGAGGGCGGCCGCGGCGGCTCCCGCGAGGCGCACGCCCAGCTGCTGGAGGGCGCGGAACTGTCCGTACGCCCGCCCCGCAACCGCTTCGAGCTGGAGCCGTCTTCCTCGTACGTCTTCGTCGCGGGCGGAATCGGCATCACGCCCATCCTCCCGATGCTGCGCGAGGCCACGGCGGCGGGCGCGGACTGGACCCTTCTGTACGGCGGCCGCTCGCGCTCCTCCATGCCGTTCACCGCCGAACTGGACGCGTACGGCTCCCGGGTCACCCTCATCCCGGAGGACGAGGCGGGCCTCCCCGACCTGACCGCGCTCACCGCGACGGCCCCCGGCACCCTGATCTACTGCTGCGGCCCGGGCCCCCTGATGAAGGCGGTCCAGGCGGCGGCCCCGGCCCCGTCGGCCGTTCATCTGGAACGCTTCGCTCCACCCTCCACGACCGGGACCTCACACCCCTTCACGGTGGAACTCCACCGCTCGGGCCGCACGATCGAGGTCGCGGCGGAGGAATCCACCCTGGCCGCGGTCCGCCGGGAACTCCCCGCCACCCCGTACTCCTGCGAACAGGGCTTCTGCGGCACCTGCCAACACCGCGTCCTGGCAGGCGAGGTGGACCACCGCGACACCCTCCTCACGGACCAGGAGCGCGAGGACTCGATGCTCCTGTGCGTCTCCCGCGCCAAGGACAACCACCTGGTCCTCGATCTCTGAGCCCTGCTGCGCGCCCAGTAGGGTGTCCGCATGACTACCGGGACGCGGCGCAGGATGGGTGTCGAGGAGCGGCGGCAGCAGCTGATCGGGGTGGCCCTGGAGCTGTTCAGCCACAGGTCGCCCGACGATGTGTCGATCGACGAGATCGCGGCGGCCGCCGGGATATCCCGGCCGCTCGTCTACCACTACTTTCCTGGCAAGTTGAGCCTGTACGAGGCCGCGCTGCGGCGAGCCGCCGATGAGCTCGCGCAGCGGTTCGTCGAGCCGCAGGAGGGCCCGCTCGGGGCGCGGCTGGTGCGCGTCATGGGCCGGTTCTTCGCGTTCGTCGACGAGCACGGGCCCGGATTCTCGGCGCTGATGCGCGGCGGGCCGGCGGTCGGGAGCAACCGGACCAACGCGATGATCGACGAGGTCCGGCAGGCCGCGTACGAGCAGATCGTGACGCACATCGGGATCGAGAAGCCGCCTGCCCGGCTGGAGCTCGTGGTGCGGTCCTGGGTGTCGCTGGCGGAATCCACCGCGCTGATCTGGCTGGAGGGGCGGAAGATCCCGCGGGCCGAGCTGGAGCTGCAGCTGGTGCACGACTTCGCCGCGCTGGCCGCCGTAAGCGCCGCGTACGACGGGGAGATGGCCGGGATCCTCGGGCGGATCCTCGCCGACGAGCCGGCCGACGGGCCGTTCGGGGAGCTGGTCGGGCGGCTCGGGGGGCTCGTCCCCACCGCCACCGCCGCCGGGCACGCGGTGCCCGGCCCGCGCTGACCTGACCTGACCTGGCCCGACCTGACCCTCCCCCGGTGATCATCCGCGTGATAATACCCGCGTGATCATTGATGACGGGATCTTGTTCCGGCGGGCCGTGGAGAAGGACGCCGCCACCCTGGTGGCCCTGCACGACCAGGCCGCCCGGTGGATGCGCAAGCACGGGATCGACCAGTGGAAGCCCGGGGACAAGAACGCCGCGCACTTCCTGGCGAAGATGCGCGAGGGCGAGGTGTGGCTCGCCGGGGACAGCGACGGGCGGATCATCGGCGCGTACGAGCTGTGGTGGTCCGACGAGGAGGCCTGGGGCGTGCAGCCGCCGGTCGCCGGCTACGTGCACCGGCTGATGGTGGAACGCGAAACCGCGCCCGCGGGAGCCGGGCGCCGGCTGCTCGAACATGCCGAGCGCCGGATCGCCGGATCAGGATTGCCGCGGGCGCGGCTGGACTGCGTCTCCACCAACCCCCGGCTGCTCGCGTACTACCGGGGTGCGGGCTACCGGGTGGTCGGGGAGTTCCCCCACAAGGAGGGCAAGGACGGCCGGGTGTACGGGGTGATCCTGCTCGAGAAGCGGCTCGATCAGCTCACCGTCGTATGAAGACCGACACCGTGCGGGGCGGGGTCGTGAACTCTCCTGTCCGTGCGTCGTACGCCGCCTGCTTGACCGCGGGGTCGGAGCCGGTCGCCTGGACCGGGTGCAGGGCGTAGCCGGTGCCCGCGAGGGCCGGGATGCGCTGGGTCTGGGCGGCGGGCGTGGCGTTGAAGACCACCACCAGGTCGCCGAGGGTCATGGTGATCACCCCCGGGGTCTCGTCCTTGCCGGAGAGCGGGAAGGCCAGCGCGGCCTGGACCGCCTCGGGTGTGGTGAGGGCGAAGGCCGGTTCCGTCGTACGGATCCGCAGCAGGTCGCGGTAGGCCGCCGAGGCTCCGGTGATGTCGGCGCAGGCGGGTGCCGGGCGGCCGGCCAGCAGGGGCTTCGCGTAGAGCCACTTGGAGCCGTTGTCGGCGGCCGGCGGCAGCCCGCGGCCGAAGCCGTTGCCCTCGCGGCAGTCCCAGTGGATGGCGTTGAACCAGTCGCCGCTGTCGTACGAGTTGCGGTCCAGGGACTTCGAGCGGAGCAGGTCCGTACCCGCCTGGGACAGCGAGGGGCCCTGCGAGAGGGTGCCGACGGCCATCGCCAGGACCTGCATACGGGCCTGGTCGGCGGTGGAGGTGCCGTCCGGCAGCTTGTACGCCAGGGCGTCGGCCAGGGTTTCGTTGTCGTGGGCGTCCGCGTAGGCGAGGGCGTCGCCCGGGGCCGCCGCGTAGCCGGCCGGCGAGCCGTTGTAGTCCACCTCGGAGCCCTTGGTACGCCGGCCCGTGGTGTCCGTGAAGGCGTACGAGGCGAGGTTGCCGGACAGCCCGACCTTGATCAGGTCCTGGGCGTGCAGGAGCCGGGCCCGCTGCTGGTCCGCGGTGCCGTTGGCGGGTGAGGCGTTCGGGGCCGTGAACAGGCCGGAGGCGAAGCCCTGGACGCGCGGGTCCTCGTCGAAGGGGCCGCCGCCGCGGACCGCGTCGCGCGAGCGGTCCGAGAAGGTGGCGATGCCGGTGCCGGCCATGTTCTTCTGCGTGGCCTGGACGAAGCGGGCGTCGTCCGCGACCTCGCCGAAGTTCCAGCCCTCCCCGTAGAGGATGATCTTCTTGCCGTCGACGCCGTCCTTGGCGACGGTCAGCGCGTCGAGGGCCCCCCGGACGGCCAGGATGTTCGCCTTCGGGTGGTGGCCCATCAGGTCGAAGCGGAAGCCGTCGACCTTGTACTCCTTGGCCCAGGTGACGATCGAGTCCACGACGAGCCGGCCCATCATGGCGTTCTCGGGAGCCGTGTTGGCGCAGCAGGTGGAGTTGGCGACCGAGCCGTCCGCCAGCAGCCGCTGGTAGTAGCCCGGCACGATGCGGTCGAGGACCGACTTGTCGGACTGGCCGGACGCCACGGTGTGGTTGTAGACCACGTCCATCACCGTGCGCAGGCCGGCCCCGTTCAGCGACTGGACCATCCTGCGGAACTCGACCGTACGGGCCGTGCCGTTGGGGTCGCTCGCGTACGAGCCCTCCGGGACGGTGTAGTGCAGCGGGTCGTAGCCCCAGTTGTAGGCGTCCTTCGCGGCGGCGGCGGCCACGCAGGCCTGCTGCTCGGGCGAGTCCGGCGCGTACACCTTCAGGTCGCAGGCGGGCTCGGTGCGGTCGGAGGCCTTCTCCGGGATGGTCCCGATGTCGAAGGCGGGCAGGAGGTGGACGTACGAGGTGCCGGACGCGGCCAGCGCGCGCAGGTGCTGCATGCCCGCCGAGCCGGTGTCGGTGAAGGCCAGGTACTGGCCGGGGTGGGTGCTCGTACGGTCCGCGACCGAGAAGTCGCGGATGTGGAGCTCCTGGATCTGCGCCGAGGTGAAGGGGACGGGCGCGGGCTTGCGCAGGGCCCCCCAGCCGGGCGGGGCCAGCTTCGGGTCGGCCAGGTCGACGGCCAGGCTGTACGTGGAATCGGTGGTCAGGGCGGTGGAGTACGGGTCGGTGACCAGGTTGCGGACCACCTGGCGGATGCTCGGGGCCCACACGGTCACGGCGTAGCGGTACGGCTTGCCGGTCCAGTTGCGCTCGCCGCGCACCGACCAGACGCCGGTGGTGTCGTCACGGTGCATGGCGACGGTGCGGCCGTCGAGCTCGAGGGCGACCTGCTGGGCTGTGGGGGCCCAGACGGAGAGGGTGGGGCGGCCGTCCTTGAAGACGGGGCCGAGCGCGGCTGTGTTCGCGTACAGGTCGTCGAGTACGCCGGCGAGCTGCACGCCGGTGGCGGCCAGGACGGCGCCGTTCGCGGCGCGGGCGCTCGCGACGAGCTGGCCGCGCAGGGCCTCCCGTACGCGGTCCCGGTCGCGCGGGTCGACGGAGTAGGCGGCGTACGTCGCCAGGTGCGGGAACTTCTGCTTCTGGGCGGCGGTGAGCTCGGCCTTGGACAGGCGCAGCCACTGCGCGCCGTCCGCGCGCAGGATGCCGTTCTCCGCGGTGATCGTGCCTTCGCGGGAGGCGAGGAGCTGGACGGAGGCGGCGGCAGCGGGGGCGTTCCAGGCGAGGGTGTCGCGGTCGATCCAGACGGCCTGGGCCTTGGTGAGGTCCAGGGCGGCGGAGGAGCCGGCGGGCTGCGGGAGGAGGTACGGGGCCCGGCCGCCCAGCATCCAGACCTCGTGGCCGGTGGCCTTCAGGTCCAGGGACTGGTCGGAGGGGAGGTCCTTCTCGTCGCCCTTGTGGAGGATGTAGCTGAGGCTGGTCGCGCCGGCCGCGAGCGGGACCTCGTACACCGCGCCGTAGGAGTCGGTGCGGACGGGCAGCAGCGGCTTGGACCAGTCGGTCGGGGTCGCGGCGCCGGTCCAGACGTGCAGGCCCCAGCCGTCGTAGGCGCCGTCGGCGCGCCGGTGGTGGAGGACGGCCTTGGTCTGGTCCTGCGGCGGGTAGGCGGGGCGGTCGGTGCGGGCTGCTTCCTTGCCCTGCTCGAGCCAGACCTCGCCGGTCTTCGTCACGTCGATGGTGCGGTCGGCGGCGACGTCCTTGTTGCCGTCCTTGTCGATGACGAGGTAACCGACGGAGGAGGCACCGGGCTTGAGCTTGACGTAGGCGAAGGCGCCGTACGCGTCGCGGCCGGTGAAATCGTGGCCGGCGGGCCAGGGCGTGGCTTCGCCGTCGGCGATGTCGCCCCAGGCGTAGAGCCGCCAGTCGGTGTAGTCGCCGTCGGGGCGGTTGTAGTGGACGACCGCGTAGTCGCGCTGGGTGGCGGTCGGGGGCTGCACGGGCGGGGCCTGGCCGGCGACGGACTCGGCGAGGGCGCTCGCGGTACGGCCGGCGGAGTCGACGGCGACGGCCTTGTAGCGCAGCGCGGTGCCGGCCGGGGCCGTGATGTGCTGGGTGACCTTGTACGGGGCGTGGTCGGCGGAGCCGAGGACCTGCCACTTCCCGGTGCCGGTCTGGGCGGCGAAGACGACCCGGTTCAGGCCGCCGCCGGTGAGGTCGGCGGCGAGCTCGACGGTGCCGGTGGCTGCCGCCGGGGCTTTGAGGGTGATTCCGGGAGCCGTGGCGGGCGTGGCGATGGGCGCGCCCGCGCGCAGTACGACGGATCCAAGGGCCGGGACGACCACACGGATGCCGGCGGGCGTGACCCGTGACGAGCCCGAACCCCCGTACAGGGCGCTGAACTCGGTACCCGGCGCGCTGCCGACCGGCATGTCGATGGTGACCGGCTCGGCAGCGTTGTTCACCGCGACCGCGTACTCCGCCTTGGAGCGGGCGTCGGTGCGCGTGAACGCATAGACGGAGTCGCGGGCGAGCCGCTCGGTCTGGACGCCGTCGCGCAGCGCCGGGTGGGCCTTGGTCAGCCGGGACAGCGCGGCGATCTGGCGGTACAGCGGATGGGCCGGATCATAGGCGTCGCTCGCATGCGTGCGCACCGTTGCGAGCTGGTCGTCGTCCAGGTAGTCGGCGACCTTCGTGGCGAACAGCGGCTGCCGCGAGTCCTTGTCGCCGCCGGCGCCCGTGAAGCCCTGCTCGTCGCCGGAGTAGACCACCGGGTTGCCCCGGGAGAAGAACATCAGCTCGTTGGCGAGCCGGTACCGGTCCAGCAGCTCCTGCTCCCCCGCCCCCGGCCGGTCCTGCTTCAGGAAGCTCCCGAAGCGGCCCATGTCGTGGTTGCCGAGGAAGGTGACCTGCTCGTACGCGTTCGCCTTGTCCGTGGTGTACCGGTAGTCGTCACCCAGTACGGAGCCGAGCCGCGAGGCCGCCGCGCCCTGGGAGGCGTACGCGCGGATCGCGTCCTGGAGCGGGAAGTCGAGGGTGGCGTCGAGCCGCCCGCGCGTCACGTACGGGGAGGTGACGGCGGTGTCGGCGGAGTAGACCTCGCCGAACATGAAGAAGTTCTTCCGGCCGCGCTGGGCGGCGTACTTGTCGAGGGCGGTGGCCCACTGGGTCCAGAACTCGGTGTTGACGTGCTTGACCGTGTCGATGCGGAAGCCGTCGATCGCGAAGTCCTTGACCCACTTCTCGTAGATCTTCTCCATCCCGCCGACGACCTCGGGGCGCTCGGTCCACAGGTCGTCGAGGCCGAAGAAGTCACCCTGGTCGGAGGACTCCCCGGCGAAGGTGGAATCGCCCCGGTTGTGGTACATCGTCGGATCGTTGAGCCAGGCGGGAGCCTTCAGCCCCTTCTTCGCATCGGGCACGAACGGGGTCCGCGGGAAGGACTCGGCGTCGGCCTGCGGAAACTTCTTCTTCCCGTCCGCGTAGTCGGCATCCTCGAACGGGACCCCGCCCTTGGTCAGATAGGGAAAGGCCCCCTTCGACAGGTAGGAGTACGACTGCTCCCGGTAGTCGACGACATCGGCGGTGTGGTTGGTGATGACGTCGAAGAAGACCTTCATCCCCTTCGCGTGCGCCTTGTCGATCAGCCGCTCCAGGTCGGCGTTGGTGCCGAAGTGCGGGTCGACCTGCGTGAAGTCGGTGATCCAGTACCCGTGGTACCCGGCGGAGACATCGGCCCCCTTCCCCTGCACCGGCTGGTTCTTGAAGATCGGCGCCATCCAGATGGCGGTGGTGCCGAGCCCCTTGACGTAGTCGAGCCGGTCGGTCAGCCCCTTGAGGTCGCCGCCCTGGTAGAAGCCCTTGTCCGTCGGGTCCAGCCCGGTCTCGAGCCGCGTGCCGGTCAGGCCGCCGGTGTCGTTGCGCGGGTCGCCGTTCGCGAACCGGTCCGGGAGGACGAAGTAGAACTGCTCCCGGGTCAGGTCGTGGCGTGCGGGCTCGGCGGCCAGCTTCGCATCCGAGGGCGGGGCGGGCGGCGCGGCGGCCGCTGCCGGGAGGGCGGGCAGGAGCGTCACGGCCAGGGCGGCGGCGAGCACTCCTGCGGCGGGGCGTATCAAGGCGGGTCTCCTTGTGTACGTGGCACGTGGATAAGGGCCGCCCGGCGGATGGCGGGTTCTGGGTGCCGGGCGGCCCTGGTCTGCGGAGGGAGGGGTTCAGTTGCGCCAGGTGTCGTTCAGCACGGCCTTGCCGCTCGCCGGGACGGTGGCGGCGCGGTTGGCCCCGCTCTCCCAGGTGACGTTCCCGGCGGCGTCCTTGCGGAGGTACTTGTACGAGAAGGCGGTCCCGGCCGGGAGCGACACGTCGAGCTTCCAGACGGGGTAGGCCGCCGGGTCGAGCTTGAGGGCGCTGCCGGTGTTCCAGCCGCCGAGCTCGGCGCGGTCCCCGGTGACGTAGATGTTCTGCCCGAGGGCGGTGGTGGCGTTGACGGCGAACGAGGCACCTGCGGGCGCCGGCGGCGGAGTGGTCCCGCCGCCGCTGCAGGTACGGGCGTTCACGTGCAGGGCGAGGGCGGTACCGGCCCCGAGGGTGGCGGTGAACTGCCCGGCCGAATTCACGCTGACCGCACGCCCGCTCTGCACATCGCAGTAGTCGCCGGCCGGGAGCGAGCTCTGGAAGGTCCGGGTGAGGGCCGCGCCCTCGTGGTTGATGGCGACGTACGCCTTGGCGCCGCGCCCGAACGCGATCTGGTCGCCGCCGTTGTCCCACCAGTTGGTGACGGCCTGGCCGCGGGCCGCGTTGCGGAAGCCGACCATGGAGGAGATCTCCCGCCAGGCGTGCTGGCACTTCCACCCGTCGGTGTAACAGGCGTTCACCGTACCGCCGTTCGGCGGGCCGGCGTCCTTGTCGGTCCACTCGTACCCGGAGTGCACGTCGGGGGACCCGTACGGCCAGGCCAGCATGAAGACGCCGGCGAGGGTGTAGGCGGAGCCGTCCTTGTAGTTGAGGGTGTCGCCGACCCGCTCGGTGTCGTGGTTGTCGACGAAGACGGCGGACTGCCCACTCGCCATATACCCCCAGGCCTCGCCGAAGTTCTTCAGGTAGGCGAGGTTCTCGTTCTGGAACACCCGCTTCAGGTCCCGGGCGTAACGGAACTCCTGCACGTCGCCGTTGCCGAGGTACTCGGAGGGCGAGACGGCCTCACCGGCGCCGTAGATCGCTTCCTGCTTCCAGTACACGCCCGGGTTGGTCAGCCGGGCCTTGATGTTGGCCAGGTCGGCGGCGGGCATGTGCTTGGCGGCGTCGATCCGGAAGCCGTCGACACCCAGCGACAGCAGGTCGTTCAGGTATCCGGCGATCCGGCCCCGCACGTAGTCCTCGCCCGTGTCCAGATCGGCCAGCTGTACGAGCTCGCAGTTCTGGACGTTGGCCCGGTCCTGGTAGTTGGAGATGGTCGCGCGGCAGTCATCCATGTCGGAGCCGGAGTAGACCCCGGGATAGCCGTACTTCGTGTACGAAGATCCACCGGTCCCGACACCGTCGGCGGCCGCCATGTGGTTGATCACGGAGTCGGCGACGACCTTCACCCCGGCGGCGTGGCAGGTGTCGACCATGGCCCTGAACGCAGCCCGGTCCCCGAGCCGCCCGGCGATCTTATAGCTGACGGGCTGGTACGAGGTCCACCACTGCGAGCCCTGGATGTGCTCCTGGGGCGGCGAGACCTGGACGTACCCGTACCCGGCGGGCCCGAGCGAATCGGTGCAGGCCTTGGCGACGGACTCGAAGCGCCACTCGAACAGCACGGCGGTGACGTCCTTGTCGCCGGGCGCGGCGGCAACGGCCTGCGGTGCCGGGCCGGTGAGGGCGGCGGCGGCAAGTGCGGTCGCGGCGAAAAGAGTTGCAGCTCTGACAGCTCTGGCAGGCATGCGGGGGGCCTCCTGGCGGAAGAGGTGGGGATTGCAGCGACCGTAGGGGCCAGGTAAGAGCCCTGCAAGAGTTTGCGCAAGAGATTGCAGAATTGTTTCCGGGGCGTGTCCTGCCGGACAGCAAGGCCGCGTAGGGACCACAGACCGCCCGCTCAGGTCCGGCACGCCCCCCGCGCGAGGACCCCGGCGACGCCGCCCCGCGCCTGCACGATCAGGTCCGCGCCCCGGACAGGCACCACATCCCGGCCACTTCCTCACGCCCCGCAACCAAGCGAACCGCCCAAAGCGACGGATCCAGCCACATTCCGCGTCCACGGCTGTGCAGGTGACGGCAGACAGGCCGGTCAGGTGCCCACCTGAAGATCGACTAAGCAGGTGGTCAACGGGATCCGTCCAGTTTTCGCCACCATGGCCATTTCGGTGTAGAGGTCATCCGGCGTCACCCACGTAGTTTCACCCTGCACCCAGAGGGGCCGCAACGAAATTATTCCATTCCGCAGCGTAAGGAGGCCTCAAGAGCATGTCGGCAAACAGCATGACGAGCGATGTGGGCAAGGCTTATATCAACGATGTATTCATGCGCCATCCGCTCACGACCCGGAACCAAGAGGAGCTCGAAATTGCCGCCAAGGCCGAAGAAATCCTGAAGCGGAATCTCCTGAGAAATGCCGCACTGAAGAGGACCACCGAACGAGGGGGAGAGACGGTCAGCCCCATCGGGTTCTGCTTGAACAAGGTGCGATACGGCGCCTTCCCCCAGGAGGAGAAGGCGGCGCACGAGCGCGGGTGGCGCGCGTACATGAACATGGGTGTGCCGATCGTCGAAGAGCGAAGCGACATTACACAGCCCCCGCCCGACATGATCTCCAAGCAGACGTACATCAATGGAACCGACCCCGTCAAAATCACCGTGACGGACACGGTCGAATTCGGGATTTCGAACACGATCAGCTGGTCGCTCCAAGGGGAGGTGAAGCTCACCTTCGGGGCGAAATCCACCGCATCTCTGCAGGAGCAGCTACAGAAGAGCATGGCGATGATGCAGTACCAGAAGACCACCCTGAAGAACAGTAAAGACAATCAGGGCGTCGACAACGAGTCCCACACGGAAGCGACGAACACGACAACGGCCTCGACTTCCGTCACCGGTACCGGGGAATTGTGGGCAGATCTCCTGCTCGGGATCACCGCCTCTGTCAGCGGTTCGCTGACCACTGAATGGAAACATCAGTCATCGATCAGCCTGGAAGTCATGAGCCGGGCAGACGTCATGGCCACGACACGACGCCAGGTGAGGCAGTTCGACTATGAATTCCCGGTCACCTTCGGCGGGTGGGTCGCCTTGTACTACCCCAAGCCGGTAGCGGTGAAGGAGACTCCCCCGCAGTCCAAGGAACCGAAATACTCTCAGGTCATCGCATGGAAACTCGGCGATTCCATCACGGATGGCGGCAATTTCGATCTGGCCGACGAAGGCAAGCGATTCATGCAGAAGGGGGCGGCCGAAATCGTCGCTGTCCGAACCGGGGAACACCGAGTCTTCCAGCCTGAAACCCTTGATTATTCGAGCCAGAAACAGCCTCTCTACAAGGGATGACTCCACAACCGCCGGGCAGATCAGGAGAAAAACTCGTGTCCTTTGAAAACATCTTCAACAGTGGCGGAAGTGAAGCCGACTCCGCCAAACAGTCCGCTGAATCGCTCAACAAAGATACTCCTGGCGCCGGGAACATCTCGGAGGCCGTGCGCAAAATGGAGAGTCAGCTCGACCCGTGGCTCGTGCGTCAGACGGCGCACGGGGCGTTCGATGTCATGGGTTTCCTCAACCCCCTCTTCCAGAAGATCCATGACGCATCCGCCGATCAGCTTCAGGTCTCCGGGAACCCCGGTTCGACGTCCGGCATGGCGTCGTCGACCGTGAAGGCGGCCGGACCGCTGAAGGTGGACATCAGCGACGAGGACATGCCGAAGGCCGAAGACCTCGCGAAGACCATCGGCAACAAGAGGGACTATGCCCTGGTCACGACGGGTCTGGGGACGTCCGAAGGCCTCGCGGTGGACCCGTCGCAGAACACGGCGTACGTCGCCGACCGAGGCGGCGTGAAGCTGTCCGCGGTGAAGATCGCCACCGGCGCCCAGCGCGTGGTCGCGAGCGCCCTGGGCGACATCGGCGATGTGAAGCTGGACGGGAACGGCAAGGCCTACACCACCGACTACGCCAGCGGGCGCCTGCTCGCAGTGGACCTGTCCAGCGGCACCTCCAGCGTGGTCGCCGCCGTCCCGGGCGCGTACGGCCTCGCGCTGGACGGAGCGGGCAAGGCCTACGTCGTCAGCCACAGCGAAGGGAAGCTGACCGCGGTCGACCTGCAGAACGGACAGAAGACCACGGTCGCCGGCGGCCTGCCGGTCGGCATCGCCGCAGTGGCACTGGACGGGAAGGGCAAGGCGTACGTCGGCCAGAAGGACCACGGCGGCAACCTGTACGAGGTCAGCCTGGCCGACGGCGCCAAGCGCCTCGTGACCAACCTTCCCGGGGCGAGCGCCACGCGCGTGGAGCTCACCGGCGACGGCAAGGCGTACGCCATCGACTATCTGAACGGGCGCCTGTACGAGATCACCCTGGCCGACGGCGCGCAGCGCGTGGTGGCCAGCGGCCTGGCGACCTGCGAAGGCCTCGCCCTGGACACCGCCAACGGCCAGATCTACGTCAGCAACCGTGAAGGCCAGCTCTGGCAGATCTCCCAACGCGCCACGCAGCCCCTGGGCGGCGTCGGCAAGGTCGTGGCGTAGCGCCCGGCCATACCGGTGAACATGTGACGGCGGGGGTCCCCGCACCATGGGGACCCCCGCCTCCGCAGCCGACGCCCCCACCCCGCCCCGGACGGCCGCCGGACGCCACGCCGGGCGAAGCGCGTAGCGATCCGACCTACTCCCCCGGCCCCTGCCCCGTAGAGCCCCGGACCACCAGTTCCGGTTGGAACACGTACTCCGTGCGCTGGACCGGGGTGCCGCCGACCGCCTCCAGGAGGGCTCCGACCGCCGCCGTCGCCATCGCGCGGACCGGCTGGCGGATCGTCGTCAGCGGCGGGTCCGTGAAGGCGATCAGCGGCGAGTCGTCGAAGCCGACCACCGACACGTCCTCCGGTACCCGCAGCCCCCGCTCACGCACCGCGCGGATCACGCCGAGCGCCATCGGGTCGCTGCCGCACACGATGCCGGTGCAGCCGCGGTCCAGCAGGGCTCCGCCCGCCGCGTGGCCGCCCTCCACCGTGAACAGCGTGCGCTGGATGAGCCCCTCCGACTCCGCATCCGGCACAGCGGCGACGAACCCCTGCTCCTTGCGGGCCGAGGGGACATAGCGCGTCGGCCCTATGGCCAGGCCGATCCGCCGGTGCCCCAGGTCCGCCAGGTGACGTACCGCCATGTCCGCCGCCGCCCGGTCGTCCGGGGAGATGAACGGGGCGTTCACGTGCTCGTTGAAGCCGTTGATCATGACGAAGGGGACATTCCTCGCGGACAGCCGCTGGTAGCGGGCCGGGTCCAGCGTCGAGTCCGCGTGCAGGCCGGACAGGAAGACGATCCCCGTGACCCCCCGCTCCTCGAGCTGCTCCACCAGCTCGTCCTCGGTGGCCCCACCCGGCGTCTGCGTACACAGCACCGGCGTGTAGCCGTGGCCGGCCAGCGCCTGCTCTATGACCTGCGCGAACGCCGGAAAGATCGGGTTGGTGAGCTCCGGGATCAGGAGCCCCACCAGCCCGTTGCTGCGCCGGCGCAGCCGCACGGGCCGCTCGTAGCCGAGCAGGTCCATGGCGGCGAGCACCTTGTGCCGGGTGCCGGCCGCCACGCCCGCCTTGCCGTTGAGCACACGGCTGACCGTCGCCTCGCTGACCTGGGCCTGCGCGGCGATGTCCGTCAGCCGGAGCGGGGAGGTCACCCCTGCCACCACACCGCCGTGTCGGCCCCGAGGACTCCCGGATCCGCCTGGTCCGCCACGTCGCCGCTCACCAGGAGCACCGTCCCCGGCGGGGACATCCGCACCGGCTCCCCCGTCGTGTTCACGGTGCAGACGAAGTCACCGCGCCGGAACGCCAGCACGCCCTCCGGCGCCTCCAGCCACTCCACCGCGTCGCCCGCGCCCAGGTCAGCCCGCTCCCGGCGGATCCGCAGCGCCGCCCGGTACAGCTCCAGCGTCGAGGCGGGGTCGCCCGTCTGGGCCGCCACGCTCAGGCCCGCCCACTCGGCCGGCTGCGGCAGCCAGCTGCCGCCGTCGCCGAAGCCGTACGGGGCCTGGTCGCCCGACCACGGGATCGGCACGCGGCAGCCGTCGCGCAGCCCCTCCTGGCCGTTCTCCTTGAAGAAGGAGGGATCCTGGCGCACCTCGTCCGGCAGGTCGGTCACCTCCGGCAGGCCGAGCTCCTCGCCCTGGTAGACGTACGCCGACCCGGGCAGCGCCAGCATCAGCAGCGCCGCGGCCCGCGCCCGGGCCAGGCCCTGCGCGCCGCCGCCGTAGCGGGTGACATGGCGTACGACGTCGTGGTTGGACAGCACCCACGTCGTCGGCGCGCCCACCGGACGCATCGCGTCCAGCGAGTCGTCGATGGTGCCGCGCAGCGCAGCCGCGTCCCAACCGGTGTTCAGGTAGTGGAAGTTGAACGCCTGGTGCAGCTCGTCGGGCCGCAGGTACAGGGCCGTACGGTCCGCGCTCGGGGTCCAGGCCTCGGCGACGCCGATGCGGTCGCCAGCGTACTCGTCGAGCACGGTCCGCCAGGAGCGGTAGATCTCGTGGACGCCGTCCTGGTCGAAGAAGGGCAGCACCTGGTTGCCGAGCAGCTTGAGCTGCTCGTCGCGGCCGAGGTCGGGCAGGCCGGGGGCCTTGACCAGGCCGTGGGCGACGTCGATCCGGAAGCCGTCGGCGCCGAGGTCGAGCCAGAAGCGCAGGATCGAGCGGAACTCGTCCTGGACGGCCGGGTGTTCCCAGTTGAAGTCGGGCTGCTCGGGGGCGAAGAGGTGCAGGTACCACTCGCCGTCGGCGACGCGCGTCCAGGCGGGCCCGCCGAAGATGGACTCCCAGTCGTTCGGGGGCTCCGAGCCGTCGCCGCCCTGCCCCGGACGGAAGTGGAAGCGCTCGCGCAGCGGGGAGCCGGGGCCTTCCCGCAGCGCCTGCTTGAACCATTCGTGCTGGTCGGAGCAGTGGTTCGGGACGAGGTCCACGATGATCCGCAGGCCCAGCTCGTGCGCTTCGCGGATCACGGCGTCGGCGTCGTGCAGGGTGCCGAACATGGGGTCGATGGCCCGGTAGTCGGCGACGTCGTAGCCGGCGTCGGCCTGCGGGGAGGCGTAGAACGGGCTGAGCCAGACGGCGTCGACGCCCAGCTCCTTGAGGTAGGGCAGTCGGCTGCGGATGCCTTCGAGGTCCCCCATGCCGTCCCCGTTGGAGTCGGCGAAACTGCGCGGATAGACCTGGTAGATCACCGCTTCTCTCCACCAACCGGGCCGGGTGCCGGTGGTGGTGGGAAGTGCGTCGGCGAGGTGCTGGGTCATGTCGTCCTTGGAGAGATCGGGCCGGGGGTGAGAGGGGGCAGGCAGGGGGGTCAGCCCTGGGTCGCGACAGGGGCGTCAGCCCTTGGTCGCGCCTGCCGTCATCCCGGCGACGAGGTGACGCTGGGCGAAGAGGAAGAAGATGGCCGCGGGGATGGCGATGAGGACCGAAGCGGCACTCATCGCACCCCAGTTGGAGGTGTACTGCGTGACGAAGGTCTGCAGGCCTCCGGCGAGGGTGAGGTGTTCGTCGCCGACCATGAAGGCGGAGGCGTACGCGACTTCGCCCCAGGCGGTGATGAACGAGTAGAAGCCGGTGACGGCGAGGCCGGGCTTGGCCAGCGGGAGGATGAGGCGCCAGAAGGTGCCGAAGGGGTTGAGCCCGTCGACACGGCCCGATTCGTCGATCTCGACCGGGATGGTGTCGAAGAAGCCCTTCATCATCCAGGCGCAGAACGGCACCGCGATGGTGAGGTACGTGATGATCAGGCCGAGCGGCTGGTTGAGCAGCCCCAGCTGTCCCATGAGGTTGTAGAGCGGGACGATGAGGATGGCCATCGGGAACATCTGCGTGATGAGCAGGGTCCACATCAGCGGCTTCATGCCGGGGAACTTGAACCGGCTGACCGCGTAGCCCGTCGTGGCGGCGATGAACACACCGAGGACGGTGGTGATGCCGGCGACGAGCACGGAGTTGCCGAACCAGGTGAAGAAGGAGGTCGACTCCACCAGGTAGCGGTAGTTCTCGAGGGTCGGTTCCTTCACGAAGTCCGTGGAGATGGCGTGCTTCGCGGGCTTGATCGAGGTCAGCAGGACCCACAGCACCGGGAAGACGGCGATCACGGACGCGACGATCAGGGTGACGTGCAGTCCGGCGGAGGCCAGCGGGGAGCGCTCGCCCCGCTTGCGTACGGAAACCTCGGTTGCCACGGTGTCGGTCGTCACGGTCACCACACCTCTCCCTGCTTGCGCAGCGAGCGCCGGTAGACCAGCGCGAAGATCATGAGCAGGGCGAGGATGAGCACGCCCCAGGTCGCCGAGCCCGCGAAGTCGCGCGGGCTGGCCACGAAGGCCTCCCGGAACGCCTGGGTCACCAGGATCTCGGTGGAGTCGCCCGGTCCGCCCCGCGTCAGCAGGAAGATCACCGGGAACATGTTGAAGGTCCAGATGGTGGAGAGCAGGATCACGGTCATGCTCACCGTGCGCAGCCCGGGCAGGGTGATGTGCCGGAACCGCTGCCAGGCCGTGGCGCCGTCCATCTCGGCGGCCTCGTACAGCTCACCCGGAATCGACTGCAGCCCGCCGAGCAGGGCGACCATCATGAAGGGGACGCCGAGCCAGACGTTGACGGCGACGACGGAGACCTTCGCCCACGTCGGGTCGTCGAGCCACGGGACGGCCGAGATGCCGCCACCGTCGAGGATCTTGTTCAGGATGCCGCTGTCGCGGTTGAACAGGAATCGCCAGGCGAAGACGGAGACGAAGCCGGGGACGGCCCAGGGCAGGATGAGCGCCATCCGGTAGGCGGCGCGGCCCCGGAAGTCCCGGTTGAGCATGTTGGCGAGGGCCAGTCCGAGCGTGAACGTGATCGACACGCACAGGACGGTCCACATCACCGTCCACACCAGCCGCTGCAGGAACACCGGGTCGGCCAGGACGTCCGCGTAGTTGTCGAGGCCGACGAACTTGTACGTGGCCTCGATGTGGTTGGCGCCGATGGTACGGGCGACATTGCGCTCGTTGGCGTCGGTCAGCGACAGGTAGACGCCGCGGACGAGCGGCCAGCCGATGATCACGCCGAGGACGAGCACCACCGGGGCGACCATGGCCCAGGCGTACCAGTGGGTGGCCAGGGCGCGCCCCAGTCCACCGCGCTTCGCGCTGTCAGTCCTGCGGCTCCGGCCGCGGGCGGCGACGGTGTCTTCCCCGTCGCTGCCCGCGGCCTTCGCCACCGACTGGCTGGTGTGAGCAGCCATTGTCTTTTCTACTTCCAGCCCTTGAGGATCTTGCGGAACTCGACGCCGGCCGCCTTGGCCGCGTCCTCCGGGCTCGAGGCCCCGGTGATCGCCTTGGTGTATTCGACCTTCAGCGGCTCGAAGAGGGAGCCGTTCTCCGGGATCCAGGCGCGCTCGACGGCCTTGTCCACCGCCGGCTTGAAGAACTGGACCATCTCGCTGGACTTGACGTCGGGCTGCTCGTAGGCCGCGGTCCGCGTCGGGAGCAGGCTGAGCTCCTTGGTGGACTGCACCTGCACGTCCTGCGAGGTCATGTACTCGACGAAGGCGTGCGCGGCGGCGCGGTTCTTGGAACCGGCGTAGACGGCGAGGTCGTGGCCGCCCTGCGGGGCGCCGGCCTTGGCGGAGCCGGCCGGGACGGCGGCGACGCCGAGGTTGGCCTTGTCCTTGAACTGGTCACCGGCGTAGGTGTCGGCGACGGCCCACGGACCGTTGATCATCATCGCGGCTTCGCCCGACTTGAAGGCGGTCTGCATGTTGACCCAGCCGTCGGTGGCGTTGGTGATCGCCGCACCCGAGGTGACCAGGTCGCGGGCGGTCTTGAACGCCTTGACGCCGGCCGCGTTGTCGACGGTGACCGTCTTGTTCTTCGCGTCGACCAGGTCGCCGCCCTCTCCGTAGATGAGGGGGAGGAACCAGTAGGAGTCGTCGCCGCGCAGGTAGAGGCCGGCCTTGCCGGTCTTGGCCTTGATGGCGGCGGCGGCGGTCTTCACCTCTTCCAGCGTCTTGGGGGGCTGGACGCCGGCGTCGGCGAGCATCTTCTTGTTGTAGAAGAGGCCGAGGGTGTCGATGACCTGCGGGACGGCGTAGGTCTTGCCCTCGTACTTGCCGCTGGCCGCGGCCTGGGGCAGGAACTCGGCGTCGACCTTCTTGGCCGTCTCGGCCGGGACCTCGTCGAGGTAGCCGAGCGAGGCGAAGTCGGCGACCCAGCCGACGTCCGCACGGATCACGTCAGGGGCTTCGGAACCGCTGCTGAAGGCGTTCTTGACCTTGTTCTGCGCGTCGCCGTACGGGACGTTGACGTACTTGACGGTGACCTTCGGGTGCTTCGCGGTGAACGCCTCGGCGATCTTCTGGAAGCTGGCCTTCTCGGCGTCGTTCGAGGTGTCCCACCACGTGACCGTGCCGGAAAGCTCGCCGCCCGCCTTGGTCCCGCTGTCGTCCTTGGTGTCACCGCCGCAAGCCGTCGCCGCGAGCGCCAGGGTCGCGACCAGCGCGGTGGCCGCTATGCCACGCCGCATATGAACTCCTTCGATGATCCCGGCCGCGCCCTCGCGGTCCCGAGTTGCAGGGAACGTAACAAGCCTGAAAGCCGACCGAAAGAGCTTGCGGCAATTTTCTGCAAGCAGGGCCGATCGTTACATCCGTGTGTCCTGACGGTTGCCGCTGCTTGCTGGTTGTTCGAACTTCCTTCGGGTCATCAGGCCCGCAACCAGGGGGCATGTACCCGCGTTGACACCGGTATGACCCATGAGCTGACCGCATCCCGGCTTGCAAGCGCTTCCAGCAAGGCGACCGAAAGTGTCGGCTGGTGGCGCGATGCCGTCATCTATCAGGTGTACGTACGGTCCTTCGCGGACAGCGGCGGCGACGGCATCGGCGACCTCCGCGGGGTGCGCACGCGCCTGCCCCACCTGGCCCGGCTCGGGGTCGACGCCGTGTGGCTCACCCCCTTCTACGTCTCCCCGCAGGCCGACGGCGGCTACGACGTCGCCGACTACCGGGCCGTCGATCCGCTCTTCGGGGACCTCTCCGACGCCGACGAGCTCGTCCGGGCCGCCCACGCGCTGAGGCTGCGGGTCATCGTGGACGTGGTCCCCAACCACACCTCCGACCGGCACGCCTGGTTCCAGGAGGCCCTCGCCGCGGAGCCGGGCAGCCCGGCCCGGGCCCGGTACCACTTCCGCCCCGGGCGCGGACCGCGCGGGGAGCGGCCGCCCAACGACTGGGAGTCCGTCTTCGGCGGGCCCGCCTGGAGCCGGACCCCGGACGGCGCGTGGTACCTGCACCTCTTCGCGCCCGAGCAGCCCGACCTGGACTGGGAGCACCCCGAGGTCGCGGAGGAGTTCGCCTCCGTCCTGCGCTTCTGGCTCGACCTCGGCGTCGACGGCTTCCGCATCGACGTCGCCCACGGCATGGTCAAGGCCTCCGGCCTGCCCGACATCGGCCGCGGCGCCCAGGCCACCCTGATCGGCACCGAGCCGCTCCCCTTCTTCGACCAGGACGGCGTCCACGAGATCCACCGCTCCTGGCGGCGGCTGCTCGACTCCTACCCGGGCCCGCGCATCGGCGTCGCCGAGGCCTGGGCGCCGACCTCTGAGCGGCTCGCCCTGTACGTCCGGCCCGACGAGCTGCACCAGGCCTTCAACTTCCGCTTCCTGAACTGCCCGTGGGACACCCGGGCGATGCGGACCGTCATCGACGAGTCCCTGGCCGCCACCGCCGCCGTCGGCGCCCCCACCACCTGGGTGCTGTCCAACCACGACGTCGTACGCCATGTCACCCGCTACGGCGGCGGCGCGCAGGGCCTGGCCCGGGCGCGGGCCGCCGCGCTGCTGATGCTCGCGCTGCCCGGGTCGGCGTACCTCTACCAGGGCGAGGAGCTCGGCCTGCCGGAGGTCGCGGACCTCCCCGACGCCGTACGCCAGGACCCCGCTTTCCTCCGCACCGCCGGGCAGGACGGCCTGCGCGACGGCTGCCGGATCCCGCTGCCCTGGTCCGGCGAGCGGCCCCCGTACGGTTTCGGCCCGGCCGGCAGCTGGCTCCCGCAGCCCGCGGACTGGGCCCCGCTGAGCGTCGCCTCCCAGACCGGCGACCCCCACTCCACCCTCGAGCTGTACCGCGCCGCCCTGGAGCTGCGCCGCGCACTGCCGGGCCTCGGCTCCCCCGACGCGGGCCCGCTGACCTGGCTGTCCGCACCCGCAGGCGTCCTCCTCTTCACCCGGCCCGGCTTCGCGTGCACCCTCAACAGCCGGCCCGAGCCGCTGGAACTGCCCTCGCCGGGGCGCCCCGTACTCTCCAGCGCGCCGGTGGAGACGGACGGCCGGACCGTGCTGCTACCCCCGGATTCGTGCACGTGGTGGGCGTTGTGAGCCGGGGACCGGTACAGTCCAATCCCGTGACCGCACGGCTAGCCGACATCGCAGCCCAGGCGGGGGTCAGCGAAGCCACAGTCAGCCGCGTGCTCAACGGCAAGCCCGGTGTGGCCGCAGGCACCCGCGAGTCCGTGCTGGCCGCGCTCGACGTGCTCGGCTACGAGCGCCCCGTCAAGCTGCGCCAGCGCAGCGCGGGGCTCGTCGGCCTGATAACCCCCGAGCTGGACAACCCCATCTTCCCGGCGCTCGCGCAGGTCATCGGCCAGGCGCTGACCCGGCAGGGGTACACGCCGGTGCTGGCCACGCAGACGCCCGGCGGGTCCACCGAGGACGAGCTCACCGAGATGCTGGTCGACCGCGGGGTCTCCGGCATCATCTTCGTCTCCGGGCTGCACGCCGACACCACCGCCGACATGGGCCGCTACGACCAACTCCGCGGGCAGGGCGTTCCGTACGTCCTCATCAACGGGTTCTCCGACAAGGTGCAGGCCCCCTTCGTCTCGCCGGACGACCGCGCCGCGATGCAGCTCGCCGTGACCCACCTGACCGCGCTCGGGCACACCCGGATCGGGCTCGCGGTCGGACCCAAGCGGTTCGTGCCCGTCCTGCGCAAGATCGAGGGCTTCCGGCTCGGGATGAAGGAGCGGCTCGGCCTCGACGAGGCCGAGGTCGAGGAGCTCATCCAGCACTCCCTTTACACGCTGGAGGGCGGGCAGGCCGCCGCGGCCGCGCTCATCTCGCGCGGCTGCACGGCCATCGTGTGCGCGAGCGACATGATGGCGCTCGGGGCGATCCGGGCGGCCCGGCAGCAGGGGCTGCGGGTGCCGCAGGACGTCTCGGTCGTCGGCTTCGACGACTCCCCTCTCATAGCGTTCACCGATCCGCCGCTCACCACCATCCGGCAGCCCGTGCAGGCCATGGGGCAGGCCGCGGTCCGCACGCTCCTCGAGGAGATCGGCGGTACGCCGGCCCCGCACAGCGAGTTCGTCTTCCTGCCCGAACTGGTGGTCCGCGGATCCACCGCCTCCGGTCCGCAGCTGGGGGCACCTCCCGGCCGAAGGCTGGGGGCACCTCCCGGCCGAAGGCTGGGGGAGTAGGGGACCGTCTCGTCCCCAGGGGTGAGCCGCTGCGCCGGAGACCCTCCCGAGGGATGATCGGAGGCGAGAACGCATCTGGCAGACTCTTTCCCCATGGGTGAATCGAGCGTGAAGACACTGGAAACCCGGACGGAAGTCTCGTCACCCGAGGTGACCGAGAGCCAGACTCGTCCGGGCGATCAGCGCACCCATTTGTCCCGGTTGCGAGCCCCGCGCCGGCCCCGGATCTGGTTCGAGATCCTGCTCATCGGGGTCAGTTACTGGACGTACTCGCTCATCCGCAACGCGGTGCCCGAGCAGAAGACGGACGCCCTCGCGAACGCCGACTGGCTGTGGGACCTCGAGCGCACCCTCGGGATCGCGGTGGAGCAATCGGTCAACCACGCCGTGAACTCGGTGACGTGGCTGGTCGTCGGCATGAACTACTACTACGCCACGCTCCACTTCGTCGTGACCATCGGCGTCCTGGTCTGGATCTACCGCTTCCATCCGGGGCGCTACGCGGCCACGCGCCTGGTCCTCTTCGCCACCACGGGCGTGGCCCTGGTCGGCTACTACTTCTTCCCGCTCGCGCCGCCCCGGCTGATGAACGGGCAGAGCTTCGTCGACACCGTGCTGGTCCACCACACCTGGGGCTCCATGGCCTCCGGCAACCTCAAGCACATGTCGAACCAGTACGCGGCCATGCCCTCCATGCACATAGGGTGGTCGCTCTGGTGCGGGCTGACGATCTTCGCGGTCGCCTCCGCCCCCTGGGCCCGGATCCTCGGCCTGCTCTACCCGACGGCCACCCTCGTGGTGATCGTGGCCACCGCCAACCACTTCTGGCTGGACGCCGTGGGCGGCATGCTCTGCCTGGCGTTCGGCTACACGGTCTCGCGCAGCTGGTACGGCTCGCTGCCGCACCGGCTGCCGCGCGAGCCCGAGACCACCGACCCGCACCCGGCGACGGCGGCCCTGCTGAACCGGTTCCGCAGGGCTTAGACCCGGCTTAGACCCCGCGGTGGGTGATCCGGCCGCCCGACATCGTGAGCCGGATCGGGGCCTCGGCCAGTTCGTCCGGGGCGGTGTCCACCGGGTCGAGCGCGAAGGCCGTCAGATCCGCCCGGAAGCCGGCCGCGATCCGGCCCGCCACCTGCTGCTCCCCGGCCGCGAGCGCGGCGTGCGAGGTCATGCCCTCCAGGGCCATCAGCCCCGTCAGGGCGGGTCCGGCGGCGGCCGCGCCCAGCGGGCTGCGGGCGATGGCCACAGCTGGTCGAGGTCCCGGACGGCGGAGAGGTCGGTTCCGGTGGCCATCTCGATACCCCAGACGGGGTGCCTGTGGGCATCGGTCAGGCCGGAGTGGGCCAGGTCCGCAGGAGCTTGCGGGCGGCTCCGCTGTTTCCGAGCTGGTAGGCGGCGACGGCGGCCGGGCGGACGGTGAAGGCGTCGAGCGGCTCGGCCTCGATGGCCTCGAGGTCGTCGAGGGTGGCGAAGCCGACGGTGATGTGGGCGGTGTACCGGCCGGGCCCGATCTGGGCGGGGACGTAGCCGTCGACCCAGTCGAGGGTGCTCTGGCTGATGGACTCGCCGGGGTCGGTGACGAAGGCAGCGGGCGTGCCGCCGGACCCGGTGAACGGGGTGATCGCGGCCGGCAGCGCGGCCTGGAAGGCGAGGACCTGCGGACCGGGTCGCAGCAGGATGACCGCGAGGCCTTGGCCGGGCACGCCCCCGTCGGCGTGTCCGATGGCGACGGCCCGGTAGGAGAGGGTGCTCGTGTCGGTCGCGGCCAGGGTCCGGTGGACGGCGTCGTACGCGCGGTCCAGGTCGGTGGTGCGGACGGAGCGCTGGAGGGTGGTGACGTGCGGTCGGCGGAACGGGACCAGGGGTTCTTCGAGAGCCTCGAGATCGCGTCGTTTGCGAACGCCGACGCAACGGCGTCCATGAGGCAATGGTCGCTCCGGACGGCAGCGGGCGCTTTCAGGAGCGGGGACGACCTGCCGTGCGCGGCCCCCGCCATCGCTCCAGCAGCCCGCGCCGGGCAGGGGGCACGGGCGCCGCGGATGCCGGTACGGGGCCCGCGCTCGGGCCGATCCGTTCCAGGGCCTCGGTGAGGGTGCGGACGTAGGCCTCGTCGGCGAGGATCCGCACGCCGTCGTAGGGGTGGCTGAGACGTTTCTCGGCTGCCAGGATCCGGCGCAGCAGGGGCGCCGCGGCGGCGGCTGGGGCGCCGATCGCGCCGAGACGGCGGACGGCTTCCCGGGTCGGCAGGGCCGGGTTCCCGGTCCAGACCGGGTCCACCTCCGCCAGCAGCACCGGTACGGCGGGTTCCGGGTCTCCGGTGATCCGCCAGTACGCGTGCGCCGCGGCGACCCGGGTCCACGCGCCGGGGGATTCCAACAGGCCGCGCACGGTGTCCGCGTGCGCGGCGGCCAGCGGGCCGAGATCGGCGAGGAAGGGCAGACCGTGGCTGCCGCTCCCGGATCCCACGGCCGCCCCGCACACGTCGAGGGCGAGGGTGGGGTCGCCGGTGACCCTCCAGTGCGCCCAGGCGGCCATCCGTGGGTGGTGGCGGCCCGCGAGCTCGGCCCGGCCGGTGGCGTACTCGGCCAGCCGGTCCGCGGCGACGGCCGCAGCGGGACCGATCCGGCCGAGGACGCGCAGGGCGTCGTAGGCGTACGGCGTCTCCAGGTACCGGACCACCTCGGGCACGGCGGGCGCGGAGGCCGGGCCCAAGAGCGCGAGGAGTTCGAGCATGAAGCCCGCCTGGTGCGGGGGCGGTTCGCTCCGCAGGCCGGGCAGGATCGAGGGGAGCAGGTCCGCGGCGGGCAGCGCGGCGAGGCGGGGGGCCCAAGGGCGGTTGTACGGGAGCCGGTTGTCCTTCGCAATGCGCCCCAGCGCCGGCAGCGCCCGGACGTCACCCATCCCTGCCAGGGCGAGCGCGAGCTCCTCGACGTTCCCGAGCCGCGTGGCGAGGGCCTTGGCCAACCGATCGGCGTGCGCGGAAACGGCGGAGCCGGCCTGGGCCACCGTCTTGGCTGCGTCCCAGCTGCTGCCCAGGGGATTGCAGGCGGCCCTGACGACGACCTCCCAGCACTCCGGATCCGGCCGCCGGTAGCGGACAACGGCCTTGACGGCCGAACCCAGTGCCGTCACGCGGTGGCGTGAGTGACGAACCCGATCCAGGCAGCCGGAGTGACGGCCAGCCGCCCGTCTTCGGGCCTCTTGGAGTCCCGGACGAGGATGGTCCCGGGGATCCGGGCGACCTCGACGCAGTCGGCTCCGTCGGCGGTGCTGTAGCTGCTCTTGGTCCAGGCGACCTCGACGCACTCAGGCCCGTCGTTGGTGCTGTAGCTGCTCTTCGCCCAAGTCAGTACGGAAGGGCCCTCGGCCGATGGCTTGATACTCATGTCTCCCCCAGGACCTTCTCGATGAACGTCAGCGATTCACGAGGCGTCAGAGCCTGTGCCCGGATCATGCCATATCGCATGTCGAGGATCTGGACCTCTTTGGGATCGGTGATCAAACGACTGGCCATCTGAACGTCGTTGTGCCCGACCGTCGTCCCGTCCCTGAGTCGCATGACCTTGAACGAAGCGGCGAGCGCGGAATGCTCCTCCACCGCGATGGGCATGACCTGGATCTCCACGTTCCGCAGGCTGCCGACCTCCAACAGGTGCTCCAGTTGGCGACGCAGCACCATCTTGCCCCCGATGGGCCGCCTGAGAACAGCCTCTTCCTGCACGACGCTCAGCAGCGGGGCCGGATGCTGCCGGAGGATCTTCTGACGCTGCATCCTCGCCGTGACCAGGCGCTCAATCTCATCCTCCGAGAACATGGGGCGCCTGAGGCCGAATAGGGCGCGAGCGTACTCCTCTGTCTGGAGCAGCCCTGTCACCACCACGTATTCGTAGGATCCGATCTCGACAGCCTCGGATTCCAACTTGGCCAGATCCCGCACCTTCTTGGGGTAGTGGGCCTTTTCGACGTCCACCTTCATCGCGGCGATCTTCCCGCCCGCTCCAAGAACCTTGTCCGCCTTGTCCAGGAACTCCGGACGCGGAATGCGGGTGCCACTCTCGATCTTGCGGGTCAGGTCCGCCCCGTAACCCATCTGTTCAGCGAAAGTGGATCGGTCGAGTCCGGCCGCCTCCCGCCACATTTTCAACTGGCGTCCCACCGCCGCCACGACCGCCCCCGATTCGTCATCCGGGTCGAGTGCCCAGCTCGACTCATCGGTGCCCTCTGCGCTCACTGCCACCTCCGTTGGCCTTCAACTCCGTTCAGGCTACGCACGGGTGGCCGCGCCGAGTCACGTGAATCAGGAAATCCGTTTTCACCGGATCGAGGTTTCCACGACCCGGTGGGCCAATATCCGGAACCGCTCGACGCCTAAAGATAAACAACCGGGGGAAATGACCTCTCCCAACCTCCCCCCTCCCCCTCTCACCCGGATGGGTGAATCACCCCAACCTGGCTGGCGCATATGACAATTCACCAGGCAGTCTGGCTCTAGACAACCCCCATAAACGCGAACGGCCCCCGCACGGGACGGCAATCCCGCCCGAGGGCCTCGCCGCTGAGGAAGTAGGAGTCTTCCCGTGGCTGAACAGCAGCTTAGCGCGCCCTCGTGCGCTCCGTACCGCATTGCGAGGCCCGGTGTCATGCACGAGAAAGACCGGCAGCCCGAGCGCTACGTCAAGATCGGCAACCACCTCGCCCAGCACAGCGAGTTGAGCCTGACGGCGATCGGCCTGTCCACCTACATCCAGTCCCTGCCCACCGGCGCCGATGTGTCGATCAAGGCCCTGGCGCAGCGGTTCACCGAGGGCGAGACCCGCATCGCTTCGGCCCTGCGGGAACTGGAAGCCCACGGCTACCTCTCCCGTACCCGGGAGCGGCTCCCTTCGGGACAGATCGTCACCCGTACGGTGTCGTACAACAACCCGCCCGCAAGGCGGTTGAAGGCGGCGGAGCGCCCTGTCCCGCCCCCCGCAACGGCACCCGCACCGGCCCGGAGGCAGACTCCGGACCCCGACCCGGAGCCTGAACCGGAACCCGAACCCGCCCCGGCCGCCTCCGAAGTCGAGCTCCAAGCCCAGGAACTGCTGGCCCGGCTGCGGCTGCGCGATCCCCGGCTGGTGCTGTCCACGCGCGACACCGTACGGCTGGCGCCCGCGGCGGCCGTGTGGCTGGAGCGCGGGCTGACCCCGAGCGCCGTCGCCGCCGTCCTGACCCGCTCGCTGCCGGTGGTGTCCATCCACTCCCCGGCGGCCCTGCTCGCCCACCGTCTACGGGAACTGGTCCCGCCCCGGCTTCCGGACCCCGCCCCGGCGCACCCCGTACCCACGGACCGCGAGATCCATCCCCTCCGTACCTGTGACGGCTGCGACCGCGCCTTCCGCTCACCCGTCCCGGGCCGCTGCCGCGACTGCCCGCCCGCGGACGCGCGGGCGGCGTAGACCCGCCGGGTGTGTGGGCGGTTGGAGTAACCCCGGGTGCGCTCCCCCGGCGGGGCCCTGAGGGTGGGTGCATGAGCAGGCGCAGGGTGGTGGTGCAGGCGCCCGACGAGCGCGGTCTGCGTCAGGTCACCATCGACGGCGCACCGGCGGGCAGCGCCTGGTCGCAGCGTGATCTGCGCAGGCAGCTGCACCGCGCGGGACTGCCGGGTGACATGGACCTGGAGGACCGGGCCGCCGTGTCCTGGCGCGGGGCGGACAGCGCCACCTGGCCCGACCACGCGGGACGCCGGCGCGCCACGATCGCGCTGATGGCCGCCGGGCTGATCGTGTCCGCGCTCCTCCTCGCCGACATCGGCATGGTGGACGCGCTGGGCGCACTGACCTTCGCGGGGCGTCTGACCGGATTCCTGTTCGTGCTCTCGGGAGCCGTGCAGGCGGTCGCGGCGGCTGCGGTGTTCGACTTCTGGGGGAAGCGGACCCTGCGGTACTCGGGCGCGTTGGTGATGGTGGGCGTGCTCATCGCGGTGGCGACGGAGGGCCTGCTGCTGGCGGTCTGGTTCGAAGAGCGGGAGTGGACTCCGTACCTGCCGGTGTTCGTCGCGCTCTCGCTCTGGTGTCTGTGGGCGGTGTGGGCGATCTGGCGGGAGCGGGCCTGGAAAGGGATCGCCCATCCGAAGAGTTTCACCGCGGGTGTGGTGGCGACCGCTCTGCTGACCCTGGCCAACTTCTCCTACTCGGCCTTGTACCAGCCCTACGCGGCGCTCTTCCATTTCAAGGTGGAGGCGAAATTCGGGACGCCGACCCGGGATCCCGAACTCCCCCTCATCTATCTTCCGGTCAAGCTCCGCGTGGTGAACGACGGGGTCGTTCCCGCCTACATCCTCAACAGCAACTACCGGGTTCAGGGACGGCAGTCCGTATTCGACGGGAAGAAGACCGAGCCGGACCAGAAGGACTGGCGGGCCGATGCGGAGCTGGGGATCAACACGGAGCTTCACATGCGGCCCGTCGGGTACCGGAATGTCGATGCCGGACCGGTCGCCCCGACGGGCGCCTGGATCGCGCCCGGAACCACCTTCACCACCGAGCGAGTGGTCCACATCCCCACGGACGCAACGTACGACCTCGTCTCGACCTCCGCATCGGTCGCATTCCTGAGGGCGGACCGCGGAAAGATGGACGAAAGATTCAAGTTTCCGATCTTCTCATGGCGCGAGAAGACGGACAGGTTCTTCGATTGCTCCGCCACCCCCTGCCCCGACTACGTCATGAACCACGCGAGGGTGCACCACAACAACAACATCCTCAACGTGACACGCAGGCCGCGCTACATCAGTTCGGACCGATGGATCACCAAGACGGACAGCGGCTTCGCCACCAGCATTTCCTCGTTCGATTCCAGGGGCCATCTGTCGTCCGACGCCGAGTCCGCGGAGAGGTACGGCGTCGACGAGTACTTCTCGGGGAACACTGCGATCCCCTACGCCTCGCTGCTGGCCGCGAAGCGCTCCTGAGTCCGGCTGGGGAGCCCGGCTCGGGTCGGGCTCAGGACAACGCTCAGGCTCCGTAGAAGAGGTCCTCCACGACCCCCCGCGCGCGGCGCGTGATGCGGCGGTAGTCGTCGAGCAGTTCGCCGACCGTGCCCTCCGCGTAGCCGAGGTAGCGGCCGACGGCTGCCAGTTCCCGGGCCTCCGAGGGGAAGGTGTCCCCGGCCCGGCCGCGGACCAGCATCACCGCGTTGCGGACCCGGGTGGCGAGCACCCAGGCCTCGTCCAGGATCTGCACCTCCTCGGCCGGGATCAGCCCGGCCGCGTGGGCGGCGGCCAGGGCCTCGCGGGTACGGGTGGTGCGCAGGCCGGGCTCCGACCAGGCGTGCTGCATCTGGATCAGCTGCACGGTCCACTCGACGTCGCTGAGGCCGCCGCGGCCCAGTTTGGTGTGGAGCGTGGGGTCGGCGCCGCGTGGCAGCCGCTCGGATTCCATGCGGGCCTTCAGGCGGCGGATCTCCCGTACGGCGTCCTCGCCAAGGCCCTCCGCCGGGTAGCGCAGCGGGTCGATGAGCTCGATGAAGCGGGCGCCGAGTTCGGCGTCGCCCGCGACGGACTGGGCGCGCAGCAGGGCCTGGCTCTCCCAGGTCAGGGACCAGCGCCGGTAGTACGCGGCATACGAGGACAGGGTGCGTACGAGCGGGCCGGAGCGGCCTTCCGGGCGCAGGTCGGCGTCGATGAGCAGCGGCGGGTCGGCGGTGGGGAGTTGGAGCAGCCTGCGCATTTCGGCGATGACGGCCTGGGCGGCTTTTGCGGCTTCTTGTTCGTCGACGCCCTCGCGGGGTTCGTGGACGAACAGGACGTCGGCGTCGGATCCGTAGCCGAGTTCGTGGCCGCCGAAGCGGCCGACGCCGATGATCGCGAAGCGGGTCGGCAGGGTCTCGCCCCAGTGGTCGTGGACGGCGGCGCGCAGGGCTCCGGCGATGGTCGCGGCGGTGAGGTCGGAGACGGCGTTGCCGACCCGGTCGACGAGGGCGCCGGGGTCCTCCTCGGCCGGGCTGTCCTCCGTACCGTAGGAGCGGATGATGTCGGCGGCGGCCGTACGGAAGAGCTCGCGGCGGCGGACCCCGCGGGCGGCGGCGACGCCGGCCTCGGGGCTGTCGGCGCGCCCGACGGCGGCTAGCACCTCCTGCTCCAGGGCCTCGTGCGTACGGGGTCCGAGCCCGCCGGGGTCGCCGAGCAGGGCGACGGCCTCGGGAGCGCGCATCAGCAGGTCGGGGGCGAGCCGGCCGGCGGACAGGACGCGGGCCAGGTTCTCGGCGGCGGCGCCCTCGTCGCGGAGCAGACGCAGGTACCAGGGGGTCTTGCCGAGGGCGTCGGAGACCTTGCGGAAGTTCAGCAGGCCGGCGTCCGGGTCGGCTGAGTCGGCGAACCAGCCGAGCATGACGGGGAGCAGGGTGCGCTGGATGGCGGCCTTGCGGGTGACTCCGGAGGCGAGGGCTTCGAGGTGGCGCAGGGCCGAGGCCGGGTCGGCGTAGCCGAGGGCTTCGAGCCGCTGGCCGGCGGCGCGCGGGGAGAGCCGGGTCTCGCCGGGGGTGAGCTGGGCGACGGCGTCGAGGAGCGGCCGGTAGAAGAGCTTCTCGTGCAGGCGCCGGACCACGGAGGCGTGCCGGCGCCAGGCCTTGTTGAGCTCGACGACGGGTTCGGTGCGCAGGCCGAGGGAGCGGCCGAGGCGGCGCAGGTCGGCCTCGTCCTCGGGGACGAGGTGGGTGCGGCGCAGCCGGTAGAGCTGGATGCGGTGTTCCATGGCGCGCAGGAAGCGGTACGCGTCGTTCAGCTGGGCGGCGTCGGTGCGGCCGACGTAGCCACCGGCGGCGAGGGCGTGCAGGGCGTCGAGGGTGCTGCCGGAGTGCAGGCCGGCGTCGCTGCGGCCGTGGACGAGCTGGAGCAGCTGGACGGCGAACTCGACGTCGCGCAGGCCGCCGGGGCCGAGCTTGAGCTCGCGGTCGACCTGCGAGGCGGGGATGTTGTCGACGACGCGGCGGCGCATCTTCTGGACGTCGGCGACGAAGTTCTCGCGTTCGGCGGCCTGCCAGACGAGGGGCGTTATGGCGTCGATGTACTGGGCGCCGAGGTCCGGGTCGCCGGCCACGGCGCGGGCCTTGAGCAGGGCCTGGAACTCCCAGGTCTTGGCCCAGCGCTGGTAGTAGGCGAGGTGGGAGGCCAAGGTGCGGACGAGGGGGCCGTTGCGGCCCTCGGGGCGCAGGTTGGCGTCGACGGGCCAGATGGTGCCTTCGATGGTGGTCTCGGAGCAGATGCGCATGAGGTGGGAGGCGAGGCGGGTGGCGGCCTGGACGGCCTTTGCCTCGTCGGCTCCGTTCGGCGCGTCGCCGACGAAGATGACGTCGACGTCGGAGACGTAGTTCAGCTCGTTGCCGCCGCACTTGCCCATGGCGATGACGGCGAGCCGGCAGGCGGCGGCGTCGCCGGGGGCGGCGGCGGACGCGATCCGCAGGGCCGCGCGGAGGGTTGCGGTGGCGAGGTCGGCGAGCTCGGCGGCGGTCTGGGCGACGTCGATGGTGCCGCAGACGTCGCGGGCGGCGATGGAGAGCAGGCAGCGGCGGTAGGCCACGCGCAGGGCGATGGGGTCGTGGGCCTGGCTCAGCCCGTGCTCGAACTCGGCGAGGCCGGGATGCAGGTCGGCGGCCTCGTACGTGACGAGCGCGTGCCAGTCGCGGGGGTGGCGGGCGAGGTGGTCGGCGAGCGCCTCGGACGCGCCGAGCACGCCGAGGAGGCGGTCGCGGAGCGGTTTGGCGCTGACGAGGGTGTCGAGGAGTACGGGCCGTTCGTCGTCGCTCTGCGCCTCGGCGAGCCGGACCAGCCCGAGGAGGGCGAGATCCGGATCGGCGGTCGCCCCGAGGGCGTCGAGGAGCACCGGGTCGGTGCGTACGGAGGCCAGCGCCTCGGAGTCGAGCAGCCGGGCCGCGGCCGAGGGGTCGGTGAAGCCGCTGCGCAGCAGCCGGATGAAGGTGCTGCTCCTGCGTCCCGGGACTGTCATCCCGCCGCCTCCCGCGTACGTCGCCGCCACTGCCCAAGCGTGCCTGGAAGGAGCCTAGCCGGAGCAGGCGTTCGACTCACCGGCGTGGGTGGACACGTATCATGGGGCGGATTATCGGATTATCTGAATATTTATTCGGAACATCCCATTCCGTTTACGTGCCCCTCCTTCGGGCCCGCTCCCCGCCCGACCGCCCCCAAGGACGCACATGCCCGACGGACCCCCCGCCCCGGGCCCCTGGCTTCCCAACGACCCGGGAGCCTCGCCGTATCCGGGACAGGCCGGAGGGTCATGGGGCCCGGCGGGGCCCGAAGCCGCTCGGCCGGGCCACCGGTCGGGGGCCACCGACCAGCCCACCGGGCGCGCTTCGCGCCGTTCCGACACCGACCGGCCGCCCACTCCCGGCGGCCGCCGAGCCGCACGGCGTTCCCGTACCGCCGTCCCCGCAGACGCAGCCGCAGCCGCCGGCCGCCGCGCCGACGCCGGATCGGGCAGCGGGCGGGCCTCCCACCGTGCCGGCAGGGCCGGATCCTCGCGACGCCGGGGGCGGCGCAATGGGGGGCGGGTCGTCAAGGGCGTGGGGCTCTGTGCCGCCATCGCCGCCTGCGGCGTGTTCGTGCTCCGCGCCGGCGAGGCGAGCGGAGGCATCGCCGACGGGAAGGCCGCCCCCGCGGCCACCGCCGACGCGCCCGACCCCGGCCGGGTGCTGCAGATCGTCGCCCACCCCGACGACGACCTGTACTTCATGAACCCGGACCTGCGGTATTCCATAGCCGCCGGCCACCCCGTCACCACGGTCTACCTCACCGCCGGCGAGGCGGACGGCATCAACGCCACCGAAGGCAAGCAGGCCTCCACCCCGCCCAACAAGCCCGCCTACGCCGAGGCCCGCCAGAACGGCATCCGCGCCGCCTACGCCAAGATGGCCACCGGCGACCGCAGCAGCGCCTGGAAGCGCACCGTCGTCCCCACCAAGGGCGGCGGCCACGCCGAGGTCGACGTGCTCGTCGCCAAGCCCGAGGTCAACCTCGTCTGGCTGCAGCTGCGCGAGGCCGGCACCGTCTACGACAGCGCCCCGGACAGCCTGCACGGCCTGTGGGACGGCAAGATATCCGCGCTCGGCGCGCAGCTCGCCTCCGGCACCCCCGTCAAACAGCGGTTCTCGTACTCGAAGGAGCAGGTCGTCCAGACGATCGCCGGCGTCCTGGAGCAGTACAAGCCGACCACCGTCCGCGCCCAGGACCCCACGCCCGGCCGGTTCCCCGACAAGCGGTACACCGACCATCAGGACCATTTCTACGGGGCCCGTTTCGTCCAGGCCGCCCTGGCCGCGTACGCGAAGGGCGTCGACGTCAAGGACCGCCCGCACTTCGCGGTGCAGAACTACCTCGGCTACTCCAACGGCTCTCTGCCCAGCGCCCTGGACCCGGACGAGGCCAAGGCGAAGCTGGACATCCTTGACACTTATGCCTGGCTGGACCGGCAGAACCACTGCGGCAGCGACGCCGGCTGCGGCGACCTCAAGGTGGCCGACCACCCCGCCGGAAACGGCTGGACCTCGACCGTCAACTACGCCCGCGGCACCGGCACTTCCTGGCTGACCTCCGACAAGGAGCACGGCCTGTGGGCCTTCAAGGTGCTCGACGGCCAGGTCGCCGTCTGGCACCGGTCCGGCCCGATCGGCGCCTGGAGCGGGCCGCGCCTGCTGCCCGGCACCGGCATGGACCCGGGCATCTCCACCGTCACCCTGCCGGACGGGCGGATCGCCGCCTTCGGCACCCGTACCTCCTTCGGCGCGCGGCCGACGGACTACCGGCGCGAGGTCGGGTACGTCGTCCAGAAGGGCCCGGGCACGGAGGAGTTCGGGGACTGGCAGTCGCTGGGCACGCCCGAGAGCGCGGACGAGAACTGGACCTCCGACATCAGCGCCCCCGCCGTCTCGGTCGACGGCACGGGCCAGTTGGCGGCGTACGTCCGCGACGGCGCGTCCGCCCTGCGCGGGCGCGTGCAGCTCGCGAACGGCACCTGGGGCCCGTGGGCGCAGTTCGGCGGCGCCGACCTGCACGGCACGCCGGTCACCGCCACGGACGGCGCCGGGCGGCGCATGGTGTTCGCGGCCACGACCAAGTCGGTGCTGGGCTGGGCGCAGCCGAAGCCGGGCGCGCCGCTGGGACCGGCCACGCCCACGGGGCTGCCGGACACGACGCTGCCGCTCACCGCGGAGGGGCGCGAGGGCGGCGTGCGGCTGTGGTTCCGCAAGCCGGGCTCGGGCAACGTCCGTACCGCCCTGGTGACGGGCGACGGCGGGCTGAAGGTCAACCACCTCACCGACCTCGGCGGGCTCCAGGGCTTCGGCGCGGTGGCGGCGAGCGGGCATGTGCTGGCCGGCCGCTCGGCGGGCGGTCAGCTGGGCTCGGACCTCGGGTCGGGGCGGCCGTGGGAGCGGTCGCCGCTGATGTTCGTCGGGGCCCCGTCTTCCACGACGACCGGCCGGAACACGGTCAGCCTGGCGGTGGTGGGGCTCGACGCGCGGCTGTACGTGACCTCCTCGGCGGACGACGCGAACGCGCACCTGGCGCCGTGGCTGCCGGTGGGGCCGCGGAACACGGGCCGCTGAGAGTCCTTCTCCGGCGGACCAAGTGCGTCCACATCCTGGGCACTTACACGGATCAAAAGGTCACACGCCACAATCGCATCCGGTCGTTTCCGGAAAGCAGGAGTCATCGGGCCCATCGGTGAACCAAGTCCCCCGATTTGGCCTCTCACTGACTGAGCTGACTGAACTGCCGTTCTTCCCGCCCGGAACGACCCCAAGGCGTGACCGATGCCGATTGCCCGTCGCCGTTTCCTCCTCGCGGCCCTCCTTCCCGTACTCACCGTCGGTGCCACCGGCGTGCTCGCCGTCGCCACCGGCCAGCAGACGTCGGCCGAGGCCACCCAGGAACAGGGCACCGGGTCCCGTGCCGTCGCACTCCCGGCGAGCACCACCTCCGGATCGGTCGTCCAGGTCGTCGCCCACCCCGACGACGACCTGTTCTTCATGAACCCGGACCTCAGCCGCTCGCTGACGGCCGGGCTCCAACTCACCACCGTCTACCTGACCTCCGGCGAGGCCGACGGCCGCAACGAGGCCAACGGGGCCGGCGCCAAGGACCCGGAGCAGCCCGCCGACCGCGCCCACTACGCGGAGGCCCGGCAGAACGGCATCCGCTCCGCGTACGCCCAGATGGCCACCGGGGACCGCACCAGCCCGTGGAAGCGCACGGTCATACCCACCGCGGGCGGCGGCCATGCCGAGCTCGACGTGCTGATCGCCCGGCCGCAGGTCAACCTGGTCTGGCTGCAGCTGCGCGAGGCCCGCAACCCCACCGCGGAGAACCCGGACAGCCTGCGCGGCCTGTGGAACGGCAAGATACCCGCGCTCGGCGCCCAGCTGTCCTCCGGAAGCCCGGCCAAACAGCCGTACACGTACACCAAGGACCAGGTGATACAGGCGATAGCCGGGCTGCTCGGGGTCTACAAGCCGACGACGATACGCATGCAGGACCCGACGCCGGGCCGGTACCACGACACCGGCAAGTACACCGACCACCAGGACCACATGTACGGCGCCCGCTTCGTGCAGGCCGCCACCGCCGCGTACGCCGCCCAGGTCGGCGACCGCCCGCGGTTCTCGGTGCAGAACTACCTCGGCTACCACAACGGCACCCTCCCGCACGCCCTGGACCCGCAGACGGCCGAGATGAAGATCGGCTACCTCAAGACGTACGCCTGGCTCGACCACCAGAACTACTGCGGCAGCCCCTCCGGTTGCGGCGACCGCAAGGTCGCGAGCAGCCCCACCGGCCGCAACTGGGCCCAGTCGCTGCGCTACGCCCGCGCCGACACCACCTCCTGGCTGGTGGCGGGCGCCCCCGGCCGGCTCTACGCCTTCGCCGCCCTGGACGGCCGGATGGCCGTCTGGACCCGGCAGGACGGCCCGGCCGGCTGGACCGGCCCGGTCCTGCTCCCCGGCACCGGCATCGACCCGGGCGCGAGCACCGCCCGCTTCCCCGACGGCCGCATAGCGGTCCTCGCCACCCGTACGAGCTTCGGCCCGGCGCCTGCGGACTACCGGCGCGAGATCGTGTACGCCGTCCAGGCCGCGCCGGACGGCCCGTTCGGGCCGTGGCAGTCGCTCGGCACCCCCGAGGAGGCCGACGAAGAGGGCACCTCCTCCATCAGCGCGCCCTCGGCGGCCGTCGCCGCGGACGGCCGGCTGACCGTCTACGTCCGCGACTCCCGCCGCACGCTGCGCGCCCGCGAACAGCAGCCGGACGGCATCTTCGGCCCCTGGCAGCGCCTGGGCGGCGAGGACCTGCAGAGCGACCCGGTGACGGCGGTCGACGCCGCCGGGCGGCGCCAGGTGTACGCGACCACCACCAAGTCGGTCCTGGCCTGGACCCAGCCCGCCCCGGGGGCCCCGCTCGAGGGACCGTTCCAGACGGGCCTGCCCGCCACCACGGTCCCGCTCTCGGCGGCCCCGGAGGGCGCGGGCATCCGGCTCTACTTCCGCCGCCCCGACTCGGGGGTCGTCCGTACGGCCCTGGTCACGGCGGGCCCCGGCAAACCGCAGGTCTCCAGCGTCTCGGAGGCCGGCGGCCGGGCGGGCTACGGCGCGGTCGGCGTCGCGGGCCGCCTCCTGTCGGGCCGCGCGGACACGGGCACGGTCAGCACGACGGGCCTCGGCGGCCCGCCCGCGTGGACGGAATCGAAGATGCTCTTCGCCGGCGCCCCGGCCGGCATCCTCGAACCGGCGGGCGCGACGACGACGGCGGTCCTGGGCCTGGACGCCGAACTCCACATCACCACGACCCCGCCCGCCACCCCGGACCCCGCCCACCCCTCCCGCACCACCTGGCACCGGGCGGTCCCGCCGGCGTAACCCCGCCCGTCACCGGTCGAGGCCGGAGTCGGCAACTCCCGGAAGTCGGCAACTCCCGGAGATCAGCAGCTCCCGGAGATCAGCAACTCCCGTACCTGCTCGGGCGTCCAGTGACCGGCGGCGCCCGGGCAGGCGGCCAGGTACTCGGCGATGTCCTGCTCCTCCCAGGGGCCGGACTCCAGGAGGCCGCCGGCCAGGTAGCGCAGGTACACGGCAGAGGGCGGGAGTACGTCGACCTCGCCGAGCGTCCACGGCGCGGTGAACGTCAGGACGGGGATGTCCTCGATCGTGCCGGGGCAGATCAGCGTCTCGTACCGCCCCGGCCCGAGTTCATCGCGGCCGTGCCGCAGCGCCGCCGTGAGGTCGAGGTCCGTCCCGGGTTCGTCGCCCATCTCCTGCGCGGCGATGTCGGACACCTGGCCGACCGTCACCAGGTGCGCCCGCCCGCGCATCCACCCCGGAGCCGTCGGGTCGTACAGCCCGCGGCCCCCGCCCCACACAGCGGACTCCGTGGCGAAGTACAGGCGGCCTTGCAGCTCGACCGCGAGCGAGCGCTCCGGCGCCCGCCGGTCCCGGCAGCCCGGATAGGTACGCGCCGCGCCGGCGGGGGTCCCCCCGGCGATGTACGCGGCCAGGCGGTCCATGTGCATGTTGGAGCCGTAGGAGGCGTACCAGACCCGCTCGGGCACGGGCAGCGCCCCGTCGAGCGGCGTCGCGGTGTGCACGGTCATACGCGTGTCCTCGCACCTCGGGGCCGACGGCGTCGCGCCGTCGGCCCCGAGTGGTGTTCCGGCCCGGACAAGGCTCTGACCTGCCCTTACAGCACCGGGAGGTTCTTGCGGAGTTCGAAGGCCGTGACCTCGCTGCGGTACTCCTCCCACTCCTGCTTCTTGTTGCGGAGGAAGAAGTCGAAGACGTGCTCGCCGAGGGTTTCGGCGACCAGTTCGCTGCGTTCCATCAGGGCGATGGCCTCGCCGAGGTTCTGCGGGAGGGGTTCGATGCCCATCGCGCGGCGCTCCGCGTCGGAAAGGGCCCACACGTCGTCGTCGGCGCCCGCCGGGAGTTCGTAGCCCTCCTCGATGCCCTTGAGGCCCGCCGCGAGGAGCACGGCGTACGTCAGGTACGGGTTGGCGCCCGAGTCGATCGAGCGGACCTCGACCCGCGAGGAGCCCGTCTTGCCCGGCTTGTACATCGGGACGCGGATCAGGGCCGAGCGGTTGTTGTGGCCCCAGCAGATGTACGAGGGGGCCTCACCGCCGGAACCGGCCGTGCGGGAGGAGCCGCCCCAGATGCGCTTGTAGGAGTTGACCCACTGGTTGGTGACCGCGGCCGTCTCCGCCGCGTGCTTCAGGAGGCCCGCGATGAAGGAGCGGCCGACCTTGGAGAGCTGGTACTCGGCGCCCGACTCGTAGAAGGCGTTGCGGTCCCCCTCGAAGAGGGAGAGGTGGGTGTGCATGCCCGAGCCGGGGTACTCGGAGAACGGCTTCGGCATGAAGGTGGCCTGGACGCCCTGCTCGAGCGCGACCTGCTTCATGACGAGGCGGAAGGTCATGATGTTGTCCGCCGTGGAGAGCGCGTCCGCGTAGCGGAGGTCGATCTCCTGCTGGCCCGGGGCGCCCTCGTGGTGGCTGAACTCGACCGAGATGCCCATGGATTCGAGCATGGTGATCGCCTGGCGGCGGAAGTCCATGCCGACGTTCTGCGGAGTGTGGTCGAAATAGCCGGAGTTGTCCGCCGGTACCGGGCGGGTCCCGTCCAGCGGCTTGTCCTTCAGCAGGAAGAACTCGATCTCGGGGTGGGTGTAGAAGGTGAAGCCCAGGTCGGAGGTCTTGTTCAGGATGCGCTTGAGGACGTACCGCGGGTCCGCGAAGGACGGCGACCCGTCCGGCATCAGGATGTCGCAGAACATCCGGGCGGTCCCGGGGGCCTCGGCGCGCCACGGCAGTATCTGGAACGTGCTGGGGTCCGGCTTGGCGATCATGTCGGATTCGTACACCCGCGCGAAGCCCTCGATGGCCGATCCGTCGAAGCCGATGCCCTCGTCGAAGGCCTGCTCCAGCTCGGCGGGGGCGACCGCGACGGACTTCAGGAAGCCCAGTACGTCGGTGAACCACAGGCGCACGAACCGGATGTCGCGCTCCTCGAGCGTCCGGAGGACGAATTCCTGCTGCTTGTCCATGCCTTCATCCTCGCAGTTCAGACGGCCTGTGCACCACCTCCCCCGAGGGCGGGGGCACAGTCGGGCGGGCCCAGTATCGCCAGCCGTGGTTTCCGCCACATTACGCACCTCCGAAACCTCGTGGCACCCCCGCACTGACCTCAGGCCCGTCATGAGCATTACCATCTGCGCCCATGGGGGGCTGGGAGCACATGCGGCGCGGGCGCGCAGGGCGTCGGATGCCTCGGCGCGCCGTCATCACGGTCGCCCTCTGCGTGCTGCTCGGAGCGCTGTTCCTGTGCGTACGGCCGGGTGAGCCGCACGCCGTCACCGCCGTGTCCGGCGCGACCGCCGCGACGGCCCCGACCGGCGTGTCGGCCGTACGAGGGCCCGCCGGCGGGCACGGGACACGCGCCGTCTGCGTGTCCCCCGACGAGCCGCCCGGCTGCTCCCCCTTCTCGCACGTGGCCCCCGGCGTACTGACCGCCCCGCCGCCCGCCGTGACCGTGGCGGGCTCGGCCCCGGATCCCGTCGGGCGCGCCGCCGGCGGCGGGCCGGCCCGGCCGCACGGGACGCTCGCCCGGGCCCCCGACCTCCATGCCCTGCAAGTGCTGCGGACCTGACGGGTCCGGGCGCCGTACCGCGCTCCACCGGATCCATCCCTCCACCCCCCTCAGCAGAAGGATTCAGGGCACATGGCCAGCAGGACCCCGTACGACAGCAACTCCCCCCAGGCCCGCATAGCCGAGATGCGCCGCGCCGAGCGGGCCCGCGACCGGCGCAACGCGGCCATCGCGATCACGGTCTCGGTGGCCGTCGCCGCCGGGCTCATCGGCTTCGGCGCGTGGGTGCTGATCGACAAGCAGGAGAAGAAGGACGCCGAGGCGGCGGCCCGCAAGGCCCCGGTGAACGGCGAGCAGACCTGGGACGCGAAGGCGCTGGGCCGCAACCACGTCGAAACCCCGGTGAAGTACCCGATGAACCCGCCGGTCGGCGGCGACCACAGCCCCCGCTGGATGAACTGCAACGGCGACGTCTACAAGAACCCGGTCCCCGAGGTCAACGCCGTCCACTCGCTGGAGCACGGCGCGGTCTGGGTGACGTACAACGAGAAGGCCGCCAAGGGCGACCTCGACGCGCTCGCCGGGACCGTGGCCAAGACCCCGTACACGCTGATGAGCCCGGTCAAGGAGCAGGCCGGCACGATCATGCTGAGCGCCTGGGGCAAGCAGCTGACGGTGGACAAGGCGGACGACCCGCGCGTCGCGCAGTTCTTCACCAAGTACGTGCAGGGCCCGCAGACCCCCGAGCCGGGTGCGGCCTGCACCAGCGGGCTGGCCGAGAAGTGACCCGTACGTACTGGGCGGCCGGGACCGCCGTCCTGCTCGCGCTGCTGTTCGCGGCGGGGGCCACGGTCACCGCCGCGAGCGACAGTGACGGCGACGGTACGTCGGCCCGCGCGCCGGGCCTCTACTCACCGGACGCGGGCTTCGCCCGGGACATGGCCGTGCACCACCAGCAGGCGGTCGAGATGTCGTTCATCGTGCGGGACCGCACCAAGGACGAGCCCGTGCGCGGGCTCGCGTACGACATCGCCAACACGCAGGCCAACCAGCGGGGCATGCTGCTGGGCTGGCTGGACCTGTGGGGGCTGCCGAAGGTGGTGGCCGACGAGCCGCCGATGTCCTGGATGGGATCCGCAGACCAGCACGGCGGCCACACCGGGCACGGCACGGGTGGGCACGACGCGGGCGGGCACGACGCGGGCGGACCCAACATGGCCGGGCACGACATGGGCGGTGCCGCCGCCAAGCCCGGCGCGCTGATGGCCGGCATGGCCACCAAGGAGGAGCTCGCGCAGCTCGGCGCCGCCGAGGGCCGGGACGCCGAGGTGCTCTACCTCCAGCTGATGACCGACCACCACAAGGGCGGGGTCGCGATGGCCCAGGGCTGTGCGACGCAGTGCAAGACCCCCGCCGAGCGGGATCTGGCGCGGGGGATGGTCGAGGCGCAGCAGTCGGAGCTCACCCTCATGGCGGACATGCTGAAACAGCGCGGAGCTGCGCCGCGCGGGTGACGGGCCACGCCCGTACGGTGGTGGGAGGGCGCCCTCATCAGGCCCTCCCACCACCGGCCTGCGGAGGGTGCCAAGGCGGGCGCATCCGCGCCCGGCCGCATCGGCAGTCAGGGAGGTAACCAATGACCACCGCGGCAGACATCATGCACCCCGGGGCCCAGTGGATCCCCGCCACCGCGACTCTGGACAAGGCGGCTCAGCTGATGAGCCGGCTCAACGTGGGCGCCCTGCCCATCAGCGACGCCGCCGAGCGGCTCTGCGGCATCATCACCGACCGCGACATCGTCGTGAACTGTGTGGCCCAGGGTCTGAACCCGTCCGAGATGACCTGCGGCGACTTGGCCCAGGGCACCCCGCGCTGGATCGACGCGGGCGCGGACGTGTCCGACGTTCTGGGTGAGATGGAGAGCCACCGGATCAAGCGGCTTCCGGTCATCAAGGACAAGAAGCTGGTCGGCATGATCAGCGAGGCCGACCTGGCCCAGCACCTCGACGAACACCAGCTGGCGGGCTTCGTGGAGAAGGTCTACGCGAGCCGCTGACCCGGCCGATCCGGCCGAGCCGGCCGATCCGCCCGGCCCGGCTGATCCGCCCGGCCCGGCTCCCTTTCCGCAGCGTCCAGGATCGCCCGTGCCACCCGGCCCGGGCGGTCCAGCATGACCAGGTGCCCCGCCGGTTCGGAGACCTCGAAGCGGGCGCCGAGCCGGTCGGCCAGCTTCGCCTGGCGCTCACACCAGCGCAGGGCCCCCCGCCCGGCCGAGCCGTCGTACCCCGTGAGGACGGTGACGGGCACGGCCGGCGGGCGCCCGGTCCGCAGCGCGAGGACCTCGGCGGCGGTGTCGGGGTAGCGGGAGTTCTCCAGCAGGGCGCCGCGCCAGACCCGGCCGGTGCGGTAGCAGCGGCGTACGAGGTCCCGCGGGGCCTGGTCGCAGCCGCCGGTGCGGGAGGCCCGTACGGCGGCGCGGCGGGCGAGCGGACCCAGCGCGGCGGGCAGCCCGGCGGCGGTCAGGGCCCGGCCGAGCAGGCGGGCGGCGGCGGTGCGCAGCCCGGCGGGCCAGACCGTACGGGGGTCCTCCTCGATGCTGGTGTCGACCAGGACCAGGGCGGCGGTGCGCTCGGGGTACAGGCGGGCGAAGGCCTCTGCGTGGAACCCGGCGATCGAGTGCCCGGCGACGGTGACCGGACCGGGCAGGCCGAGCGCGTCGAGCAGCCCGGCGATGCGGCGGGCCTCCCCGGCGGCGGTCGCCGGAGCGGTGGCGGGGGCGCTCAGCCCGTGCCCGGGGCGGTCGAAGCGGACCACGGTGCGGCCCTGCGCGACGAGCAGCGCGGCGACGCGGTCCCAGTCGAACCAGGCCATGGCGAGCCCGGCGCTCAGCACCACGGGCGGCCCGCTGCCCACCACGAGGACGTGCAGCGGGACGCCGTCCACCCGTACGAAGCGGCCGGTCCGGGCGGTGCCGATTCCCTGTGCGGTCGTATGCGGTGTCATGTGCGGCGCTCCTTGTGGACCGAGTACGCGAGCAGGCCCAGCCAGAGCGCCACGAACAGCACCTGCAGCCGCTGCCCGGCGCCGAGCGCCCAGGTCCCGCGCCCGGCGGTGAACAGCGCGATGGCGGACAGGGTCCAGGCGGTGGCGAGCAGCTCCAGCCCGACCAGGACGGGCCCGTAGCGGGCGAGCGGGGCGAGCCGGCCGTAGCGGCGGGCGGCGACGGTGAGGGCGACGATCCCGACGAGGGCGCCGGTCATGGCGAGGCTGCTGCTGACGGCGTGCGCCTGATGGGTGGCCGGGACCAGGCCGGCGGTCTCCCGGGCCGCGCACACGGGGTCCACGGTGGGTGTGCAGCTCAGCGGCAGCCAGGCGTCGGCGGCGGTGGCCGCGCCGAAGAGGGTGACGCCCGCCCAGCCCACGACCGACCAGGGGCGGCGGGATCCGTCGCGGCGCAGCAGCCCGGCCAGGGCCGACAGGCCGCCCGCGAAGGCGAGCAGTCCGGCGGTGAAGTCGGTGGCCCGGAACAGGCCGCCGAGCGGCTGGTCCTGGGCGGCGAGCTCGCTGACGTACGTCTCGATGGGGTTCAGGCCGGTCGAGAGGACGACTTCGAGCACCCACGCGGTGTACGCGGCGGCGCCCAGGCCGATGAGGAGGGCGACCGGCCACGCACTGTTCGCGAAGAGCCCCTTCAGCCCCTTCAGCCCCTTTTCAGCTTCTGTGGACATACTGCGCATCATCCTCAACACGGCGGACCCGGTCCTGCGATCGGATACCCACCCGGGGTAGGGTTCCGCCCATGACGCGCCCTGCCCTGCGCACCGACCGGCGAGCGGCCCGGTGGCCCCGGCTGCTGCTGCTCGCTGCGCTGCTCCTGGGCATCGTCACCATGCACACCCTGGGCCATCCGAGTCGGTCCCACACCATGGAGGACGCGGCTCCGGCCGTCGCCGTTGCCTCGGCCGGGCGTGCCGCCGACCACACGCCGGTCCACGCGCCGGACCACGCGTCCGCAGACAGGACAGACACAGTCGCGGGCACAGGCACAGGCACAGGCATGGTCACGGGCGCGGGCACGGTCACCGTCCCGGCGCACGCTTCCCACGACCGGGGGCCCGCCGCCGAGTCCCCGCCGCCCGGCTCCGGCATGGACCCCATGTCGGTGTGCCTGGCCGTACTCGGCGGACTCACCCTGCTGATCCTGGGCGCCGGACCGGCCGGCCTCCGCGACGCCGCGCCGCTCGGGGGCGCGGCCCGCGGGCCGGGCCGGTCCGGCGGGCCGGACCCGCCCTCGCCCCGCGAACTCCTCACGAGGCTGGCGGTACTGCGCGTATAGCGACGGGCCCGCTGCCGCCTCCCGCATGCCCGCACGCGCCCCGCGCGCCGGGCCCGAGCGGCGGCAGCAGACGGCGCCCATCTGCTCGTACGACCACACCACGAGGTGCTTCCATGCGCTCTCTTCCCAGCCGTCCCACCCGCCGCGCCGTTCTCGGCGCCTCCGCCGCCCTCGCCGGTTCGGCGCTGCTCGCCGCCTGCTCCGACGGCTCCGACGGCTCCGGCCCGGACCACGGCTCCATGAACCACGGCGGCTCCTCCCCCGCCGCCTCGCCGGGCGGCTACGTGGACCCCGCCGGGCCCGAGGTCCAGGCCGCCGAGGCAGCCCGCAAGGCCGCCGGACCGGTCTCCGAGGTCAAGCTGACGGCCACCGCCACCCCGCTCGACCTGGGCGGCGGGCTCACCGTCCGCTCCTGGGCGTACGGGGACCGGCTGCCCGGCCAGGAGGTCCGGGTCACCGCGGGCGGCACCCTCGCCCTGACCCTGGCCAACAACCTCCCGCAGGCCACCTCCCTGCACTGGCACGGCCTCGCCCTGCGCAACGACATGGACGGGGTCCCGGGCCTGACCCAGCGGGACATCGCGCCGGGCGGGTCCTTCACGTACAGGTTCGCCGTCCCGAACCCGGGGACGTACTGGTTCCACCCGCACTCGGGCGTCCAGCAGGACCGCGGCCTGTACGCCCCGCTCATCGTCGAGGACCCGAAGGAGCCCCTCGCGTACGACAAGGAGTGGGTGGTGGTCCTGGACGACTGGCTCGACGGAGTCGATGGCTCCACCCCGGACGCGGTCCTCGCCGAACTCCGCAAGGGCATGGACATGCGGTCGGGCGGCGGGCACGCGGGCCACGGCGGCGCGGCCTCGCAGCCCCCGGCCGGCGGCGGGCCCTCGCGCCTGCTCATGGGCGGGGAGAGCGACGTCCTCGGCAAGGACCCGGGCGATGTCGCGTACCCGCACTACCTGGTCAACGGCCGGACGGCGCAGGACCCGTCGGTCTTCACGGCCAGGCCCGGCGACCGCATCCGGCTGCGGATCGTCAACGCGGGCGGGGACACCGCCTTCCGGATCGCCCTCGGCGGCCACGAGCTGACGGTCACCCACACCGACGGCTACCCGGTGGAGCACGCGAAGACCGGCTCGCTGCTGCTCGGCATGGGCGAGCGGTACGACGTACTGGTCACGGCGCAGGACGGGGTGTTCCCGCTGACCGCGCTCGCCGAGGGCAAGGAGGGCAAGGGCGGGTCGGCATCCGCGCTCGCCCTGCTGCGCACGGGGGCGGGGGCCGCGCCCACCACCGCGACCCGGCCCGCCGAGCTGGCCGGGAAGCCGCTGACGGCGGACCGGCTGCGCGCCGCCGAGCCCGCCGTACTGGCGGCCCGCGAGCCGGACCGCACGATCGGGATCAAGCTGACCGGCGGGATGGAGAAGTACGACTGGGCCTTCGACGGCAAGCCGTACACGGCGGACCAGCGGCACCCGGTGAAGGCGGGCGAGCGGGTCCGGCTGGAGTTCAACAACTCGACAACGATGTGGCATCCGCTGCACCTGCACGGGCACACCTTCGCGCTCGGCGGCGGCCGGGGCGGCGCGCGCAAGGACACCGCGCTGATCCTGCCGAACAGGAGTCTGACGGTCGACTTCGACGCCGACAACCCCGGTCTGTGGATGGTGCATTGCCACAACGTGTACCACGCGGAGGCCGGAATGATGACGGTGCTCGGGTATCGGCGGTAGCCGCTGCGCGGGGTCTGGCCCCCGGCCTGCGGGCCGGGGGCCAAACCCCCTTGGAGCGATGCGGGGCACATGGCACGCTTGGTGATCACCGCGCACACCACCCCCCGTGAGGACTTCCGCCAGGTATGAGCACGCCCCCGAACCCGCCCAGCAACCCGTCCGGTCCGCCGACGGAGCCCGCGGGCACGCCCATACCGGAGCCGGCCTCCGCACCCTCCGCGCCCTCCACGCCCTCCACGCCCGAGCCGGCGCAGCCGCTCTCGCTCCAGAAGTCCCCGGAGCCGACGCCGCAGCCGGCCCCGGAGCCCGCGCCGACGCCGGAACCCGAAGCGCAGCCCGAGCCGGCCGCGGCCCCCGCGCCGCAGCCCGAGCACGAGCCCATACCCGCGCCCGCCCCCGTCGACGCCTTCGCGCCGCCCGCGCCCACCGACGGCTTCGCGCCGCCGACCGCGCCCCTGCACGCGGCTCCCCCGGCCCCCTCCTTCGGTGCGCCCGTGCCGCCCGGCGGTCCCGGTGCGCCCGTGCCGCCCGCCAACCCCTGGGGTGCCCACGCCGGCCCCGGTGCCGGCCCCGGCAACCCGTGGGGCACGCCCGCCGGGTCCGCCACCAACGGCCTGGCCGTCGCCGCCCTCGTCATCGGCATCGCCGCCGTGGTCGTCGGGCTCATCCCGTTCGTCTTCTGGGCGGGCTCCCTCCTCGCCGTGGTCGGCATCGGCATCGGCATCGGCGCCCTCGTCCGCGCCTCGGACGGCGCCGGCCGCAAGACGATGGCCGTCGTCGGCACCGTCCTCGCCGTACTCGGGTTCGGCGCCTCCGTCGGCGGCTTCCTCCTCACCGGCCTCGTCCTCGAAAGGGCCGGCGGCCGGTTCGACGACGACTGGGACCCGCCGGCCGACCTCCGCCGCAGCATGCCGCCGAGCCCGAAGGCCTCGCCCACGCCTTCGCCCTCGCAGGTCCCCGGCATCACGACCCCGCTGCCGTTCGGCGAGACGTACACGTACCCGAACGGCATCAAGGTGACCCTCTCGACGCCGAAGAAGTACGTCACGAAGAGCAAGTACTCCCAGGTCGGCAACGCGGTCGAGATGACGCTCACCATCACCAACGGCTCGTCCGCCGCGCACAACGTCATCTACGCGATGCCCAACGTCCGCGACGAGAAGGGCATGACCGCCAAGCTCGTCTTCGACGGCGACGTCCCGAAGATGATCAAGGGCGACATCCTGCCGGGCGAGTCCGCCAGCGGGGTCGTGGCCTTCGAGGTGCCCGAGGGCACCGAGCGCATCAGCGCCGACATCTCGCCCGGAATCATGATGCCGAACGCGAAGTTCAGCGGCTCGATCGGCTGACGGAAACGCACGAGAAGTGCGGGGCCCAGGACATCGCGTCAGAAAGACGATTAGACTGGGCCCCGTGCCTCAACTTCGCCTCGCTCTGAATCAGATCGACTCGCAGGTCGGCAACATCGCCGCCAACGCCGACTCGGTCGTCCACTGGACCCGGCACTCCGCCGAGCAGGGCGCCCACCTGGTGGCGTTCCCGGAGATGATGCTGACCGGGTACCCCGTCGAGGACCTCGCCCTGCGCAGCTCCTTCGTCGACGCCTCCCGCACGGCGCTGCTCGAACTCGCGGAGCGGCTGGCTGCCGAGGGCTTCGGCGAACTGCCGGTCGTCGTCGGCTACCTCGACCGCTCCGAGAAGGCCGCCCCGCGGCTCGGCCGCCCCGCCGGTTCCCCGGAGAACGCGGCCGCCGTGCTGTACGGAGGGAAGGTCGTCCTCCGCTTCGCCAAGCACCACCTCCCCAACTACGGCGTGTTCGACGAGTTCCGCTACTTCGTCCCCGGCGACACCCAGCCGGTGATCCGGGTACGCGGCGTCGACGTGGCCCTGGCGATCTGCGAGGACCTCTGGCAGGAGGGCGGCCGCGTCCCGGCCACCCGCTCCGCCGGGGCCGGCCTGCTGATCTCCGTCAACGCCTCCCCGTACGAGCGCAACAAGGACGACCTGCGCCTCGAACTGGTCCGGAAGCGCGCCCAGGAGGCCGGCTGCACCCTCGCCTACCTGGCCATGATCGGCGGCCAGGACGAGCTGGTCTTCGACGGCGACTCGATCGTCGTCGACGGCAGCGGCGAGGTCATCGCACGCGCCCCGCAGTTCTCGGAGGGCTGCGTCCTCGTCGACCTCGACCTGCCCGCGGCGCGGGCCGACGCCCCCGAGGGCGTGGTCGACGACGGCCTGCGGATCGACCGCGTGGTCCTCTCCGAGGAGCCGGTGGAGCCGTACGAGCCGGTGGTCACCGGCGGTTACGCCGACCGCCTCGACGATGACGAGGAGATCTACGACGCGCTGGTCGTGGGCCTGCGCGCGTACGTCAAGAAGAACGGATTCCGCTCCGTCCTGATCGGGCTCTCTGGCGGCATCGACTCCGCGCTGGTCGCCGCCATCGCCTGCGATGCGATCGGCGCGCAGAACGTGTACGGCATCTCGATGCCCTCGAAGTACTCCTCGGACCACTCCAAGGGCGACGCGGCCGATCTGGCCGACCGGACCGGCCTGAACTTCCGTACGGTGCCGATCGAGCCGATGTTCGACGCGTACATGGGCTCGCTGGGCCTGACCGGCCTGGCGGAAGAGAACCTCCAGTCCCGGCTGCGCGGCACGATGCTGATGGCGGTCTCCAACCAGGAGGGCCACATCGTGCTGGCCCCGGGCAACAAGTCGGAGCTGGCCGTCGGCTACTCCACCCTCTACGGCGACTCGGTGGGCGCGTACGGCCCGATCAAGGACGTCTACAAGTCGGACGTGTTCCGGCTCGCGCAGTACCGCAACCGGGCCGCGGCCGAACGCGGCGAGACCCCGCCGATCCCGGAGAACTCCATCGTGAAGCCGCCGAGCGCCGAACTGCGCCCGGGCCAGGTGGACACGGACTCACTGCCGGACTACCCGGTGCTGGACGCGATCCTGGAGCTGTACGTGGACCGCGACCAGGGCATGGAGGCGATCGTCTCGGCCGGATTCGACCGCGAGCTGGTCGCCAGGACGCTGCGGATGGTGGACACGGCGGAGTACAAGCGCCGCCAGTACCCGCCGGGCACGAAGATCTCCGCGAAGGGCTTCGGCAAGGACCGCCGGCTGCCCATCACGAACGGCTGGCGCGAACAGGCGTAAGGGGTGTCCGGCGAAGGGGCCCCGCCGCCGATGCGGCGAGGCCCCTTCCGGAACAGGTGCGGGTTACTTCTTCACCGTCAGCCGCGCAGCGACCGGCAGGTGGTCGCTGCCGGTGCGCGGGAGGGTCCAGGAGCCCTCCGGCGTGATCCCGCGGACCATGATCTGGTCGATGCGGGCCATCGGGAACCGGGCCGGCCAGCTGAATCCGAATCCGTCGCCCGCCGCGCCCTGGGTGGAGCGCATCTGCGAGGTGACCTCGGACAGGGAGCGGTCGTTCATGGTGCCGTTGAGGTCGCCGAGCAGGATGACCTTCTTCAGCGGTTCGGCGGCGAGCGCGGCGCCCAGGGCCCCGGCGCTGTTGTCGCGCTGGTTGGCGGTGAATCCGGCGTTGAGCTTGACCCGGACGGAGGGCAGGTGGGCGGCGAAGACGGCCATCTGGCCGTACGGGCTGTCCACGGTGGTGCGCATGGCGCGGGTCCAGCCCATCTTTATGTCGACGGGCGAGGCGGCGCTCAGCGGGTACTTGCTCCACACGCCGACCGTGCCCTCGACCGAGTGGTACTTGTACGTGCCCGCCAGGGCCTCCTCGTAGACGGGGACGACACTGCCCTTGAGCTCGGTCAGGGCCAGGATGTCGGCCCCGGACTTCGCGACCCGGGCTGCGGTGCCGCGCGGGTCGGGGTTGTCGGCGTCGACGTTGTGGGTGGCGACCATCAGGTTGCCGCCGGAGCCGGACTTGTCGAGGACCAGGCTGCCGAAGAGGTTCACCCAGACGACGGCCGTCAGCAGTATCGCGATCAGCGCGGTGGCGGACTTGCGGACGACGGCGGCGACGAGCAGGAGCGGCACGGCCAGCCCCAGCCAGGGCAGGAAGGTCTCGGTGAGGCTGCCGAGGTTGCCCACGTCGTTCGGCAGCTCGGCGTGGAAGATCATGACGAGCGAGGTCAGGGCGGCCAGGGCCGCGGTCACGATCCCGCGCCGCCAGATGCCCCGGTCTCTGCGCAGCCCGGCCAGTCGGCGCCGGAGGCGGGATCCGGAGGGCTCGGGCTCCGAGCCGCCGTTCCCCGTCTCCGTCATGTACGCCTGTGCCATGCCACTGCCCTCGCTGCCGTGCTTGCGCTCCGTCCCCGCTCCTTGACCCTAGGCGATGGACGCAGCCTTCCGTGCCGTTGTTCCGGCCGTACGTCCGGGAGGACGAACGGCCGTGTGGCCGAGGTTCCGCTTGTCACGAAACGCGTACATTGGCTCTCGCGCGCGTCGAACCGCCGCAGAGGGGACCATGAAGGGGCCAGGAGTGGTCCTGGTGTGAGCCAGGAGTGTGACGCACAGGTCTTCGCGCCACTTTCGCCACGGCCCGGGCAGGTGCCACCATGGTGGGTGAGTCCGGGGACGCCGTAAGGGCGCCTCGAGATGACATCAAGGAGCAGTTGCAATGACGCATGCCGTTTCGCCTGCCCGCGAAGCCGCCTCCCCCACCCTGTACGGAGGCACGGGCACCCGGCGGATCACCGTCCGCGACCTCACCCTCGCCAAGGAGCGCGGCGAGAAGTGGCCCATGCTCACCGCCTACGACGCGATGACCGCGTCCGTCTTCGACGAGGCCGGCATCCCGGTCATCCTCGTCGGCGACTCCATGGGCAACTGTCACCTCGGCTACGACTCCACGGTCCCGGTGACGATGGACCAGATGACCATGCTCTCGGCGGCCGTCGTACGCGGCACGAGCAGGGCCCTGGTCATCGGCGACATGCCGTTCGGCTCGTACCAGGAAGGCGCCGTGCAGGCGCTGCGCAGTGCCACCCGCCTCGTGAAGGAGGCCGGCGTCGGGGCCGTGAAGCTGGAGGGCGGCGAGCGCTCGCTGCACCAGACCGAGCTGATCGTGCAGTCCGGCATCCCCGTCATGTCCCACCTGGGCCTGACCCCGCAGTCCGTGAACGCCATGGGCTACCGGGTGCAGGGCCGCGGCGACGAGGCCGCGCACCAGCTGCTGCGCGATGCCAAGGCGGCGCAGGACGCGGGCGCCTTCGCGGTCGTGCTGGAGCTGGTTCCGGCCGAGCTGGCCGCCGAGGTCACCCGGTCCCTGCACATCCCGACGGTCGGCATCGGCGCGGGCGCGGAGTGCGACGCGCAGGTGCTGGTGTGGACCGACATGATGGGCCTGACCGGCGGGAAGATGCCGAAGTTCGTGAAGCAGTACGCGAACCTCCGCGCGACCATGGGCGACGCGGCGAAGGCCTTCGCCGAGGACGTGGTCGGCGGAACGTTCCCGCAGGCCGAGCACAGCTTCCACTGATCGAATAAGCGCCCTGTCCGACAGCCCGCCGACGCGTCGTCGGCGGGCTGTCGGCTTCCTGTCGGTTGCCTGTCGGTCCGCTGTCGGTGCGTTGTCGGTGGCGGGTGGTCCCATGGTGCCCATGACGCGAAACGACAAGAATCCCCTGAACGGCTCGAACGCCGTCGAGGTACGGGGACTGGTCAAGCACTACGGCGAGACCAAAGCCCTGGACGGTGTCGACCTGGACGTCCGCGAGGGCACCGTCCTCGGGGTCCTCGGGCCCAACGGCGCCGGCAAGACCACCCTCGTACGCTGCCTCTCCACCCTGATCGTCCCGGACGCCGGGACCGCGACCGTCGCGGGCTACGACGTGGTCCGCCAGCCGCGGCAGCTGCGCCGCACCATAGGCCTGACCGGCCAGTACGCCTCGGTCGACGAGAAGCTCTCCGGCTGGGAGAACCTCTACATGATCGGCCGGCTGCTCGACCTGTCCCGCAAGGACGCCCGGTCGCGCGCCGACGAGCTGCTGGAGCGCTTCTCGCTCACCGACGCCGCCAAGAAGGCCGCGATGAACTACTCCGGCGGCATGCGCCGCCGGCTCGACCTGGCCGCCTCCATGATCGGCCGCCCGGCCGTGCTGTACCTGGACGAGCCGACCACCGGCCTGGACCCCCGTACCCGCAACGAGGTGTGGGACGAGGTGCAGCGGATGGTCGCCGAGGGGGCCACCGTCCTGCTCACCACCCAGTACATGGAGGAGGCCGAGCAGCTCGCGAGCGAGCTGACGGTCATCGACAAGGGCAAGGTCATCGCCAACGGCAAGGTCGACGAGCTGAAGGCCCGGGTCGGCGGCCGGACCCTGAAGATCCGCCCCGTCGCCGCGTCCGACCTGCCGGGCATGGCCCGTGCGCTGGCGGAGGCCGGGCTCGACGGCGTGGCCGGTTCGCAGGCCGTGCCCGACGAGGGCGTGCTGCTGGTCCCGATCCTGAGCGACGAGCAGCTGACCGCCGTGGTCGGCCTGCTGGCCGCCCGCGGGTACGCGATCGCCGATCTCGGCACGTACCTGCCCAGCCTGGACGAGGTGTTCCTGGCCATCACCGGCCAGCGGCCCACCTCCGTCGAGGACTCCGTTCCCACCGAGCAGACCGAGGAGGTCGCGGCATGAGCACCGTAACCACGACGAAGCCCGCTCCCACCGCGCCCGCTCCGGCCCCGGTGGACGTCCGCTCCGGCGAGGGCCGGATCGGCCTGCGCGCCAACTTGCGGCACATCGGCGCCCTGGTGCGCCGCAACGCCCTGCAGATCAAGCAGGACCCCGAGTCGATGTTCGACGTCCTGTTCATGCCGATCATCTTCACGCTGCTGTTCGTGTTCGTCTTCGGCGGTGCGATCTCCGGCAAGGGCCAGCAGGAGGCGTACGTCAACTACGTCGTCCCGGGCCTGATGGCCATGATGGGCATGAACATCGCCATGGGCGTCGGCACCGGCGTCAATGACGACTTCAAGAAGGGTGTGATGGACCGCTTCCGGTCCATGCCGATCGCCCGGTCGTCCGTCCTGATCGCCAAGATCGTCGTCGAGCTCGGCCGCATGATGGTCGCCATCGCGATCCTGCTCACCGTGGGCTTCATGCTCGGCCTGTCGATCAAGACCTCGGTGTTCGACCTGCTGCTGTCGATCGGCCTGTCGGCGGTCTTCGGCGCCTCGCTGATGTGGATCTTCATCCTGCTCGGTCTCACGATGAAGACCGCGCAGGCAGTCCAGGGCATGGCGATGCTGGTCCTGATGCCGCTGCAGTTCGGCAGCTCGATCTTCGCCCCGCCCTCGACGATGCCCGGCTGGCTGCAGACCTTCACGGACTACAACCCGCTGTCCAACCTGGCGGACGCGGCCCGTGGCCTGATCAACGGCGGTGCGGTCGCCCACCCGGTGACGGTGACCCTGATCTGGTCGGTGGCCATCACGGCGGTCACCATGCCGCTCGCGGTCCGAAAGTTCCGCCAGAAGACCTGATCCGGGACGACCGGTCCGTTCCGGATCGCGTCCCGGACGGGCCCCGCACGGGGGGTGGGTCAGATGAGGGCGGTGGCCTCCTCCAGGGTGAGGCCGCCGCCTTCGGCGTATGCGGACGCGTACGCGGCGTCCCCGAGCGCGGCGCGCGTCAGCTCCTCGGCCCGGGCGGCGTCCTCGCGTTCCATGCTGACCGGGAAGTGCTGGGACGGCAGCAGGGCTCGGTACGCGCCGAGCAGCCGGGCGGCGTCGTACGCGTGCTGCGGGCCGCCGAGGCCGGCGTGGGAGAGGGCTGCCGTCATCAGGTACACGGCGGGCATCTGCGGGGCGACCATCAGGGCGAGGGGGTCGTGGGCCGTCTCCATGGCCTGCCGCAGCAGGGCGAGGGCGTCCGCGTACTTGCCCTCCCGGTTCTCCAGCCAGGCCATCGTGCCGAGCAGGAACCCGTCGAAGATGGCGAACGCGCCGAACGCGAACTCCTCGCGCAGCAGCTGGAGCTGGCGGCGGGCCTCGGGGATGCGGCCGGTGCGGCCGTAGACGCCCGCGAGGAACATCCGGGCGGCCGGCATGGCCTCGTTGGCGTAGCCGAGGGGGGTGCTCACGATCCCGGTGAGGATCTCCTCGGCCTCGGCGACCGCGCCGCTCTCGACGAGGGTCCCGGCCATCCGCACGCGCAGGATCGTGACCTGCGACAGGGCACCGAGCCGCTCGGCGTGCTCGATCGCGGCTCGGAAATCGTCGGCGGCCGCCGCGTACTCGCCCCGCTTCTCGCGGGATTCGGCGCGGGCGGAGAGTGCCTCGGCGCAGCCCCAGTCGTCGCCGAGCGACTCGAACAGGGCGTGGCTCTCATCGGCGTCGCGGGCCGCGTCTCCGGACCAGGCGGCCCGGTTGGCCAGCCAGTTGGCCCGTACCCCGAGGGCGCCGGCCAGCTCCCAGCGGTAGTCCAGCTCCCGGGCGGTGCCGACGCTGGCGTCGAGTACCTGCTGGAGCAGGCCGGAGTCCCCGGCGATCATCACGGCGTAGATCCACAGGCCGGCGGGGTAGCGGCAGGTCTGCGGCAGGCCGGGCCGGTAGGCGGCGAGGACCCCCTCGACCCGGTCCCGGATCTCCGGCGCGTTCCAGCTCTCGTTGGTCTGGTCGCGGGAGGCGAGCTGGATCAGTCGGATGCCGCGCCAGGCCTCGGTGAGCAGCTCCCCCGTGTACGGCGGGGGCGTGTCCACGAGCCGTGCGTACACCGGCTCGGCGGGGGTGACCGGCGCTCGGAACGGGTCGGGGCCGAGCGCGCCGGCGGCATCGGACCAGTGCCGGGATTCGGCGCGCAGTTCGTGCATCTGCCAGTACCAGGTGAGGGAGTGGACCAGGCAGAGCACCTCGCCGGTGTCGCGGGCGGCGATGGCGCGGCGCAGGGCGGTACGGAGGTTCTCGTACTCGGCGGCGAACCGCTCCGTGGCCTCGCGCTGGCGGCGGCCGCGCAGCAACGGCTCGGTGGTGCGGGCGAGTTCGCGGTAGTACGTGAGGTGGCGGCGCTCGGTGTCGGCACGGTCCCCGGCGGCCTCGGCCAGCCGCTCGGCGGCGTACTCGGCGACGGTCTCGAGGAGCCGGTAGCGCATGCCGGCGCCCTGGCCGGGGGCGGCGACGACGAGGGACTTGTCGACGAGGGAGCCGAGGACGTCGAGGGTGTCGGGGTCGGCGCACACGGCTTCGGCGGCGGCCACGTCGCAGCCGCCGGCGAAGACGGAGAGCCGGCGCAGGACGGCGCGCTCGGGCTCGTCCAGCAGGTCCCAGGACCAGTCGACGACGGCGCGCAGGGTCTGCTGGCGGGGCAGGACGGTACGGGCGCCGCTGGTCAGGAGCCGGAACCGGTCGTCGAGGCGGTCGGCGATCTGGCGCGGGGTGAGCAGCCGCAGCCGGGCCGCGGCCAGCTCGATGGCGAGCGGCAGCCCGTCGAGGCGGCGGCAGATCTCTGCGGCGGCGGCCGGGTCGTCCTCGACGCTGAACCCGGGCCGGGCGGCGGCACCCCGGTCCCCCAGGAGCCGGAGCGCGACGGGGTCGGGCAGCGGTTCCACCGGCCGCAGCAACTCCCCCGGCACGCCGAGGGGTTCGCGGCTGGTGGCCAGGATCCGGACGCCGGGGCAGCGCGCGAGGAGTTCCTCGGCCAGCTCGGCGGCGGCGCCGACGACGTGCTCGCAGTTGTCCAGGATCATCAGCATCCGCCGCCGCGCGCAGTGCTCCGCGAGCCGGTCGAGGGGCTGGTCCCCGGCCCGGTCGGTCAGCACCCGCAGCTCCTCGGCGGCGGCGCCGCGCAGCTTGGTCTCCCGCGCGCCGAGCGCGGTGAGCGCGGCCTCGGCGACGTCCTCGGGATCGTCCACGGGAGCCAGCTCCACGAACCACACGCCGTCGGGCCAGGCCACGGCGGCGCGCTCGGCGGCCTCCTGGGACAGCCGTGTCTTCCCGGCCCCACCGGGCCCGAGCAGCGTCACGAGCCGGGCCCGCGCCAGATCCTCCCGGATGACCCGGATATCCCCCTCCCGCCCCACGAAACTGGTCAACCGCACCCGCAGGTTCCCCTGCCCGGGGGGTACGGGGCCACCGGCCGGCTCGGCGCCCGGCCCCTGGCCCGGCTGCGCCGGGCCGGCGGCCGGATGCTGCGCGCCGCGCGGGGCGGAGGGCGGTGCAGGGCTCGGGGCCGGGGCCAGGAGGGATGCGTGGAGGGCTTGGAGGGCGGGGCCCGGGTTGGTGCCCAGGCGGGTGACGAGGGTGCGGCGGACGGTGTCGTAGGCGGCCAGTGCCTCCGCCGGGCGGCCCGCGTCCTGCATTGCGCGGATCCGTAGGACCTGGAGCGGCTCGTCCAGCGGGTGCTGCTCGCACAGGGCGGTCAGCTCCGGGAGGACGCGCTCGGCCTCGCCCAGGGCCAGGGCCGCCGCAAGCCGGCCCCGGCGCGCGTCCAGGCATACGGCCTCCCACCGGGCGGACTCGGCCGCCGGGTCCGGCAGATCCGCCAGTGCCGGGCCGCGCCACAGCGCCAGGGCCTCGTCGTACAGGGCGGCCGCCTCGGCCGGGTCCTGCGCCGCGGCTCCGGCCCGCGCGAGCCGCTCGAAGCGGTACAGGTCGACGTCCTCGCGCGCCCCGACCAGCAGGTATCCGCCCTCCGCCGACCGCACCGCCCCGTGTCCCAGCGCCTTCCGCAGCCGGGCCACCAGTGCCTGCAGCGCGGCCGGCGCATCCGCCGGCCGGTCCCCGTCCCACACCTCGGCCACGAGCAGGTGCACCGGCACCGCCCGCCCCGGGCGCAGCGCGAGCGCCGTCAGCAGCGCCCGCAGGCGCGCTCCGCCGACGGCGACGGGGGTCCCGTCGTCGCGGATGGCCTGGGCCTTGCCGAGAATCGCGTAACGCACCGGCCCATTGTCGCTGGCCTCGCCCCCGGCCCCGTACTCCTTTTGGCCCCGTGTCCGGGGTAGGTTTCGCCGCATGGGTCATCAGGGCGTCCGCAGCGAGCGGCAGATCAGTTCCGTATTCCTCGGCATCTTCGCCGTCATGGCGGTCACCGGTTGGGCCGTGTGGACGGGGTACTCGACGAGCACCGGGCTCGCCGTGTTCCTCTTCGTCACCTCGGCCTGGATCGTCTCGCTCTGCCTGCACGAGTACGCGCACGCCCGCACGGCCCTGCACAGCGGCGACCTCTCGGTCGGGGCCAAGGGCTACCTGACGCTGAATCCGCTGAAGTACACGCACGCGCTGCTCAGCATCGTCCTGCCGGTGATCTTCGTGATCATGGGCGGACTGGGCCTGCCCGGCGGCGCCGTGTACATCGAGCGCGACCGGATCCAGGGCCGCTGGAAGCACAGCCTGATCTCGGCGGCGGGCCCGCTGACCAACGTGGCCTTCGCGATCGTCTGCACGGCGCCGTTCTGGCTGAACGCCCTCGACGGCGTCCCGCTGCCGTTCCGCTTCGCGCTCGCCTTCCTCGCGCTGCTCCAGGTCTCGGCGGCGATCCTGAACTTCCTGCCGGTCCCGGGCCTGGACGGCTACGGGATCATCGAGCCCTGGCTCTCGTACCGGATCCGCCGCGAGGTGGCGCCGCTGGCGCCGTTCGGGCTGATCGCGGTCTTCGCGCTGCTGTGGATCCCGGAGGTCAACGAGTCCTTCTTCGACGTGGTGCGCAATCTGCTGTCCACGCTGGGCGTGTCCGACCTGGAGACCTACTGCGGCCGCGACCTCTACCGCTTCTGGCAGGACGCGAACGGCTTCTGCACGGCCCCGCAGTCGTAGGACCGCGCCTGCCTAGCCGTTGCCTAGCCCACGGAGCGCGCGGCCTTCTCGGCCTTCGCCTTGCGCAGGTAGTACCAGGCCATGTTGGACGTGAGCCCGGCCAGCAGCACCCAGATGATCCCCAGGAAGCTGCCCTCCACGAAGGCGACCACGGCCGCGGCCACGGACAGCGCGCAGACGACGATGGCGAACAGGGCAAGGCGGGGCATGGGGAACAGCTCCTCGGCGACACGGTACGGGGTCGAGCCCCTCCAGTGTCCCCCATGCCCTGCAGTGCTCCCGTAAAGCCCCGCGCATTCCGCTTCCGACCCCTTTTTCGTCGTTTCCCCATCTCCCGCGCAGCACGCCGCTACGGTTCGCCGGGGGCGCGCCGCACATCTCGCGCGACAAGCACGACGGAACAGCAGCGTGCAGCTGCTGGGGAAGACGCCGACCGGCAGCGGTGACGAGGACCGGATCAGTGTGGATCTCACCGCCGTCCCCGAGGGGGTCGCCCGGATCGTGGTGGCGGCCAGTCAGTACGGCGGCGCACGCTTCGGTGACCTGGACGACCTGCGGATGACGGTCGCGGACCGGGCCGGCGAACCGCTCGTCGGGTTCTCCATCCACGACGCGGGCGTGGAGACCGCGTTCATCTTCGGTGAGCTGTACCGCCGCGGCGAGGAGTGGAAGTTCCGCGCGGTCGGGCAGGGCTACGAGACCGGACTGGCCGGTCTGGCCACGGATTTCGGCATCTCCGTCCTCGAGGAGACCGAGGACAGCGGGGAGGGCGGGGAGGGCGGGGAGAGCGCGAAGGGCGAAGGTGCGGGCGACGGCGATGCCGAACCCGCGGCCCAGGGCGCGCCTGCGGCGAAGGCCGGGCCGGTGCCGCCCGCAGCCCCGGCCGGGCCCGTCGCGCCGGCGGCCGAGGGCACCGCCGCCGTGCCCGCCCAGACCCGTGGCCGGAGCCCCCGTACGACCAGGAAGAAGGTCACCCTGCCCAAGGTGGCCAGGAACTCGCTCGCCGAGAACGACTCCTGGCGCCCGGCCCGGCTGTTCCCCGTCCCGACGCTGAAGAGCGACAAGGAGCACCCGCGGCAACACCGAGTCCGGGTTCATCCGCAGCGTCGACGAGGCCGTGGACCGCTTCTACCAGGGGGTGGTGGCGCACCTGGGCCCCGTCGAGGCGCGCGCCGGCAGCAGCCGGGGCTGACGGAGTCCCCTGTGACCGGCGGCCGCTTCAAAGGCCGCCCGGCACAGGGGCGGCCGCCTCAGACGTCCGTGACGCGCAGGCCCGTGTGGGCCTTGTAGCGGCGGTTGGCGGAGATCAGGTTGGCGACCAGGGACTCCACCTGGTGGGCGTTGCGCAGGCGGCCCGCGAAGACCCCGCGCATGCCCGGGATACGGCCGGCCAGGGCCTGCACGATGTCCGTGTCGGCGCGGGATTCGCCGAGGACCATCACGTCGGTGTCGATCTCCTCGACGGACTCGTCCTGGAGCAGGACCGCCGAGAGGTGGTGGAAGGCCGCCGTCACCCGGGAGTCGGGGAGCAGGGCCGCGGCCTGCTGGGCCGCGCTGCCCTCTTCGACGTGGAGGGCGTACGCACCCTGCTTGTCGAAGCCGAGCGGGTTGACGCAGTCCACCACGAGCTTGCCCGCGAGGTCCTCGCGGAGGGCTTCGAGGGTCTTGGCGTGGCCCTCCCACGGCACCGCGATGATCACGATGTCGCTGCGGCGCGTGCACTCGGCGTTGTCCGTGCCCTCCACGCCGAGGCCCAGTTCGTCGGCGGCGCTCTGCGCGCGGTCGGCGGCGCGGGAGCCGATGATCACCTTCTGGCCGGCCCGGGCGAGCCGGTAGGCCAGGCCCCGGCCCTGGTCGCCGGTGCCGCCGAGGACGCCGACGACGAGGCCGGAGACGTCCGGCAGGTCCCACGGGTCCTTGGCCGGCGCCTTGGCCGGCGCCGTCGCGGGGGAAGTCTGAGTGCTGTCTGAGGAGGTCATGGGGGCGAGGGTAATGCCGGGATCCGCAGAGTCGAACGGGAACGGGGCCGCACCCGGCCGGGCGAAGCGGGGCGAAGCACTCCCGTATGTCCCCTCCGTGCGGCAGGATGCCGATATGGACGCCGTGAGGGTCGCGCTGCTGCGTGAGGTGCTCGCCGGTACGCAGTGGCCCGGTGCCGCGCGCCGCTTCGCCGGATCGCTGCGGCGCTCCGTCGCACCGGCCGGCGGGAATCTGCTGCTGGTGGGGACCGAGCAGTACGAGCCCTGGCACCTGGCGGCGCACCTGGTGGACGAGGCCGCCTGGTCCGGGCTGCCGGAGCTGGCGCCCACGCTCGTACGCCACCGCGTGCTGCCCGGGGAGCCGGCGCACCTGTCGGTGGGCCTGGGCCGGCTGGAGGCGGCCCGGCGCGGACACACCCTGCTGGTGGTGGCGCCGGAGGAGCCCGGGGCGGGGCTGCTGGAGCGGGTGCACGACGCCCGGCGCTCGGGGGCGACCGTACTGTCCCTGGACGGTGGGGATCCGGATCTCGCCGCGCTCGCGCACGACGCCCTGTCCGTACGGGAAGGGGCCGGCGAGCTGGACCTGGACACCGTGCAGCACCTGGTCAGCGCGGCGGCCGGGGAGAACGGCCCGCCGGTGCAGCGAGGGCCGCGGCGGCTGCGGGACCGGCTGGCGCGGCTGGCCGACCAGCTGACCGCGCCGCCGCCCAGCCGCTGGTAGACCTTCGGGCCCCCGGCCCTAGGGGGCGGCCGTGCCCTCGTCCTCGTCGCGGGACTTGTCGTTCCACTTGGGGTCGGTCTGCCATTCGAGGTTGCGTTCCTGCGCGGTCTCCATGGCGCGGGCCGCCTCTTCCGGCGACTCGTACGGGCCGAAACGGTCCTTCGCCGGGCACTCCGGGCCTTCCTCGACCTTGTGGTGGACCAGGCAGTAGTACCACTCGCCGGGTTTGCCCACCTGACGCTTCTTGAACAGGGCCATCGTCCTCGGGCTCCTCTCGATACCTCTCGATACCGCTCTCTGCCGCCATGCTGCCCCATCCCCGCTGGATACACTCGCTTGCATGTCTGGCCAGTCGCTGCTCGTACCAGGCGAGCTCTCTCCCGCCCGTTCCGTTCCCGGAAACATCCGCCGGCCCGAGTACGTGGGCAGGCCCGCGCCCACTCCGTACACCGGACCGGAGGTGCAGTCGGCCGCGACCATCGAGGCCATGCGCACCGCCGGCCGGATCGCCGCCCAGGCGATGGAAGAGGCCGCCAAGCTGATCGCCCCGGGGGTGACCACCGACGAGCTGGACCGGGTCGCGCACGAGTACATGTGCGACCACGGCGCCTACCCGTCGACGCTGGGCTACCGGAGCTTCCCGAAGTCCCTGTGCTCCTCGGTCAACGAGGTCATCTGCCACGGCATCCCCGACTCCACCGTCCTGCGCGACGGCGACATCGTGAACCTCGACGTCACCGCGTTCATCGGCGGCGTGCACGGCGACAACAACGCCACGTACCTGTGCGGTGAGGTGGACGAGGAGTCGCGGCTGCTGGTGGAGCGCACCCGCGAGGCCCTGAACCGGGCGATCAAGGCCGTGAAGCCGGGCCGCCAGATCAACGTGATCGGCCGGGTCATCGAGTCGTACGCGAAGCGCTTCGGCTACGGCGTGGTCCGGGACTTCACCGGGCACGGCATCAACTCGTCCTTCCACTCCGGCCTGATCATCCCGCACTACGACAGCCCGCACGCCACGACGGTCATCGAGCCCGGGATGACCTTCACGATCGAGCCGATGCTGACCCTGGGCACGCACGAGTACGACATGTGGGCCGACGGCTGGACCGTCGTGACGAAGGACCGCAAGCGCACCGCGCAGTTCGAGCACACACTGGTGGTGACGGACACGGGAGCCGAGATCCTCACCCTGCCGTAAACACCGGAGAGCCGGAGTACCCGTCGGAGAATCTTCGCCGGATGTGTTTTACCGACAAGGCGTCGGGAAGACATTGACTTAGGTAAGCCTAAGCACGAGGATCGGGCGTGACGGACGTGCCGTCACGCCCGGTGGGCCCGCCCGCCTCCTCGTCCCGTCTCCGGAGGATTGTCTTGGACGCCTTCTCTACGGTCATCCGCGTCGCGTCGCACGAGCAGCACACCGAGGCAGAGACCTCGACCTTCATGAGCGACCTGCTCGGCGGCCGGCTCGGGGTGGACGCGTACACCCGCTACACCGAGCAGCTGTGGTTCGTGTACCGGGCCCTGGAGGACGCGGCCGAGGCCCTGAAGGACGACCCGGTGGCCGGCCCGTTCATACAGCCCGAGCTCATGCGCGTCGCCGAGATCGAGCGCGACCTGGCGCACCTGCGCGGGCCGTCCTGGCGCGAGACCCTGATCGCGCTGCCCGCCACCGAGTCCTACGCGGCCCGCGTGGCGCAGTGCGCGGCCACCTGGCCCGGCGGGTACGTCGCGCACCACTACACCCGCTACCTGGGCGACCTCTCCGGCGGCCAGATCATCCGCGACAAGGCGGAGCGGACGTGGGGCTTCACGCGCAAGGGCGACGGTGTCCGGTTCTACGTCTTCGCGGACATCGCCAATCCCGCGGCCTTCAAGCGGACCTACCGCGAGCTGCTGGACGCGATCGCCGCGGACGACCTGGAGAAGCAGCGCATCATCGACGAGTGCAAGCGCGCCTTCGACTTCAACGGCGCGGTCTTCCGCGAACTGGGCAGGGAGTTCCCGCTGAGCGCCTGACGCGCTCCGGTTTCCACCGCGGGGTCCGCACCGACTCGGTGCGGACCCCGCGGTGCGTGCCTACTCGGTCCGCGCCTCGGGCAGCTTCGCGAAGCGGACGCGGCCGCCGATCTCGACGGTGCCGTCCGGGCCGGGCGCGGTGAGGATCTGGGAGCCCGCGCCCTGGGTGATGTTCAGGGCGCGGTTCAGCTCGGCGGTCAGCAGTATCGCGGCCGATCCGGTGGCCTCGTCCTCGGCGATGACCCCGTCGGGGCGGCGCGGGAAGCCGCGGGCCCGGATGCGGCCCGCGGTCTCGTCCTCCCAGGCCCAGGCGTACAGCCAGCCCTCGCCGGGCGGCGGCGCGGGCAGCGCGTCGACCTCGGCGGGGCTCGCGTACTGCTCGGTGCGCTTGCCCTCGACCCACTCGGGGAGGGCCGTGATCCAGGTGAACTCCCCGTCGTCACGGGCCCATACGGAGCCGGCCGGCGGCTGGAGCTCCTCTACGTCGAGCAGCCACGCGACCCCGACCAGCGGATGGCCGGCGAAGGACATCCGCGTCCCGGGTGTGCGGATGTCGACGACCCCGCGCTCGGGGTCGTCGACGAACACCGTCTCGCTGTAGCCGAGTTCGGCGGCCAGCGCCTGCCGCGACGCGTCGTCGGGGCAGGTCCGGCCGTCACGGACGACGCCGAGCAGGTTGCCGTGCCGCCCGTCCCCCGCGCAGAAGACCTTGAGCACATCGAGATCGTTCACGCTGAAATTGAAACACGGTTCAGATCTGGACGGCGCGCCGCCTGCGTGCGAGGAAGACCGCGCCGGCACCGGCCGCGACGACCGCACCCGAAGTGGCGAGCAGGGCTCCGGCCGGGACTTCGGCGCCGGTGCTGGCGAGGCTCCCGCCGACGGTGGCGGCCGCGACCCCCGTACCGCCCGTGCTGCCGGTGTTCGGGGTGGGGCCGCCCGTCGGGAGGGTGGCGTCCTTGTCCACCGCCACGGAGAGGTTGAGCGGGTCCACCGCGTCCCCCGCCTTGTACATGGAGCCGGTGGTGTCGTTGGCGAAGGAGGCCGCGCCCTCGGCGGTGAAGGCGGCCGGAACCGCGTTCAGCGCCAGTACGCCGCCCTTGGTCTTGTAGTCCGTCTTCGACAGGTCGAGCGTGGCGAACGGGACGTCCGTCTTGCTGCCGGAGGCGTTCTTGACGTCCACGTAGAGGGTGCCGGTCTTGCCGACGGCGGCGACGCGGGGGTTGGCGAAGGTCATGTCGATGCCGTGGGCCGCGTACTGGAAGCGGAGGCTGCCCTCGAAGGAGGCGTTCAGCGTCTGCTTCTTCGCGTCGAGTTCGCCCTTGCCGAGGGCGAAGTCGAAGAGATCGCCGTTCTTGGCGGCGCCGCCGGCCGGGGTGATCGAGCCCGTGCTCAGGACGTACTTGCGGAAGGACTCCTTCACGCCCCACGTCAGCTTGGCGCTGAGGATCTTCTGCGGGCCGTCGGCCGGAACCGTGGGCGTTGCGGAGGGGGTTGCCGACTTCGTCGGGGTCGGGGAGGGGGACTCCGACTTCGTGGGGGTCGGTGAGGGGGCGGTCGGGGCGGGCTTCTCGAACTCCAGCTTCGCGGTGAGCGGGTCACCCGCCTTGTTCTCGTACGAGGCCGAACCGAGCGCGTCCGCGGCCTCCTTGGTGAGGGTGGTCGCGAGGCCGTTCATCGACTGGCCGGCGAAGGCCACCGCGGCCAGCGGCACGTCCTGGGTCGTGGCGCTGCCCTTGGTGACGTCCGCGGTGACTTTCTTGGTCCCGGTGTCGATGCGGAAGTCCGAGAGCTTGACCTCGAAGCCGTGGCCGGCCGGCGGGGCGGGCGAGGAGAAGGTGACGCTGCCCTTGAAGGCGGCCTTCACGACGTGGCCGGCGGCGGGCTCGTACTGTCCGGTCGGCTCGCCGAGGCGCAGGCTGCCGTCCTCGTTCTGCTTGGCGCCGTCCGCCACGGTGATGGTGCCCTTGGCCATGCCGGTCACGTAGGCGCGGTAGCCGGCGAGCACACCCCAGTCGAGGGTGCCGCCGACGATCTTCACCGGCGACGTCGGGGGACCGTCCGCCGCCGTGGCGGGCAGGACGAAGGCGGTGGCGCCGAGTGCGGTGGCGGCGGCAACGGCGGCCGCGAGGACGAGCGGACGGCGGTGGGACGAGGACATTGCAGGAGCCTCCTGAAAGGCGACGGGGGGTGGCTGACGGGGGTGAGGTGCAAGGGCTGTCGGGGCGGGCGAGCAGGCGGTCAGGGCTTGGGCTGCTGCGCGTCCGCGGACTCGGCCGGGCCGGCCGGTGCGGCCGGTGCGGCCTCCGTACGGCGGTTGCGGCGCAGCACGAGGTAGGCCGCGCCGCCGGCCAGGACCAGGACGGCCACCCCGAGGGCGGCGTACAGCCCGGTGTTCGAGGACTCCTCCTCCCTCGCGGCGGGAGCGGCGGACGCTCCGGGGGCCGCAGGCGCGGCGGGCGAGGCCGTGGAGCCCAGGTCGGGCAGGGCCGGCAGCTTGGCAGTGGCGTCGAGTGCGACGGCGAGCGAGACGGGGTCCATCTCGGTGCCCGCCGCATACACAGAAGAAATGGCCATGGATTTGAAGGCCTGCGAGCCGCCCTCGGTGAGGGTGGCCGGGGCTTCGGTGAGGGTGGCGAGGGCGCCTTCGGTCTTCAGCCCCTTGGCGTCGAACTCGACGAGCGCGACGGCGTTCTTCGTCTCGCCGCCGGTGGTGACGTCGGCGGACAGGACGCCCTTGCCGTTCTCCACCTTGACGCCCAGCTTGCCGAGCTTCAGGTCCAGATGGGCGCCGGTGAAGTGGACCGTGCCGGCGAAGGCGGCGTCGAGGGTCCCCTTCCGGCCGTCGTACGCGCCCTTGCCCTGCGGGAAGCGGAACAGCGCGCCGCCGTCCTGGGCCCCCTCCGCGAGGACCCACTTGCCCTGGCCGACGGAACCGGTGACGTACTCGCGGAACGTGCGCCGGACACCCCAGTCGACGGCGGCGTCGGCGAACGCGCCCTGGGCGGCCTGCGGGTCCTGCGGGGCCTGGGCCGGGGCGCTCGGGGACGGCGGGGTCTCGGCGGCCGGGGCGGCCTTGACGTCGGCGGAGAGCGAGACGGGGTCGAGCTGCGCGCCCGCCGAGTAGTAGCCCGCGAAGGCTTTGGCGCCCTGGTCGGTGAGGGTGGCCGGGATGTTGGTCAGGGCGATCGGGCTGCCGCCGCCCTTCATGTCGACGCCACCGAGACCGAGGGTGGCGAAGGGCACCTGGGTCTGGGTGCTGACCGCGCCGGTGTCCTTGGCCTTGCTGGAGACGTCCGCGTAGAGGGTGCCGCTGCCGCCGTTGATCTTGATGGTCGGGCGGCTGACCGTCAGGTCCAGTTCATACGAGCCGTCCGGCTTCTGGTGGCCCTGGAAGCCGACGCCGCCGGTGAAGGCGGCCTCGAAGGCGCCGGTGTCCGGATCGTAGGAACCGGTGGCCGAGTGGAAGCGGAACAGGCTGCCGCCGACCGTGGCGGCACCGTTCTTCAGCTTGAAAGAGCCTTTCGCGACCGGACCGGTGACATAACTCTGGAAAGACGATTTGACGCCCCAGTCGAGCCGGCCCCCCTGCACGGTGCGGCCGGCCGCATGGGCGGCGGTGGCCGGGAGCAAGGCGCCCAACAGGGCCGCCAGGGCCGCCAACAGGGCGACTGCGGATGCGCGGGCGGGTCGCGAGGGCATGAATGCCCCTTCCGGGTCTGGTTAATAAGGTTAGGCTAACCTAAGCTACCTCCAGTCGGAGGGGAACCCCCGACTCCCCGGAACCTCAGCCCGACCTCCAGCCGGACGATCAGGACGGTGCCTTCGTGCCTACGCCCGCCGCGTCAACCCGCGCCCCCCGCCGCACCCTTGCCCTCGCGCTCACCTTCTCCGCGCTGGCCCTGGCCGCCCTGACGGGCTGCGCAGGCACGTCCGGCACCGGACCCGGCGCCGCCGCCCGCCCGGCCGCCGCGCCGGACCGCGTGGAGCCGCTCTCCCCGGCGCCACTGCCGGCGCTCCCGGTGACCGTGCCCTCCGCGGACGGCCGCGAGGTGACGGTGACCTCGGCGGAGCGGGTGGTCCCGCTGACGGGCAGCCTCAACGAGATCGTCCAGACGCTGGGCCTCGGCCCCCAGGTCGTCGCCCGCGACATCACGGCCACGTTCGAACAGGCCGCGCAGCTGCCGGTGGTGACCCGGGGCCACGACGTCTCGGCGGAGAGCGTGCTGTCGCTCCGCCCGACGCTGGTACTGGCCGAGACCACCTCCGGCCCGGCCGAGGCGATCGGGCAGATCCGCGACGCGGGCATCCCGCTGCTGGTGGTGGCTCCGGCCAAGTCGCTGGAGGACGTACCGAAGCGGATCGGGACGGTAGCCGGCGCGCTGGGCGTCAAAGACGCCGGGACGCAGCTGAACCAGCGCACCGCGGACCGGATCTCCGCCGCCCGCAAGGGAATCCCCGCCGATGCGGCCACCGGTAAGAAGCCGCGGGTGGCCTTCCTGTACCTGCGCGGCACCGCCTCCGTGTACCTGATGGGTGGCTCCGACTCGGGCGCGGCCTCGCTGCTCGAAGCGGCCGGCGCCGTGGACACGGGCAAGGAGTCGGGGCTCGGCAAGGACTTCACGCCGATCACGAGCGAGGCGCTGGCGGCTGCCGCGCCCGACGCGATCCTGGTGATGTCCAAGGGGCTGGAGTCCGTGGGCGGTACGGACGGCCTGGTGAAGATCCCGGGCGTCGCACAGACCCCGGCGGGGATGGACCGGCGGGTCGTCACCGTCGACGACGGCGTGCTGTTGAACTACGGCCCCCGGACCGACCAGGTGTTGAGCTCGCTGATCTCCCAGCTGTACGGAAAGACCGCGTGACGTGACGGGACGGAACACAGGTGCGGCCGGGTTGTCGGGGGCCGGCCCCCGAACGGCCGCGCCGCAAACGCCGGCGGAGCCGGATCTGCCGCAGGCGGGCAAAGCACCCCGCCGCACCGGTGACTGGCTGATCGTGGCGTTGGTCCTCGTGCTCGGCGGGCTGGCGTTGGTGTCCGCCGGGGTAGGCGCCTACGGGATTCCCGTCGGGGACGTGCTCGGCTCCGTGCAGCACCGGCTGGGGCTCGGCGGAGCCGCGCTCGACCGGGTCGGCGAGAGCGTGCTGTGGAACGTACGGCTCCCCCGGGTGGTTCTCGCGCTGCTCGTCGGCGGGAGCCTGGGCTGCGCGGGGGCCCTGATGCAGGGGGTGTTCGGGAATCCGCTCGCCGAGCCCGGCGTCATCGGGATCTCCGCGGGCGCCGCCGTCGGCGCGGTGGCCGCCATCGGACTCGGGCTCAGCTTCTTCGGCAACTGGACCGTCACCGCCTGCGCGTTCGTCGCCGGGCTCGTCACCGTCGGCTCCGTCTACCTCCTCTCCCGCAACGGCGGCAAGACCGAGGTCGTCACCCTCATCCTCACGGGCATCGCCGTCAACGCCTTCGCCGGCGCCCTGATCGGCCTGTTCGTCTTCTTCGCGGACAGCGGCCAGGTCAACCAGATCACCTTCTGGCAGCTCGGCTCCCTCGCCCAGGCCACCTGGCCCAAGGTGCTCGCCGTCGTGCCCTGCGCGCTCGCCGGCCTGTTGGTCGCCCCCTTCTACGCCCGCAAGCTGGACCTGCTCTCGCTCGGCGAGCGGCCCGCCCGCCATCTCGGCGTGGACGTGGAGCGGCTGCGCCTCACGCTCATCCTCGTCGTCGCGCTGCTCACCGCGGCCGCCGTCGCCGTGGCCGGCGTCATCACCTTCGTCGGGCTGCTCGTCCCGCATCTGCTGCGCATGGCGAACGGCCCCGGCCACCGCTTCCTGGTCCCGGGCAGCGCCCTCGCCGGCGCCGTGGTCCTGCTCGGCGGCGATCTGGCCGCCCGGACCATCGCCCAGCCCGCCGAGCTGCCGCTCGGTGTGCTGACCGCCCTGATCGGCAGCCCGTTCTTCTTCTGGCTGCTGCGTCGCACCCGCCGCAAGCAGGGAGGCTGGGCGTGAGCATCCCCTTCTTCCGGCGCAGCAGGCGCAGTGTCCCCGCCCGGCCGTCCCCCGGCGCCGCCTTCGCCGAGGCCGTCGGCCTCCGTGTCCGGCTCGGCGAGCGCGCGGTGCTGGCCGGGATCGACCTGACCGCGCGGGCCGGCGAGGTGCTGGCCCTGGTCGGCCCGAACGGCGCCGGCAAGTCCACCCTGCTGGCCGCCCTCGCGGCCGATCTGCCCGCCGCCGAGGGCCTCGTACGGATCGACGGGCGCCCGGTGGGCGACTGGGCGGCCCCGGATCTGGCCCTGCGCCGGTCCGTGCTCCCCCAGTCCGCGGAGATGTCCTTCCCGTTCCCGGTGGGGGACGTCGTTCGGATGGGCCGCGCCCCCTGGGCAGGCACCCCGCTCGCCGAATCCGACGAGGAGGCGGTGGCCGCCGCCATGGCCGCGACGGAGGTGGCCGGCTTCGCCGCCCGCCCCTTCTCCGCGCTCTCCGGCGGCGAACAGGCCCGGGTCGCGCTGGCCCGGGTGCTGGCCCAGCAGGCCCCGCTGCTGCTGCTCGACGAGCCGACCGCCGCCCTGGACCTGCGCCACCAGGAGCTGGTGCTGCGGATCTGCCGGGAGCGGGCCGCGGCCGGGGACGCGGTGGTGGTCGTCCTGCACGACCTGGGCCTGGCCGCCGCGTACGCCGACCGGGCCGCCGTACTGCACGAGGGGCGCATCGCGGTGGACGGACCGCCGGCGGAGGTGTTCGGGGACGAGCTGCTGAGCCGGGTCTACCGGCAGGCCGTCGAGGTCCTCCCGCATCCGCGGACCGGGGTCCCGCTCGTGGTCCCCGTACGGGACGACGGCCGTTCCGCCATGGCGACGGCCCTTCCGCCGCACGGAAGGGTGGACCTCGGTTTGACCTAGGCTTGACCGTCCCATGGGTTGCTCCTGAAGGTCCCGTGACGGCCCCGTGTCCGGCGGCCGTACGTGTGGGCTGAATCACTGGACGCGCGGGTATGGGTCAGGTAAGCCTCGGTTAAGTTAGGTCCGCCTCACCGGCCGCCCTCCTGATCGGGGCGGCCGTCTGCCGAACGCCAGACAGCCAGGAGCCCGCATGCGTCCCGCCCGCCTCACCGTCCTCACCGCGGTCGCCGCCGTGGCCGCGCTCACCGCCGTCACCGGCTGCGCCGAGAAGAGCGGCGCCGGCGACGGGGCGGTCAAGGTCGCAGCCTCCGACAGCGCCTGCGAGGTCTCCAAGACGGAGTTCCCCGCCGGAAAGGTCACCCTCGAGGTCGAGAACAAGGGCTCCAAGGTCACCGAGGTCTACGTCCTCTTCCCGGACGACCGCATCGTCGCCGAGCGCGAGAACATCGGCCCCGGCACCAAGGCCTCCATCACCGCGGAGATCAAGGCCGGCGAGTACGAGATCGCCTGCAAGCCCGGCATGAAGGGCGACGGCATCCGCCAGAAGGTCAAGGCCACGGGCAACGGCGCCGCCGAGAAGCGCAGCCCCGAGCTGGACGCCGCGGTCGCCGAGTACCGCAAGTACGTGCAGGAGCAGGCCGACCAGACCCTCCCCAAGGCCCAGGCCTTCGCGGACGCGGTCAAGGCCGGCGACGTCGAGGCCGCCAAGAAGGCGTACGCCGCGTCCCGCATCGGCTGGGAGCGCACCGAGCCGGTCGCCGAGTCCTTCGGCGACATCGACCCGAAGGTCGACGTCCGCGAGGACGGCCTGGAGGCCGGCCAGGACCCGGCGAAGGACTGGACCGGCTGGCACCGCCTGGAGAAGGCCCTGTGGGCCGACAACAAGATCGGCGACGACGAGAAGAAGCTCGCCGACCAGCTGATCACCGACCTCAACGACTGGCAGAAGAAGGTCGGTCAGGCGGAGATCACCCCCACCTCGATGGCGAACGGTGCCAAGGAGCTGCTGGACGAGGTCGCCAGCGGCAAGGTCACCGGTGAGGAAGAGCGCTACAGCCACACCGACCTGGTCGACTTCAAGGCCAACGTCGAGGGCGCCCAGAAGGCGTACGAGCTGCTCAAGCCGGTCGCCGCGAAGAACGACCCGGCCCTGTCCGCTGAGCTGGACAAGCAGTTCGCCGCGATGAACACGCTGCTCGACAAGTACCGCGCCGACAAGAACACCTACGACTTCACGTCGTACGAGACCGTCGGCCAGGACCAGCGCAAGGAGCTCTCGGACGCGGTCAGCGCCCTCGGGGAGCCGCTGTCCAAGCTTGCCGCCGCCGTCGCCAAGTAACGCGGATCAGGGGTAACCGACATGTCTGACGACACCAGCACCACCGGCGCGGCCACCGAGGCCGCTGCCCTGGACACCGCCGAGGCCGCCACCGGTGAGGCAACCGGCGGGCCGTCCCGCCGGGCCGTGCTCGGCTGGGGCGGTGCCGGGCTCGCGCTCGGCGCCGCCGCGGCGGGCGGTACGGTCGCCGCACTCACCGACACCACGGACGCCGTTCCGGCTGCGCTCAGCGGCTCCGCCGTGCCCTTCCACGGCAAGCACCAGGCCGGTATCTCCTCCGCCGTCCAGGACCGGCTGCACTTCGCCGCGTTCGACGTGAAGACGAAGGACCGCGCCGAGCTCGTCCAGCTCCTCAAGGACTGGACGCGGGCCGCAGAGCGGATGACCGCAGGACTCCCCGTCGGCGAGGGCGCCGTCGGCGGACTCCCCGAGGCCCCGCCGGACGACACCGGCGAGGCCCTCGGTCTCAAGCCGTCCCGGCTGACGCTGACCATCGGCTTCGGCGCCTCGCTCTTCGCCAAGGACCGGTTCGGCCTGGAGGGCAGGCGCCCCGAGGCCCTGGTCGACCTGGAGCAGTTCCCCGGCGACAACCTGGACCCGGCCAAGAGCGGCGGCGACCTCTGCGTGCAGGCCTGCGCGGACGACCCGCAGGTCGCGGTGCACGCGATCCGCCAGCTCGCCCGGATCGGCTTCGGCAAGACGGCGGTGCGCTGGTCGCAGCTCGGCTTCGGCAAGACCTCGTCCACCACCCCGGACGAGCAGACCCCGCGCAACATGATGGGCTTCAAGGACGGCACCCGGAACGTCGCGGGCACCGACAACGCCGCCCTCGACAAGCACGTCTGGGTCGGGGACGAGGCCAAGGACGGCTCGGCGTGGATGGCCGGCGGCTCGTACCTGGTCGCCCGCCGGATCCGCATGCACATCGAAACCTGGGACCGCACTCCGCTCCAGGAGCAGGAGGACATCTTCGGCCGGGACAAGGCCGAGGGCGCGCCGGTCGGCAAGTCGAAGGAGCGCGACGAGCCGTTCCTGAAGGCGATGAAGCCGGAGGCGCACGTCCGCCTCGCGCACCCGGACACCAACAGCGGTGCCACGATCCTGCGCCGCGGCTACTCGTTCACCGACGGTTCGGACGGACTGGGCAGGCTCGACGCCGGCCTGTTCTTCCTGGCCTACCAGCGGGACGTCCGCAAGGGCTTCGTCCCGATCCAGCGCAACCTGTCCAAGAACGACGGGCTCAACGAGTACATCCAGCACGTGAGCTCGGCCCTCTTCGCCGTCCCGCCGGGCGTCCGCGACAAGGACGACTGGTGGGGCCGGGCGCTGTTCGCGTAGTTCCGCGGCACGGAAAGGAACCGACGTGTTCAGCAATTATCTGATCGGCCTGCGCGAGGGGCTCGAGGCCAGCCTGGTCGTCTGCATCCTCATCGCGTACCTGGTGAAGACCGGGAACAAGGACAAGCTGGGGCCGCTGTGGCTCGGCGTCGGCCTCGCGGCCGCGCTCAGCCTGGCCTTCGGCGCGGGCCTCGAATTCGGCACCTCGGAGCTGACGTTCCAGGCGCAGGAGGCGATCGGCGGCAGCCTGTCGATCGTCTCGGTGGGCCTCGTGACGTGGATGGTCTTCTGGATGAAGCGCACCGCGCGGCACATGAAGACCGAGCTGCAGGGCAAGCTCGACGCGGCCCTCGCGATGGGCACGGGCGCCCTGGTCACGACGGCGTTCCTGGCCGTCGGCCGGGAGGGCCTGGAGACCTCTCTGTTCGTGTGGCGGTCGGTGCACGCGGCCGGAAACGGCGCGGGTCCGCTGGTGGGCGTGCTGCTCGGGATCGGCTCGTCGATCCTGCTGGGCTGGCTGTTCTACCGCGGGGCGCTGAAGATCAACCTGTCCAAGTTCTTCACCTGGACCGGCGGGATGCTGGTCGTGGTCGCCGCGGGCGTGCTCGCGTACGGGGTCCACGACCTCCAGGAGGCCGAGTTCCTGCCCGGCCTCATGAGCAAGGCCTTCGACGTCACCTCGGTGGTCCCGCCGGACAGCTGGTACGGGACGCTGCTGAAGGGCACGTTCAACTTCCAGCCGGACCCGACCTGGCTCCAGGTCGCGGTGTGGGCGGCGTACCTGGTCCCGACGCTGCTCCTGTTCCTCGGGGTGCTCGGCCGTACGGCGGCCCCGGCGGCCCCGGCGGCCACGCCGAAGGCGGTCTCCGCGGAGGCCGGGACCAGCGGCCCGTAAGGCATGCGGAGGGGCCCGGATCGACATGATCCGGGCCCCTTCGGCATGTCCGGGCCGGGTCACCAGAGGCGGTCGACGAGCCCCGGGTACAAGGCGATCCGTGCTCCCGCGAAGGCCGCGGCATCGGTGTCCGGGCAGGGGAAGTCGGCCAGGACCTCCTTGGCGAAGCCGGGCGCGTCCGTGGCCAGCGGCTCTTCGGGCGTCCCGCCGACCAGTACGGTCCCGGGCAGCCGGGTGAAGCCGGCCGCCTCGTAGAAGGGGACGAGCGGCCTGTCGCAGCTGAACAGCACCAGGTCCACCGCCGGGTCGGCGGCCAGCGCCGCGCGGGCCGCCGCCACCAGCCGGCCGCCGTACCCGCGGCCCCGCGCGGTGTCCCGGGTCACCACCGTGCTCAGCCCGGCGGCGCGGTACGTACGCCCCGCGTGCCGGACCGGCTTGTGGAGCAGCGCCAACGAGGCGGCCACCGTGCCGTCCTCGTCCAGCAGCAGCATCACCCGGGGGGCCAGCGCGGGGTCGTGCCCGGCGCCGGCGCCGGGCCAGGCCTGCGCCTCCAGCGCCGCGACCTGCGCGGCGAGCCCGGCCGGCAGCTCGGCTTCCGCGTACGTCAGCACCGTCGCCGCATGTGGGGCGGGGCTCATGCGATGCGGACCCCGCTGCCGCCCACCCGCACCCGGGGGTCGCCGGCGCGGAGTTCCACCGTGAGGACGCCCGGGCGGCCCATGTCCTCGCCCTGGTGGAGGGTGAGGACGGCGTCCGCCGGGGCCAGGCCGAGCTCGCGCGCGTACGCCCCGAAGGCGGCCGCGGCGGCTCCGGTCGCCGGATCCTCCACGACGCCGCCGACCGGGAAGGGGTCCCGTACGTCGAACAGCGCCGGGCCCGCCCGGTGCACCAGCTGGACGGTGGTCAGGTCCAGGCGCCGCATCAGCGCCTCCAGCCGGGGGAAGTCGTACGCAAGGTCCGCGAGCCGGGCCCGGGTGGCGGCGCCGAGCACCAGGTGGCGGTTTCCGGCATAGGCGATCCGCGGCGGGATGGCCGGGTCCAGGTCGGCCTCCGGCCAGTCCAGCGCGGCCAGCGCCTCGGCGAGGTCGGCCGGGTCGACGTCCTCGACGTGCGGTTCGACGCTGGTCAGGACAGCCCGCAGGCCGCCCTGCCCGTCCCGGGTCACCGACACCGGCACCGTGCCCGCGCGGGTCGCGAAGACCAGCTCGCCCGGCCCGATCCGCTCGCCCAGCGCGACGGCGGTGGCCACGGTGGCGTGCCCGCAGAAGGGGACCTCCGCCTTCGGGCTGAAGTACCGCACGGTGAAGGCCCGTCCGGCCTCCCCGCCGAGGCCCTCCGGCGGGGCGGTGAGGAAGGCCGTCTCGCTGTAGCCCAGCTCGGCGGCGATACCGAGCATGTCGGCCTCGTCCAGCCCGGTCGCATCGAGCACGACCCCGGCGGGATTGCCCCCGGCCGGGTCGTCGGAGAAGGCCGTGTAACGCAGCACGTCAGTCATGATCACCCCAACTCCCGGCCCGCCGCCCGCATTCCCACTGCCCCGACCCCGGCCAGGGGATCAGCCGCGCCCGATGTACGGCATCGTCGTCGCCATCACCGTCGCGAACTGCACGTTCGCCTCCAGCGGCAGCTCCGCCATGTGCAGCACCGTGCGCGCCACGTCGGCGGCGTCCATCACCGGCTCCACCGCCAGCTGCCCGTTCGCCTGGAGGATCCCGGTCTGCATCCGCTCGGTCATCTCGGTGGCCGCGTTGCCGATGTCGATCTGCCCGCAGGCGATCCGGTACGGCCGCCCGTCCAGCGAGAGCGACTTCGTCAGGCCCGTCATCGCGTGCTTGGTCGCGGTGTAGGCGACCGAGTTCGGCCGCGGCACGTGCGCGGAGATCGAGCCGTTGTTGATGATCCGGCCGCCCTGCGGGTCCTGCGCCTTCATCTGCCGGAAGGCTGCCTGCGCGCACAGGAAGGACCCGGTCAGGTTGACGTCGACCACCGAGCGCCAGGCCTCGTACGTGAGGTCCTCCAGCGGGACGCCGCCCGGGCCGAAGGTCCCGGCGTTGTTGAAGAGGAGGTCGAGGTGCCCGTAGTGCTCGCGGACCGCGGCGAACAGCGCGGCCACGTCGTCCGGATCGCTCACGTCCGCCCGTACGCCCAGCACGTCCGCGCCGGCCCCGGCCGCCTTCGCCGTGTCCTCCAGCGGTTCGCTCCGGCGGCCTGCGACGGCCACCGACCAGCCGGCGGCCGCCAGGGTCAGCGCCACGGAGCGGCCGATGCCGGAGCCCGCCCCGGTGACCAGGGCGATCTTCTTCCCACTTGCGTTCATGGGGCCGCAGGCTACGTCACATGTCGCATCGGTCCACGGACGTTCCGACAGCTGAGAGCATGGGTCGGCCGGGGGTGTGAAAAGACGACGAAAAGACTGGAGTTCCGCATGCCGGAGAGAGGCCCCGCGACGGCCCCCTCGCACGAGCCGTCGCCCGAGACGCCCTCCGCACCGCAGACCGCTTCCGCACCGCAGACCCCTTCCGTACCGGGGCCCGCTTCCGCCCCGCTCACGTCCGCCCGCCGTACCGGACTGCTCGTCACTTTCATACTCGGCGGGCTCAGCGCCCTCCCCCCGCTGTCCATGGACATGTACCTGCCGGCCCTGCCGGAGGTCACCGACGCCCTGGACAGCCCGGCCGCCACCATCCAGGTCACCCTCACCGCCTGCCTCGCCGGCATGGCGCTGGGCCAGCTCGTCATCGGCCCGATGAGCGACAAGTGGGGCCGCCGCCGGCCCCTGCTGTTCGGCATGGTCGTCTACGTACTCGCCACCGCGATCTGCGCCCTCGCCCCGACCGCCGAGCTGCTGATCGGCTTCCGGCTGCTCCAGGGCCTGGCCGGGTCCGCCGCGGTCGTCATCGCCCGGGCCGTCGTACGCGACCTGTACGACGGGGTCGAGATGGCCCGGTTCTTCTCCACACTGATGCTCATATCCGGCGTGGCCCCGGTCGTCGCCCCGCTCATCGGCGGCCAGGTGCTCCGCTTCTCCGACTGGCGCGGGGTGTTCGTCGTCCTCACGGCCGTCGGCGCCCTGCTCACCCTCGTCGTCTGGCGCAGCCTCGGCGAGACCCTGCCGCCCGAGCAGCGGCAGACCGGCGGCGTGGGCTCCGCGCTGCGGACCATGCGCAGGCTGCTCGCCGACCGGGTCTTCGCCGGGTACACCCTGGCCGGCGGCTTCGCCTTCGCCACGCTCTTCTCGTACATCTCCGCCTCGCCCTTCGTGGTGCAGGAGATCTACGGGGCTTCACCGCAGGCCTTCAGCCTGCTGTTCGGCCTCAACTCGGTCGGCCTGATCGCCGCCGGACAGGTCAACGGCAAGCTGCTGGTCGGCCGGGTCCGCCTGGACAAGGTGCTCGCGGGCGGGATCGCCGTCATCACCGCCGCCTCGGTGGCGCTGCTGCTGATAGCGGCCGGGGTGTTCGGGGAGGTCGGGCTGGTCCCGATCGCCGCCGCGCTGTTCGTGCTGATGTCGGCGATGGGCGTGGTGCTGCCGAACACCAACGCGCTGGCGCTGATGCGCACCCCGCACGCGGCCGGGTCGGCCTCGGCGCTGCTGGGCACCTCCTCCTTCCTGGTCGGGGCGATCGCCTCGCCGCTGGTCGGCATCGCGGGCGAGGGCACGGCGGTGCCGATGGCGGTGGTCCAGCTGGTGTGCTCGCTGCTGGCGGCCGCCTGCTTCGCCGGCATGTGCCGGCCCTGGCAGAACCGGGAGTCCGCGGTCTGAGCCGGACGCCCGGGCCCCGGCCGGACGGCAGGGTGTGAGCCGGACGGCCCGGGCCCGGGCGGAGGCGGGGGCTCGGGCGGGGGCGTCGGCACGGCGTCCGGGGTGTCCCGGGCGCCGTAAACTTCGCAGGTGAACGCCTTCGCCTCCGTCCCCACCAGCGCCGAAACCCTGCGGTCCGCACTCGGCGGGCTGCTCGACGGGCTCCCGCCGAAGCAGGCCACCGCCGCCGTCGACCGGCTGATCGCCAACTACCGCGGCCGGACCCCGACCGACGCGCCCGTCCTGCGCGACCACTCCGACGTGGCGGCGTACGCGGCGTACCGGATGCCGGCCACCTTCGAGGCTGTACGGTCCGCCCTGGACGCGCTCGCCGAGGCCGCGCCGCAGTGGTCCCCGGCCTCCCACGTCGACGTGGGCGGCGGCACGGGCGCGGCGACCTGGGCGGTGGACGCCATCTGGGACGGCCCGCGCGGCACCACGGTCCTGGACTGGGCGGAGCCGGCGCTGGCCCTCGGCAAGGAGCTCGCGGCGTCCTCCGGCTCGGAGGTGCTGCGCACCGCCGAGTGGCGGCGGGCCGTCATCGGATCCGGGCTGGCCCTCCCCGACGCGGACCTCGTGACGGTGTCGTACGTACTCGGCGAGCTGACGCCGGAGGCCCGCCGGGCCGTGGTCGCCGAGGCGGCCCGCGCCGGGCAGGCGGTGGTGCTGATCGAGCCGGGCACGCCCGAGGGGTACCTGCGCATCCGCGAGGCCCGCGACCAGCTGATCGGGGCGGGACTGAAGGTCGCCGCCCCGTGCCCGCACGACGGCACCTGCCCGATCGAGGTCGGGCAGGACTGGTGCCACTTCTCTGCGCGGGTCAGCCGGTCCTCCCTGCACCGGCAGGTCAAGGGCGGGTCCCTCCCGTACGAGGACGAGAAGTTCAGCTACGTGGCCGCGACCCGCTTCCCGGTGGAGCCGGCCACCTCCCGGATCACGCGGAGGCCGCAGATCCGGAAGGGGCTCGTCCTGCTGGACCTGTGCGGTCCGGAGAGCGAGGGACTGACCCGGGTCAACGTGACCAAGCGCCACGGTGACCTGTACAAGGCGGCGCGGGACGCCGACTGGGGCCATGAGTGGCCGCCGGCCACCCCGTAGCCGCTACATCCGCAGTTCCTGGGTGCAGCACTTCACGCTGCCGCCGCCCTTGAGCAGCTCGCCCAGGTCCATCGGGACCGGCTCGAAGCCCCGGTCCCGCAGGGGTGCGAACAGCCCGGCCGCCGCCTGCGGGAGCAGGACGTGCCGGCCGTCCGAGACGGCGTTCAGGCCGAGGGCCGCCGCGTCCTCGGCGCCGGCGATCAGCGCGTCCGGGAACAGCCGCCCGAGCACCGCCTGGCTGCCGGGCGAGAAAGCCGGCGGGTAGTACATGACCTCGTCGCCGTCGAGCACGCACAGCGCCGTGTCCAGGTGGTAGTACCGCGGGTCCACCAGGTCGAGGCCGATGACCGGCCGGCCGAAGAACTCCTGCGCCTCGTCGTGCGAGAGCGGGCTGGAGCGGAAGCCCCGGCCGGCCAGGATGTAGCTGGCGGTGACCGCGAAATCTCCCTCGCCCTCGTTGACATGGGACGGCTCGTGGACGTCCTGGAAGCCGTGGGTCCGGAACCAGTCGAGGTGGATCTCCGCCTCGGCGGCGCGCTCCGGGTAGGCGAACCGGGCGCCGAGCACCCGGCCGTCGACGACGAGGGCGCCGTTCGCGGCGAAGACCATGTCGGGCAGCTCGGGGTCCGGTACGAGCGTCTCGACGGTATGGCCGAGGGAGCGGTAGCGGTCCCGGAGGTCTTCCCACTGGGCGTGTGCGAGGGGCAGGTCCACCGGTTTCGTGGGATCCATCCACGGGTTGATGGAGTACGTGACCTTGAAGTGTGCGGGTGGGCACATCAAGTAGCGCCGGGGTGTGGCGTCTCTGCGCAAAGAAGGCTCCTCACGACTCACGGGAGATGTGGAGAGAATCGTCTCTCCTCGGCGGAGACCGCGCAGTGAACTGATGGGGTGATTTACGGAATGACACAAAGACGAGACGTCTCGCGTTGATAATTTGTCCGAATGAGCAGCAGAACGTCCGACGGTAAAGCCCCCGACCCCGCCCGCCGCAGCGACCGCTCCCGGCGGGCCATCCTCGACGCGGCGCTCGCACTGGTCGGCGAGGTCGGCTACGGCAAGCTGACCATCGAGGCCATCGCCGCCCGCGCGGGCGTCGGCAAGCAGACGATCTACCGCTGGTGGCCGTCGAAGGCGGCGGTCCTGCTGGACGCCTCGCTCGCGCTCTACGGGGACGCGGAGACCGAGGCCGGCTGGACCGGCTTCCCGGACACCGGGGACCTCGCGGCGGACCTCAAGCTGGTGCTGCGGGTGACGGTGGACCAGTTCAACGACGAGAAGTACGAAGCCCCCACGCGCGCCCTGACCGCCGCCGGGGCGACCGACCCCGAGCTGAGCGCCCGCTTCACCGAGCAGCTGCTGGAGCCGCAGCTCGCCCTGTACGAGGCGCGGTTGCGGGCGGCCCGGGAGGCCGGGCAGCTCGCGGCGGACGTGGACCTGCGCCTGACGGTGGAGATGCTGGTAGGGCCGCTGACGTACCGCTGGCTGCTGCGGACGGCGCCGCTGACGCACGCTTATACGGACGCACTGGTGGACCGGGTGCTGGGCGGGGTGGCGAAGGTCACCGCCGGCTGACGGGAGGGTGACCGGCCGGTGGTCGGCGGGTGGCGGCGGGGACAATTGGCCGAATTTAACTGGAATGTGACGGTATTCCGCCTACCGTTCCGCACGCTCCGTGCACCTCTCCACCACCCCCCGGTTGGGGAGTGCGGTCACCCGGACCGCAGGATGGTGGGACCATGTGAGGGTCTGCCGGGGAAACGGTGAGGTGAGGGGATAGATGGGGTCTGAGTCCGGCCGCGTCAAACGCGGCGAGCAGAGCAGGATTTCCCAGTGGCTGCGCCGGCGGCCCAAACCCTCCCCCGAAGATCCCGAGCGCGCACGCGAGGCCCTTCTCCTGGCCGTGGCCGCCGCAGGCCTGCCGCTCGCCCCCGCCGCCCACCCCGCCGGCTACCGGTGTTCGTGCGAGCGGATCGGCTGTCCCACGCCCGCGCGGCACCCCCTCTCCTTCGCCTGGCAGACGCAGTCGTCGACCGACCGCGCGCAGATCGAACGCTGGGCACGCAACCAGCCGCAGGCGAACTTCATCACCGCGACGGGCATGGTCCACGACGTACTGGACGTCCCCCTCGAAGCCGGGGCGAGCGCACTGGCCCGCCTGCTGGCGGCGGGCGTCGAGGTCGGCCCGGTCGCGGAATCGGGCGGCACGGGCGACCAGGCCCGGATGCTCTTCTTCACGGCGACGCGCGGCACCCCCGAGGACGAGGACGAGTGGTGGCCGTGCGAGCTGGACTGCCACCCGGAGACGATGGACGAGCACCCGGGGTTGCGGTGGCACTGCCGTGGCAGCTACGTGCTGGTTCCCCCGGCCGCCCTCCCCGGCGACCTCGCGGTGAGCTGGATCCGCGGTATGGAGCACCCGCTCCCGGATCCCCTCACCCTCCTGGAAACGCTGACGGACGCCTGCGCCACGTACGCGGGCGCGTCCGACCGGACCCCTTCAGCGGCCTGGCCCCTGAGCCGCTGACCCGGGCGAGCCGCTGCGCGAAGCGCAGCGGGCCCGGGTCACGGACCGGCGGCTGTCAGTGGATCTGGGTGACCACCACGTCCAGGGACCAGGCCTTGGCCGGCTTTGCGGGGGCTTCGCCCTCGACGGCGTAGCCCAGGTCGCGCAGCGCCGTGACCAGATCCGCCGGGGTCGAGGGAACGGCGCCCGCGACGAGCAGGTCCCGCACCAGCCGCCCCTTCGTCGCCTTGTTGAAGTGGCTCACCACCGACCGCTTCTCCACCCCGTCCACGACCTGCGAGTGCAGCACCCGCACCGTCGCCGTCCGCCCCGCCACCTCGCCCTTGGGCTTCCACGCCGACCCGTACGCCGAGGACCGCAGGTCCAGCACCAGCCCGTCCCCCGCCGCAGCCGGCATGACCGCCGCCATCGGCTCCCGCCAGTACGCCCCCAGCGCACCCAGCGCCGGCAGCTTCACGCCCATCGAGCAGCGGTACGAGGGGATCCGGTCCGTCACCCGGACCGCGCCCCACAGGCCCGAGAACACCAGCAGCGACTGCTCCGCCAGCGCCCGCGCGCCCGCCGGCAGGTCCGCCAGGCCCAGCGCGTCGTACAGCACGCCGGTGTAGATCTCCCCCGCCGGCCGGGCCACCGCGGTCCGCAGCCCGGCGTTCTTCGCCACCTCGCCGCGCAGCCCCTCGCTCAGGCCGAGCACCTCGCGGGCCTTCAGCTCGTCCCCCGCACACAGCTCGACCAGTTCCGCCAGCACGGCTGCCCGCGCCTCGGCCAGTCCGGGCAGTGACAGCGTCTCCGGCTCCAGGGGCGCGCCGGAGCCGCCGGCGGCCTTTCCCTCGGACGGCGGCAGCAGCACGAGCACGGCGGTTCTCCTTCAGTACGACACGGCGCAGGGGGTGCGGCCCCCGAGCCAGGGTAAGGCTCTCGCCATGCCACCCCGAGCCACCGGCCCCAGGGTGCACGGCCCTGCGCGGGGCCGGCGTGCGTGCGGCGGCGGGCTGCCCTAGCGTCGATAGGAGAGGGGCAGCCGTCCGGCGCCCCCTGCCGGACCCGCGAGCGACCGGATCCGCGAGTCCCCCGACCGCCCGGAGAGCAGGTGCCTCCCATGCGCATGTCGGTTCGTATCGCCGGTGTCCTCACCGGCCTGACCCTCGCACTCGGCGGCGGGGCCTTCGCCGCCCACGCGGACATCCCGGCCTGCACGAACCTGGTCGCGAAGTCGGGAGTCGACGTCTCGGACGCCGTCACGTCGGCCTGCGTCCAGGGTGTGCACGGTGACCTGCAGGGCTGTGTGAGCGCCCTGACCGCGGCCGGCGTGGCGGGCGGCGCCGCGAACGGCGCCTGCCGGTACGCGGCCAACCCTCCGTGACCTGCCACTTCGTGGTGCAGTAGGCCCCGGCGTCACCGGGCCTCGGCGCCGGCTTCGCCCCGGGCGCCCGCCCGTGGCGGGGCCCCGTCCGGGCCGGACCGGCGCAGCGCGGCCACCAGCGTGTGCGGGTCGTCGGCGTGGAAGCGGCGTAGAGCTCCTCGCCGGCGGCGCCGGACACGTCGAGCAGCGTCAGGTGCTCGCGGTCCATCGCGGCGCTCGGCGAGGCGGTCTTCGGCGCCTTGGCGAGCAGCGCGGCGAGCGCGGGCGAGACCGGTTCGGTCTCCCCGGGCGGCGCGGCCAGCAGCACGGCGAGCCGGCGCCGGCGCTCGGCCAGCTCCGCCTCCTGCCGGGCCAGGTCGGCGTCGAGCTCCTCGAGTACGTCGGCCGGCTCGCGCCCGGCGTCGTCCGCGAGGACGTCGCGCACCTCGTCGAGGCTGAGCCCGAGCTCGGTGAGCCGGCGTACGCGCGCCAGCAGGACGGCGTCGCGCACGCTGTACGCGCGATAGCCGTTGGACCTGCGCTCCGGCTCCGGGAGCAGGCCGACATGGTGGTAGTGCCGGACGGCCCGGGTGGTGACCCCGACCAGCGCGGCGATCTCTCCGATCCGCATGCCGTCCAGTAGAAACCCTGCCGCTGCGTCAAGGTCAAGCCGCGGGTGGCACAGCCGGTAACATGGTCGCCACGGCAGACGAGTCGGCCGGGCGGCCGCGTCGGGATCTCCGGATCCCGCCGAGGAACGTCCGGGCTCCACAGGGCAGGGTGGTGGCTAACGGCCACCCGGGGTGACCCGCGGGACAGTGCCACAGAAAGCAGACCGCCGGGGACTTCGGTCCGCGGTAAGGGTGAAACGGTGGTGTAAGAGACCACCAGCGCCTGGGGTGACCCAGGCGGCTAGGTAAACCCCACCCGGAGCAAGGTCAAGAGGAGCCGTCTTCGGACGGCTCTGCGCGAACGCTTGAGGGCTGCTCGCCCGAGTTCGCGGGTAGACCGCACGAGGCCGGCGGCAACGCCGGTCCTAGATGGATGGCCGTCTCCCCGGCGACCGCGAGGTCACCGGGAGACAGAACCCGGCGTACAGGCCGGCTCGTCTGCCGTACCTCTTCGATCCGCGCATGCGCGGCGCCGCGAAAAAGCCCCCGCCCCCGGCGAATCCGGGGGGCGGGGGCTTTCCCGTCGGCTACCGCAGGTGCGAGGTGTCGTTCAGGAGGCGGACCGAGGCGTTGCCGTCGGCGTAGTAGGCCACCGCCGAGAGGGAGGCCGCGGAGAGCTCCATCCGGAACAGTGACTCCGGCGGGGCGCCGAGCGCGAGGCGCACCAGCATCTTGACCGGGGTCACGTGCGTGACCAGCAGCACCGTACGGCCCGTGTGCACGGCCAGCAGCCGGTCCCGGGTCGCCGAGATCCGGCGGGTGGCCGCCGTGAAGCTCTCGCCGCCGCCCGTCGGGGCTGCCCTCGGGGAGTCGAGCCAGGCCTGGAGGTCGTCCGGGAAGCGCTCCTTCACCTCGGCGAAGGTCAGGCCCTCCCAGGCGCCGAAGTCCACCTCGCGCAGGCCCTCCTCGACGGTGACCTCCAGCCCGAGGCGGTCCGCGACGGCCTGCGCGGTCTCCCGGCAGCGGCGCAGCGGGGAGCTGACGATCGTCTGGACGGTGCCGCGCGCGGCCAGCGCCTCGGCCACCGCCGAAGCCTGGCGGCGGCCGGCCGGGGACAGCTCCGGGTCGGCGCCGCCGCTGCCGGAGAAGCGCTTCTGCGGAGTCAGAGCCGTCTCGCCGTGGCGCAGCAGGACGAAGGTCGCCGGGGTCCCCATGTCGGGGCCCCAGCCCGGCGTGGCGGTCGGGGCCTGGGCCGCGGTGGCCGCCGGGGCGGGGACCTGTCCCGGGGCGGTGGCGCCGGGCTCCGCGAACAGGGCGTCGGCTCCGGCCTCCTCGCGTGCCGGTGCGGTGGCCGACGTACGGGAGGTGGAGGCGAGGGCGGCGCGTACGGCCGCGGCACCCTTCGCGGCATCTCCCGGAGGGCCCGCCGGCGGGGTGGCCAGGGCGCGGGCCGCCGAGGTGTCCAGGGCGGCCGAGGAAGCCGACGGCTCCCACTGCTTGCCGCGCTTGCCCGCGTCCATCGCCTCGTTGGCGAGCCGGTCCGCGTGCTTGTTCCGCTCGCGCGGGATCCACTCGTACGTGACCTGCGAGCGGGGCAGGATCGTTGCCGCCTCCGCCGCGAGGGGCTTCATGTCCGGGTGCTTGATCTTCCAGCGGCCCGACATCTGCTCGACGACCAGCTTGGAGTCCATGCGGACCTGGACCACGGCGTCGGGGGCCAGTTCGCGGGCGGCCTTGAGGCCGGCGATCAGCCCCTTGTACTCGGCCACGTTGTTCGTCGCCACGCCGATGTACTCGGCGCGCTCGGCCAGCGTCTCGCCCGTCGCCGGGTCCAGGACGACGGCGCCGTAGCCGGCGGGCCCCGGGTTGCCCCGGGAGCCCCCGTCCGCCTCCACGACGAACCGGACAGGCCTCTGCATCAGATGCCCGAGTCGGCCGTACGGACCAGGATGCGGCCGCAGTTCTCGTGACGTACGACCTGGTCGCGGGCCGCGGCCTTGATCTCGTTGACCTCGGCCAGGTCGAGCTCCAGGCGGCAGCCCTCGCAGCGGCGCTGGTACAGGCGGGCTGCGCCGACGCCGCCCTGCTTGACGCGGATCTTCTCGTACAGGGCCATCAGGTCGGCCGGCATCGAGGCGACGATGACCTCGCGGTCCTTGGTGATCTTCGCAGCCTCGGCGTCGAGCTCGCCGGTGGCCGCGTCACGGCGGGCGGTGGCGTCCGTCAGCTTGGCCTCGAGGGCGGAGACCCGCTCGGTGAGCTCGGTGACCCGCTCCTGCGCGCCCTCCAGGCGCTCCATGACCTCGAGGACGACGTCCTCCAGGTCGGCCTGGCGCTTGGCGAGGGAGACGACCTCGCTCTGCAGGTTCGCCAGGTCGCGGGCCGAGATGCCGGCGCCGGAGTCGAGCCGCTGCTGGTCGCGGGCCGCGCGCTGGCGCACCTGGTCGACGTCCTGCTCCGCCTTGGTCTGCTCGCGGGCGGCGTCGCTCGCCTGCGTCTGGGCCGCCACGAGCAGGTCGCGCTGCTGCGTCAGGTCCTTGCTCAGGGACTCGGCCTCGGTGTGCTCCGGCAGCGACTTGCGCTTGTGGGCGAGCTGAGACAGCCGGACGTCCAGGGCCTGGATGTCGAGGAGTCGGATCTGGTCGGCGGGCTCGGCGTTCAGTTGGGGGCTCCAGAGATAGAAGGGGGTGTGACGGACGGCGCGTGCACCGTCCACGGGTCGGTGACCGTGCGCGAGACGTGGGTGCGCAGACCCCAGCCGTGGCGCTCGGAGATCGCGTCGAGCTGCGCGGCCGCCTGCTCGCACCAGGGCCACTCGGTGGCCCAGTGCGCGGCGTCGACGAGGGCGAGCGGGCTCTGCTCGCGGGCCTCGGACACGGGGTGGTGGCGCAGGTCGGCGGTGAGGTAGACGTCCACGCCGGCGGCGCGGACGGCCGCGAAGTTGCCGTCGCCGGAGCCGCCGCTGACGGCGACGGTACGGACGAGCATGTCGGGGTCGCCGGCGACGCGGATGCCCTGCGCGGTCTGCGGCAGCCGGGCGGCGGCGCGGGCGGCGAACGCGCGCAGGGTCTCGGGGTGGTCCAGCTCGCAGATCCGGCCGAGGCCGCGGCGGCCCTCGGGGTCGCTCGGATCGGGGATCAGCGGGCCGGTGATCCGCAGGTCGAGGGAGCCGGCGAGGGCGTCGGATACGCCGGGGTCGGCGGTGTCCGCGTTGGTGTGGGCGACGTGCAGCGCGATGTCGTTCTTGATCAGCGTGTGCACGACGCGGCCCTTGAAGGTGCCGGCCTCGACGGTGGTGGTGCCGCGCAGGTAGAGGGGGTGGTGGGTGACGACCAGGTCGGCGCCCAGCTTCACGGCCTCGTCGACGATCTCCTGCACGGGGTCCACGGCGAACAGGACCCGGGAGACCTCGGCGTCGGGATCGCCGCAGACGGTTCCGACGGCGTCCCACTGCTCGGCCCGCGAGGGGGGCCAGAGAGCGTCCAGCGCGGCGATGACTTCGGAGAGACGGGGCACAGGCCAAGGCTACCGTCCGTACGGGAGCGGCAGAGTCCGTACGGGACCCCGTACGTCTGCTCCGTACTTGCCCGACGACTTACCCGACGGCTTGCCCGACGACTTACTCGGCGAGGTCCTCGACCTGCCGCCGGATCTCCTGGGTGGGGGGCACGAGGTCAGTTAGGTAAACCTAACCGACCCCACTCACCCCAAACGCCCCGGTATCGCACAGCACAACCGCCCCCGCCACCACAGCCGAACCGCCGGGCGGCCACCCGTATGTGTGAAGCGGGGAAGGTCGCGCTGTTCGGGCCGAACTGCGATAACTAGCTTTCCTCCCCGGAGGTGACGCACGGATGACTGTCTGTGCCATCGAGATCACGACGACGGCCCCGTTCACCATCGCCGCGGACGGGTCGTACGCTGCCCGGCTGGCCGGGGACGGTGAGGCCCGCTACCCCGAGCGCTGGACGCTGGCCGGGCCCGAGCCGTACGCGGTGCCGCTGCCGCTCGCGCAGCCCGAGGAGGCCGACAGCGAGGTGCTGGCGCTGGCCGACGGGCGGGTGCTGATCCACCGTCGGGTCGCGCAGCGGCACGCCTTCGCGCTGCTGTACCCGACGGGCGGCGCCGCGGCCGGGCCCCGGACCGGGGAGCTCCCGCTGGGCTCGGTGGAGCCGGGGGACGACGGCGTACGGGTGTCCCTGCTGCCCCCGCCGCCGGACGGATGCGGCGCCTTCGCCCTGGCCGCCTCGGACGCCGGGACCACGGTCTGGCGGGTGGCCGGGGGCGTCTTCGGACAGGTCGCCCGGATCCCGGGCCGGTGCTCGGGCGGCGTCTGGCTCGACCGGGCCGGCCGGATGCTGGCGCTGGACCGCGAGCTGGAGGGCACCACCAAGGCCGTCGCGGTGGACCTGGGCCGCGGCGGCGAGGTGTCCCCGCTGCTCCAGATCGCGGAGGGCAGCGACGACCGGCTGCTGCTGGCCGACCCCGACAGCGGGCTGCTCCTGATCCGCTCGGACGCCCCGGGCGAACCGCGCCTGGGCTGGGGGGTGCTGGGCAGCTCCCTCCCGGTGCGCTTCCCGGAGTGCCTGCGCGGGGAGGCGGGGACCCCGTTCGCGGTGCAGCCGGGCCAGGCCCTGATGCCGGAGACCTGCGGGGTCGCGCTCCGGCTGGAGGACGGTGGGATCGGCCTGTGGCGGCCCGCCGACCGGCACGTCTTCCGCCTCGGGGCCCCCGACGGCTGGCTCGGTACGGGGCTGTGGAGCCGGGAGGGCCGTCTGCACCTCCCGTACGCCACCCCCGAGGTCCCGTGCGGGATCACGAGCCTGACCCTGCCGGTGGCCCCGCCGCCCCCGGTCAGGCTGGACCCGCCGCCGGCGGCGGCGCCGCGGCCCGTACCGCTGCAGCAGGCTCCGCTGTAACTCGGCGGCCTTCGAAGGCCAGGTCGCGGGCCGCGTCGAGCGCCGTGGCCACCGCGCCCAGCAGGACCGCGTCCTCCCCCAGGCTGCTGGGCGCCACCTTCGGCCGCAGCGGTGTGAGGGTGCGCAGCGTCCGCCGGACCGTGCGCAGCAGGTCGGCGTTGTGGCCCACCCCGCCGCCGAGGACGACGAGGTCCGGGTCCAGGACGGCGGAGACCGCCGCGACGGTGTGGGCGAGGCGTTCGCCCTCGAGTTCCACCGCCCGGGCGGCCGCCGCGTCTCCCGCTCGGGCGGCGTCGAAGACGTCCTTGGCGGTGAGGGGACCGGTCATCCCGTGGGCGCGGGCCGTCTGGACCACGGCCCCGGCGGAGACGGCGTCCTCCATGCTGTCGGCCTCGGGCTCCGGCTCCCGGTGGCCCGCCCACGGCAGGAAGCCGATCTCGCCGGCGCCGCCGTGCGCCCCGGTGAACAGCCGGCCCTCATTGACGATGCCCATGCCGAGGCCGGTCCCGATCATGACGTAGACGAAGAGCCGGCTGCCCGCGCCGACGCCGTACGTGTACTCGCCGAGCGCCGCGAGGTTGGCGTCGTTCTGGACGGCGACGGGCAGGCCGAGCCCGTCGCGGATCCTGTCGAGCAGCCCCGGGCGGCCCCAGCCGGGCAGCTGCTGGGCGTACCGGACCCGGCGCTCGTCCTCGTCGTAGACGCCGGGCGTGCCGACGACGGCCTGGGTGACCTTGCCCGGGTCCAGTGCGGAGTCGGCGACGAGCCCGCGGGCGGCGGACACGGCGAGGTCGGCCATGCTGTTCGCGGTGCGGGCCTGGTTGCGGACGTCGGAGCGGGCGACGACGGTGCCGTCGAGGTCGGCCAGGGCGACGCGCAGCCAGCTCCGGCCGATGTCGAGTCCGAGGGCGTAACCGGCCGTCGGATCGGGGGCGTAGAGCACGGCGATCCGGCCCCGCTCGGGTGCGTGCGTACCGGCCTCCCGGACCAGGCCGGCCTGTTCGAGGGCGGCGAGCGCGCTGGAGACGGTGGGCTTGGACAGCCCCGTCTCGCGCGCGAGCTGGGCCCGCGAGGCGGCCCCGCCGGACCGCAGCCGGTCCCACAGCAGCCGCTCGTTGGCACTGCGCTGCCGTTGGGGGTTCCAGGGCTGCTCGGCGCCCTCGTCGCTGCTGGTCATCAGGCCATTCTCGCGCAGCGGGGGCGCTGTGACGGATCTGCGGGTCCAGGGGACGGGCGACATCTGCCGTGCTGTTCAGGGGTGGTGACGACTTCCAGGAGTTCCACCGCCGGGCGGCGTTTCGACGCGGCGCTGTGCGACCTCGACAACGTGATCCGCTTCTACGACCCGACGCGCCGGCCGAGCTGGAGCGGGCGGCGGGGACGCCGCAGAGCGTCAGCGCGGTGCGGCGGTGCGGCGGTGCGGCGGACCCGGGAAGGGTGTCAAGGAATTCTTGACAACTCGACCGTGTCAAGGTTTCCTTGACGCATGTCGATCTTGAATTCGAAGGCCCGGCACCGGGTCGCCTTTCCCACCACCCCATCCATGGCCGCCGTACTGCCGCTCGCCTTGAGCCTGCCGGCCGTGACGGTGATGTTCGGCGACGGGCTCGGTACCTCCGCCACCGTCGCCCTGATCGTCGCGGGCCTCGCACTCATCGCCTGCACGGCCGGCCTGACCGCCCGCAAAGCCGAGCAGGTGCGCCGCGACGAGGAAGTCCTCGACGCCCTCGAACCCCTTGCCGGACTGCACCGATGAGCAACGAACCGCTGCTCCACCCGGTGGAGACCGCCCGGATCCGGGAAGGGATCGCCGCAGCCGTCCTCGGCGCGCCCGAGGGACTGGCCGACTCGCTCGAGCACGACGCGCACGGCTACCTGCGCCTGGTGGACGCCTCGCGCGTCGGAGCCGAGGAGGCGAGCCGGCTGCTGCGCGAGGCCGTCCAGGGCGCCAGGGCCGCCGGCCACAGCTGGGACACGGTGGGCCGCGTCCTGGGAGTGAGCCGCCAGGCCGCCCAGCAGCGCTTCGCGGGCAAGGCTGCGGGTGCGGGCTCGTCGCCGCCGCCCGCCGAGGGACCGAACGCCCCGAAGCGCCGCACCCTCAGCGGGTTGACCGCGTTCAACGAGATGGCCGCCCTGGACGAGGCCGGCCGCGACGGCTGGCACATGGTCGGCTACGGCCCCTTCTTCCACGAGGTGGAGGCTTCCACCCACCCCTGGGAGCACTGCCGGGTGACGCTCCCCTCCATCGCGCGACACCGGCGGATGGAATCGGAAGGTTGGATTCCGGTCGGCGTGGGATGGTTTCCGTGGCGGTACTACAAGCGGCCCCTCCGCCCCACCGGCTAGTGCTGCACTAGGGTCTGTTGCGAAAGTGCTGATCACAGCCACTCGTTGATGGCTGCGACCAGCACGGTTGCCTCGTAGCGGACGGCGAGTTTGTCGTATCTCG
>NZ_JBFBAH010000016.1:161005-165210 GCF_040682115.1 Streptomyces sp. NPDC051364 | reverse complement strand
CCAAGCTCGGCAAGTGACCACCGCCCCCAAACCACCCCACACAGCAGACGCCGGAGAGGCCCACAGCCCCTCCGGCATCCGCACGCCGCACCGCCGGGACGTGCGACCGCCAACCGTGGGGCCGCAGCTCCGCCGACAGCCTCCACCGGACACACGTCCATCTCACCGCATCCCTACGAGGGCCCGGCTCAGACGGGCCGAAGCCGTCGGACTACGTACTCCGACGGCCAACAGAGGGCTCGAACAACCCCGTTGGTGACGACGAAGTACGCCGCTCTCACCCAACCGCCCTCCTACGGCCGTGACGAGTGCCACGCCGTCGTCATCAAGACCGACTACGGCAACGAGCAGTCATGGCAACCCGTCACCGCTGAGCCGATGAAGCCCTGGGGCGACGACAATTACGAGCCTCTCGTGCACTTCGTCCGGTCCTTCTGACCCCCGCAAGCGTGCGCGACTGCGGCTCCGCTGCCTTGCCGCCCGCCCCGCAGGGTGCCCGGTGCCACGGGTGGGCGCATGCTGGTTGGGGTGGGGTGGTGGGGGCTCCGGACGGGACGTGTCGATGAGCGTGGGCAAGGCGGAAACCGTGTCGTCCGGCCGCCGGCTGTTCTCCGGCCGCGATCGCGCGGTCATCGCGGCCGCCTCGCTGTCCATGCTCCTGGTCCAGATGGACTGGTTCGCCCTCAACCTGATGCTCCCGGTGATCGCCCGGGAATTCTCCACACCGACCACGAATCTGCAGTGGCTGGTCAGCGGCTACATGCTGACCCTGGGCGCACTGATGATCACGGGCGGGAGGGCCGCCGACGTCCACGGGCGGCGCACGGTCATCGTGTGGGGCCTCATCGGCTTCGCCGTGGTGTCCGTCGTGTGCAGCGCCGCGCAGAACGAGGTCTGGCTGGTCGTGGCGCGGGTGGTGCAGGGTGGCACGGCAGCCTTGATCTTCCCCGTGGCCGTGGCCGTCGTCAGCGGCTACTTCCGCGACGACCGCCAGGGCCGCGCGGTGGGCACGGTGCTGGCCTTCAGTGCGATCGGCGTCGCCCTCGGCCCGTTCGTGGGCGGCGTGTTCGCCGAGCACGTCAGCTGGCGGGCGGTGTTCCTGCTGAACGTGCCGGTCTGCGCCGTCGCGGCCTTCCTGATGCTGCGGTTCGTCACCGACACCCGCGATGAAGAGGCCGGCAACGGCCTGGACCTGCCCGGAGCCGTCACCGTGGCGGGCGGTCTCACGGCGGTCATGATCGCGGTCGACCAGGGTGGCCACTGGGGCTGGGCCTCAGCGGCGACGCTGGCCTGCCTCGCCGCCGGAGCGCTGCTGCTGATCCTGTTCGTCGTGATCGAACGCCGGACCGCCGAACCGCTGCTGGACCTGTCCCTGCTGCACAACGTGCCGTTCGTGACGGTCACCGCGGCGGGTTGCGTGTCCAACATCGGGTACTGCCTCGTGGCGGTCCTCTCCGCGCTCTACCTCCAGCAGGTCCGCGGCCTCTCCCCGCTGGACGCGGGGCTGGTCTTCCTCGCACTGTCCGTCGGCGCCGGGGCCGCCAGCTACTGGTCCGGCCACCTCGCCCAGCGATGGCGGCCGGAAGCGCTGATGGCCGCCGGGCTCCTGCTGAGCGGGGCCAGCATTCTGGCGCTGACCTGGGCGGACCCGCTCGCCCTGTACACAGCCGTGTTCGCCGTCGTGGGCATCGGGCTCGGACTCGGCTGGGCGCTGACGAGCGTGGCCACCCAGTCGTACGTTCCCTCGAGCCGCCTCGCCGCCGCCTCCGGACTGGTGCTGACCTCTCTCGTCCTGATGGGCGCTGTGGCCGTGGCGGTGGCTGCGACCGTACTGGAGGTCCTGAGCGGCTCGGAGCAGCAGGCGGCTTCGGACGGATCGGCCATCGAGAGCGTGCTGAGGGCCGCGGCGCTGCTGTCCCTCGTGGGCGCGGTCTCCCTGCTCCCGCTGATCCGCGCGCCGCGGAAACCCGGTCCGGCGCCGAGGGGCAACCTGCCCTCGCTCTGACGCCCCGCCGACGAGTGGTAAGGCGAGGTGCCGCCGCTGCACCGTACCCGTCTTGGAACACCAGAACCGTTCACGTGAGCAGGTACGAAGAAACGGTAGGAGCGGCTGTTACACGACCCTGAACCCATTCGGCGCAGGTTCGAAGGACACCCCGGCGAAAGGACATTCACCAGCGAAGGCTTCCGTCCCCAAGCCTCCCACCGCCCGCTGCGCACACTCCCGCAGTCCGCGTCAGCGCAGCCATGACACATGTCCGCTACAAGCAAGAGTTACTGGTATATCCGCATTGGGCAACACGCGCCGAATTAGTGGCTTTTGGTGGTGCTTCGGGGCCAGAGTGTGGCTCCTCGGCAGGACGCCGGGAACTGTTCGGAGCCCACCCGCCTCGTACGAGCCGGGACGGGCCGCTGTCTGTTGAAGGGGTCATCTTCATGTCTGCTTCTCTCGCCACCCGCCGCGTCGTCGCGACGTTCCTGGCCACAGGCGCCCTGGTCGGCGCCGCCGCCCTCCCGGCTGCCGCTGCCGACGACCACCACCGGCGTGACCACCGGGCCCCGCACTCCTCGATCGTCATCGGCGACGTCCAGTACGACAGCCCCGGCCGCAGCGACCGCTCCGCCCGCGCCCTGAACGGGGAATGGGTCGAGGTGAAGAACACCGGCCGCCACAGCGTCAACCTGCGCGGCTTCACCCTCTCCGACCGGCAGGGCAACCGCTACCGCTTCAACGACTTCCGCCTGGACGGCCGTTCCAGCGTCAAGGTCCACACGGGCAAGGGTCGCGACACCCGCCACGACGTCTACCAGGACCGCCGCGACCAGGTGTGGGACGAGCGCGACAGCGCCACGCTCCGCGACAACCGCGGCAACGTCGTCGACAGCGACTCCTGGGACGGCCGCCGCCACCACCGCCGCAACGGCTGACGCGGACCTGCTGCCCCTGAGGGGCTGACGGGCCGGCACTGTGAGCTGCCGGCCTACCGCGAACGGCGTGTCACGGCGATCCAGCCGCGGCACGCCGTTCGCGCGTGTGCGCATCCTGCGGCCGCACTCGCTCCGGCTCCGGGGCCGGGGCCGCCCGTACCGTCAGCTGCGGCCCGGCGTCGCTGTCCACCCCGTACGAGCTGGTGGGTGCACGAGGGGATCGCCGCGGTGGACGCCGGTGACCTCCTACCGGTCTGCCTGCGTCATCCGGACGACCGCAATCCCCGCCTCCAGATCCACCGTTGTCCGATGCGGCGGTGCGCCGTCTTCCTCGTCGTCCCGCAGCACCAGTGCCGACTGCCGCTCCTTGAGCTCGTTCTGCTTCCCGGGCGAGAAACTCGCGTGGAGCTGCTCGAACCCGGTCGCCGATATCTGGCCCTGCCGGACGCTGTTCCGCCACGGCCCGTAGCCGTCGAGCGTCAGCAGCCGGGCTCGCCGCCAGCCCCGCGGTTCACCACGCCTGCGGGTCTGCTCCCGGGCCGCGCCTCCTATGGCGTCGGCACACCGGTCATCGCATCCCGGGGTACGCACGTGTGGAACGCAGCATGGTGGCGGCCGGCAAGTGGAGGGCGTTCCAGGAGGAAGGCAGTCTCAAGGCCAACTGCCAGGCGGCCAGGCCGCACAGGACACGGTCAACCAGAGACTGATCGACTCGGAACAAACCGCGGCACCAAGACAAGTTCTGTCCGTGACCGGCCGTTGCGTCGAGGGGTGGTTGCAGACGCGTGAAGCCGGTCTCGGCTGAGGTCGGTTGAACGGGTGAGGGCCTTCGCGGGTTCGGTGTGGATTACACCACCACCACCGACCGGCAGAAAGCCCTCACGTACACCCCTATGCACTTCTGACCACCGAGGACCACTCTCCCGAGTTGGCGGTGCCGGCCGATGTTGTCTCCCCAGGCGCCTGGGCCGCCGGGTCATCCGGACTGCTCGTTGTTGCCCTGCTGGTTGCCCTGCTCGTTGTTGCCCTGTTCGTTGGAAGGATTCTGGCCCGACTCCTTCTCGGAGTTCTGGCCGGTCCCGTTCTCAGAATTCTGGTTCGTGCCCTTGTCGGGAACCTTCTCCGTCTCCTGCCCAGGAACCTTCCCCGTCTCCTGCTTAGGGACCTCGCCCTTACCCTTCTCGGGAACCTTCTCCGTCTCCTGCCCAGGAACCTTCCCCGTCTCCTGCTTAGGAGCCTCGCCCTTACCCTTCTCGGGAACCTTCTCCGTCTCCTGC